>JAJYEQ010000005.1 GCA_021785695.1 Actinomycetes bacterium
TTGAGGGGACGGGGCGTCGACAGTCTGCCGAGCGTGACGTTGACGACCGACGACAAGAGTTAGGGTGTCGGAAACTGTTCACTTTTCGAGCGTTGAAAGTGTCCAGTTTTCGAGCGTCGTCGACACCGGCACACCGGTAACTGGAGAAGCCTTGGACCAGCCGAACGGTCCAGGTGAGATGGTCGGTGAAGGTGCGGTGAAGGGATTCGTGCCAGTCGGACATTTACATAGTGATGAGAGCAACTGAGCAACAGGGACGCGACAAGGACTCGGAGTTAGCACGAGTAGTCGCCACGCATCGTCAAGCACTGTTGCGTTATGCACTTCGTCGCCTCGACGACCATAGTGCTGCCGAAGACCTCGCAGCTGAGACTTTCGTCGTTGCCTGGCGTCGCTTCGACGAGAAACCTCCGCGAGACCACGAGCTTTTCTGGCTCTACGGCATCGCGGGTCGTGTCCTGTCCAACACCTTGCGAGGTCGCCAGCGCTCACTGCGTTTGGAGATGCGCCTGGCCCTCGAGCGAGAGCGCGCCCAGGACGCGCCACGGTACAGCGAAGAGGACATCAAGCAGTTGATGGAAGCCCTGGCCGAACTACGCCCAGAAGAGCGAGAACTGCTCCAACTCACCTACTGGGAGCGCCTGTCGTACCGCGAGATAGGGCTCGTCCTCGGCTGCAGTGAGAAGGCGGCTGGCATTCGCATGTCACGAGCTCGTCAGCATCTTCGCCAACTGCTCAACGCGACCAGCAGCACCGCCAGCATCACGCCCCTACGGAATCAGGAGACACTCTGATGAACGACGACCTAATCAACATCTTGATTGCCGACATCGACCCCGTTCGCGACCTCAACGACAACGCACTCGATGAACTCGTGCCCTACGACCACCTGATGACGCTGGTGCTGTCTGGCATCGAACAGCCTGCGACGCGAGCCGTTCGTGCCCACACCTCTATCTGGCACCGGGCATCGCTACGCATCAGCGCAGTAGCGCTAGCCGTCGTATTGGTTGTGTCCGGAGCCGTTGCCTTCCTGGGTTCGTCACCCACCGCCGTATCCGGTGGCTTCGCCCTGGGCGTGGTTCACTCGTCGTGGGTTGAGTACAGCGCCAGTCGATTGGCACAGGCGACCTACCGCGCTGCATCGCGGAGTATGGCGGCAGCGCTGGTAAGCAGAGGACGGATTGGTACGGTTCTGCGCCTCGACGGGCTAACCATTGCCCCACCCTCGCCCTCAACCAAGCCACGCGTTTCAGCAACGCAGATGGCCAGCGAACTCTGGGCTACGACTGCTCTTGCGGGCCAGAGCAAGGTGGCCTTCGGCTATGGCGACATCACGCTAAATCTCTCCCAGGACCGAGCGCCGAGACTTCACCGTGTGCCCGTCTGGGTGGCGATCGCAACGTCGAAGCCTTGTACCACCACGAGTGCGTGCAGCGCTTCGGCGATAGCTTCCCTGCCCCTGACAGTCGTCGTGAGTGGATACGGCTTGCCCAACAGTGAAAGAACCACTGGCGTTCCCCTCGCATTCACCTACAAGACCGGCAGAAAGCATTCCGCGACAAAGCCCCAGCTCCTCGCAGCCATCGAACAGGTCTCCGTCAGCTGGCTACAAGATGGTCGAGTCTCGAAGAGACGCCTCCACATCACTGCCATGGGTGTTCCCTGCGGGGCATTGAACGGCTACAGCCTTGCGACCAACGCCGAGGGCACGACGCTGACTGTCAAGGGACTGATACCCGAGTCCACATTCGGGGACTTCTGCACGCTCGCGATTGCCGTCCGTAAGGTCATTCCTTTGCGTGGCACCAGCGCCGGTGCGACAGCGATTCATCACGCGCCAATAGGACCAATACGGGCGACGAAGTAAGCACGGGCTGTGGTCTTGGAGGACTTTGGTCGCTGATGACACCCCACCTTCGTCCGCTTGCCCGCTACCGACGAGTTCGTCATCGGTGCATCACGAGCTGGTCTGTTCAGTCTCCACGTGACGGTCTTCTTGAGACCTTTTCGCCTCGCCCACCGCGCGTTGCGCGAGCCGGTAGGGTCACGGTCGCACGAATCGGGTTCGATGCGGACGTCGAGTGTCGCGCGGGTTCTTCGCCAACGCCCGCGCCGTTGAGTTCAGGCGGCGTTCGAGCCGTGCTCCACGGTCCTCGATACCGTCCCAGTTCTCGCACTCCCTCCTCGTGCTGCGATCTTGATCGCCCGCGTCTCGGGCACGTTCGAGAGCCGCGACGAGAAGAGTGGATCAGTCATGTGTCGGTCGTTGGTGACGAGCGTCGCGCATCCATAGTTCCTCGCGTCTTGGTCGACGAGGTCCTCGTCAAGCGAGAAGTTCCGGTAGTCACCACGCCGGGTGAGGCGCCGGAGCGGGTTTCGCCGCCGGGTCGTCCCCGGGTCGCCGGACACATGCGCACCTCATCGCGCTGGTGAAGCTCGAAGCGTACGCAGCGTGCGCCGGCCGCTCTCCAGGGCCGCGCGAGCAGCGGCTCCCTCAAGGGGTCGCCTGAGCGGTGGCCTGGATCATCGCGACTTGCTTCCCCCGGGTCTGGGGTGCGGCCCAGCCCTGGTTGAGCCCGCCGCCCGCCGCTATAGTCACGGTCCACGCAGTCAGCGTCTGAGCGCATCCATCCTCGCAGCCAACCCCAAAGGAGAAGTACCCAACGATGACTCTCCTGGCGCCGCGCGCCCCGGACGCCGATGAGAGTCGCGCGTTGTCCGCGCGATGGCTTCCCAAAACCCCCTGGGTCCCCGCCGTCGCCGTCACGGGCTGGCTCTTGTGGGCCTACCTCCACCTCCGGCCGGCCGCATTTATCCCCGCGGCGGCACATCCCGGCGCCGTGTACGCGCCGTGGTCGTACCGCCACGTGGCGTACTCCGACCTCATCTCGCTCTACTACAGGTTCAACTTGGGGAACCACGCCCTGCCCTACGTCCACACCCCGGTCGAGTACCCGGTCCTCACGGGCATGTTCATGTGGCTGGCGGCCTGGGCGCCAGGTGTCCAGGGTTACTTCTTGGTGAGCAGCCTCGGGCTAGTGGCCAGCGCGCTCGGCACCGTGTACTTCCTGCACCGGATCAACTGGCGCCTCGCGTGGACCTTCGCCCTGTGCCCGCTGCTGCTCGTCTACGGGCTGTTGAACTGGGACCTCTTGGCGATCTTCTTCATGGTCGCCGGCTGGGCGCAGTTCCGATCGCGCCGGTACGCCTGGGCGGGCGTCTTGCTGTCGCTGGGGGTGTGGGCGAAGTTCTTCCCCGTCATCGTGCTCTTCTACTGCGTGATCTGGCTGCTACGCGACTCTCGCGATCGAGTCCACGCACGCCAGATGGTGCTGTGGTCCGCAGCCGTCGCACTCGTCGTCAACGTGCCCTTCGCCCTGGCGAACCTCAGGAACTGGGGTCACTTCTTTGTCTTCAACGCCAGGAGAGGAGGCCACGGCGGGATCCTCTACGAACTGCGCCTCGCGTCGACGCTCCCCATCCCGGTCGTGGACCTGCTCAGCGGTGCCCTCGTCGTGCTCGCCGTCGCCCTGCTCGTGCCCCGCGTCCTTCGGGGGGGCTCCCCGATCGCCGCCGCGGCGATCACCTTTGCGGTGCTGTTGCTGGTCAACAAGGTGAACTCCCCCCAGTACATGCTGTGGCTCTTCGTGTTGGGAGTCATCGCGGAATGGCCCGTGTGGAGCCTCGTTCTCCTGAGCATCGCCGGGCTCGTCAACTACGCGGACGCCATGATGACGCTGTACCTCTCACGCACCCATAGCCCGGCGTTCGCGTGGTTCTTCCAGACGCTCTATCCGTGGAACCGTGCGCTGAAGAACGTCGCGGTCGCCGTGAGCCTCGTCCAGGCCCTGGCTCGGGGCCAACGGTCGGCCCCGATCAGTGACGCCGAGCAGGGGCCCTCGGGGTTGCTACCGCCACACGAGCTCGTGGCGCCATAACACCCGGTGGGCGCACCGGTCGAGACCGCAGCGCGACCGCTGAGGGTTCTCCCGGGGCCTTGGCGACCTCGACGATCGCGCACTGCCGGCGTCCGGTGGAGCTGCGAGCCGTCGCCGGAGTCGCCGACCAGCCTTGCGCCGGCGCGCCCATCACACGACACAGCGGGCACGCCCGGCGGGTCCTAGATGCCCGGCGCGAGGCCTCCGTCGAGATTGATGCCCACCCCGGTGATGTAGCTGGCGCGCGGCGACAGCAGGAAGGTCACGAGGTCGGCGAACTCGTCGGAACGGCCCACCCGGCCCAGCGGGATGCGCGCCTCGGCTGCCACGCGCCGGTAGAAGACGTCGAGCGCCTCACCGGTCATGGCCGCACGTCGCTCCCACTGACCCGACTCGATCATGCCGATGAGGACGGCGTTGACGCGCACGCCGTGCGGGGCCATCTCGGTGGCTAGGGCCTTGGTCAGGGCCAGACCCGCCGCCCGCGACGCCGCCGTCGGCGTCGAGCCCGCGCCCGGGGCCCGCGCCGAGATCGCCAGGACGTTCACCAGGGCTCCCGCGGTCTCCCGCAGCGCCTCGGCGGTCCGGCGCGCCAGGTGCACCGCGGCCACGACCTTGAGCTCGAAGTCGTCTCGCCACTGCTCGTCCGACGAGCCCACCACGGCCCCGCCCGCCGAGCGCCCCGCATTGGACACCACCCCGTCGAGCCGACCGAAGGACTCGAGGGCCGCCTCGACGAAGCCATCGAGCTGGTCGGCGTCGGTCACATCGGCCACCACGCCCAGTCCGTTCGGACCCAGCCGGCGCCGGGCGCCCTCAACGCGCTCGGGCGACCGCCCGCACACCGCGACGCGGGCATCCTCGGCCACCAGCCGCTCGGCCAGAGCCAGCCCGAGCCCATCGGTTCCTCCGGTCACTAGATAGGCACGACCCGCCAAGTCCAGGTCCACGCATCCCTCCTCCCGATCGGCGCCCCTGGGCGCTGAGCCTAGTGAGGAGCGCCGTCGTGGTCGAGGGCGCGACGGCTGGCCTCGGGCAGCAGCGCCGTGGTGGCCAGGCCGGCCAGAGCGGCCGCCGCGGCGACAACCAGCATCCCGCGCAGGCCCCAGCTCGCCTCGAGCCGCGGGACGAGGAAGACGCCCACGAATGCCCCGAGCTTGCCGATGCCGGCCGCGATGCCGTGGCCCGTCGTGCGCATCTCGACGGGGAAGACCTCCGAGGGGAGCACGAAGGTCGTGGTGTTGGGTCCGAACTCGGTGAAGAAGTAGCTGATGCCGAAGATCGCGATGAAGCCACCCACCAGGGTGGTCAAGCGCGGCACGGCGGCCAGCAGGCCGAAGCAGATCGCCATCATGGCGAAGCCCATCCACTGCAGGCGGCGGTGCCCGATGCGGTCGATGCGGGCGACCGCCACGATGTAGCCGGGCACGGCGAACACCAAGAACAGGACCAGCGAGAGCACCATCTTGCCCTCGAGGCTGGCGTTGGGCGAGACCTCGCTCAAGATGCTCGGCAGCGACAGCGTGTTGCCGTAGTACGCGTAGTCGAAGAGGAACCAGCTTCCCGCCGTGCCCAGCACCAGGCGCCACATGGCACGACTGGAGAAGAACTGACGCACGCTCATGAGCGTCCGCGTCGCCGGGGCGACGTTGGACACGTCGATGATCCCGTCGGAGAAACGGTGCAGCTCGGCTGCGGCTTTGGCGTTCGAGCCCTTGACGTGCGCCTGGAACCGCGGGGACTCTGGCATGCGAGCGCGCAGGTAGATCACCGCAGCCGCGGGCACCGCACCGATCACCAGCAGCAAGCGCCACGTGAGCGTGGTGGCGATGCCCGACGACAGCAGGGCCAGGCCCACCAGGGGGCCCACGATGAGACCGAGCGCCTGCATCGAGAAGACCAGGCCCACGAGACGACCCCGGTCCGCACGGTTGGAGTACTCGCTCATCAGCACGGCCGACACCGGGTAGTCGCCACCGATGCCGAGGCCCAGGACGAAGCGCGCCGCGATCAGCACGAGGACGTTGGGGGCGAGGGACGAGGCGACGGCGCCGATCATCATGATGAGGGCGACGGCGGTGTAGACAGACTTGCGCCCCACCACGTCGGCCAGGCGCCCAAAGGACATCGCCCCCACGAACGCGCCGAGGACCGCAGCGCCGGTCACCCAGCTGGTCATGGTCGTCGACAGGGCCCACTGCGTCTGCACCAGGGAGGCCACGGTCCCGATCACGAAGAGGTCGTAGGCGTCGGTGAAGAAGCCCATCCCCGAGATCACGACGGCCCGCCGGTGGAAGCGACTGGTGGGCGCGTCGTCGAGGAGTTGGCCGATCGTCGGCCCGACCGGCTCGATACTCGACTCGCTCGCGCTCTGCTGTGCGAAGGACACGACGCACCGCCTCTCTCATTCGCCCCTCGCAGTGTTCTCCCGCCGAGTTGCCGCGAGATGAGTGGCGGGTGAACGGGGGGTGAACGGCGTGTGAAAGTCACCTGAACGACGTCGGGGATCGGCTCCTGGCACACCGAGACGCGGCCGGTAGCCTGGAGAGCCGAAGCGCGAGGAGACCGGGTGTTCCAGATCCGCCAGTACGACGTCGACGTGTCGGCACCACCCATCACCGACGAGGAGCTGCGACGCCGCTGGGGCCAGTTCCACGCCAACATCCGGATGGTGTCGGCCAGCCGCTGGCGCCAGACGATCGGCCGCCTGCTGGGTGAGGAGACGTGGCGCTACCGGGCCGCGCGCCTGGTCGGTCGGCCCCTGTTGCGCGCCGTACGTCGCGTGCGCGGCACGGCCAAGAAGCCGCCCACCACGATCGTCGAGACCATCGAGCCCGACGAGGCCTACTTCCCCATCAACTACCGCCCCCACCTCCTCGAGCGACCGGTGCGCAGTCTGGAGGCCCAGCGCGACAGCCAGTCCACCGTGCTGCGCATCGACGAGTCCGCTCCCGATGCCCGCGCCGAGATCGAGCGCCTGAACCGCGAGCTGGCGAGTGTTCGCACGCGCTGGGTCATCCTGGCTGACCGGGCCGACGCACCCGGCGACGCGATCTTCGCCGCCGAGGCGCTGGTCACGGTCGCCGAGCCCGATGCCGACGTCGTGTTCGCCGACGAGTTCTGGCCCTCGGCCCACCAGCCCTCGTTGAAGAGCCCCGCCGTCGGCTACCACACCCTGCTCAGCTACAACTGCGTGGGCCGGCCCGCGATCGTGCGCGCCGAGCGCATCCGCGAGGTCGGGGGCTTGGACGTCGCGGCCGGGTGGGCCTTTGAGCACGACCTGTACTTGCGCCTGCACGAGGCGGGTGCCGTCTTCCAGCACCTGCCGCATCTGGTGATCGGGGGCCGCCCCGCATTCACCGCGAGACGCGAGCACCTCGACGCCGACACCGTGGCCGTGGTCTCGCGGGCGCTGGCGCGGCGCGGCTGGTCCGGCACCGTCGTCCCGGGCGACCTGCCGGGGACGACCCGGTGGCGTCTTCCGGTGCCCCAGCCCGCCCCGTCGATCGACATCCTGATCCCGACCCGTGACCGCGTCGACCTGGTCCGGCGCTGCGTGGACTCGATTCGCGAGCAGACGACGTACCCCAACTACCGCATCGTCATCTTGGACAACGACTCGGTCCAGCCCGAGTCCCTGGCCTACTTCGCCGACGAGGGGTTCCCCGTGGTGCCCTGCCCGGGGCCCTTCAACTACGCCCACATCGTGAATCGCGGCGTGGCCGCCGCCGAGGCCGAGTACGTGGTCACCCTCAACAACGACACGGTGATCGTCACGCCCGACTGGCTCGAGCGCCTGGTGTCGCTGGCCTCGCTCGAGGACGTCGGGTTCGTGGGCGCGTGCCTGCTGGACCCCGAAGGTCGCCGCGAGCACGAGGGGATCGTCATCACCCCCTACCCCCAGCACCTGCGCACCGACTCCAACTACCCGGTGACCAACCAGTACGCGGTATCGGTGCGCGACGTCGCGGCGGTCACCGGAGCCGTGCAGATGGTGCGACGGGACTGGTGGAACGAGCTCGGGGGCATGGACGAGGACCTGGCCGTCGTGATGAACGACGTGGACATCTGCCTGCGCTCGCTCGTCGCGGGCCGGGCGGTCATCTTCGACCCCGACGTGCGGCTCTACCATCACGTCAGCTCGTCGCGCGGCACCCTGGACCCCCTGGTCGATCGCAACCGCTTCATCCGGCGCTGGGACATCTTCGGCTCCTTCAAGGATCCCTACTTCTCCGAGTCGCTGCTCCTGCTCGGCGAGACGATGTACTACCGCTTCCGCTAGGCCCGGACCCCCTGGCGGGCTTGGCTAGCCTGGTCCGGTGCCCCCCTGGCGACAACGCATCGCAGCTCTGAACCGCCGCCTGCCGGCGTGGACGTGGCCCGCCGTCATCATCGGGGTGGCCGTCCTCGTGGCCAACTTCATGTACACGCTGGGACTGGCGAGCAACGATCCCATCAGCTTCACCTCGGGAATCGCGCGCACGGTGTGCCGCGTGACCTGTGGGCGTCCCGCGATCGATCCCAACATCGGATTCATCACCCAGCCGCTCGGCCACCTGTCGGCGATGGACCTCCTGCACGGCCACCTGCCGTGGTGGAACTACTTCGAGGGCCTCGGCCAGCCCCTGGCCGGGGAGATGCAGGCCGCGTCGCTCCTGCCGCTCACCCTCCTGTTCGCGTCATCGGCTGGTCTCCTCTGGTTCCACCTGGCCCTCGAGTTCATCGCCGGCCTGGCCACCTACTTCCTGGGCCGCCGCCTCGGGATGCCCGCCGTGATCGCCACCGGCATCGGCATCGTCTTCGCGCTCAACGGGACGTTCGCCTGGCTCGGCAACTCGGTGCTCAATCCGGTCGCCTTCTTGCCCCTCATGCTCCTCGGCATCGAGATGGCCTACGGGGACCTCGACAGCGGCCGGCGGCGCGGGTGGTACGTGCTGGCGGTGGCCCTGGCGCTGTCCGTCTACGCGGGATTCCCCGAGGTGGCCTTCCTGGACGGGCTCTTCGTTCTCGCGTGGGCCGCGGTCCGCCTCTTCGCGCTCCCCCGAGCTCGGCGCTGGCTGGCCGCGCGCCACATCGCCTACGGCGGGGCCCTGGGACTCCTGCTGGCCCTGCCGATCATCGTGCCCTTCGTCGACTTCTTGCACGTGGCCAACATCGGCGGACACGTCGGCGCCGTCGACGGCTCCGCCGTCCTGCCCACCCAGTCGCTGCCGATGTTCCTCGACCCCTACATCTACGGCACCATCTTCTCGAACCACAGCCACCAAGCCACCAACGCCTGGGGCACGATCGGCGGCTACCTGCTCGCGGGCACCACGACCCTCGCGCTCCTGGGCCTCCTCGGACGGCGCCTGCGACCGCTGCGCATCGCCCTGGGCGCGTGGTTCCTCCTGTCGCTGGGTGCCATGCTCAACGTGCTCCACGTACGCGCGCTGTGGAACCTGATCCCCTACGTCAAGCAGATCGCCTTCTCGCGCTACGACATGGCCACCCTGGAGCTCTCGGTGGTGGTGCTGGCGGGCCTCGCGATCTCCGACCTGGTCACCTCGCGAGGGGCCCGGCGCCTGTTCTTCGTCACCACGCCGCTTGGCGCGCTGCTCCTGGCGTGGTCCGCCCTCAGCGCGCGCGCGGTCAACGCCGGCTACGTGCTCACGCACCGCGACCGCATCATCCTCCTGGGGCTCCACGCCCTGCCCTTCATCGCCGTCGGCCTCGTACTGGCCGCCGGTTTCCTGACGCGGTTCCGCTGGGCCCCCCTGGTCCTGGTCACGCTGCTCAGTGGGGAGGCGGCTCTCACCTACCTCGTCCCCACGGCTGAGGCGCCCACTTCGGTCACCGTCGACCAGGGTCCCATCACCTACCTGCAAAACAACATAGGGCGCGCCCGCTTCCTGGACTTCGAGGTGCTGTTCCCCAACTGGGGCTCGCAGTACAACCTGCCCGAGCTCAACGCCATCGATCTCCCGTTCCCCACGGCCTTCGCCAACTACATCGCCACGCAGCTGAACCCCGCCATGGTCCCGTCGCGCCAGTTCATGACCCGGGGCGGCTTGGCGGGGATCATCCAGCAGGAGCACGAGCTCCTGGCGCACCTGTCCTCCTACCGGGCGGCCGCCGTGCGCTACCTGGTGTTCCCGGTGGGCGTTCAGCCACTGCCGGCGCTGACCAAGATCGGCGTGCGCGAGGTCTTCGCCGACCAGATGGTGGGCATCTACAGCCTGCCCGGGGCCACGACCTACTTCTCGAGCCCGACGGCCGGGTGCACGGTCATCGGCACCGGGTTCGCCCACGCCACCGTGACCTGCGTGCATCCGGGAACCGTGGTGCGCAGCGAGCTGATGATGCCCGGCTGGCACGCCACCGTCAACGGCCAGTCGGCGGCCATCGGAACCCTGGACGGCGTCTACCAGACCGTCGCGGTGCCCGCGGGGAACTCGACGATGTCGTTCTCCTTCCTGCCGCCCCACGAGGAGGCGGCTGGGGCGGGCTTCGCCCTCGCCGTGCTCATCATGATCGGCCTCCCGCTCGCCGACCGGTGGCGCCGACGACGCCCGCGGCGCCACGCACCCCGCCACGCCGCCTGAGCCGGCCCGACCGCGCTACCAGGGCTGGGGGGCGCCCGGCGTGCGCGAGGCGTAGAGCGCGAAGAAGTCCTTGGTGCTCACGGCCAGGTAGCGCGTCGGGATCTGGTTGGGGTTGGGCGTCTGCATGGTCGGGCTCGCCGCTCCGGGCCCCCCGTAGGTGATCAGCACCGGCCACTCGGGGTTGATGTCGAGCTCCATGGCCCGGATGCAGTGCAGCTGCACCATGAGGGTGGCCAGCATCGACGACGTCAGGCCGGGCGCCGCCGCGTAGACCAGGTTGCCCGACGCGTCCACCCCGAGAGCCGAGCGCCACACCGCGGGGGCCCCGTAGAGGGTGAGGCCCCAGGCGGCGTTGTCGGCGCTGGCGGGCGTGGGCCGGCCGGCCGCCACCAGCAGGGGCAGGTTCTGGCGGGCCAGCACGACCGTCGCGGGCGGGCGCGGCCCGCCGGTCCAGGTCAGGACATCGACGCGCCCACTGCGGTAGCGCACGACGGTCGCCAGTCCCCGGCGCATCGGGGCGTAGAGCGTCTGGTGGGCGAAGAAGCCTCCCGCGGCGTCGACCTCGTAGAACCCGCCGTTGAAGGTCACCAGCAGGCTCCGCCGCGCGGTCGGGGGCACCATCTCGGGCCCGCGGTCCAGAGCCGACGGGCCCGGCACCTTGTAGCCCGGGTAGAGCGCGAGCAGCGTGGAACGGGCATGGAACCACGCCGCGGTGGCCACGATCGTCGGCTGAGACGACCAGGGCCGCCACGAGTTGACGAGCACCGAGGTCGCTGAGGCCCACGTGTCCACCGGATGCCAGGGCGTGCAGCGCAAGTGGCCCGACCACACGACGCACACGGGCGGGTGCACGCGAGGGCGAGGCGGTGCCGCGCTCGACGCGCCCGCGCTGAGCGTCAGCGCACCGACGCTGAGCGCCACCAGGAGCCATCGGGGGCGCACGAGCACGGCCGTCAGTCTACGAAGTGCGTCCAGCGCTCCCGTCGCTGCGATACCGTCATCGCGGAGGACCAGCATGCCTGAGAACGTCGTGTCACCCCCGGGGACGGCATCCGCGCGCGTGGTCGAGCGCCGGCTGGGCGTCACCATCCCCTTCGATGGCGTGTCGCTGTCCGAGCACCGCGGCTGGTTCGCCCGCCTGGCCGACCTGGGCTACACCGACGTGTGGTCGAGCGAGGTCGACGGGTCCGACGGGTTCACGCCGCTGGCCCTGGCCGCAGCCTGGGAGCCCCGCCTGCAGCTGGGACTCGCCATCGCCCCGGTGTTCACGCGGGGTCCCGCGCTGCTCGCCATGTCGATCGCCGCCCTGGCCGAGGTGGCCGGCGACCGCCTGACTGTCGGCCTGGGAGCCTCCAGCGCCCCGGTGGTCGAGCGCTGGAACGGCATTCCCTATCAGCACCCCTACGCACGCACCCGCGACGTGCTCCACGTCGTCCAGCGCGCCCTGGCCGGTGAGCGGATCGACGAGGAGCTCGAGACCCTCACCGTGCGCGGCTTCCGGCTCAGCCGCCCCGTGACCACGCGTCCTCGCCTGATCCTGGGGGCGCTGCGGCCCGGCATGCTGCACCTGGCCCGCGACGAGGCCGACGGGGCGGTGCTCAACTGGCTCAGCGCCAGCGACGTCACCCGCGTGCGCCAGGAGCTGGGCGACGCCTTCGTCGCCGCGCGGCTCTTCGTGATCCCGACCGCCGACGCCGAGCGCGCCCGGACCCTGGCACGACGCATGATCGCCGCGTACCTGACGGTTCCGGCCTACGCCGACTTCCACCGCTGGCTCGGGCGGGGGCCCCAGCTCGAGGCCATGTGGGCCGCCTGGGCCGCGGGCGACCGGGCCGGGGCCAACGCCGCCATCCCCGACGAGGTGGTCGACGAGCTGATCATCCACGGCCCGGCCGAAGCCTGCCGGGAGCACATCGCGCGCTACCAGGACGCCGGCGTCGACGCCGCGGTGCTGGCGATCCTCTCGCCGCCCGACGAGCTGGCCGAGGCCGTCGCCCGGCTGGCCCCGCGCTGAGGGCGCTCAGCCTTCCTACACTGGCGGGGGAGGTGGACATGGCTGAGGGCGAGCGCCAGGAGCACGCGAGCGTGCGCATCGGGGTGGTCGACACGATGTTCGCGCGCTACGACATGGGAGCGGCCGCGCGCGCCGAGCTGGCCGAGTGCCCGGGCCACGGCGAGGACTTCGTGGTCGTCTCGCGCACCGTGCCCGGCTTCAAGGACCTCGCCGTGGCGGCCAAGCAGCTCATCGAGCGCGACGGCTGCGCCATCGTGGTCGCCCTGGGGATGCCGGGACGCGCCCCGATCGACAAGCAGTGCGCCCACGAGGCCTCCCAGGGCATCATGCAGGCCCAGCTCATGACCTCGACGCCCATCTTGGAGGTCTTCGTGCACGAGGACGAGGCCGACGACCCGGCCGTCCTGGCCCAGGTCTTCGAGAACCGCTCGCGCCGCCACGCCCGCAACGCCTACTGGATGCTCTTTGAGCCCGAGCAGCTCCAGCGCCGCGCCGGCCAGGGCGTGCGTCAGGGCTTCGCCGACGCCGGGCCGCTGCGGGTGGGCGAACTTCAGTAGTATCGCCGGGTAACCACCCGGTAACATCTCCGGGTAACCACCCGGTAACCGAGGAGCAACATGCCAGAAGCCGTGATCGTCGCCACCGGCCGCAGCCCCATTGGACGCGCCTTCAAGGGGTCGCTCGTTGACGTGCGACCCGATGACCTGACCGCTCACGTGGTGCGCGAGGTCCTGGCCAAGGTCCCCCAGCTCGACCCGACCACGATCGAGGACGTCATCGTCGGCTGCGGCGAGCCCGCGGGCGAGTCCGGGTTCAACCTGGCACGCGTGGTCGCGATCCTCGCGGGCCTCGATCGCGTTCCCGGCGTCACGGTGAACCGCTACTGCTCCTCGTCGCTCCAGGCGATCCGCATGGCGGCCCACGCCATCCGGGCCGGCGAGGGCGACGTCTTCGTGGCCGCCGGCGTCGAGACCGTCTCGCGCTTCGGCAACGGCACCGCCGACTTGCCGGCCGCCATGAACCCGCTGTTCGCCGCGGCCACGGCCCGCTCGGCGGCGCGCGCCAGCGCGCCGGGCGATCCCTGGACCGCGGCCGCCGGCCTGCCCGACGTCTACATCGCCATGGGCCAGACGGCCGAGAACGTCGCCGAGCTCGAGGGCGTCTCGCGCGCCGAGATGGACGCGTACGCGCTGCGCAGCCAGGAGCTGGCCGTGGCCAGCCAGTCCAACGGCTTCTTCGAGCGCGAGATCATCCCGGTCACCCTCGCCGACGGGCGCGTGGTGAACCGCGACGATGGCCCCCGCGCCGACACCAGCCTGGAGAAGCTGGCCAGCCTGGCCCCGGTGTTCAAGCCGGGAGGATCAGTCACGGCGGGCAACAGCTGCCCCCTCAACGACGGCGCCGCGGCGGTCATCGTGATGAGCGACACCCGCGCCCGCGAGCTCGGGATCACTCCCCTGGCCCGCATCGTCGCCAGCGGCGTGAGCGCCCTGAACCCCGAGATCATGGGCCTGGGGCCGGTGGACGCGTCCCGCCAGGCGCTGGCCCGCGCCGGCCTGACCATGGACCAGATCGACCTGGTCGAGATCAACGAGGCCTTCGCGGCCCAGGTCCTGCCCAGTGCGCGCCAGCTCGGCATCCCGCTCGAGAAGCTCAACGTCAATGGCGGCGCCATCGCGCTGGGCCACCCCTTCGGCATGACCGGCGCGCGCATCATGACCACGCTGCTCAACGGCCTCGAGGACCGCGGCGCGCGCTACGGCCTCGAAACGATGTGCGTGGGCGGGGGCCAGGGCATGGCCATGATCGTCGAGCGGCTCAGCTAGTCGCGCCGCGCGCCCGTGCGCACCGCGCTCGGGTCACCGACGAGGCGCGCGTGCTCGGCGTCATCGGCCGTCGTGGCCTCGTCGGGCAACAAGACGGGGATCCCGTCGCTCAGCGCGTAGACCTGGCGCCGGCGGGGGTTGTACAGGACGCCCGCCGTCTCCACGTACAGCAGCTCTCCGTGGTCCACCGGGTCCACCAGCAGCTCGATCAGCAGCGGGTCCAAGCTCACCGCGCCTCCTCGATCATCGCGCGCACCTCGGCCAGATGGCGCGCACAGGACACCTCGTCGGCGGCCTCCACGTTGACGCGCAGGAGCGGCTCGGTGTTCGAGGGGCGCAGGTTGAACCACCACGAGCCCAGGTCCGCGGTGAGCCCGTCGAGCTCGTCGATCACGACCCCGTCGCCGATCAGGCGCTCGCGGACGCGCGCCAGGACCCGCGCGGGGTCCTCCACCGGGCTGTTGTGCTCGCCCGAGGCGGCGTAGCGCTGGAAGGGAGCCGACACCGTCGAGAGCGGCTCGGTCCCGTGGCTCAGCAGCTCGAGCACGATGAGGGCCGTGATCACGCCCGAGTCGGCCCGGAAGTTGTCTCGGTAGTAGTAGTGGCCCGAGTGCTCCCCGCCGAAGATGGCGCCGGTCTGGGCCATCACCTGCTTGATGAACGAGTGCCCCACCCGCGTGCGCACGCCGACCCCGCCGTGCTCGGCGATCACCTCGGGGACCGCGCGCGAGCAGATCAGGTTGAACAGGACGGTCTCGCCGGGGTGCCGGTCCAGCAGCGACGCGGCCACCAGGGCCGTGGTCGTCGAACCGCTGAGGACACCCCCGCGCTCGTCGACCAGGAACACCCGATCGGCGTCGCCGTCGAAGGCCAGGCCCACGTCGGCTCCGGTCTCGCGCACGCGACGCTGCAGGTCGACGAGGTTGGCCGGGTTGATCGGGTCGGCGGGATGGTTGGGGAACGTCCCGTCCAGCTCGGGGTAGAGGACCTCGAGCTCGATGGGCAGGTCGGCGAACACGCGCGGCGCCACCAGCGCGCCCATGCCGTTGGCCACGTCGGCGACCACGCGCAGCGCTCGCAGGCCTGGGACGTCGATGAAGGAGTGCACGTGCTGGACCCACGCGGGCCACAGGTCGGCCTCCACGCGCTCGGCGCGGGCCGGGGCCAGTGGCTCACCCACGTGGGCCCCCACCTCCTCGGCGATCTCGCCGAGGCCCGACTCGATCCCGATGGGGCGAGCCGCCCGACCGCACAGCTTGATCCCGTTGTAGGCGGCCGGATTGTGCGACGCGGTGAACATGGCCGCCGGGGCGTCGAGGTGCCCCGACGCGAAGTAGAGCAGGTCCGTGGAGACCACGCCGATGTCCACGACCTCGGCGCCCACGCTGCGCGCGCCGTCGCTGAAGGCCTCCACCAGGCTCGGGCCCGAGGGGCGCATGTCCCGGCCCACGACGATGCGTGGAGTGCCCTGCTGGCGTGCGAAGGCCCGACCGACGGCGGCGGCCACCGCCTCGTCGAGTTGGTCGGGGTAGGTGCCGCGGACGTCGTAGGCCTTGAAGATGGCACCCAGGTCCACGGCGGCCATGCTACCCACCCGTCGGCTGGCGCCGGCCCGTGCGGCGGCGGCGGCGGCGCCACGCGGCCAGCGCCACCACGATGCCGACGGCGACGGTCACCTCGGACACCAGCGCACCGATGCGCCCGGTCGCGGTCGTCGCGTAGACCAGCGTCACGTCGTGGGACGTGGGGACCACGACCATGAGGTTCGGGCTCACCCGATAGGGGCCCGCAGCGCCCGTGGCGTGCCAGCGTGGGTAGTAGGACACCTTGACCAGCGTCGGGACCCCGATCCGGCTCACGTGGAACGAGAGCGACTGGAGTCCCACGTGCACGTCGGTGACGCGCTCGGGCGGCAGCGCGGGCGACGTCGGCAGCTGGTGGATCGTGGCGGCGTGGGGCCACGATGCCGGCCCCGACGCGGCCGCCTCGACGGACCAGTCGGCCGGCGTGGTCCACCACGTCACGTTGGCGGCCAGCCACGCCGTCCGGCTGGCGATGCCGGCGACCACCACCGGCGTGTGCGTCAAGCCGGTCACCAGGGGGCTGTGGCGGACCAGGTAGATCTGCCAGCGCACGCCCGGCGCAGGCCAGGCCCGCGTCTGGGCGACGAGCTGGAGTTGGGGATCACCGTGGGCCTCAGCGACCGCCAGGGGCGAGAAGGCGATGTAGTAGCGCACCCCCAGCTGCTGGAGGTGGGTCACGCCCAGGGGGACGTCGAGGGGACCGTAGGGCAGGCCCACCTGGGGATCGCTGGGCTGCGAGCTGAGCGCGGCCTGGTCCAAGAAGTGATACGGCGTGGTGGCCGAGGACTCGAAGAACAGCCCCTCCATCGAGTCGACGCAGTTGTTGGTCCAGTAGGGCAGGAGCATCAGCGCCATCGTCGTGCCGAAGCGGCTCTCGGAGGGTGCGTACTCCCACATGGCGCGCCCGCACCCGTAGCGGCCCGCCACCCGCGCCATCGTCGTCATCAGGTTGTGGTACTCGGGCCAGGCGGCCTTGGCCTGGTAGCCCGAGTAGTTCCACTGCGCCCAGCTGGTGACCTGGTTCCCCCCGGTCGCGAGCCCGAGGGCCGACGCCGTCGTCGGGATCAGCCCCGGCAGCGTCGAGGCCAGGCCCAGCACGATGACGGCCACGCCGGCCGTCAGGGCCCGCCGCCCGGTGCGCCGGGTCGCGGCGGCCGCGTCGCGCTCGTCGGACCCGGCGTCTTCGGCACCCGGGTCCCCACCGGCTCGAGGCGGGCTCGCGTCCGCCATCGCCGGGAAGGCTGCCACGTGGGGGACGCCGTCGCCGTCGTCGCCCCCGCTGGCGGGGTCCTCGGGGATGTCCTCGACGCTCATGGGGGTCTCGCCAGCCACCGGCTCGAGGTCCTCGCCGTCGGAGGCGACCTCCACGGGCGGCGCGGGCGCGCCGGCGCGGCCCGCCCCGCGGGCGGACCCGCGCGCGCGCGCCACCCAGCGCGCCAGCAGCCAGCCGATCATCCACCCGGCGAGCAGGTGGATGCCGATGAACCAGAACGGGACGAGGCGCTGGTTCCAGATGACGCTCTGGGGATCAACGACGAAGGCGAGGAGCGACAGGGCGGTGAGAGCCGTCAAGGTCACGCCGAGCCGGTCGCGCCACACGACGGCCACCACCGCGCCGAGCGCGGCGGCGACGATCACCCAGCGGTCGCCCGCCGGCGTGCCGGTCGACGTGTACCAGCCCAGGGCACTGAAGATGGCGTGCAGGCTCGACACGTTCACGTTCGAGTAGCCCATGGAGTCGGTGTAGGCCTGGCTGGTGGCGAAGGGCAGCAGCCACCACGCGGTGAGCCCGGCGCTCAGGAGACCAGCGCCCACGACGAAGCGCAGCGGCCGGGACGCGTCGCCCACCGGGCGCGGCGCGTGGGGGTCGACCCAGCCGCGACGGGCGAACCACTCGACCACCAGGACCACGCCGCTGGCCGCCACGACCCAGCAGAACGGCAGGACGTGCGCCAGCAGGGTGCCCGCGAGCCCGAGGGCCGCGAGCCAGTAGCCGCGACCGGTGCGCACGCCCCGCGCGAACAGGCCGATGGTCACCAGCGCCAGGGCCAGCGACAAGGAGAAGGCGTACTCGCCCGCCAGCGTCGAGAACAGGTTGCCGCCGTCGATGGTGAAGGAGGCGTCGAACAAGAAGGGCAGCGTGGCCATCGCCAGCGCCGCGGGCACCGGGCGCGGCGCCCGGAAGAGACGCCCGAGCAGGTAGGCACCCACCGGCAGCAGCACCGAGCCCAGGATCGTCGCCAGCTTGAAGGCGACCGCGGCGTTGATGACGTAGCTGGCCCACAGGGCCAGCACGTCGGGCAGCACGAAGTAGTAGGTGTAGGCGGGCATGCCGGCGAACCAGCCGGGATACCAGGGCGTGAGCCCGAAGGGGTCGCCCAGGCTGCGCAGGTAGGCCGGCAGGGCCAGGTGCGCACCGGTGTCACCCCCCGTGATCGTGCTGGTCGAGACCAGCAGCGCGGGATGCAGCGACCACAGCGTCACGACGATCACCGCGCCGATCGCGATGACGTCGAGCCAGGCCAGCGGGCGCCGCGACATCAGTGGATCCTCTGGGCGACCAGCGCCCCCACGGCCACGGCATTGAAGGACAGGTGGGTCAGGGCGCTCGGCACCAGACGTCGCGTGCGCAAGGCGAGGACCGCGAGCAGCACACCGAGAGCGGCCAGACCGGCGAACTGGGTGGGCTCGCCGTGGGCCAGCGCGAAGGCCACCGCGCTCAGCACCACGGCGAGGGTCGCGGCCAGGCGGCCCCGCAGGCGCCCCAGGAGGTCACGCAACCCGCGCAGCAGGACGCCCCGGAAGAACCACTCCTCGACCAGGGGGGCCCCCACCGTGGTCAGGACCGCGAGGAGCACGAAGCTGGCCCCGCTGGTCGCGCCGAAGAGGCGTGTCGCGGGCCGGCCGAGGTTACGCACGTGGAAGGGCCGGTAGGCCAGGATCACGGCGAACTGGGCCACGACGCCCACGACGAGGTACCACGCATCCGTGGCGCGCGGTCGCCACTGGTGCGGCCAGGGCCGCAGACCGCCCACGCGGCGGGCGGCGACGATCGCGGCGGCGAACCCGCACCACAGGCCGACCAGGCTGGCCGTCGACGCCCACCACGGACTGCGCACCGCGTGGGCCAGGGCCGTCAGTCCCCCGGGGTACCCGGCGATGGTCGCCGCGAGTCCCACGAGCACCGTGGCAACCGCCTGGCCGAGCACGAAGCCGCCCGCCGCCCACGCCACCACGACGCCCGGGCGCGCGGACGGCGGCTCGGGTCTCTCCACGTCTCCTTACGCTAATCTTCACCAGTTCACCGCCTGTGCGGACTCGGGGTCAGCCAAGCCCTCTAGATTGGAAAGGTGAGTGATTTCAACGAGCGGCCCGGCTCTCAGCGTCCCGGGCCCGCCGGCCAGCGCCAGATGACTCCCGAGTCGCGGCGGCGCCTGGTCACGGTGGCCATCATCGTGTTCATCGTCGGGGTCCTCTTCATCCCCTCGCTGTTCCAGCACAAGACGGTGCGCACCGTGTCGTACTCCTCGCTGCTGGCCGACATCAAGGGCCAGAAGGTCGTCTCGGCCTCGATCAACAACTCCACGGGCGTCATCACCGGCCAGCTGTCCAACGGTGCCAACTACTCGACCAACGGCCCGTCTCCGGCCATCTCCTCGGAGATCGACCTGCTGCGCTCCAACAACGTCACCGTCACGTTCACCAACCCGTCGAGCTTTGCCGCGACGTTCCTGCCGTACCTGCTGTGGATCGGGATCTTCGCGGGCTTCATGATCTTCGCGTCGCGCCAGGCTCGCGGGCAGATGAACGGCATGATGGCCGTGGGACGCAGCCGGGCCAAGCAGTTCAGCCAGGACCGCCAGCGCATCACGTTCGCCGACGTGGCGGGCTACCTGGGCGTCAAGCAGGAGATCAGCGAGGTTGTGGACTTCTTGAAGAGTCCCGCGCGCTTCCGGGAGATCGGCGCGCTGATCCCCAAGGGACTGCTCCTGGTGGGCCCGCCGGGAACGGGCAAGACCATGTTCGCCCGCGCCGTGGCCGGGGAGGCCGGGGTGCCGTTCTTCTCGGTGTCGGGATCGGACTTCATGGAGATGTTCGTCGGCGTGGGCGCGAGCCGGGTGCGCGACCTGTTCAACACCGCGCGCAAGCAGTCTCCGGCAATCGTCTTCATCGACGAGATCGACTCCATCGGGCGCAAGCGCGGCGCGGGTCTGGGCGGTGGCCACGACGAGCGTGAGCAGACGCTGAACCAGATGCTGAGCGAGATGGACGGCTTCGACCAGAACGAGGGCGTCGTGGTGATCGCGGCGACGAACCGACCCGACGTGCTGGACCCGGCCCTCCTTAGGCCCGGACGCTTCGACCGCCAGATCGTCGTGCCGCTGCCCGACCTGGACGAGCGGCTCCCCATCCTCCAGGTGCACACGCGTGGCAAGCCGGTGGATCCGGGCGTCGACCTCCAGCTGGTCGCCCGCGGGACTCCGGGCATGAGCGGCGCCGACCTGGCGAACCTGGTCAACGAGGCTGCCCTGCACGCGGCGCGGCGCCGGGGGGCAACGATCACCATGCAGGACTTCGAGTCGGCGCGCGATCGCGTGATGATGGGCCAGGAGCGCGACACCATGGTGCTCAAGGACGAGGAGCGCACCCGCATCGCCTACCACGAGAGCGGTCACGCGCTGCTGGCCTACGTGCTCGACAAGACCGATCCGCTGCACAAGCTCACGATCATCCCCCGCGGCATGGCCCTGGGTGTGACGATGACGCTGCCCGAGGAGGACCGGCACATCATGTCGCGCGAGCACCTCGAGGACTCGCTGTGCATGCGCATGGGCGGCCGGGTGGCCGAGCTCCTCGTCTACGGCGACCTGTCGACGGGGGCGGCCGACGACCTGCAGCGCAACACGGACCTGGCCCGCAAGATGGTGCGCGAGTGGGGCATGTCCAAGGAGCTGGGCCCCATGGCCTGGGGGTCGAACAACCAGGTATTCCTCGGCGAGGACCTGATGCACACCCGCGACTACTCGGACCACACGTCCAAGACCATCGACGACGAGGTCGAGCGCATCTTGCGCGAGCAGGAGGCGCGCGCGATCGAGGTGCTCACCTTGCACCGCCACGGACTCGACGCGCTGACCCAGGCGCTGCTCGAGCACGAGACCCTCGACGGCGAGGAGGCCGCGCGCGTCATCGACGAGGCCTTCGGCGAGCCGGTCCACCCGCGCCAGACCAAGACCGTGAGCTCGCTCAATGGCTCGAGCACCCCGGCCCCGGCCCCGGCCCCCGAGCCGACCGCGGCTCCGGCGCCCGCTGCGGTGGAGCCCGCCGGTGCTCCGGCCCCCCGCTCCAGCGCGCTGCCGCCGCCCGCCCTACCCTCCGTGTAGCGGCGTCACGACCACCAGCCCGGCGGGTCGCGTCGGCAGCGTCGCCGACACGACCAGGGCGTCGCGCGGGGCGCTTACCAGCACCGTGCGTCCCCGCAGGTGGTCCAGTTGAGGCGCGAGACGCCGCAGGTTCACGCTCTGCTCGCTCGGCACGGTCGCGCGAACCCTCACGCGGCCCGAGCTCACGGTGACCTCCAGGGGATGAGGCGACGCGTCGACGACCGCCACCGCGTCAAAGCCACGCCCCGTGGCGTCGCTGATCAGATAGGCGCGACTGGGCACCCCCGGCGTGCTCACCAGCCAGCCGCTGGCGTCACCAGTGACCAGCGCCGCGCTGACGGGCGCGGTGGCGCGCACGCGCACGTCGGCGTAGGCGTGGGCCGGGATGGCTGAGTTCGGGCTGATCGTGATGCGCCCCACGGAGAACGGGCCAACGTTGAGGACCTGGGTGGGGACGCTGAAGCTCCCCAGGGTGACCGCGGCCCGCACGGCCACCGTTCCCGGACCGGGGTTGGCGACCACGATCGCGGACGCCGCGTCGCGCACCGTCGTCACCAGCGGCAGAGCCCACGCCGTGCGCGGCGCGGTGGCGCCGGTGTCGAAGGAGACCAGTGCACCGACGCGCTCGACGCCCACCACGCTGAGGGCGCCGCGCAGCACCCGCAGGCGCAGGCCGACGGTGGCCTGGTCCACGACGCGCTTGGCCAGCGGGAGGGCCAGCACCGACTCGCCGGGCACCGACAGTCCCTGGTAGGCCGCGGGCGCCAGGAAGCCGGTCGGCGTCTGGGCCGTGAGGTTGGCCACCGCCTCGGTGGGCAGCGGGTTGTACAAGACGAGCGTCGCGTGCGACCCGACCGTCGTGGCCAGGCCCGTCGCGTCCCACGAGGTCACGCCGCTCGCGGCGCACGGCGCACTGGCCCCGTCGGGGGCCACCGTCGAGGCCGACACGCCCCCGCCGTCGACGATGGCGGTCACGCCGAACCACGACCCCGCCACGGCGGGGTGCAAGGTCTGGGTGCGGTGGGCGCCCAGATGCAACGTCACCTCGCGGTGACGACCCGGGATCGTCGAGTCCTCTCGCACCGCCACGGTGCGCGCGGCGTCGGCCGAGTTGGTCAGGGTCACCCACGCCAGGCCGGGCCCCGTGCCCAGTCCCCCGCAGAAGGTCGCGGTCGACTCGACGCCCGTCACGGTGATGCCGTTGGTGCTCGGTCGCGGGTTGGTGGGCCGGATCAACGTGGCCGCGGCGCCGGTCACCACCACGGCGGCCGCCACGACCGGGGCCAGCCACCGCCTAGTCACGCGTCCCCCGCCCCGCCCGGTGGCCCGGCCGGCGCCGGCCCACGAGCCACTCGAGGCGGCTGGCCCAGCCGAAGCCGAGCCACACGACGGCCCAGAGGGCCAGCGTGAACAGGGCCAGGACGCCGTTGAGGGGGAACTGACGCAAGACGAGCTGGGCGCTGACGGGTCGCCCGTACCGGTTGATCGTGTAGCGCGGCGCCCAGCCGTCGATCGTGCCCCGCGTGGCGGGCCGCCCGTTGGCCTCCAGGGCGAAGGCCCCCGCCGGGGCCAGGCCCGCGACGACGGTCGAGCCCGCGGGCACCGTGCCCACCCCGAAGGTCGAGCCCCTCAGGGGGCGGTAGCCAGACGGCGATCTCGCGTCGGCGACCGACACCAGCCCGTGGAAGTCCTGGTTGGTGTAGATCGCCACGACCCGCGTGCGCAAGGTGAGGGCGAGGTCGGTCTGGCGCAGCAGTGCCGCCGTCAGTGCCGCCGGGACGGGTCGCACCGGCGCGCGCTGTCCGGGCGCGCCGGGAGCTGCGGCGTCCATGACGACGATCGTCGAGATCCCGGCGGTCGCCAGCAGGGCCCCCAAGCGCACGGTGCGCTGGTGCACAGCCAGGGACACCGCCTGCAAGATCACGTCGGAGGTCCCCGAGTCGGGCGGCGTGAACAGCGTGTCTCCGCCGGGCAGCCCGTTGGTGGACGTGGCCGCCGCGAGCCCCGGCTCGACCGTCCAGCCGGCGATGGGCAGGATCGACGGGTCGCCGAGCCACAGCACCCGGAAGCCCCCGGCGCCCACGGGCGCCAGGGCGTTCATCGACTCGGCCACGCCGGTGGGCGGCAGGTCGAAGCGCCCGCCGCCCAGCGCGCCGGCGAAGGGCAGCGCGAGCGCCACGATCGCCACGACCAGCGCGAGCGCCGACCACTGGCGCCAGCCGAACCCGACCGCGCGCAGATCCTCTTCCAGGGCCGCCACCCCGAGGGCGGCCAGCGCCGCCAGCACCAGGGCGTAGAGCGCCTCGATGACGTCCAGGTTCGGCGTGAAGGTGCCCAGCCAGTGACGTGAGGTCAGGGTCGCCAGCACCAGGGCCAGCGCGCCGACGGTGGCCAACCGACTGGCCACCACCCGGCGCGGACCCCGCGTCACGGCCAGGCCGAGCAGGGCGGCGGCCGGCAGGAGCCAGCCCCACCAGCCCTGGCCGAAGCCCCCGTCGGTCGCGCGCGCCAGATCGGCGAACGAGGGCACCGACCAGGGTCCCCGGGCGGCGCCGAAGACGCCCAGGGCGCGACGACCCGCCAGCACGGTGTCGACGGTCAGGGGGAGCAGGAAAATCGCGACCGAGCCGAGCACGGCGCCCAGCTGCCGCCACGGGCGCACGTGCCCATCGTCGGGGGCCAGCCAGCGCGCCACGATCACCCCGAGGAACACGACCGCCACCGCCACGATCGTGGCCGGCGCCAGGGCACCCACGATGGCCGTCAGCATGACCAGGATGGTCCGCTGCCCCGCGCGGGTCTGGCGCCAGCCGGGGTTGCCAAAGGCCACCGCCTCGCCGTAGGGATCGGTGCGCACCCCCGGGACGTCGAGCACCTCGAGCACCCGCCGCACCAGGAACGGCAGTCCGGCCACCGCCGTCAGGACGTCGATGCGACCCTGACCGATCATCGTCAGGCCGATCGGGCTGACCAGGGCGACGAAGCCCGCCACCAGGCGGGCCCGGTTGGAGACCACCCCGCGCACCAGGCGGCTCGTGCCGTAGGCGGCCAGGGGCACCGCCGCGACCAGGGCGAGCCGCGGGAGGATGCCCATCCGGCCCAAGACGAACGTGCCGGCCACGCCCAGGACTCCGTAGCCGGGCATCCCGGGCGTCCCGGTGCCCACGCCGGCCGGTGACCACGACGCGAAGAAGTGCCGCCACGTGGTCCACCACGAGTCCAGGGGCGCCAGGCGGCCCACCAGCGGCAGGTGCATCGCCACCAGGTTGCGGACCCCGATCAGCCAGGCCAGGACCAGCACCACCAGCAGCGCCAGCTGGGCCCGGTAGCCCGTCAGCCACGTGGCGGGACCGCGGGCCCCGGCGACGTGGGACTCCACGTATTCGTCGAAGGCCTCCTCCTCGGCGAAGGCGGCCGCGAAGCCGACACCCTCGTCCTCACCGCCCTCCTCGGGGGGCTCCTCGGGCGGCAAGATCCCCCGGGCTCGGTCGAAGCCGTCGCGCACCAGCGTGCTGAGGAAGCGGCGCGCCCGGTTGGCCCCGCCGACCTGGAGACGCCGCAGGTCCCGGTCGCTCAGCACGACGTACGCGGAGCGCCGGCGTCGCCGCTCGCGCACCCGGCGACCGTTGCGCACGATCCAGCGCCACGAGCCCACGATCGCGCCGACCCGGTCGCCGTCGCGCCCCAGGGCGGCGATCACCAGCTCGGCGACATCGAAGACCAGCTGGGAGACCAGCGTCACGACGGTCTCGAACAGCCCCCAGCCGGTGGCCGCGACCAGCAGGCGGTGGCGCCGCTGGAGATCCTGGCGCGACGCGCGGCGCGTGCCCACCGCGCTGACCGCCCGCTCGCCGGCCGCGATCGACTCGCGGTGCGCGACGCGGGCCGCGGGCGCCACGACGATGCGCGCCCCGGCGAGTTGGGCGCGCCAGCAGAAGTCCAGGTCCTCCCCCAGGGCCGGGATCAGGGGGTCGAAGCCCTGCAGCGCCACGAACAGGTCGGCGCGCACCAACGTCACGCCCCCGGGAGCCACGAAGACGTCGCGCTCGAGGTCCTGTTGCCCGTCGTCGATCTCGCCGGGCTGGACGCGCTCGCGCACCACGCCGTAGCGGTCGCTGGTCTGGCCCACGTGCAGCAGCGTCACCGGATCGTCGTAGGCCACCACCTTGGGCGTCACCACGCCGGCATTGGTGCGGAACGCGGCCTCGACCAGCTGGCGCACCACGTCGGGGTCGAGGCGCACGTCATCGTGGCAGAACACGTAGAAGGTGGCTCCCTCGACGGCCAGCACCCCGTCGTTGCACGCGGCGGCGAACCCTCGATTCTCCGGCAGCGCCCGGACGAACGCCGCCGGGGCCACGGCCGCCACCCGCGCGGCGACGCCCTCGGCGTCCCCGTGGGCCACGACCAGGATGCTGAGCTCGCCGTAGTCCTGGCCGACCAGGGAGGCCAGGGTCTCCTCGAGGTACGGGCTCGGAGCGGTGGCCACGACGACGGCCACGACCGCCGGCGCTCGCGTTTCCATTGTCGCCAGGCTAGTTGGTCGCCCCGTCAGGACCGAGGCGCGCGGCGACGTCGGCGACCACGTCGGACAGCGTCGCGGCCAGGGCGATGCGCGGCTCCCAGCCGGTCGTGACGTGGAGGCGGCGGGTGTCTCCCCGCGTCACCGGGATCTCGAGCGGCCGCACCAGACCGGGGTCGCGCACGAAGCGCGCCGCCGGGTAGATCTGCTCAGCCAGCCAGCCGGCCAGATCGGCGATCGCGACGTCGCGACCCGCCGCGACGTTGTAGGCCTCGCCGCTGCGGCCCAGGAGCGCCACCAGGCGGTAGGCCCGCACCACGTCGCGCACGTCGCTGACGTCGCGGCGCGCCGACAGGTCCCCGACGGCGACCTCGGGCCGCCCAGCGGCGCGAGCCCGCAGCAGCCGCGCGCTCAGGGCCGCCACGACGAAGTCCAGCGACTGGCCCGGGCCCACGTGGGTGAAGGGCCGCACGACGACCACCCGCAGGCCGCGGCCGGCCGCCTCACGGCCGAGGCGCTCGGCCTCCACCTTGGAGCGCGCGTAGGGCGTCTGGGGAGCCAGTGGGCGATCCTCGCCGCTGGGCAGCTCGGCCTCGGGAACTGCTCCGTAGACCTCGCCCGAGCTGACCAGGACGACCGTGGCGGTGGGCGCAACGCGCTCGGCGGCGGCCAGGACGCTGGCCGTGCCCACGACGTTGGTGCGCGTGAAGGCCGCCGGCCGGCGCCACGACTCCCCCACGTGCGTGCGCGCGGCCAGGTGGTAGACGACCTCGGGAGGCTGGGCCGCCAGGACGCGCTCGAGCGCGGGGCGATCGGTGACGTCGACCTCCCGTCCCAGCGCGGTCACCTCGTCGCCCGCGGCGCGCAGGTGCGCCACCAGGTGGCGGCCGGCGAAGCCGCCGGCCCCCGTGACGAGCGCCCTCACGCGCCGCGCGCCGCGGCCATCTGGTACGCCCGCCGGTGCGCGCGCAGCGAGCGCTCCCAGGTGTACGTCTGGGCCTGAGCCACCGCGCGCGCCGCCACTTCCGCCCGCTCGGCGCCCTCGAGGTGCGTCAGGCGCTCGAGGGACGCCGCCAGCGCCGCCGCGTCGCCGACCGGGCTGAGTGAGGCCGCCGACCCGGCGACCTCGGCCATGACGGTGCCGGCCGTGGTGGCGACCGGTGCCCCGCAGGCCAGCGCCTCGAGCACGGGCAGACCGAACCCCTCGGCCCGCGAGGGGTAGGCGACGGCGCGCGCGCCGCGCAGCAGGGCCGGCAGCAGGTCATCGGCGACGTAGCCCAGAGGGACGATGCGCTCGCGCAGCGGATGCGACGCCACCGCGGCCTCCAGCGCGTCGGCGTGCCAGCCCCGCTGGCCCACCAGCCACAGCTCGAGATCCGGATCGGCCCGCCCCACCTCCGCGAAGGCCGCCAGCAGCACGTCGATCCCCTTGCGCGGCTCCAGGGTCCCCACGAACAGCACGTAGGGTCGCCGCCGGTCTAGCTGGCTGGCCGCCCACACCGCCTCGTCGTCGCCCTGGGGGCCGAACCGGTCCAGGTCCACGCCATGGGGGGCCACCACCACGGGGGCGTGCTCGCCCACGACCTCGTCCAGGCGCGCGGCCGTCCAGTCGCTGACGGTGATCAGGACGGCTGCGTGGCGTGCCGCGTACGCGATGGCGTGCTGGAAGAACCGCACCTTGGCCCGCTCGTGGTACTGCGGGTGGGTGAACAGCGTCAGGTCGTGGATGGTCACCACCACCGGGAGGGGAGCGCCTCGGGGCATCGTGTAGTGGGGCCCGTGCCACACGTCGAGGCCGCGCAGCAGCGGCGTGCGGCCCAGCAGCGTCGCCTCGTAGGCCAGTCGCAGCGGGCGGCGCGCCGGCACCAGGTCGCGGACGCTCGCGCTCGACCAGGTGCGCCAGCGCTCGCCGTCGCCGCGGCGCGCCACCAGCGTCACCTCGGTCCCGTCTTCGGGCAGGCGCCGGGCCAGTTCGACGATGTAGCGGCCCGCGCCCGCGACGCGGTCGGGCACCGCCGAGACGTCCAGCCCGAGGCGCATCACCAGCCCGCCAGGTGGTCGAGGGCGCACTGGTGCCACGTCAGGTCGGCCACGGAGGCCTGGCGGGCCTCGCGGCCCACCGACCCGCACGTCGCGGCCGCCACCAGGCCGGCCGCGATGGCGTCGACGTCGAGCGGGTCGACGAGCACCACCTCGGGATTGCCGGCCACCGACGGCGTCGTCGCCGAGGCGACGACGGGCGCGCCCGCTCGCAGGGCCTCGATCGGCGGGAGCCCCCATCCCTCGTCGAGGGGGACGTAGGCCACGACTGTCGCCTCGGCGAGCAGCCCGAGGACCAACGACCGGGGCAGCTCACCCAGGACCCGGGCGTCGCCGGTGTCCACCGCGCCCCAGCCCGCCGGTCCCACCAGCACCAGCGGGCCGACCTGGTCGAGGGCGCCCAGCGCCGCCGCGTGGGCCCGCACCAGGCGCTCGAGGTTCTTGCGCGGTTCGCGCGTGCCGACGGCCAGGGTGAAGGGGCCCGCGACACCGCGCTCGGCCAGGTAGGCCCGCACCTGGGTCGAGGAGGCGGGTGCGGTCTCCTCGTCGGCGCCCAGACGCACCGGGATCAGCCGATCAGCCGCGACCCCCTCGGCGATCAGGCGGTCGCCGAGCAGCGGCGAAGTCGTAACGATCCGCACGTCTTCGCGCGCGACCAGGCGGCGCAGCCGCGCCTCGTGGAAGCGTCGGCCGCGCGCCGTCGAGGCCGGGGCCACGTCGCGCCACAGCAGGTCGTGCACGGCCACCGAGTGCACGGCGCCGGCCCGGCCGCCCCCCATCGGTCCGGCCAGGGAGGGCGCGTGCACCACGTCCGCCGCGCGCGGCACGCCCCAGGACCCGCTCGCCCAGGCTGCGGTGACCAGGCCCACCCGCAGGCGTGCCGCCGGGCCGGGACGCGGGCCCACGGGGTACACGCTGAGGCCCTCGATGCCGGCCAGGCCGCGCAGCAGGCCGCGCACGTAGGTCCCGATCCCCCCGGGCTGCCGCCGCGCCAACTGATCGGTCGCGACGGCCACGGTCCTCACGGCGTCCAGTCTCGCACGACCTGGGCGTAGAGCTCGAGGTAGGCGCTGGCCGCGCGCGTGGGGTGGAAGTCGGCGGCACGGACCGGACCGGCCGCGCGGGCGATGGCCCGCTGTGCGGGGTCGTCGAGTGCGGCCGCCGTGGCCGACACGATCTCGTCGGGCGACGACGTCAGCACGGCGGCGCCGCCGAGGAGCTCGCGGGTCACGGGATCCGCCGGCGTCACCACGGGGATGCCCGCGCCCAGCGCCGCGAGGGGCAGCGAGGGGAAGCGCGCCCCGTCGGCCAGATGCACCAGGACGCGCGCCGCGGCCAGCTGGGCCGTCCCCTCGCGCCGGTTGCGCACGAGCACCGGGCCGCCCCCCACGCGCTCGGCGACCTCGGCGCTCGACAGCACGATCATCGCCAGCCCGCGGGCGCGGGCCAGGGCCAGCAGACCGTCGGCCACCGCGAGGTACTGGCGAGTGGCCCCCGCCACGTGGACGACCAGGGCGGGCGCTCCTGGGGCCTGGGCCCGCACCGGCAGCGCGGGCACCGGCGGTGGCACTGCCACCACCCGGTCGAGTGACACCCCGAGCACCTGGGCCACCTCCAGGCGCGCGGTGCTGTTGGAGGTGGCGATCAAGGCGCCGCGGCGCAGCGCCCGGCGCAGCCGCTCGCCGCGCTCGCCGCGCGCGCCCCCCTCGCGCAGGGGTCGCAGGTCCTCGACCGAGATCACCAGGGGGATCTCGCGGGTGGGCGGAACGGTCGGGCCCGCCACGTGCACCACGTCGGCGCCGGCCAGCCAGCGGTCGAGGGGCCACCCGCGTCCCGCCCGCCACCAGCGCCGCCACCACCACCGGCCGCCCAGGCGAACGTCGGCGTCGGTGGGGGCCGACCAGCTACGGAAGCGCACCAGCTCGCACTGCCCAGCCTCGCTGAGGGCACTCGCCAGGTCCACCATGGTCTCGCCGAACGGCTCGAGTGCACCGTCCAGATCGAGCGCGACGCGCAGCACTAGATCTCCAAGGCCCCGGCGCGGATCTGGCCCAGCCACGCCGGCCAGCCCGCGACCGCCCAGGGGCCAAAGGCCACCGTCGAGGTCGCCACCACGGCCACCTGGTCGACCGGGTCGACCAGCACGAGGGCACCGCTGCGACCGAAATGGCCGAGCGCGCGCGCGGGCCAGCCGGCCATCCAGTGCTGCTTGCCGCCGTGAAGCTCGGGCCCCAGGCCCCACGGGCACGGCGCGAAGCGCCCGAAGCCGGGGACCACCCCGTCGAGGTCCCCCAGGTACGGCGTGGCGATCCGCTCGTGCGTCGCGGGCGCCAGCAGCGACCGGTCCACGAAGGCTGCCGCCAGGCGCGCCAGGTCGCGCGTGGAGCCCCGGATCCCGGCCGCCGGTCGACCCGCGAGACTCGACGCGACCAGGCCGAGAGGATCGAGCACGCGCTCGGCGATCCAGCGCGCCGGACCCCCAGCGGGGGCCAGCGCCTCAGCCACCAGGTCGATGCCGACGTTGGAGTAGACACGCCGGGTCCCCACGGGACGCCGGTGGTCGGCCGCCTCGAGCCCGAGGCCCGAGCTGTGGGAGAGCAGATGGGCTACCGTGGCCCCCGGCGGGCCGGCCGGGTCCTCGTAGCGAACCCGGCCCGCGTCGACCTCGGCCCCCACGGCCAGGGCCACCGCCAACTTGGAGACCGAGGCCCACGGTCGCTCGACCTCGAGGTCACCCAGCGCCGCCACCACCTGGGCCGGCCCGCCGTTCGCGCGCAGGACGACGACCGCCGGGTCTCCGGGCCATCCGTCCACGATGTGCGCGAGGTCCACGAGGGGTCACCCTACCCGGGGCCCTAGTGTCGTTCCCGTGATTACGGTCCTGAGCGGCGGGGTGGGTGCGGCCCGCCTGCTGCGCGTGCTCGCTGCGCACGTCCCAGCGACGGACCTGACCGCCGTCGTCAACGTCGGAGACGACTTCTGCCTCCACGGCCTGACGATCTGCCCCGATCTCGACACTGTGACCTACACCCTGGCGGGTCGCCACGACGAGGCCCAGGGCTGGGGGCTGCGCGACGAGAGCTGGCGCGTCATGGACGAGCTGGCCCACCTCGGCGGCCCGACGTGGTTCCGTCTGGGTGACCGCGACCTGGCCACCCACCTCTATCGCAGCCAGCGCCTGGCCGAGGGGGCCACCAAGTCCCAGGTGAGCGCGGAGATCGCCCGCGCCCACGGCGTGGACGTGCGCGTGCTGCCCGCGAGCGACGACCCGATCGCCACGACCCTCACGACCGCGCAGGGCGAGCTGGGGTTCCAGGAGTACTTCGTCCAGCACCACCACCAGGTCCCGGTGACCGCGATCGCGTACCGGGGGGCGCTCACCGCGGCGCCCGGGCCCGGCGTGGCCGACGCCATCGAGGGCGCCGACCGCGTCGTGCTGGCTCCCTCCAACCCCCTGCTCTCGCTGGCCCCCATCCTGGCGGTGCCCGGGGTCCGGGCCGCCCTGGCGGCCCGGCGCGGTCCGAGCGTCGCCGTCAGCCCCCTGGTGGGCGGGCGGGCCCTCAAGGGCCCGGCCGATCGCCTCCTCGAGGAGCTGGGCCACGACGCGGGCAGCCGGGGCGTGGCCGCCCTCTACGGCGACCTCGTGGACACCTGGGTGATCGACGAGGCCGACGCCGGCGATGCGGGGGACCTGCGCACCCAGGGCTACGAGGTCCGCGTCACGTCCACGGTGATGGGCGAGCCGGGCCGCGACGCCCGCCTGGCCGCGGCGGTGCTGGCGTGAACGCGATCCAGCTGCTCCCCCTGCGCCTCCTGGCCGAGGTGCACGAGGGAGATGACCTGGCCGCGCTGCTCGCGTCGGCCCTGGCCGACGCGGGCGTCGACCTGCTCAGCGGGGACGTCGTGGTCGTGACGAGCAAGATCGTCTCGAAGGCCGAGGGCCGCGTGGTCGCCTGGGACGGGACGCCCGAGCACAAGGAGGCCCTGGTGCTCGGCGAGACCCGGCGGGTGCTGCGGCGGCGAGGCGCGCTCCTGATCACCGAGACACGCCACGGGTTCGTCAACGCCAATGCCGGCGTGGACCTGTCCAACACCGCGGCTCACACGGCGGTGCTGTTGCCCCTCGACCCGGATCGCTCGGCGCGCGCGCTGCGCGCCGCCCTGGGACATCGCCACGGAGTCGACGTCGCCGTGGTGATCACCGACACCTTCGGGCGCGCCTGGCGCCAGGGCGTGACCGACGTGGCCATCGGCGCCGCCGGCCTGCGCCCGGTGCTCGACCTGCGCGGCACCGTCGATGCGACGGGCCGGCGGCTCGAGGCCACCGTGGTCGCCATCGCCGACGAGATCGCGGGGGCCGCCAATCTCGTTCTCCACAAGGCGGCGGGCACGCCCTTCGCGATCCTGCGCGGGGGCAGCCCCGACTGGCGCGGCACTGGTTCGGTGCGCCGCGACCTGGTCCGCGACCCCGACGAGGATCTCTTCCGCTGACGCCCGCGCGGGCGCTAGACGCCGCCCAGGCGGACGTCGCCGTAGAGCCACGAGCCCGCCGCCACTCGCTCGTGCGCGCCCACGACGCACGTCGGGCCTAGTTCGGCGTAGGCACCGACCACCGCCTCGGGGCCCACAATCGACGAGCGCACCACGGCGCCCTCCTCGATGATGGCCCCGGGCAGCAAGACGGACTGCTCGAGCCAGACCCCCGGGCCCACGACGCAGTTGGCATCGACGACGGCGTGGACCAGCGTGGCCGTGGGGTGGACCTGGCTGCCCGGGTGCTGCCACGATCCCTGGCCAGCACCTTCGACGGGCCCGTCCTTGCCCGCCAGGATGTCGACGTTGGCCTGGAGGTACGTGGCCGGCGTGCCGGTGTCGAGCCAGTAGGCGTGGTCGGGGCGCGCGAACAGCTCGCCAGCGGCCGCCAGCGCCGGGAAGACCTCGCGCTCGACGCTGACGCGCCCCGTGGGCGCGATGCGCGCGAGCACGCCGGGTTCCATGACGTAGATGCCGGCGTTGATGAGGTTGGTGGGGGCGACGCCCTGCGGCTTCTCGAGGAAGCTCACGACGCGGCCGTCGTCATCGGTTGTGACCACCCCGTAGCGCGAGGGGTCCTCGACGGGGTGCAGCGCGATGGTGGCCACGGCCCCGCGCTGGCGATGGAAGGCGATCAGGGCCGTCAGGTCGAGGTCGGTGACGACGTCGCCGTTCAGGACGACGAACGTGTCATCGATGCCGGCCTGGCGCGCCGCGAAGCCGATCGCCCCGGCGGTGTCCAGGGGCTCGTCTTCGACGGCGTAGGACACCGCGACGCCGGCGATCCGACCCTCGGGGTACGCCGCGACGAACTGCTCGGGCAGGTAGCCCAGCGACAGGACGGCCTCGCTGACCCCGTGGCGCGCCAGGTTCGCCAGCGACCGCTCGATCAGCGGGACGCCCACGACGGGCAAGAGCTGCTTGGGCGTCTCGTACGTGAGGGGGCGCAGGCGCGTCCCCATCCCCCCCACGAGGATGACCGCGCGCATCAGCCCTTCGGCGTGGTGGTGGTCGGGGAGGTGGACCCCGGCACCGTCGTGGTCGGCCCGGCGGTCGTGGGCGTCACCGGAACCGAGGTGGGCGTCAGGGGCACCGAGGTGGGCGTCACGGGCACCGTGGTCGTGGTGGTGGTCGGGGTCACGGCGACCTGGACCATCGCGTTGAGTGTCGCCTTGGTCGGCGCCAGCGGGGTGACCCCCTGGGGGACGAAGGCCAGCGTGACCCGCAGGTAGCGCGCGAGCTTGATGGCGCCGGGCTTGGTGGTCAGCGTCGGCGTGGTCGAGCTCAGCGTGGGCCAGTAGGCGTAGACGACGCGTCCGGTCTTGCCCGCGTCGGGCGTCCCGGCGGCGCAGCGCTGGCCGGTCGTCAGGCGCAGGTGCCCGTGGGCCGTCGTGAGGTCGAGGTTCGTCGCGGTGGCCGTCACGCCGGCGTTCTCGCGGGAGAACTGGGCCAGCGTGGCGTTGTTGCCGGCGTCGGCGCTCGAGATCGGCGCCACCTTGATCACGTTGGACGCGAGCAGGCTGAGCCCACCGGTCGAGGTGCCCGGGGGCAGGCTGGCGACGCGAGCTCCGCAGTTGTCCACACCGAGGGCGGCGTACCAGGTGGTGCCGATCTTGGGTGCGACCGCGGGCTGCGCGTGGTGGTGCTGGGGGTGCTGGTACTCGTAGCGCGCCAGGACGACGCTGGCCAGACCCAGGATCACGACGACGCCGAGGATCCCGTAGTAGTTCACTGGTCGCGATCGCCGGTAGGACCGTCCGCCGCCGGCGGCGCCGACGCGACTGACCCACTTGCCCGTAGTGCTTTTGGCCACGGGTGCCACGCTACTAAAAATCGCCCGCCGCCTGGCCGAGTAGGGGCGGAGGGACTCGAACCCTCACTGAAGGCGGTTTAAGCGCCCTGCCTCTGCCAGTTGGGCTACGCCCCCCAATAGCCACTTGACGCTAACACGCGAGACGGGCGAGGCTGCCCCCGGTGACGCTCTCGTTAGGCTAGGTCAATGAGGCTTCGGCGGCCCCGGCTGGCCCGCACCCTTGCGGCCAGCGCGGCGGCCATCGCGCTGGTGGTGGCAACGCCGCCGCCCGCCGGTGCCGGGTCCATCGCCCAGACCCGCGCCGAGATCGCCAACCTGACCTCTCGCCTGGCCAGCCAGCAGCGCCTGGCCGAGACGACCGCCAATGCCTTCGACGCCGCCAAGGTCGCCTTCGCCCAGATCACGGCCAACATCCATCGGCTGCGCGGCCGCGAGACCGTCAAGCGCCACGCCATCGCCGCGACGTCGCGCCAGCTGGTGGCCGCGGTCGTGCGGGCCTACGTCCTCGGGTCGGCAGACGCCCAGATCCTGGCGCTGTTCAACCAGTCGGTCACGACCAGCGACGCGCGCACCGTCTACCAGGACCGTGCCATCGGCGACCTGACGGACATCCGGCACCGCTACGAGACCGAGAAGCGCTCCCTCGACTCGACCCTGGCCCAAGTGGCCGCCCAGCGTGCGCTCAAGCAGGGCCAGGAGAGGACCATGGCCAGCCTGCTGGCCCAGAACGCCCGCAACGAGTCAGCCACGCGTACGACGCTGACCGTGGTCACCCAGACCCTGAGACACCAGATCATCACCTACGAGGTGGCCGCCGGCGCGGCCGCCGCGCGCATCGGTGACGTGTCGGGCGAGCAAGATGCCGTCGCCGCGGCCTCGGCCGTGGGCGGGCAGACCGCGGCCAACCTGGTGCTGGCCGCCATCCGCGCCGCCACGCCGCCCCGGATCATCGGCACCGTCAGCGGCTCGCCCGCGGGGTCCGCGGCCGGCCACGCCGCCGTGGCCGCGGCCGTGTCCCAGATCGGCGTGCCCTACGTGTGGGGCGGCGAGACGCCGGGCCAGGGCTTCGACTGCTCGGGCCTAGTCCAGTGGGCCTGGGCCAAGGCCGGCTACACCATCCCGCGCACCACCGAGGTGCAGTGGCCGAGCCTGCGCCACGTGTCGCTCCGCGCCCTCCAGCCCGGGGACCTGCTCTTCTACTGGAATCTCGACGGCGACCACCTGGTCGACCACGTGGTCATGTACGTGGGCAGCGGGCCCTACGGCACCGACACCATCATCGCGGCCGCGTACCCTGGGACCCGTATCAACTACGCCCCCCTCTTCACCTTCGGACTCATCGGTGCCGCCCGGCCCTGAGCCCGCCGTCTCCGTGATCATCCCGGCCTACAACGAGGCCCACCGCCTCGCGGCGGGGTACGCGCGCCTGGCCCCGATCCTGCCCTCCCTGGGGGCCGACGTCGAGGTCGTGATCGTCGACGACGGCTCGAGTGACGCCACCGCGCAGACCGCCGCCCACGTCTACCGCGCACTCGACCCGGTGATCGTGCGCCACCCGCACAACCGCGGCAAGGGTGCCGCCGTGGCCACGGGCATCGCGCGAGCGCGCGGCGCACGCCTGCTCATCGTGGACGCCGACATGGCCATCGACCCCGAGCACTACCCCGCGCTGGTGGCCGGGCTCGACCGCGCCGACGTCGTGGCCGGGTCGCGCGCCGCAGCCGGTGCCATCCACTACGGGAGCCGGGCACGCACCTGGGCCGGCCGGGTCTTCCACCTACTGGTGCGCCACTACACCGGCGTGCGCCTGGCCGACACCCAGTGCGGCGCCAAGGCACTGCGGCGGGGGCCCGCCCGGCTGCTGGCGCTCCTGGGCACCATCGAGGGCTTCGCCTACGACGTCGAGTACCTCCACCTGGCCGCGCGCCTGGGGCTGCGCGTGGTGGCGTACCCGGTGAGCTGGCGCGACGTCAGCGGCTCGACCGTGCGGCTCTCGCGCGCCCCCCTGGCCATGCTCGGCGACCTGCGGCGGCTGCGGCACACCACCTACCAGCTGCCCGGCGTCGTCGTCGCGGCCCCCGCGCCGGCGTCGCTCGCAGCCACCCTGCACCACCACGGCGCGCTCGGTGCCGTGATCGCCCACGGGGCCGACGACGACCTCGTGGTGGTGGGCCGCCACGACGCACTGGCCGCCGCCGCCCTGGCCGCCGACACCGGCGGCTCCCTGGGGGCCGTCGGCCTGGCCGCGCTGGCCGGCCGCCGGGTCGAGGCTCTCGCCTAGCCCCGCGGCAGCAGCCAGTCCGCCACCAGCTGGGGCGCCCGGTCGGCCCACTCCTCGGCGGTCATCGCGTAGCGGGCGTGGTCCTCCCAGGCACCGTCGATCTCGAGGTAGCGCTCGGCCACGCCCTCGCAGCGCAGACCCAGCTTCTCCACCACCCGCCGCGAGGCACGGTTGCGCGGGATGATGTTGATCTCGATGCGGTGCAGGCGCAGCGTCTCGAGGGCGAACTGGATGGCCACCACCACCGCCTCGGGCATGAGGCCCCGGCCCGCGACGGCCTCGTCGATCCAGTAGCCGATGAAGCCCACCTGCATGGGCCCGCGCTGGATCCCCGACAGCGTCAGCTCCCCCACGAAGCGGCCCGCGTAGAAGATCCCGAACCCGTAGCCGGTCCCGAGGTGCCGCTCGCGCTCGCGGATGGCGCACCGGCTGGCGAAGCTGCGGCGATCCTCGGCGGCGTAGCTGGCGTGGGCCGAGCGCGGCTCCCACTTGACCAGCCAGTCGCGGCAGCGCACGCGGACCTCGTGCCAGGCCTCCCAGTCGGCATCGCCGAGGGGGCGAAGCATGACGCGCGACCCGTAGAGCGTCATCGTCGAGCTGGTGGCACGGCTGATCACGAGGTTTCCTCCCCCGCCTATCGTGCCAGGTCTGGCCCAGTGCTCGCATCCGAGCGCAGCCAGGCGGCCGCACCATCGAGGATGTCGTCTTCCGAGGTGAGCACGTCGGGTGCCGCGAAGCGCTCCAGGATCGCGTGCAGCACGACCAGCCCGGCCACCAGGACGTCTTCGCGACCCGGGGCCATCCCGGCGTGCGCCAGGCGCTGGGCCGGCGTCTCGGCCGCCAGACGATCCAGCCAGGCGGCCACGTCGGCCGTGCCCACCCGTTGGTGGTGCACGTCCTCGCGCCGGTAGTCGCGCAGGCCCGCCTGCAGCTGGGCCAGCGTCGCCGCGGTCCCGGCCAGCCCCACCACCTGGACCTGCCCGACCGCCGCGGCCCAGGCCGGGTCGGTGAGCTCGGTGCGCAGCGTGTCGTCGACCAGGCGCCGGGCGGCGCGCCGGGTCGCCTCGTCGAGCACCCCGGTGCCGGTGACGCGCTCGGTGACGCGCACGCAGCCCAGCTGCAGCGACGCCCAGTGGAACTCTCCCTCCCAGGTCAGCGCCAGCTCGGTCGAGCCGCCACCGACGTCGACGACGAGGGGTGGGGCCCCGCCGGGCTCCAGGCCGGCCACGGCCCCGCGGTAGGAGAGGCCGGCCTCCTCGCGTCCACTCAGCACCCGCACGCGGAGGCCCGTGACGGCGGCGGCCTCCTCGACGAACTGCTCGGCGTTGCTGGCGTCGCGCACGGCCGAGGTCGCCACGACCAGCCCCTGGTGCGCGCCAGCGGCCACGAAGCGCTCGCGGTACTGGGCCAGCACGTGCATCGTGCGCGCCCGGGCGTCAGGCGCCAGGCGCCCCGCGGCGTCCACCCCGGCGGCCAGTCGGGTGATGCGCATGTCGCGCACCAGCGCGCGTCCCTCGCCATCGGTCACCAGCAGGCGCGTCGAGTTGCTCCCGCAGTCGATGACCGCCACCGGCTCGCCCGCCACCGCCCGGCGCCGCAGCGCCGTCGCCCCCACCTCGGCGGCGACCAGCGCCCCCACGGGGTCGTCGTCGCCGGCCAGGTAGTTGGCCAGGTGCGCGTGGAGGCACTTGACCCCGGTGCGCGTGCCGCCGACGCCCCCACTGGGCCGCGGCGCGTCGACCCGTCGCACGCGAGCGTCCCGGCGCGCGGCGTAGCGCGCGTGGGTCGCCGCCAGGTCCGTGGCGGACACCAGGTCCTCGTAGCGATGCACACCGCCGGCCGCCTCGACCCGGCTGACGGCCTCGACCAGCGGGGGGTCCACGAGCCAGTACAGGGTCGGCAGGGGCGTCCCGTCGTCCAGGTGGGGGGCGTTCTCGATCACCACCGGCTCCCCCGACGCGCGCCGCACGACCACGCGGAACCACGCCTGCGCCGGGCGCCCCAGCCGGGCCTCCACGGCCCGCCGGTCCTCGACCGGCACCTCGGGACGGTCGCTCACCGCCAGAACTCGAGGGTGCGCACCAGGCGGCTGAGGAAGCCGGGCGCACGTGCGGACGTCGCGGGCGCTCGGGTCGCCACCTCGCCCGATCCCCCCAGCCCGGCAACGGCCGGGGCCACCAGTGGCTGGTTGCCCGGGTCGCCGCTCCCCGGCGTCACCGCGCCCGCGGAGCCCGGCAGGACCTGGACCAGGCTCTGGCCCGGCTCGACGAGCTGGTACTGCTGGCGCGCGCGCAAGATGGCCTGGGTCGACGAGGACACCGCCCGCCGCTGCTGGGCCAGGGCCGCCTCCTGGCTCTGGACCACGGCGATCTGGCCGCGCACCTGGCTCAGCGCCGTGCGCTGGTGCAGCAGGGTCCCCAGCGGGAACCACGAGACCAGCAGCGCGACCGCCGTCACGAGCGAGAGCGGGAACAGCCACCGTGACTGCCCGGCTCCCACGCGCTCTGGTGTCACTCGGCCCCCGACAACGACGCTCGACCAAGGAAGCGGGCCTGGGCACCCAGGCCCTCCTCGATCCTCAGGAGTTGATTGTACTTGGCCACGCGGTCCGAACGCGCCGGGGCACCGGTCTTGATCTGCCCGGCGTTGGTGGCCACCGCGAGCTCGGCGATGGTCACGTCCTCGGTCTCACCCGAGCGGTGCGACACCACCGTGGCGTAGCCGGCGCGCATCGCCACCGACATCGTGTCGAGAGTCTCGGTCAGGGTCCCGATCTGGTTGGGCTTGATCAAGATGGCGTTGGCCACACCGGCCGCGATGCCGCGTCCCAGGAGGCGCGGGTTGGTGACGAACACGTCGTCGCCCACCAGCTGGAGGCGCGCTCCCAGCCGGGCGGTCAGGGCGGCCCACCCGTCCCAGTCCTCCTCGGCCATCCCGTCCTCGAGCGAGACGATCGGGTAGCGGTCCACCAGGTCGGCCCAGTAGTCCACCAGCTCGGCGCTCGACAGGACGCGACCCTCCCCCACCAGGTGGTAGGCGCCATCGTGCCACAGCTCCGAGACCGCCGGGTCCAGCGCGATGGCGACGTCGCGCCCCGGCTCGCGGCCCGTGGCCTCGATCGCCTCGACCAGCACGCGCACCGCCGACTCGTTGTCGGGCAGGTTGGGCGCGAAGCCGCCCTCGTCGCCCACGGCGGTCGCCAGGCCCTGGGCCGCCAGGACGCCCTTGAGCGCGTGGTAGGTCTCCACGCCCCAGCGCAGGGCCTCCTCGAAGCTGGCCGCGCCCACGGGCATCACCATGAACTCCTGGAAGTCGATCGAGTTGGCGGCGTGGACGCCGCCGTTGACGACGTTCATCATGGGCACCGGCAGCACGTGGGCGTTGACCCCGCCGAGGTGCCGGTAGAGGGGGATGGCCAGCTCGTCGGCCGCCGCGCGGGCGCTGGCCAGCGACACCGCCAGGAGGGCGTTGGCGCCCAGGCGCCCCTTGGTGTCCGTCCCGTCCAGGTCGATCAGCCGCTGGTCGAGGTAGCGCTGGTCGAGGGCGTCGAGGCCCGTCACGGCGGTGGCGATCTCGTCGTTGACCGACGCCACGGCTCCCGCCACGCCCTTGCCCCCGAAGGCCTCACCGCCGTCGCGGCGCTCGACGGCCTCGTGGATCCCCGTCGAGGCGCCCGAGGGCACGATCGCGCGCCCCATCGCACCCGAGTCGAGCACGACGTCGGCCTCGACGGTGGGGTTCCCGCGGGAGTCCAGTACTTGACGACCTCTCACAACGGCAATGGCGCTCACGTTGACTCCTTCGCTCACCGCCACGTTAGGTCGCGACGGGACCCGGATCCTCCACCGCGCGCGCCAGCAACCGCCGCGCGCGCTCCCGCAGCGCTCCCTCGAGGTCGAGCCCGCGCCGGCTGGCCCGGCGCGCGACCTCCTCGAGGGCGTCGACCAACCGCTCGTCCTCGTCGTCACGCTCGTCGGGCGCCGCGCCGCCGGGGGACCCGACGCGCCGCACGACCTTCTCGTAGAGCGCCAGGGCCGGCAGGTCCCAGGCGACGCCCTCGTCGGCGGCGGTCCGTCCCGGCTGGCGACGCTTCCAGGTCTCCCACTGCGCGGCCACCTCCTCGGCCGAGTGAGCGACCTCGGAGCCAAAGACGTGGGGGTGCCGCGCCACCAGCTTGGTGGCCAGCCGATCGGCGATCGCGGTCAGGTCGAAGCGGTCCACCTCGGCGCCCAGCTGGGCGTGGAAGAGGATCTGGGCCAGCACGTCACCCAGCTCGTCGGCCACGTGGTCCACCAGCGCGGCCGAGGGCTCGGGCTCGGCTCCCGCCAGCTCCTCGAGGGCGTCCATGGCCTCGTAGGCCTCCTCGCGCAGGTGCCGCACCAGCGACCCGTGGGTCTGCTCGCGGTCCCAGGGACAGCGCGCGCGCAGCGTGCGCACCAGGTTCACCAGCTCCTCGAGGGCCACCCCCGGCGTGCGCAGCTCGCCCACCCACAGCGAGGTGAGGTGGTCGGCTCCGGCGCGCGCCAGCTCGCGCGCCTCGAGCGTCTCGACGACCTCATCGTCGAGCCCCAGGTGGTGCAGCACGGTGACCGGCGTGGACGGGTCGAGGCGGCCAGCCACGGCGGCCAGGATCTCGGGGGCGTAGGCCTGCAGCAGGAGCACCGGACCCGGTCCGGCCAGCGGCTCGGGCGACCCCAGGGCGTCCTCGACGCGCAGGCCTCCGCGCAGGGGGTCGTAGCCGAGACGCGCGCACGCCAGGTCGATGACGGAGATGGCGGGCTCGACGCTCACCGGGACGGTTCCCGCGCGCAGCAGCTCGACGGTGCGCTCAGCGACCGTCGGTGAGCCGGGAACCGCGTAGACCACCTCGTCGCCCACCGTCGTGGCCAGCCGCCCCAGGTCGGCCGCAATGGCCGCGTAGAGCTCCTCGAAGGTGTCGTAGCGGTCGTACCAGTCGTCGTAGCTGGGCGCGCTGAGCGTCGCGGCCGCGGGATGGCGACGGGTGCGCAGGCGCACGTGCGGCGCGCCAGTGACCAGGCTCCAGGCCCGCACGCCCACTAGCTCGGGACCCGCGGGGCCGAGGCCCACCACGCGGATCCGGGGATCGCTCACCGATAGGTCAGAGCGCTCGGCGCGCCGAGCACCGACGCGCCCGTGACCGCCGCGGCCGCCGGCACGCTCGGGGCGCTCACGGTGAGGCCGGTCGAACCCAGGACCCACTGGCCGAGTGCCGGGTCGACGGCCACCACAGCCTGGTCCACGACCCGGCTGCGCACCTGATCAGCGCCCAGGGCGTTCAGGCTGCTCACGTCGGACAGTACGCGGGCCGCCGACGCGGCGAAGGTGGCCGGCTTCTCCGAAGTGGCCGCCACGTAGAGCGCGTAGGTGGTGCCGTTCTGCGTGGTGCTCGAGGGCGTCGTGGGGAAATGGCCCAAGGCGTGACCCGCCACGTCGGCGCGCACACTGGCGTAGTACGGCGAGGACGGCCCGTAACACCCGTAGGAGCCGCCCCGCGCCCCCGAGGGGTCGAGGGAGAAGCGCTTGGCCAGGGTCGCCACGGAGGCTCCCGCGGCCTGGGCCTGGGCAAAGGCCGAGACCTCGGCCGCCGGCACCTCGGCCACGCTGATGCACATCGTCATGTACTGCGAGCGGTGATGCGCGTAGTAGGCGTGCAGCGACGCGGTCGTCAGGGGGATGGTCGAGTTCAGGCGGTTGACCAGGTAGAGCGACTCGGCCTGGGCGGTCACCTCGAGGGAGCGCATGGCGGGCGTCATGGCCGCCAGGGCGGTGGCCGCGCTGCCCGGGCAGGTGAAGGAGCGGGCGGCGGCGGCCTGGGTCATCTCGGACTCCAACGAGGCCGTCGCCTGGGCCAGATCGGCCCCGGGGCGGTAGTGCAGGCTCGAGCGCACGTACTGGTCGATCGCCATGGCCTGGATGCGCAGGTCGGACCACGCCGCCGCGCCGCTGGCCGCCATCGTCGAGGTACCCGCACCAGCACCGTAGTTGGCGGGGTCAATGGCGGTCAGGTAGCACTGCAGGGCGGTCGAGTTGGCGATGGCGCTCAGCTCGCCGCGTACCTGGGCGGCCGAGGCGACCTGGCCGTTGACGCGGAGCCCCGACGAGGCGCTGAAGCGGCCCACCAGCACGGCGAGGACCAGGGCGGCAATGAGAGCGGTGATGACGCGACGCACCCGCCCAGCCTACCCAGGCGTGCTGGGCTCTTGGGGTCCGGCCACCTCGAGGACCAGGTCGCGCAGCCGCGACGCGGACGCCTCGCGCGTGGCCAGCTCCACGCGCACCTCGCGCGCGGCCTCGTCGTAGCTGCGCGAGCCGTAGTGGCGCCGCAGGCGCACCTGGACGCTGTAGGGAATCGTCACCGGGCTCAGGTGCACCGCCACACGGTCCCGTCGCCCGGGACGCGGACGGGCGCTCAGCGTGGTGATGCCCGCCCCCAGGCACGCCAGGCGCAGCGCCGCCAGCTCGATGAGCCCGACCGCCGGCGCGGGCAACGGCCCGTAGCGGTCGACCCACTCCTCGCGCAGGTCGGCCAGCGCGGCGGCGTCCTCGATGGCGGCCAGCCGGCGATACGCCTCCAGGCGGGCGTCGTCGCCCTCCACGTAGTGCGCTGGCAGGTGGGCCTCGCCGGGGACGTCCAGGCTGACGGTCGCCACCTCGGCGGGCACGATGCCCTTGGCCTCGGCCACGGCCTCGGCGACCAGCTGGACGTAGAGGTCGTAGCCCACGGCGGCGACCGGGCCCGACTGGTCGTGCCCGAGCAGGTTGCCCGCGCCCCGGATCTCCAGGTCGCGCATCGCGATCTTGAACCCGCTGCCCAGCGCCGTGTTGTCTCCGATGGTCCGCAGGCGCTCGTAGGCGGCCTCCGAGAGGGCGTGCTCGTCGCCGTGGAACAGGTAGGCGTAGGCGCGCTGGCCCGAGCGGCCCACGCGCCCGCGCAGCTGGTGCAGCTGGCCCAGGCCGAGCCGCTCGGCCCGGTCCACGATCAGGGTGTTGACCGACGGCAGGTCGATGCCCGACTCGACGATGGTCGTGCACACCAGGAGGTCGGTGCGCCGCTCCCAGAAGTCGATCATCACGCGCTCGAGCGTGCCCTCGTCCATCTGCCCGTGGGCGATCGCCACGCGCGCGTCGGGCACCAGGCGGCCCAGGCGCTGGGCCACCAGCTCGATGTCGGCCACCCGGTTGTGGACGAAGAAGACCTGGCCCTCGCGCAGCAGCTCGCGGCGCACCGCCTCGACCACGGCCGCCTCGTCGTAGGACCCCACGTGGGTGAGGATCGGGCGCCGGTCGGCCGGCGGGGTCGTCACCATCGACAGGTCGCGGATGCCCGACAGGGCCATCTCGAGTGTCCGCGGGATCGGGCTGGCCGAGAGTGTGAGCACGTCGATGCCCACCCACCGGCGCTTGATCGCCTCCTTGTCGGCGACACCGAAGCGCTGCTCCTCGTCCACGACGAGGAGCCCGAGCTGGCGGAACTGCACGTCCTGGCCCAACAGGCGGTGCGTGCCCACGACGACGTCGACGGTTCCCTCGGCCAGCGCGCGCAGCGTCTCGCGCGTCGCGGCGTCGTCGACGAAGCGGCTGAGCAGCGCGACGCGCACCGGGAAGCCGGCGAAGCGCTCGCTCAGCGTGGCCAGGTGCTGGCTGGCCAGCAGCGTCGTGGGCACCAGGAGGGCGGCCTGGCGGCCGTCCTGGACGGCCTTGAAGATCGCCCGCACCGCGATCTCGGTCTTGCCGAAGCCCACGTCGGCGCAGACCAGCCGGTCCATCGGGCGCGGCGCCTCCATGTCGGCCTTGACGGCCTCGACCGCGACGGCCTGGTCGGCGGTCAGGTCGAAGGCGAACTGGTCCTCCATCTCGTGCTGCCAGGCGGTGTCGGCGCCGAAGGCGTGCCCGGTGGCCGTGGAGCGCTGGCGGTACAGGTCGACCAGGTCCTGGGCCACCAGGTAGGCCGCGGCCCGGGCCCGGGCCCGGGTGCGCTGCCAGTCCACGCCGCCGAGGCGCGACAGGCTGGGAGCGTCGCCGCCCGTGTAGGGCGTCAGGACCTCCATCTGGTCGGCTGGCCAGTAGCTGCGCCCGTCCTTGAACTCCAGGACCAGGTAGTCGCGCACCGTGCCCGAGATGGCGCGCGTCGTCGTGCCGGCGAACCGCGCGATGCCGTGGTGACGGTGGACGACGTACCCGCCGACGGCGAAGTCGTCGAAGAACCCCTCGACGGCCCGCGCGCGCGTGCGCACGGCCCGGTGGGCGCTGCGCCGTCCCGTCAAGTCAGACTCGCTCCACACGACGATGTCGGCGGCGAGGGCGGTGAATCCGGCCGGCAGGTGGCTGACCGCGACGCTGAGGCGCGTGTCGAGGATGGCCGCCGGGTCCGTGGTGACGCTGAGCCCCTCCTCGCGCAGCTGGCCGGCCATGCGCTCGACGGCCGCCGGGTTGGAGGTCAAGATGACGCCCCGGCGCGAGGTCGGCCACGCGCGCACGTGGGCGGCGATGCGTCCCGGATCGCCCTGGACAACGGGGGGCGACGCCAGCCAGGGCTCGACCAGGGCGGGGTCGGCCGCCAGGGCGACGACGCGGCGCGACTCGAGGGCGGCGCGTCCCTCGTGGAGCAGGGGCACCGGATCGGGTGACTGCCACGTGGCCGCGACGACGCCGGCCAACTCGCTCTCCTCGTCCAGCACGTCGTCGAGGCGCCGCGCGACGCGCTCGGGCTCCACGACCACCAGGACGTAGGACCCCAGCTCGTCGAGCAGCGTCCGCCGTGACTCGGCGACCAGGGGCAGCCACCCCTCCATGCCGTCAAAGAGCTCGCCCGCGCCGATGCGCTCGAGCACCGGGGCGGCCCAGGGCTGGGCGGCGGCGGTGGCCCGCGCCCGGGCGCGGCCCGCCAGGCCGGGGCGCCACTCGCGCGCCGGGGCCAGCACCACCGCGTCGCGATCTCCCGCCGAGCGCTGGCTGGCCAGGTCGAAGACCGTCAGCCGGTCGATCTCGTCGCCGAACAGGTCGAGCCGCACCGGCTGGTCGTGGTCGGGCGACCACAGGTCCACGATCCCGCCGCGCACGGCGAACTCGCCGCGATGCTCGACCTGGGCCTCGCGCCGGTAGCCCCACCCGACCAGCCGCTCGAGCAGCTGGTCGCGGTCGATGGCCTCGCCCCGGCGCACCACCTGGAGCTCGGCGGGCTCGGGCGGGACGATCTGCACCAGGGCGCGCGCGGCCCCCACGACGACGCGCGGTCCCGTGCCCCCCGCCAGCGCGGCGCGCAGGCTGGTGCGCTCGGCCATCACGGCCGCGTCGGGCGATACGCGCTCGAGGGGATGGATGTCCCAGGCGCTGACCAGGGCGACTGACGCGGGATCATCCAGCCAGGCCGACACCCCCTCGGCGACCAGCTGGGCGTCCTGGGAGGTGGCCACCATCACGGCCACCGGCCCCTCCAGGGCCATCGCCGCCACCAGCGCGGGCGTCGCGAAGGTCGACGGCGCCACCGTGCCGCGGGCCGCGGCCGCGCGCAGCGGCGGGGCCAGGCGCTCCAGGACGCGCCGCAGCCCGGCGCTGGCGCTCACCGCGCCGTCACCTGGCGCTGCGCCTCGTCGAGGCCCTGGGTCACCAGCACCTCCAGGATGTCGGCGGCGCGCGCGACGTCCTCGTCCCGGGAGCGCTGGCGCCCGCCGCTCAGACGGGCCAGCACGTAGTCGGCGCCCATCTCCTTGCGCGGTGGCTTGCCGATGCCGATGCGCAGGCGGGTGAAGGCGGCCGTACCCAGCGCGCGGGCGATCGACTCGAGTCCGTGGTGCCCCGCCAGCCCCCCGTCCACCTTGAGGCGGAGGCGACCCGGCTCCAGGTCCAGCTCGTCGTGCACGACGACCAGGCGGTCGAGGCTGGCCAGCGAGGCGCGGCGCACCAGGGGTGCGACCGAGCCACCCGACTCGTTCATGTAGGTCGTGGGGACCGCCAGCAGGACCACGCCGTCGTCGGCCGACGTGCTCCCGATCTCCGCCAGGAGGCGCCGCTCGCGCCGCAGGCGCACCGCCCAGCGCTCGGCCAGCACGCGCACCGCGTCGCCGCCCACGTTGTGGCGCGTCCCGGCGTACTCGGAGCCGGGATTGGCCAGGCCAACCACGAGCCACGCGCTCGTGGCGCCCCGCCGCTCGCCGCCGGCGCGCCCGGGCGCCACGGCGCTACGCCGGTGCGCCGGTCTTGGTCGCCCGTCCAGCGTGGGTGGCCACGACCGTGACGTTCAGGTCGCCCGTCGCGGCCACGCCCTCGGGCAGGACCACGTCGGCCAGGCGGATCGACGCGCCGGCGCGCAGGGCCGACACGTCCACGTCGACGTGGGTGGGGATCCTCTCGGGCCGGGTGCGCAGCTCGAGGGAGAAGATCTGCTGGTCGATCTCCCAGTCGGCGTGGCGCACCTCGACCGCGTCGCCGACCAGGTGCAAGGGCACCTCGACGACGACGGGAGCGTCGGGATCCACGACCTGGAAGTCGATGTGGGCCACGGTGCCGCGCACCGGGTGGCGCTGGATCTCGCGAGCCATGACCACGAAGGACCGGCCGTCGGCACTCAGCTCGATCAGGGTGTTCAGGCCTCGCTCGCCCGAGACAGCCTGGCGAAAGGCCCGCGCGTCGACCGCCACGGCGAGCGTAGACACCCCGGGTCCGTAGACGACGCCCGGGATGGAACCCGCGCGGCGCAGCCGGCGGGACGCGCGCGACCCCGCCTCCCGATCGGTGGACGCCTGCAACGTGACCCGCGACATCTGGACTCCTTCACCTGGCGGCCGCCGCCCGCAGCCGCACACAGGGTGGCAAGTCTACCGGCTGCGCACCCCGGGGGAAACTCAGACCTGGTTCTCACCGCCGAAGATCGACGAGACCGACGACTCCTCGAAGATCGCCGCGATGGCGTTGGCGATGACCGTGGCGATGGAGAGCACCTCGAGCTTCTCGAAACGCTGCTCGGGGCGCAGCGGAAGGGTGTCGGTGACGATCACCCGGCCGACCGGGGCATTAAAGAGCCGCTCGGCGGCTGGGGGCGAGAAGACCGCGTGGGTGGCCATGACCCAGATGTCCTCGGCGCCGTGGGCCTTGAGCAGGTCGCACGCGGCCACGATGGTCCCGGCGGTGTCGATCATGTCGTCGATCACCACGCAGTGGCGCCCGCGCACCGATCCCACGACGTGGCGGGCCTCGGCAACGTTGGCCATGCCGTGGGGCCGGGTCTTGTGCACCAGCGCCAGATCGCACCCCAGGTGCTGGGCGTAGCGCTCGGCCACCTTGACCCGACCGGCGTCGGGAGCGACCACCACGATGCTGTGGGGGTCGACGTGCGCCTGCAGGTAGGTCTCGAGCACCGGCGCGGCCACCAAGTGGTCGACGGGGATGTCGAAGAATCCCTGGATCTGCCCGGAGTGGAAGTCAACCGACAGCACCCGGTCGGCCCCGGCGGTCTGGAGCATGTTGGCGATCAGCTTGGCGGAGATGGGCTCGCGCCCGGTGCTCTTGCGGTCCTGGCGCGCGTAGCCGTAGTTGGGGGCGACCGCGGTGATGCTCTTGGCCGAGGCGCGCTTGGCCGCGTCGATCATGATCAGCTGCTCCATCACCGCGTCGTTGACCGGTGAGGCGTGGGTCTGGATGATGAAGACGTGGGCGCCGCGGATCGACTCGTCGTAGCGGCAGTGGATCTCGCCGTTGGCGAACTCCCGGACGTTGGCCTCGCTGACCTCGACGCCGAGGCGGTCGGCGATGTCGCGCGCCAGGACGGGGTGCGCGCGCCCAGACACGATGACCAGGCGCCTCTTGGCGAGGGACTCCACCGTCGTAGCGTACCGCGACCGGTGCGGGGCGCCAGAGGGTCACGCCGAGCCGGCGGCCTCCACGGTCGATCCCGGCGCGAGGACCTGGAATGAGGCGACGCGCGCTCCCGGCGCGATGCGCACGTTGCGGGCCTCGACGGTCCCCACGCGCGCCCGGGCGCCCACCACGACGTCGCGCAGGTAGGCGTGGGGGCCCACGCGGGCGCCCGCGCCAATGCGCGTGCGGCCCCGCAGCACCGTGCCGGGCAGGATCGCGGCATCGGGCTCGAGCAGCACCGTGGCGTCCACGTGGGTGGTCGCCGGGTCCCAGATGTCGACACCGCGGCTGAGCCAGCCCTCGACGATGCGCCGGCGCACCACGGCCTCGGCCAGCGCCAGCTGACGGCGGTCGTTCACCCCGGCCACGTCCTCGGCGTCCTCGAGCAGCACCGCCGCCGTCTCGTGCCCGCCCTCGTGGAGCACCGCGACCAGGTCGGTGAGGTAGTACTCCCCCTGGGCGTTGGCCCGGTCGATCCGCCGCAGCGCCGGCCACAAGACGCTGGCGCGCACGACCATGACGCCCGAGTTCACCTCGCGGATCGCGCGCTGGGCCTCGGTGGCGTCGGCCTCCTCGACGATGCGCGCGGGCTGCCCGTTCCGGGACCGCTCGACGCGCCCGTACCCGTGGGGATCCTCGAGCTCCACCGTGAGCAGGCTCAGCGCGGCCGACGAGGCCTGGTGGGCGACCAGCAGCGCGCGGATGGTGGGACCTTCGAGCAGCGGCGTGTCGCCCGGCACGATCACGACGTCCCCGTCGTCGCCGACGATCTCGCTCAGGGCGGGGCGGGCCACCGCCACGGCGTGGCCCGTGCCCAGCTGCTGGTCCTGGTAGGCGAAGGCGACCTCGCGGCGCGCGGCCAGGTCGGCGGACAGCTCCTTTTCGACCCAGGCCGCCTGGTGGCCAACGACCACGACGGTGGCCGCGATCTCGGGGAGGGCCAGCGCCTCTAAGACGTAGGCGGCCAGCGGGCGCCCGCACAGCAGCTGGAGCGGCTTGGGCCGGGCCGAGCGCATGCGCGTCCCGGCCCCCGCAGCCAGGACCACCGCCGCTGTCGTTCGCTCCACCCACCTCTCCTAGCACGCGGGGCGGGAGACTGGCCCGCCGTCACGCCTTATACCCAGGGGGGTATACTGGCACCACCAAGCCACGAGGAGGGAGCCCGATGGCAACCGTGCAGCTGACCGCAGAGACCTTCGACGAGGTCGTCTCGTCCAACGACGTGGTGCTCATCGACTTCTGGGCCGCGTGGTGCGCCCCGTGCCGGATGTTCGCCCCAGTGTACGAGAAGTCCTCCGAGGCGCACCCCGACATCGTCTTCGCCAAGGTCGACACCGAGGCCCAGCAGCAGCTGGCCGCGGCCTTCAACATCTTCTCCATCCCCACCCTGATGATCATCCGCGAGCAGGTCGTCCTGTACGCCGAGGCCGGAGCCCTGCCCGAGCGCGCCCTCGAGGACCTCATCTCCAAGGTGATGGCCCTGGACATGGCCGAGGTGCACGCCGAGGTCGCCAAGCAGCAGGCCGCCCAGAACGAGGCCGAAGGGGTCCAGGCCTAGCGTCTACGATGCCTGCGTGAACCCGGGCGCGTACGACGAGTTCGCCTACCTCCAAGAGAACCTCGACGAGTGGGGGCTGAGCGGACCGGTGCCGCCGGTGCGGCGCTGCTTCGTGGCCGTCGACGGCCTGCGCCAGCTCAGCGGCCTCCAGTTCGGCGACGGCGAGCCCACGGCGATCTTCCTGCACGGCGTGGGCCAGAACGCCCACACCTTCGACACGGTCGCCCTGGCCCTGCGCCACCCCCTGCTCGCGCTCGACCTGCCCGGTCACGGCCACTCCGACACCAGCCCCTTCGGTCCCGTCGCCATCGAGGACTACGCGAGCGACGTGATCGCCGCCTGGGAGGCGCTGGCCCCGGCGGGCCGGCACCTGGTCGGGATGTCGCTCGGGGGCCTGGTGGCCATCGCGGTCAGCGACCGGCGACCCGACCTCGTGGCCTCGCTCACGCTCATCGACATCACGCCCGGCGTCACCCCCGAGAAGTCCCGCCACGTCACCGACTTCGTGAACGGGCCCGCCACCTTCGCCAGCTTCGAAGAGATCCTGGCGCGCACCGTCGAGCACAACCCGACGCGCTCGGAGAGCTCGCTGCGCCGGGGCATCCTCCACAACGCGATCCAGCGGCCCGACGGGTCGTGGGTATGGCGCCACCAGCGCCACCCCCGCGCCAGCGTCGTGGCCCCCGACGCCGGAGACCTCTGGGAGCGCCTGGCCCGCCTCACCATGCCCGTGACCCTGGTGCGGGCCCTGGGGCCCGGCTCGGTCGTCGACGACCAGGACGAGGCGCAGTTCCGGCACCTGCTGCCCCACGCGCGCGTCGTCGGGGTCCCCGGGTCAGGCCACGCGGTCCAGGGCGACGCCCCGGTGGCGCTGGCCGAGATCCTGGCGGCCGCCTGGACAGCACGCTGAGGCCCGTCGAGGTGCTGGCGGGGGAGGGCTCGAACCTCCAACCTTCGGATCCAAAGTCCGCTGTTCTGCCAATTGAACTACCCGCCACTACAGTACGAACCGGTCTTCGGCGATTATTAGGCAATCCCCGGCGACCGCTTACACCGGACCACCACACTAGAGGGTGCTCGGTGCCGGAGGAGGTGGTGTGGGGCCAGTCCCGAACCCGTACGTGGCGATCGTCGACGACGACGCGGCCATCCGCACGGCCCTAGGACGCGCCTTGCGCATGGAGGACTACGACGTCGAGCTGTTCGAGGACGGCTCGTCGGCCCTGCGCGCGGTCCAGCTGCGCGCCCCCGACGTGATCGTCTTGGACCTGCAGCTGCCCGACATCGATGGGCTGGAGGTGTGCCGTCGCATCCGTCGCGCCGGTGACGCGACGCCGATCCTGATGCTCACGGCCCGCGACGCGGTCAACGACCGCGTCGCCGGGCTCGATGTGGGGGCCGACGACTACCTGGTCAAGCCCTTCGACCTGGCCGAGCTATTGGCGCGCCTGCGCGCCCTCCTGCGCCGCCACAGCCTGGCCGAGGGCGACGAGGCCGCCGTGCGCTTCGAGGACCTGACGCTGAACCCCCTGACCCGGGAGGTGACTCGGGGAGAGCGGACCATCTTGCTCACCAAGATCGAGTTCGACCTCCTGGAGCTGTTCATGCGCCACCCGCGCCAGGTGCTGACGCGCGACCAGATCCTGGATCTGGTGTGGGGCTACACCTTCGACTCGGGAACCAACTCCCTGGCCGTCTACATCGGCTACCTGCGCCGCAAGCTCGAGGAGGGGGGCGAGCCCCGCCTCATCCAGACCATCCGCGGCGTGGGCTACGTGCTTCGCCTCTCGTGACCTTCCGCCTCCGCGTCATCACCGCGACGCTGGGCGTGGCGGCCGTCGCGGTGGTGCTGGGCAGCCTGGCCTCGTTCTGGACCACGCGCAACGCCATCATGCACGCGGTGGACCTGTCCCTGGTGCAGTCCTCCCAGTCGCCCTCCAGCCACCCGGTGGGCGACGAGAACCTGATCACCGGGGCCTACTTCGAGCTGGTGCTGGCCAACGGGAACACCGTGCCGAGCTCGAACGTGCCCATCGACGCCGAGATCTTGGCCCTCGCCCGGGGCCACGGCCACCAGGTGCTGCGCACGGTGAGCTTTGGCGGCCAGCCCTACCGCGAGCTCATCGTCCCCCTGCCGGCCAACTCGGTCGTCGACTGCGCCACCGGCCTGTGCCAGGTCAAGACCACGTCGGCCGAGCTGTTCGTGGTCAGCATCGCCGGCCAGGTGGGCGAGCTGCGCCACCTGGTTTGGACCCTGGTGCTCGTGGTGGCCGGCGGCTTGGCGGTGGCGCTAGGCCTCGGCCTGGCCATCGCGCGAGCGGCCCTCCACCCCCTGGAGAACGTGACCAACGAGGTCGAGACCGTCGCCCAGACCACCGACGTCAGCCGGCGCCTCGACGAGGGCGCCAACGACGAGCTCGGGCGCCTGCGCCGCGCCTTTAACCGGCTGATGGACTCGGTCGAGCGCAGCCAGTCCCTCCAGCGCCAGCTGGTGGCCGACGCCAGCCACGAGCTGCGCACTCCCCTGACCAGCCTGCGCACCAACGCTCAGGTGCTGCGCCGCGCGGGTGACCTGGGCACCGACGATCTCGACCAGCTCTCGGTCGACATCGTCACCCAGGTCGACGAGCTCGCCTCGCTGGTGCGGGACCTCGGAGAGCTCTCGCGCGGTGAGCGCTCCGAAGGCGCCGTCGTCCCCCTGCGCCTCGATGAGGTCGTCGACGAGTGCGTGGACACCGCCCGCACCTACGCGCGCATCAAGGACGTGACCATCGAGATCACCTCGAGCCCCTCGTGGGTGCTCGGGCGCCGCGACCGGCTGGTGCGCGCGGTCAGCAATCTGCTGACCAACGCCGTCAAGTTCGCTCCCCCGTCGGGACACATCGCCGTCACCTCGGCCGACGGCGCCGTCACCATCGCCGACTCGGGGCCCGGTGTCGACGAGGCGGACCGCCCCTACGTGTTCGACCGCTTCTGGCGCTCGCGCTCGGCGCGCGCCCTGCCCGGCTCGGGCCTGGGCCTGTCGATCGTGGCCCAGGTGGTCGAGGAGTTCGGCGGGACCGTCTCGGTCGACCGTGACGCCAACCTGGGTGGCGCCCGCTTCACCTTGCGCCTGCCCACCGTGGTCGACGTCAGCGGGCTCGAGGGATTCTCGGAGAGTTCTTAGAAGGCCCCCAGACCTCGCTTAGCGCCACCTGGCACAGTGGGCCTGGACATGCGACACGACGCCCACTCCCCGCGCGAGCGCGACCGGCGCCAGACCCGCGCGCGGCGCGTGGCCCAGATGATCCTGCTGGGATCCGGGGTGGCCAGCGCTGCCTTCGTCGGCTACGCGGCCCGCAGCGCACCGGTCGCCGCCCGGGCGACGGCGCCCTCGACCACCACGACGACACCGGCGGCGGGCACCACCCCGTCCTCCTCGAGCGCCGGCAGCTACCGTCCCCCGACCACGGCGCCGGTGACCACCACGACCGTGTGCTACACCACGCCGTCGGGCTCGACGGTGTGCTACTGAGCATGCGCTTCGCGGTGTGGGGCCTGACGGGCACCCTCGAGGTCGAGGACGCGGCCAGCGGCCCGCAGGCCGAGCGCGTGCTGTGGCGCTGGCTCAGGGCCGTCGACGCGGCGTGCAACCGCTTCGATCCCGCGAGCGAGCTGCGCCGGCTCAACGCGTGCCCCGACGCCGACGTGCGGGTGTCGCCGGTGCTCGAGCAGGCCGTGGCGGTGGCCCTGGCGGCCGCGGCGGCCACCGCCGGCGCCTGCGATCCCACCGTCGAGCCGGCCCTCGTCGCCCTGGGCTACGACGCCGACTTCGACGTCGTGGCCTCCCGCATCCCCCGGGCCGCCGCACCGGCGATCCCGGCGGCCGGGCCCGGGGCGGTGATCCTCGACCGTGAGCGCCACACCGTGCGCCTGGCCCCCGGCTGCCGTCTGGACCTGGGCGCCACGGCCAAGGCCCTGACCTGCGACGTCGTGGCCGACGAGCTGGCTGCCCGGGGCGGTGCGCTGGTCGAGATCGGTGGGGACGTCGCGGTGCGCGGGCACGGCCCGACCGGCCCGTGGGTCGTGGGGGTCGACGACGGCGTGACCACACCGGACACGGCGCCGCGCGTCTTCGCCCACGGGGGCGGCATCGCCACCTCGTCGACGGCGCTCCGGGCCTGGCGGCTCACCGGGGGCCGCGCCCACCACATCATCGACCCGCGCACCGGAGCCGCCGCCGCGGGTCCCTACGCCAGCGCCACCGTCGCCGCGCCCACGTGCTGGCAGGCCAACGCCTTCGCCACCGCCGCCCTGGTATGGGGGGCCGAGGCCCCGGCCCGCCTCGCGCAAGCCGGATGGGCGGCGCGCCTGGTGGGCGCCGAGGGCCAGGTCGAGCGGGTCGCGGGCTGGCCCGCGGAGGTGCCGGCGTGACCGGGTTGACCTCGCCGTACCTGTGGTACACGACCCGGGCGACCGGACTGGTGGCCCTGGCCCTGCTCACCGTGATGGTCTGCCTGGGGGTCCTGGTGGCCAACCGGGCCGGTGGCGCGCGCGTGGGACGCTTCGAGCTGGCCCAGATCCACCGCGCGGTCTCGGCGATCACCGTGGCGTTCCTGGCGATCCACGTGGTCACGACCGTCGCAGACAGCTTCGTGGCCACCGGGCCGCTGTCGATCGTCGTCCCGCTGACCTCGCCCTACCGGCGCGTCGGGGTCGGGCTGGGCGCGCTGGCCCTCGACCTCCTGGGCACCGTCTGGCTCTCCAGCCTGCTCCAGGCCCGCCTCTCCTACGGCGCGTGGCGCGCGATCCACTGGCTGGGCTGGCTGTGCTACCCCAGTGCCCTGGTCCACGCCCTGGCCACGGGCACCGACGCGCGCCACGGCGTGGGCCTGGCGGTCGTCGTGGCCAGCCTGGCGTCGGTCGCGGGCGCGGCCCTGTGGCGCGTCACGGCCCGCCCCGACCGCGCGGCGGGCCGCACCGCGTTCTCCCCGCCCAGCCGGCCGGAACCCCGGCGGCCCGGGGAGCCACCCGAGGTCGGGAGCCGGACCCGTGGCTGACGCGCGATCGTTGCCGCGCCTGCTCACCGGCGTGCCGGGCCACCCGGCCAGCCTGGTCGAGCACCGGGCCCGCTACGGGGCAGCGTCCCCGGGGCCCGGCCTGCTCGACCAGCTCGAGGCGGCTGGGCTGACCGGGCGTGGCGGGGCGGCGTTCCCGACCGCGCGCAAGGCGGCCGTCGTGCGCGCCCAGCGCGGCCATACCAAGGTCCTGGTCGTCAACGCCATGGAGGGCGAGCCAGCCGCCCACAAGGACCGCACCCTGCTGGCCACCAACCCGCACCTGGTCCTCGACGGCGCGACCGCCCTGGCGCGGGCGATCGGTGCGACCCGCGTGGCGGTCGCCGTGGCCCGCGACGAGCAAGCGACGGTGCGCACGGTGCGCCACGCGCTCAGCGAGCGCGATCGCGAGGACCGCGGCCTGGCCCTGGAGCTGCACACGCCGCCGTGGCGCTACGTGGCCGGCGAGGAGTCGGCGCTGGTGCACTGGCTCAACGACCACCAGGCCCTGCCCCAGTACCGGCCGAGCCGGCCGAGCATCCTGCGCGTCGCGGGCGCACCGGCGCTGGTCGACAACGCCGAGACCTGCGCCCACGTCGCCCTGATCGCCCGCCACGGCGCGGCGTGGTTCCGCGCGCTGGGCACCGAGGCGAGCCCCGGCACCACGCTGGTGTCGGTCACCGGGGCCGTGGCGCGCCCCACCGTCGTCGAGCTGGCCCTGGGCACGCCGCTGCGCGCGGCCCTGCGGGCCGCCGGTGCGGACCTGGCGCCCCAGGCGGTCCTCCTCGGGGGCTACGGCGGGACCTGGCTCGCCGCCTCCCACCTGGACGCACCCCTGGCCAACGAGGCCCTCCACCCCCTCGGGGCCAGCGTGGGCGCCGGCGTGATCGTGGTCCTGCCGGCCGACGCGTGCGGCCTGCGCGAGACGCTGCGCATCACGCGCTGGATGGCCCACGAGAGCGCCCGTCAATGCGGGCCCTGCGCCTTCGGCCTGCCCGCGCTGGCCCTCGACCTGCAGGCGATCGTGGCCGCGGGACCCGACGCGCCCGTGGCCGCGCAGCGGCTCGCCCAGCGCGCGGACGTCATCGCGGGGCGCGGCGCCTGCCGGCACCCCGACGGCGTGGTCCGCCTGGTGCGCTCGGCGCTCGACGTCTTCGCCGCCCACCTGGACGCCCACCGGCGCGGACGGCCCTGCGCCGCCCGGGCGCGCCGCCCGGTCGTCGCGGTGCCCGAGCTGGAGCCCGAGGAGGACCTGGTATGGCAGTGAGATCGCGCACCGACACCTTCGTCCTGCTCGTGGACCCGATCCAGTGTGACGGCTACGGCCACTGCGCCGAGCTGGCCCCCGAGCTCGTCCACCTGGACGAGTGGGGCTACCCGATCCTGGCGACGACCCCCACGCCCCTGGCGGCGCGCGCCGTGCGCGAGTCGGCGCGCCTGGCCGTGCGCGACTGCCCGCGGCGCGCCCTGCGCGTCGAGCGGCACCCCGGGGCCCCGGTCTCGTCGCGGTCCGGCCGCCGAAGCGAGTAGTGTTCTACAGGCCATGGGATCTCTCATCAAGAAGCGCCGCAAGCGCATGCGCAAGAAGAAGCACAAGAAGATGCTCAAGCGGACGCGCTTCCAGCGCCGCGCGGCGGGCAAGTAGTCGCGCCTCAGCGCGCCGTCGCCGTCGTCACCACCCGCACCGGCCCCGCCGGCCCCGTCAGCACCTCGGGGGACTCGAGGCGCCCCTCCACGTAGAGCGTCGATCCGGACCCGGCGAGGTGCACCGGGCCGTAGCGGGCGCGCAGCCAGTCCAGCGTCGCCGCCAGGCGCGGCTCGACCCGGCGGGCCGGCTCCTCGAGGTGATTGCGCCCCCGGGGGCGCCAGCCGGCAGCCACCATCTCGTCGAAGGCCTGGTAGCACGCCGGGGTCGATACCGTGAAGTCCGGCAGCAGCAGCGTGACCTCCCGCTCGACCCAGGGCAGCGGGGTCAGCTCCTCCCCGATCCCCTGGACCAGAGCCCGGCCGCCCATCTGGCAGAACGGCACGTCGGCCCCGAGCGCCAGTGCGGTCACCGGGTCCACGCCCCCGGCCCAGCGCAGGATCGCGGCCGCATCGGCGCTGCCGCCCCCCAGCCCTCCGCCGACGGGGATCTGCTTGTCGACCGTGACGCCCGCGGCGCGAGCGACCAGTGCCAGCGCGCGCCCGACCAGCTCGCCGGGACCCCGCTCCACCGACGCCCCGTAGGGGCCCGTGAAGCGCACGCCCGTGCCGCCCTCGTCGATCCGCAGCTCGTCGCGCAGGCCCAGGGTCACCATCTCGGCGTGCAGCAGGTGGTAGCCGTCAGCGCGGCGAGCGCGAACCTCCAGGCTCCAGGTCAGCTTGGCCGGTGCCTCCAGGCTCGTCACCGGGCCGACGCTAGCCGGGCGAACTCCTCGAGCCCGAGCTGCTCGGGCCGCGCCGTGGGGTCGACCCCGGCCCGGTCGAAGACCGCCGGATCCGACCAGTCGGCGAGCGAGCGCCGCAGCATCTTGCGCCGGTGCGCGAAGGCCCGACGCACGACGTCGAAGAGGTCCGCCTCGCTGACGCGCGCCGGGTCGATGCGCACCGCCGCCCGGCGCTCCAGGGCCACCAGGACCGACTCGACGCGTGGGCGCGGCAGGAAGACGGTCGCGGGCACGTGGCCAGCCAGGCGCGCATCGGCGAAGTAGGCCACGCGCAGCGACACGCCCCCGTAGGCCGCATCGCCCGGCACCGCGACCCAGCGCTCGCCCACCTCGCGCTGGACCATGACGAAGAGCCGGCGCACCACGGGCTGGGTCTCGAGCAGCCGCAGCACCAGGGGGGTCGCGACGTTGTAGGGCAGGTTGGCCACGACCACGCACGGGCGCCCCCCGGTGAGCGCGGCGAAGTCCAGCGTGGTGGCGTCCCCCCCGTGGACCGCCACGCCGTGGGGCTCGACGACGGCCCGCAGCGGGGTCAGGAGATGGCGATCGACCTCGACGGCCACGACCTGGGCGCCCGTCTCGACCAGCGCGAGCGTCAGCGACCCGAGGCCGGCACCGATCTCGACCACCAGGTCGCCCCCGCCCACCTGGGCCAGGCGCGCGATGCGGCGCACGGTGTTGGGGTCGACCACGAAGTTCTGGCCCAGGGCGCGCGACGGGTGCAGGTCGTGGTCGCGCAGCAGGGCGCTCAAGGTGGCGCGGGTGTGGGTCACGCCTTAGGTCGTCACCACGTCACGCGCACCTCGACCACCCCCCGCCACAGCGGCGCGAGGAGGCTGAACTGCGTCTCGGACAGGTCCACGACGCGTCCGGGCGCGTAGTCCTGGCGGTCGGTGACCAGGCACGAGATGGTGCGTCCGGTCGCCAGGTCCTCGACGGTGATGCGCGTGCCCCGCGGGAGGTACCAGGTGGCGCACTGACCCGGGTAGTACGAGTACCACGTGGCGATCCCGACCCGGAAGTGCGCCGGGGCGACCGTGGTCGTCGCGACGGCCGCGGCGGCCACGCGACGCACACCGCGCACCACCATGACCGTGCCGCGCGCCACCCGCGCCCCCGGGCGCAGGCTCTGGGCGGCGACCATGTTCCAAGCCCCGCCACCGGCTACCCGCACGCGCAGGCGCAGGCCGGCGCGCGCCGAGGTCGTCTCGGCCGCGTGGGCGCTCAGGCCAACCAGGTCGGGCACCTGTAACCCGCTGGCGGGACGCGCGGCGGTGGGGGCGCGCGGGACCGTCGGGGCGCGCGGGACCGTCACGACGTGAGCGACGGCCAGCACGACCGAGCCGTGCCAGGCGACGCGGGTGCCCGCTGGCGGGACCTGGCCGGTCACTTCGGTCCAGTCCGCGGGGCCGCGCACGCTGAAGTACAGCCCGGCCCGCGCCATGGCGGCAAAGGCCCGGGACCGGCTCAGGTGCACCACGTGGGGCACGGTGGTCTCGCCCGAGGGCGACGAGGCCGCCACCCGGGCCACGCCCAGGACGGCCGTCGCGTGCACCGGGAGCGACGCCCCGGGTCGCGGGTGCTGGGCCGTGACCAGGGTCCAGGTGGCCGGGCCCTTGGTCACGAAGTAGAGGCCCGCCAGGCGCATGGCGGCGAAGACCTCGCTGCGGCTGCGGTAGAGCAGGTCGGGCATAACGGTCGTGCCCGCGGTGCGGGGCGCCTCGACCGCCGTGTCGACCACGACCGTCGACCCGCGGGGGACCAGGGTGCCGGCGTGGGGCACCTCGCCCACCGCGACGTTCCAGTTAGCCGGGCCGCTGGTGCGGAAGTACAGGCCGGCCCGGGCCATGGCGGCGTACGTGCTCGGCCGATCGAAGTGCACGACGTCGGGCATGGCCACCGAGACGTGCGAGGACGACGCCCCCGAGAACTCGGTGGCGCCCAGAAGTGGCCCGAGGCACATGATCGCCCCGACCGCCATTCGCCACGCCAAGCGCATTCGCGCCCGGCCTTTCGATGACGTCAGTAGCCCACCCTCCGATTGGTCAGCGCGTCGCCACGCTCCGGACAACGCTAGGCACGCGGCGCCGCCAGAGCAAGGCGCGCCGCCCTTTTTTCTATCTTACCTGGTGGAAATCACCGTTCAAGCGCGAAGATTCGGCTGGTGTTGGCCGCGCTGGCCCGGCGCAGCTGGTCGACGTCCTCGCCGCGCAGCTCAGCCACGAACGCGCCGACCAGCGCGACGTTGGCTGGCTCGTTGGGCTGGCCCCGCAGCGGCACCGGGGCCAGGAACGGGCTATCGGTCTCGACGTGGAGGCGATCGGCGGGTACCAGGCGCACGGCCTCACGCAGGCTCTCGGCATTCTTGAAGGTCACGATGCCGGCCACCGAGATGTCGCAGCCCGCCGCCAGGTAGCGCTCGGCCTCCTCGGCGGTGCCGGTGAAGCAGTGGATGACCGTGCGCGGCGGCGTCCCCTCGCTGGCCAAGATGTCCACGATGTCGTCGACGGCCTCGCGCGCGTGGATCACCAGGGCCAGGTCGAACTCGTGGGCCCAGCCCACCTGCTCGGCGAAGGCCCGCCGCTGGGTCGCGCGCGGGGCGTGCTCGTAGTAGTAGTCCAGGCCGGTCTCGCCCACCCCGACCAGGCCCTTAGGGCCGCTCGCCACCAGGTCGTACAGGGGCCGGCGATCCTGCGCCGAGTCGTGCGGGTGCAGACCGATGACGGCGTACACCTCGACCGGCTGGGGCCGGGCCGCCAGGTCCAGGGCCTGGCGCGAGGTGTTCAGGTCCGTGCCCACGACCACCACGCGGTCCACGCCCGCCTGGCGAGCCCGCGCCAGCACCTCGTCGGTGGTCGCATCGTGACGGTCGGCGAAGGCGTCCTGCACGTGGCAGTGGGCGTCGGTCCAGCCGCTCACGCGGGGCTCACGATCCTGGGGAACAGCGGGGGGCCCGCGTCGAGGCGGATGCCTCCCGGGGTGCCGCCCCACGCCAGCCCGGCCAGCCCCGCGTCGAGGGGGGACCCCGCCAGACCCAGGCGGCGCCAGATCTCATCGGCCACGGCGGGCATGGCCGGGCTCACCAGGATCGCCACGATGCGCAGCGCCTCGAGCGCCTCGCCGAGGACCGCCTCGACCGGCGCTCCCGGCGCCATCTTCCAGGGCGCGTGGCGCTCGAGGAACGCGTTGGTCGCCCCGATCAGCGACCAGGTGGCCTCGAGGGCCGCGTGGGGGGCGAAGCGCTCCCAGGCGTCGCGCGCCCGGGCCACGGCGTCGGCCGCCGGCGCGCGCAGCTCGGCCGGCGCGGGCGGCGCGGGGGCTAGGCCGGCGCACTTGGTCTCCACGACGCGCACCACGCGGGCCAGCAGGTTGCCCAGGTTGTTGGCCAGATCCACGTTGTAGCGCTGGACGATGCCCTCGTAGGAGAACTCGCCGTCGTTGCCGAGCGCCGTCTCGCGCAGCAGGTAGTAGCGCAGGGGGTCGACGCCGAACTCCTCGATCAAGGTCACCGGGGCGATGTCGGTCAGGCGCACCGTGCCTTCGGCGGCCATGGTCTTGGACAGCTTCTGCCCGCCGACCAGCAGCCAGCCGTGGACCTGGACGTGGTGGGGGGGCTCGAGACCCGCCGCCAGGCACATGGCGGGCCACCACACGCAGTGGAAGCGGATGATCTCCTTGCCGATCAGGTGGTGGGAGGCGGGCCACCAGGTCGCCACGGTCGAGTCCTCCCGGCCGTAGCCGATGGCCGTGAGGTAGTTGATGAGCGCGTCGTACCACACGTAGAAGACGTGCGCCGGGTCCCAGGGGACCGGGATGCCCCAGTCGATCGAGGTCCGCGTGATGGAGATGTCCTTCAGCCCGCCGGCGATGAACGCGTAGGCCTCGTTGCGCTTGGTCTCGGGCGTCACGAAGCCGGGGTGCTGGTCGTAGTAGTCGCGCAAGCGCTCCTCGAAGGCCGAGAGGCGGAAGAACCAGTTCTCCTCCTCCATCTCGGTCAGGGGCTGGCCGTGGATCGGGCAGCGCCCCTGCGCGCTGGCCTCCAGGGTGTAGTAGTCCTCGCAGCTCACGCAGTAGAGCCCCCGGTAGAGGCCCTTGTAGATGTACCCGTTGTCGTAGATGGTGCTCAAGAACCGCTGGACCGTCTCGTGGTGGCGCGGCTCGGTCGTGCGGATGAAGTCGTCGTAGTCGATGTGGAGGGCGTCCCACGCTTCGTGGAAGCGCGCGGCCGTCTGGTCGGTCCAGGCCTGCGGGGTGGTCTCGTGGCGCGCGGCGGCCTCGGCGACCTTCTGGCCGTGCTCGTCGGTGCCCGTCAGGAACAAGACGTCGTCGCCCGCCAGGCGGTGCCAGCGCGCCAGGGCGTCGGCGACCACCGTGGTGTAGGCGTGGCCCACGTGCGGCGCGTCGTTGACGTAGTAGATGGGCGTGGTGATGTAGAAGCGCGCCACCGGACCAGCGTAACGAATCAGGGGGGCGAGCCCGGCCGGAGCGCCAGCGCGGCCGCGTAGGCATCGCGCCGGCCCACGCCGAGCTCGGCGGCCACGAGCGCCGCCGCGTCGCGGACCGAGTCCCCGGCCGCGAGGCGCGCGGCCAGGGCCGCGCGCACGGCGGCGGCGTCGGGGGTCGCCCACGCGGCGATGTCCGCGCCCGCCGCGCCGGCCACCACCACCACGACCTCGCCGCGCACCTCGCCGTCGGGCCAGTGCTCCAGGACCTCGCTGAGACTCCCGCGCACCACCTCCTCGTGGATCTTGGTCAGCTCCCGGGCGATGGCCACGCGCCGGTCACCGATGACCTCGCGCACCTCGCGCAAGGTCGCGAGGAGGCGCTGGGGGGACTCGTAGAACACGATGGTGCGCGGCTCGCTGCGCCACGCGGCCAGCCGCGCGCGCCGCTCGGGCCCGCGCCGGGGCACGAAGCCCTCCATGACGAAGCGGTCGGTGTCCAGCCCGCTCACCGACAGCGCGGCCACGACGGCGCTGGGCCCGGGCACCGTGGTCACGCGCAGGCCGGCGTCGGCCACCGCCCGCACCACCCGCCGTCCCGGGTCCGAGATCGTCGGCGTGCCCGCGTCGGAGACCAGGGCCACCTGGCGCCCCGCGGCCACCTCGTCGACCACGGCGGTGGCCAGCGCGGCCTCGTTGTGCTGGTGCAGGCTGCGCAGGCGACCGGCGCCGGCGATGCCGAGAGCCGAGAGCAGGACGCGGGTGCGCCGCGTGTCCTCGCAGTAGATGACGTCGGCCGCCCCCAGTGTCGTGCGGGCCCGGTCGCTCACGTCGCCCAGGTTGCCCAGGGGCGTCGCCACCAGGGTCAAGGCTCCCGGCGACAGCGCTTCGTGCGTACGGGGGCCCACCACCGCAGACCGTACCGCGCGCGAGGCACTAGGATGGTCAGCCATGTCGAAGCGGACCGTCAAGCGGAAGTTGCGCGCCAAGAAGAAGGCCAACCACGGCAAGAAGCCGAACTGCGGCCGCGGCTGAGCTAACGAGCCCCGTGCGTCACCGGCCCGGCGTCGTGTGGGCCACCGCTGCGGGCGCGGCGTCGGCCGCGCGCCGGCTGGCGGTGCGCTGGGCCACCCGGTGCTCCATGTAGAAGGCCAGGCCGGGCACGAAGCCCGCCAGCAGCATCAGCACCACCAGCCCGAGCCCCAGGCGCGCCTTGAGCGCGAGGTGCACGCACAGCACCATGTAGATCGGGTAGAGCACCACGCCGTGGCCCACGCCCACGATGGTCACCAGCACGCGCAGGTGCTCCCACAGGGCCAGGTCGGCGCTGTGCAGGATGAGGAACGCCGTCAGCACCAGCAGCGTGGTCCCGGTCACGAAGGACATCAGCCGGTAGCGCGCGAAGGCCACGCTCACGAGTGACCCCACAGCCGGCGCTTGGTGCGCGTGGCCAGCTGCTCGAGGTGGTCGTTGTAGGCCGCCAGGCGCGGGTCCTCCTCGGTCTCCCGCTCGCGGGCGGCTCGCGCGTCGGCGCGCATGCGCTGCTCGTAGGCGACGCGCGCCGCCTCGTCCTCGGCGGACACCTTCTCCAGGTTGATCAGTGCGAACCACCCGATCACGCCGAGCACGCCGAACACCGGCCACTCGATGGCGTAGAGGTAGCTGAGCGCGTTGCCGCCCACGGCCCGGCCGATCTGCCACCACGCTGCGACGGCGCACAGGACGAGCCAGGCTCCCAGCAACAGGTGGAGGACGAGGGCCCGAGCGCCCCACCACTTGGCATGCACGGCGACATCCTAACGACGAGGCGCACCCAAGCGCCCCCGTAGGATGAGGCGATGGCCCCCCGGCTCGCGCCCTTCGTGTGGCGCGACGTGACGCACGTCCAGGTGGTCCCCGGAGTGTTAGCGGCCCTGGTGGTCCTGGCGATCGCCTACGCGTGGGCCCAGCACCGCGTACCCGGCTGGCCCGCCCGCCGCGGGGTCGCGTTCCTCGGCGCTCTGGCCACCTTGGCCCTGGCCACCCAGTCGGTCGTCGGTGTCTACGACCGGGCCTACTTCAGTGACCACATGATCCAGCACCTCGCGCTGATCATGGTGGCCGGCCCGCTGCTGGCCCTCTCGGCCCCCTTGGACCTGGCCGCAGCGGTCGCGGCGCCCGTGCGGGCCGCCCTCGACTCGCCGGTTGGACGCGTCCTGACCCATCCGCTGATCGCCTTCGCGGCGTACTTCGTCTTCATCCCGCTCACGCACCTCACCGGGCTCTTCGACGTGGTGCTCACCCACCCCGCGGCCCACCAGGTCGAGCACGTGGCCTTCGTCGCGGTGGGCTACCTGTTCTTCCGCGCGGCCTTCGGCATCGAGAGCGGCCAGCGCCTGCACCCCGGGCTGCGCCTGGTCTACGTGATGGCAGCGGTGCCGGTGGACACCTTCACCGGCCTGGCCCTGGCGATGTCCTCGTACAACCCCTTCCCCGCCTACCGCACGCTGGCCCCCACCGGGTCGACGCCAGCGTCGATCCTGGCCAACGTGCACCTGGGCGGCGCCATCATGTGGATCGGCGGCGACGCGCTGATGCTGGCGTGGGCCGCGCCCATCGCCTGGGCCTGGGTGCGCGAGGAGGACCGCCGCACCGCCGAGCTCGATGCGCGACTGGACGCCGAGGGCCGCTAGAGGAGACCCGCGTCCACGGCCAGCGCCGCGAGGTCCACCTCGGGACGCGCCCCGAGGTGGCGGATGATCTCGCCCGCGCACAGGGAGCCCAGCTCGGCCGCCTCGACCGGGTCGGCCCCCAGGGCCAGGCCGTAGAGGAATCCCGAGGCGAACAGGTCGCCCGCCCCGTTCTGGTCGACCACCTCCTCGACGTCGTGGGCCGCCACGGGCACGACCCCGCTCGCCGTGACGACATCGGCGCCCCGGGGCCCCCGGGTCACCACCGCCAGCAGCCCGAGCTCGTCGAGCAGCTCGTAGGCGCGCGGCAGGCTCGACACCTCGAACAGGGAGAGGATCTCGGTCTCGTTGCACAGCAGCACGTCCACGTCGCTCGTGACCAGCTCCACGAAATCGTGGCGGTGGCGCTCGACGCAGAACATGTCCGACAGCGACAGCGCGACCATCGAGTCGTGCACGTGCGCCATCTCGACGACCTTGCGCACGGCGGCCTTGGCGGGCGGCAGGTCGTAGAGGTACCCCTCGACGTAGGTGATCTCGGAGCGCGCGATCAGGGGCTCGCGGATGTCCTCGGGGCCCAGGCGGTTCGAGGCGCCGAGATACGTGGCCATGGTGCGCTGGGCGTCATCGCTGATGAACACGTGGCAGCGGCCGGTGGCCCCCTCGGCCGCGTCGGCGACGGCCAGGTCCAGCTCGACGCCCAAAGAGCGCAGGTCGTGGGCGAAGCGGTCGCCGAAGTCGTCATCGGCCACCTTGCCGATGAATCCGGCCGTGCCCCCCAGCGCCGCGATGCCGGCGATCGAGTTGGCGACCGACCCCCCCGACATCTGGACGGTGGGCCCCATGGCCTCGACGAACCGCCCCAGATCCTCGGGCCCGATGAGCGTCATGGCCGCCTTGACGAGCCCCAGGTCGCGGTAGGCCTCGCGGTGATCCTGGCTGATCACGTCCAGCAAGGCGTTGCCGATGCCGGTGACCGCGAGCCGGGTGGGACCCGGCTTGACGCGCAGCGACACCGGGCTCGGGCGACTTGTCACCCAGCGAGCGTAGAGGATTTCGCCCTAGTGTGGCCAGCGATGAGAACGCACAATCCCTATCGCCTGTCCCGTGACGTCCTGCCGCGGGCGTACCGCATCTTCCTGACCCCCGACCTGGAGGCGGCGACCTTCTCGGGTCGCGTCGAGATCGACGTCGAGGTCGTCGAGCCGGTGTCGGCCATCACCTTGCACGCCAAGAACCTCCAGCTGAGCCCGGCCACCGTGACCAGCGCCGGGGTGGCCCACCACGCCGGGAGCCACGAGGCCGACGAGCGCTACGACACGGTGACCTTCCCCTTCGACCAGAAGATCGCCGCGGGCCCCGCAACCCTGGAGCTGGCCTTCACCGGGATCCTGAGCGACGGGCTGGCCGGCTTCTATCGCTCCACCTACACCGACGACGCCGGCGTCACGCACGTCATCGCGACCACGCAGTTCGAGCACTCCGACGCCCGCCGCGCCTTCCCGTGCTTCGACGAGCCGTCCCTGAAGGCGACCTTCCAGGTCAACCTGACCGTCCCGAGGGACCTGCTGGCGGTCTCGAACTCGCCCGAGATCGCCAACGTCGATCTGGGCAATGGCCAGCGCAGCGTCAGCTTCGCGCCCACGATGGTCATGTCGAGCTACCTGGTGGCCTTCGTGGTGGGCCCCTTCGAGGCCACCGAGATCCGCGACGTGCGCGGCGTGCCGGTGCGGGTGATCACCCCGATCGGCAAGGTGCACCTGGCCCCCCTGGCCCTGGAGGCGGCTGACTTCGCCCTGAACTACTTCCCCGACTACTTCGCCATTGCCTACCCCGGCGAGAAGCTCGACATGGTGGCCATCCCGGACTTCGCCTTCGGGGCCATGGAGAACCTGGGGTGCGTCACCTTCCGCGAGACCGCCCTCCTCGTCGACCCGCAGACCGCCTCACTGGCCGAGACCTACCGGGTGGCCGAGGTGGTCCACCACGAGCTGGCCCACATGTGGTTCGGCGACCTGGTGACGATGGAGTGGTGGGAGGGCATCTGGCTGAACGAGGCCTTCGCCACCTTCATGCAGCTGAAGTGCTCCGACGCCTTCCGGCCCGACTGGCACATCTGGTCCGAGCAGGCGATCCACAAGGACATCGCGCTGCAGATCGACGCCCTGGCCCACACGCGGGCCATCGAGTACGAGGTCCTCTCGCCCGACGACACCCAGGGCATGTTCGACGCGCTCACCTACGAGAAGGGCTCGTCGGTCCTGCGCATGCTCGAGCAGTACCTGAGCGAGACGACCTTCCGCGACGGCATCCGCCACTACCTGCGCCAGCACAGCTACGCCAACGCCGTGACCACGGACCTGTGGGACGCCCTCGAGGAGGTCTCGGGCGAGCCGGTCCACTCGATGATGGACACCTGGATCCTCCAAGGCGGCCACCCGCTGATCCGCCTGGACGGCGACCAGCTGCGCCAGGAGCCCTTCGCGTTCCTGGGTGCGTCGGTCAAGGGCGCCATCGGCGACCACTGGATCGTGCCCGTCCTGACGCGCCCCCTGGGAGGCGGCGAGGTGCGGCGCCACCTGCTCAGCCAGGAGACGCTGACCCTCGAGTCCGCCGAGCCCACCGTGCTCAACGCCGGGGGGTCGGGCGTCTATCGCAGCCACTACCGCCCCGACGCGCTGGCCGCCCTGGCCGCCGACCTCGGCCGCCTGACCGCGATCGAGCGCGCCACGCTGCTCAGTGACGGCTGGGCCACGCTGCTGGCCCGCGTCATCACCTGGCCCGAGTTCCTCAGCCTGGCCCGCGGCCTCACGCCCATTGACGAGTCGACCCCGTGGGACTTCGTGCTGGCGGCGACCAGCATGGTGCGCCGCGCCCTGGACGAGCCCGCGCGTGATCTGCTGGCCGCCCAGGTGTCCGAGGTGGCCGGCCCGGTGTTCGCGCGCCTGGGCTGGGACGCCCAGCCCGACGAGGGACCGGTGCGCGCCCAGCTGCGCGGCACCCTGGTGCAGCTGCTGGGCGAGGTCGCGCGCGACCCCCAGGTGCGCGCCGAGGCCGTCGCGCGCTTCGATCGCGGCGAGGTCAGCGGCGACCTGGCGGCCCCGATCCTGCGCCTGGTGGCTGATCACGACCGCCCGGGTGACTACGAGCGGTTCCTCGAGGCCTACCGCAACGCGCCCACGCCGCAAGAGGCCATGCGCTACCAGTTCGCCCTGGGGTCCTTCAACGACCGCGCCGTGGCTCTCGATGCCGCCGACCGCTGCCTGAGAGACTTTCGCAGCCAGGACGGGCCCATCATCCTGCCGGCCCTGATGCGCAACGAGACCACGGGTCCCGCCGTGTGGCGCCTGCTGGCCAGCCGCTGGGACGAGGCGATGTCCCGCTTCTCGCCGAGCCTCCACGCCCGCCTGGCCGCGGGTGTCGCCACCTTCATCCGCGACCCCGAGCTGGCCGATGAGGTCGCGGCCTTCCACGAGGCGCATCCGGTGGTCGGCGGCTACCCGGCCTCGGTGGAGCAGTGGATCGAGCGCATGCGCGTCGGCCAGGCCTTCGCCGAGGCGATCCGCCCGCAGTTCTAAGGCCGTGTCCGCGGGCACCTTCCTCGGCATCATGGCGCTGATGTTCGTCTTGGAGCTGCCCGACAAGACGATGGTGGCGACGATCGTCATGTCGACGCGGGCCCGCCCGCGCCACGTCGCCCTCGGCGCCGCGGCCGGATTCGTCGTCCAGATGGCCATCGCCGTCACGGCGGGCGGCCTGCTGACGCTGCTGCCGCCCCGGGCGCGCGATGCGATCGTGGCCGCGCTGTTCCTCGGTGGGGCGGCCTACCTGCTGCTGGCCCGGGAGCGCGAGGTCGAGCTGCACGGCGAGCAGGAGGCCGAGCGCGAGCGGGCGGCGTCCCCCGCGCGCGAGATCGGGGCGGCCTTCGGGGTGATCTTCCTCGGCGAGTTCGGCGACCTGACCCAGATCCAGGCGGCCAGCCTGACGGCGCACACCCACGACCCCGTGGCGGTCTTCGCCGCCGGGTCCCTGGCCCTGGTCGTCGTGGCCTACCTGGGCGCCTTCGGCGGCCGCCTGCTGCAGCGCTGGGTGCCCACGCGGGTGATCCGGCGCATCGGCGGCGCGGTCTTCGCCATCCTCGGGGTTCTGACGCTGGTCCAGGCGGTGCGCGCGTGACCTTCGAGGAGCTCGTGGCCTTCGCGACCTCGGTGCGCGGCTTCCTGCCCGTGCCCGAGGGACGGGCCCTGGCCGCGCACGGGCAGCGGCGGGGACGCGAGCGGCCCGGGGGGACCTGGCTGGAGGTCGGCGCCTGGTGCGGGCGCTCGACCGTGTTCTTGGGCGCCGCCGCGCGCGACAGCGACTCGGTCCTGTACTCCCTCGACCACCACCACGGCAGCGAGGAGCAGCAGGCCGGCTGGGAGCACTTCGAGGCCGACCTGGTCGACGGGGCCGACGGGCGCATCAACACGCTGCCCACCTGGCAGCGCACCGTGGCCGACGCCGGCCTCGAGTCGGTGGTCCTGGGCCTGGTCGGGCCCTCGGCGGTCATCGCCGCGCACTTCAGCCAGCCCCTCGACCTGCTCTTCCTCGACGGGGGCCACGGCGCGGAAGTCGCCTGGGCCGACTACCACGGCTGGGTGCCACACCTGGTGCCCGGCGGGCTGCTCGTGATCCACGACGTCTTCCCCGATCCCCACGACGGGGGCCGGCCGCCCTACGAGATCTACCAAGCGGCGCTCGCGGCGGGCTTCGAGGAAGAAGACGCCGTCGGCTCGCTACGGGTGCTGCGGCGCGGGGCGCCCGCAGCCAGCCTCGGGCCGGTCGACCGGGCGCACCAGCGTGTCGGGGTGGAAGAGGGCCGCGGCGGCTGACTGCCCGCTCAGCGCGTCGAGGGCCAGCACGACCGCCGCGGCGGTGTAGCTGCTCACCTCGTCGCCGGGGAACGTGACCCCGGTGGGATAGACCAGGCCCGTCAGGTACGCGCCGTCGGCGCGCCGGTGCCGCGTCGTGGTCGCCAGCAGCTCGGCGGCGAGCGCCGGGCGTCCCACCGCGTCGAGGGCCAGGGCGCACTCGGCGGTCTCGGCGGCGGTGACCCAGTCGCTGGTGGACACGCAGCGCACGCCCCGTCCCGCCAGGACGTGGCGCTCCCACCCCTGGTCGAGGCGGTCGAGCGCCGCACCGTCGACGAGGGCGCCGGCGAGCACCGGGTAGTACCAGTCCATGGCGAACTCGTTCTTGGGCGCGAAGGCGCCGGGGTGGTGCGCGACGGCGTGGCCCAGCCGGCCCGCCGCTTGGGACCAGGCGCCGCGCGCGTGGCCCAGGCGCGCGGCGACCTCGAGGCCGCAGCGCAGCGAGAGGTAGATCGACGACGAGCCCGTCAAGAGGGCGTCGGGCTCGAGGCGCCCGGCCGGGTCGCGCGACCAGCGCACCGGCCCGTCGGCGTCCTGGTGAGCCACCACGAAGGTCAGCGCCGCGTCGAGGGCCGGCCAGGCCGCCGCCACGTAGTCGACGTCCTGGGTCGCGCGCAGGTAGTGGCACAGCCCGGTGGCCAGGTAGGCGCACACGTTGGTGTCCAGGCGCGCGTCCTCCACCGCGCCGTCGCGGTAGTAGTTGAACCAGCTCCCGTCGCCCAGCTGGTGCGCGATCAGCCAGTCGTAGGCGGCGCGGGCGGCGTCGTCGCGCCCCAGCACCGTGAGGGCCATGGCGACCTCCACGTGGTTCCAGGGATCGCTGTGACCCCCGGGGTACCAGGGGATCTCGCCGCTGGCGTGCTGGAGGTCCGCCAGGTACTGGCCGGTCTGGTCGAGCTCCTCGGCGCTCACCACCCCGGGCAGGCCCCCCAGTCGCACCCCGGCGGTCGTCACGGCTGGCGCGTGGCGTAGACCACGAGGGACTTGCCCATCACCGGGGCCAGAATGCGCTCGGCCACGCGCGTGATCGCCGGGCGCCGCTCGATGTCCCACACCAGCAGGCGGTGGTAGGCGTGGACCAGCCAGTGGTCGTCGTTGGACACTCCGACCAGGCACTTGAGCGCCCAGTACGGGCTGTGCAGGCCGTGGGCGAAGCCGTGGCCGTCGACGGCCAGGCCCGACGCGGCCAGGCGCGCCTCGAGGATGCGGCGCCGGTAGATGCGCACGTGGCCGCCCGGGACCAGGTGGTACTCGTCCGACAGGGCCCAGTTCACCAGCTCGGGCGCGAAGCGCGGGACCGTCACGGCCAGCGTGCCGCCGGGCCGCAGGACGCGGGCGATCTCGGCTAGCGCGGCCACGTCGTCGGGCAGGTGCTCGAGGACCTCGGCGCAGATGACCCGATCGAAGGTGCCCTCGGCGAAGGGCAGGTGCCAGGCGTCGCCTTGCACGGCACCGGCGTGGCCGCCCTCGTCGGGCAGCTCCCCGGCCGCGACCATCGCCGCCAGGATCCCGACGACCGAGCGGACCTCGTCGGCCCCCGCGTCCAGGGCCACCACCCGCCCGCCGCGCCGGGCCACCTCGAAGGCGTGGCGACCGAACCCGCAGCCCAGGTCCAGGACGCGGTCGCCGGCGCGCAGGCCCAAGCGGTCGAGGTCGGCGGTGAGCATCAGGCGAACCGCATCGCGGCCGGCAGCGCCTCGTGGCGCACGACGGCGTCGTAGCAGGCCGCCGTCCCCCGCGCCGTGACCTGCCAGGTGAAGCGCTCGATCACGCGCTGGCGCCCCCGCGCACCGAGCGCCGCGCGCAGCGGCGCGTCGTCGAGGAGCCGCGCGATGGCCGCGGCCAGCGCCTCGGGGTCGTTGGGCGCCACCAGCAGCGCCGCCTCGCCATCGGGCCCGACGACCTCGGGCAGGGCCCCGCCCGTCGTGGCCACCACCGCCACGCCGCAGCTCATCGCCTCGATCGCCGGCAGGGAGAACCCCTCGTAGAGGCTGGGCACGATTGCCACCTGGGCCTCGGCGTAGTAGCGGGCCAGGGTCTCGTCGCTCACGCCGCTGATCGTGGTCACGGTGTCGGTGAGCCCGAGGCGCGTGATCGCCTGGGCGACGCGCCCGCCGGGGCGGGGCTGGCCGACCACCACCAGGTCGACGTCGCGCTCGACGCGCAGCTTGGCCACGGCCTCCAGCAGGGGCACCAGCCCCTTCATCGGGACGTCCGAGCTGGTGGTCACCATGAGGCGGCCCGGACGCGGGGTGGTGTCAGCGCGGGGCGCGAAGACCGTGTGGTCGACCCCCACGGGCACCACCGTCAGGCGCTCCAGGGGGACGCCGAGCTGCTGGTGGATGTCGCGCCGCGAGTTGTGCGAGACCGTCAGCACGGCGGGCAGCTCGCGGGCGACGCGCACCTGCATGCGCAAGAACCCGAACCACCGCCGCGTGGTGTAGCGGCGCCACCAGCCCTCCGCGTGGTCCAGGGCGATGGCGCGGTCCACGGTGATGGGGTGGTGGATGGTCTCGAGTAGGGGCCAGCCCGCACGAGCCAGGTCCCGGATGCCCCAGCCCAGGCACTGGTCGTCGTGGACCAGGTCGAAGTCGGCGCGCCGGGCCGCCAGCATCGTGCGCACGCGGCGGCTGAAGGCCAGGGGCTCGCCGAAGCCCCCCGCGAGCGTGGTGGCGAACTCCTGGACATCGGCCCACGAGGTGAACTCTCGCCGCGCCGGGATCCGGAAGGGGTCGGGCTCGCGATACAGGTCCAGGCCGCGCACCGGCGTGAAGCCGACCCCCGGGTCCAGCTCGGGCCACGGGGGGCCCGAGAAGACCTCCACGCTGTGGCCCAGGGCCACCAGCTCGCGGGTGAGGTGGCGCGTGTAGACGCCCTGTCCCCCGCAGGTCGGGTTGCCCCGGTACACCAGGAAGGCGACGCGGTGACCGCCCGGCGACGGCGGGCGGGCGGGACGCGCCAGGGGCAGGACCTCGGCGCGCGAACGCGCCCAGGACTCCCGGGTATCAGCGATGACTTGCGAGACGGAGCGAGACACGAACCACCTTGAACGGTTGCGGGGCGTTCTGTCCATTCTGGTCCACCGCGCTGGGCCCAGCCAATCGCGCCGGTGCCCTGACTACAGTTCGGGTATGGACCTGACCTACCCCGCCGACGCCGAGGAGTTCCGCCACACGGTGCGTGACTGGCTGAGTGCCAACCTCCCGCCGGGATGGAACGCGCCGGACCGCAGCGCCGACGCCAGCGAGCGTGCCGCGTTCGCCGCCACCTGGACCGAGCGGCTCCGCGAGGGCGGCTGGATCTGCGCGGGCTGGCCCACCCAGTACGGGGGGCGGGGCCTCAGCCTGATCGAGCAGGTCGTGCTCGCCGAGGAGTTCGCCCGGGTCAACGCCCCGATCCGCGCCGACTTCTTCGGTGACACCCTGGTCGGGCCCACGATCCTCCAGTGGGGAACCGAGGAGCAGAAGCAGGAGTTCCTCCCGGGCATCTTGAACGGGACGATCTCGTGGTGCCAGGGCTTCTCGGAGCCCGACTCCGGCTCGGACCTGGCCAGCCTGACCACCTCGGCGGTGCGCGACGGGGACGAGTGGGTGATCAACGGCCAGAAGGTCTGGACCACCCAGGCGCAGTTCGCCGACTACATCTTCCTCCTGGCGCGCACCGACCCGACGGCCCCCGCCCACGGCGGCATCAGCTACCTCCTGGTGCCCATGAGGCAGCCGGGCATCGAGGTGCGCCCCCTGACCCAGGTCGACGGCACCGCCGAGTTCAACGAGGTCTTCTTCACCAACGCGCGCTGCCCCATCGCCAACGTCGTGGGCGGCGTCAACAACGGTTGGAAGGTGGCCATGACCACCCTCTCCTTCGAGCGCGGGGCGTCGGCCACCACCGGGCACCGCCGCTTCGCGCGCGAGTGGGAGGGGCTGCGCGCCGCCGCGACGGCGCGCGGGCGCGCGTCGGACCCCGTGATCCGCGACCGGCTGGTCCGCTCGTGGTCCAAGGTCAAGATCATGGAGATCAACGGCTGGCGGACCCTCACCGACGCGCTGCGCGGGACCCACGAGACGGTGGCCCTGGGCGCGACCAACAAGATGTTCTGGTCCGAGAGCCACCGCGACACCATGGAGCTGGGCCTCGACATCCTGGGCGCGTCGGGCCAGGTGCTCACCGGAACCTTCGTCGAGGGCGCCGATCCGGGCCAGCGGGGACGCGCCGACTATCCGGTCTCCGAGATGCAGGCCGCCTTCTTCTTCTCGCGCTCCGAGACGATCTGGGGCGGGACCGCCGAGATCCAGCGCAACATCGTGGGCGAGCGCGTGCTGGGCCTGCCCAAGGAGCCTCGCGTCTCGGCCTAGATCCCGGTCCGGGCTGACGGGACCGCGCTCACGAGACGGCCGCCTCCACCGGGGCCCCGCGCGACGTGACCCGATAGCGCCAGGCCAGCCCCACGGCGGTCGCCAGGGTCAGGCCCGCACCGACGAAGAGTCCCATGCGCGGGTTGGACACGGCGATGATGTAGCCAATCAGCGGCGCGCCGATGGGGGTCGTGCCCATGAAGGCGATGCCGTAGAGCGCCATCACCCGCCCGCGCATCGACTGGGTGGAGTTGAGCTGGAGCAGGGCGTTGGCCGTGGACATGAAGGCGATGGAGAAGGCACCCGTGGGCACCATGGCCAGCTCGGCCAGCGGCAGCGTGGGAGCCAGCGACGCCGCCGTCATGAACACCCCGAAGCCGACCGCCAGACCCACCAGCAGGCGGGGCGTGGGCCGCGAGCGACGGGCCACGCCCAGCCCGCCCACGATCGCCCCCAGGCCCATGGCCCCCAGGAGCAGGCCGTAGTGGACCGCCGAGCGCTGGTGGAACGTCGTGTGCACGAGCAGCGGCAGGGTCACCGTGAAGTTGAACGCGAACGTGCCCACCACCGCGACCGCCAGGATCGTGGTGCGCAAGACGGGCGTGTCCAGGACGTAGCGCAGCCCGCGGCGTAGCTGGCCGCGCTCGCGCGCCACGGTGTGCAGCGGGTGGAAGGCCGAGCCGTCCATCATGATCAGGGCCACCAGAACCGCCAGATAGGAGACGGCGTTGGCGTAGAAGCAGCCGGCCGTGCCGATGACCGCGATGAAGATCGCGGCCACCGAGGGGCCGATCAGACGTCCCGCGTTCATCAGCACGCTGTTGAGGCTCACGGCGTTGGCCACCAGGTCGCGACCGACCATCTCTTGGACGAAGGCCTGGCGGGCCGGCAGGTCGAAGAGGTTGACGATGCCGAGGAGCCCCGCCATCACGTAGACCCAGCCCACCGTCGCGTGGCCCGTCGAGACCAGGATGCCCAGGGTCAGGGCCAGCAGGCCCGCCGAGGACTGCGTGACGTAGAGGATGCGCCGCTTGGCCAGGCGGTCCACGATCAGGCCGCCGTAGCTGCCCAGCACCAGCATTGGGAGGTTGCCCAGGGCCAGGGCGATCCCCAGGTCGAGCGAGGAGCCGGTCAGCTGCAACAGGAGCCAGCCCTGGGCCACGGACTGCATCCAGGTCCCCGAGACCGACACCAGCTGGCCCACGAAGTAGAGCCGGAAGTTGCGCACCCGCAGGGCGGCGAAGGTCCGCGAGGGCCCCCGCGGGCTCACACGCGCTCCACGATGGTCTCGAGCAGGTCGACCAGCCGGCCGGCGCGGCTCCGCTCGGCCGGCGACAGCGCGGCCAGCGTGCGCTCCAGGGACTCGTTCTTGCGCTGGCGGATGGTGGCCAGCTCGCGGCGGCCCCGCGCGGTCAGCGTGACGCGCACGCAGCGGCGGTCGTCGGGGTCGCCGAGGCGGTCGAGCATCCCGAGGGCGACCAGGTCACGCACGACCCGGGTGATGGTCGGCGGCTGGACCTGCTCGGCCGCGGCTAGCTCGCCCAGCGACGGCCGGCTCAGCCGCTCGACGGTCGAGAGGGCCGAGGCCTGGGCCGGCGAAGTGCCGCCCAGGGAGTTCTGGCGCAGGCGCCGGTGCAGGTGGGTCACCGCCCGTCGCAGCCGCGCGGCGGTGTCGGTCGTGTCGATCGTCCCGGTCACCGGTCGCACCTCCGTTAGTTCACGTAACTAAATAATAGTCCCGTGACCTGCGGAGCGTGACCGCGACGGGTCACTCACTCGGCGGTTAGTGGCTCGTGCTCGGCCTCGTACTGCGCTAGGGACTCGTAGAGCCCCGCGACGTCCTGCTCGTAGGTCGCCGAGCCCCGACCGGCCTGGTTCAGGTAGACGGCCAGACCCAGCCGGCGCAAAATCTGGTCGGCGCCGCGCCGTGCCTGGAACTCGTCAACCTTCGACTGGCCCTTCTGGGCCGCATCGCGCGCCGCACTGGCTGCGGCGGCCGCCTGGCCCTTGACCTTGTCGAGAATGCCCATGACACCTCCCTCGTTGGGAGCGTAGTCCGCCCGCCCCCTGGCGGCCTGGTCAGCGCGGCCGGTAGCGCGGGACGTAGCCGCCAGTGCCCAGCGCCATCGAGGCCTCGAGGTCGAAGCTGTCGTCGACGCCGCCCACCACCTCGGTCACCCAGGCGAGGCGGTCCTGCAGGATGCGCGTGACGCCCCCCTGCAGCGTGTCGGTGGAGATCGCACAGCTCGAGCAGGCGCCCTGGAGCTCGACTTCCACCACGCCCGACTCGACGTCCGCGCGCACCAGCACCAGGTCGCCACCGTCGGCCTGCACCGCCGGGCGCATCAGCTCGATGAGGTCGCGCAGCGCCCGCAGCCGGCTCTCGCGCTCGTGATCGGTCAGTTCGGGCACCCCCCCAGTCTGCCGGGATTCGACTGGCTCGTGACGGGGCTGGCTACGCTGCCCACCGTGAGTGCATGGACGGGCGGCATCGACGACATCGACCTGTCCGACGCCGCCTTCTGGCGCCGCCCGATGGCCGAGCGCGAGGCGGCCTTCGCGCTGCTGCGCGCGCGCCGGCCGGTGGCGCGCTTCGCCGATCCCACCTTCACCAGCACCTCCATCACCTTTCCCCCGGGCCGGGGCTACCTGGCCGTGACCCGGCACGCCGACGTGGCGCACGTCTCGCGCCACCCCGAAGTCTTCCTGTCGGGCCCGGGCGCCGTCTCCCAGCTCGACCTGCCTGCCGAGATGGTCGAGTACTTCTCGGGCATGATCTCGACCGACAATCCGCGCCACGCGCGCCTGCGCCGCATCGTGTCCACCGCCTTCAGCCCGCGCCAGGTGCGCGTCATCGAGCAGGGCATCCAGAACCGCGCCACGCGCCTGGTGGCCCGCGCCCGCGACGCGGGATCGGGCGACTTCGTCGCCGACATCGCCGCTCCCCTGCCCCTCGAGGTCATCGCCGACATGATGGGCGTGCCCGCCTCGGAGCACGAGACGATCGCGCGCTGCTCGGACGTCATCGTCGCGGCCGGCGACCCGGCGATCGTGCCCGAGGGCCACGACCCGGTGGTGGCCCTGTTGGAGGCCGGCGCCACCTTGCGCGCCCTCATGGAGGACCTGGGCCGCTACCGGCGCCAGCATCCCGTCGACGACATCACCAGCGCCTTGGTCAACGCGACCATCGAGTCAGAGCGCCTGAGCGACCAGGAGCTGGCGTCCTTCTTCATCCTCCTGGTGATCGCGGGCAACGAGACGACCCGCAGCGCCATCGCCCACGCGTTGGTGGCCCTGAGCGAGCACCCCGACCAGCGCCAGCGCCTGCTCGACGACGTCGGGGGCCTGATGGGCACGGCGACCGACGAGATCGTGCGCTGGGCGTCGCCGGTGATCTGGATGCGGCGCACGCTGGCGGTGCCGGCCACGCTCTCGGGCGTCGAGCTGGCCGCCGGCGACAAGGTCCTGCTGATCTACCAGTCGGCCAACCGCGACGAGACGGCCTTCGACCACCCCGAGGCCTTCGACGTGGGCCGTCGGCCCAACGATCACTTCGGCTTCGGCGCCCCGGGCCCGCACTTCTGCCTCGGGGCGCACCTGGCCCGGCGCGAGATCGCCGTGACCCTCGAGACCCTGCTCGCCCAGGCCCCCCAGGTGCGCGCGACGGCCGACCCGGTCCGGGTGGTGTCGAACTTCGTCAACGGCATCGCCCACCTGCCCTACGCGTGGGCGTAAGTCGCGGCGCGCGCCAGACGTGCCGCACCCCGGCGGCGGACTGCCTCCCCGAACCTCCGCCGCGCTAGGAGGCGTGCAGGGCCTCGACCGCCTCGTCGAAGGAGTGCAGCGCGCGCGGACCCCACACCGTGCCGGGCCCGCCGTTCATCATGATGGCCACTCCGACGGCCTCGGCCACCTGCTGGCGCGTCACGCCCTGGCGGGCGGCGCCGCGGGTGTGGGACACCACGCATCCGTCGCACTGGCGGGTGATCGCCACCATCAGGGCCAGCAGCTCCTTGATACCCGCCGAGAGCTCGCCCTCGGCCATGGCCGCCTTGGACATCGCCGAGTAGCCCTTCAGGACCTCGGGGACCATCGCGCGCAGGTCGAGGGCCGGCTGGCGCAGTTCCGCACGTACCTCATCGTTGCTCTTCATCGCCACCTCCGAGTTCAGCGTAGCGACCACCCTCGCCGTCCCCGCTGGCCAGCGGCTTCTTGAAGCCCTGGCTCCCCTGGTCGAAGCCGTGGCGCCGGTAGAAGCGGTGGGCGTCGGTGCGCACGTTGCGGCTGGTCAGCTGGATGCGGTAGCACCCCGCGCGCACCGCGCGCTCCTCGGCCGCGGCCAGCAACGCGGCGCCCACGCCCTGGGAGCGGCGGTCGGGACGCACGTAGAAGCTCTCCAGCTCGGCGCACCACCCGCCCGCGTGCTGGAAGTGCGGCAGGATCATCAGCTCGACCACGCCGATGACGCCCGACGCGTCGCGCGCCACCAGCACCTCGCCCCCCCGCGCGCGCGTGGCCAGCGTGGCCGCCCAGTAGCGCTCGGGCTCCTCGGGGCGCTCGTCGGCCGGTGCGAGCGACCCCGACAGCATCACGGCCACCGCCTCGGGCACCTCCTCGCGGGTCAGCGGGCCGACGGGCCAGCTCACGGGCGCGGGTCGATGGGCGTGATCACGCCCAGCTCGCGCTCGATCGCCTCGCCGGCGTCCAGGCACACGTCGTCGCGGAAGCGCGGCCCGAGGATCTGCGCCCCCACGGGCAGCCCGTCGGCGACCCCGGTCGGCACGCACACGGCGGGCAGGCCCAGGAGGTTGGCTGGCAGCACGAAGCGGAACAGCTCGTTGACCGCCCGAGCCGCGGCGGCGTCGCGGATGTCGAACCCGTGCTCGAAGGGCGGCTGCGTCCAGGTCGGTCCCACCACCAGCGGGTGGTCCTCCATGAAGGCGCGCCAGGAGCGCGCCACGGCAAAGCGCTTCTGGTGCATGGCGTAGAGGGACTCGGGCGTCGCGGCGAAGTCGACCATCGACATCTCCAAGAAGCGCCGCCCGTCCTCGCCCAGCAGGGGCACGATCAGCGGGGCCGCCACGGCCAGGCTGGTCATCATCAGCTCGGTCCAGGCGGCGTAGGTCTCCTCCAGCAGCGGCGGCGCGATCTCTTCGACCTCGTACCCGGCGGCCTCCAGGGCGCGGCCCGCGGCTCGCACGCCCGCGGCCACGCCGGGATCGGTCGCGCCGCCGGCGGGCTCGGGCACCAGGGCCACCCGCCGCGCCAGTGGCGGGCCGGCCAGGGGGACGTCCACGGCCTGGGGATCACGAGGGTGCGAGCCCATGATCGCGAAGAGGCCGGCACGCACGTCGGCGATGTGGCGGGCCAGGACGCCTTCGGCCAGCATCAGCTGCGCATTGATGGGGCGCTCGACCGTATCGGTCACGTTGGCCATCGGCACCCGCCCGCGCGAGGGCTTGATCGAGCAGACCCCGCACGCGTAGGCCGGGTTGCGCAGCGAGCCCCCGATGTCGTTGCCGAGACCCAGGGGGCTCATGCCGGTGGCCAGGGCCGCGGCCTCGCCGCCCGAGGACCCCCCGGTGGTGCGCCCGTGGCGCCACGGGTTGTGGGCCGGACCGTAGAGCGAGGACTCGGTGTTGATGCGCAGGCCGAGGTCGGGCATGTTGGTGCGCGCCAGCAGCACCGCGCCGGCCGCCCGCAGGCGTTCGACGACCGGGGCGTCGCTGTCGGCCACGAGCCCGGCCAGGACCGTGGTGCCCTGGGTCGTGGCGTAGCCCGCGACGTCGATGTTGGTCTTGGCGGTGAAGGGCACCCCGTGCAGCGGGCCGAGCGGCCGCCCCTCGCGGCGGGCCTCGTCAGCCCGGTCGGCCTCCTCGAGCACCTCGTCGGCGCGGACCTCGACGACCGCGTTGATCGCGGGGTTGACGGCCTCGATGCGCTCGAGGTGCGCCTCGACCACCTCGCGCGAGGTCGTCAGTCCCCCCCGGATCATCTTGGCCAGCCGGCCGGCCGGCTCCTGCCACAGTTCGGTTGCCATTGCTCACCTCCTGCGCCGAGGGTAGCAAGGCGGCGGGCTACGCCGACGACTCGCTGTGGCGCTGCGTGCGCGCCACGATGACCCGGGCGACCACCAGCATCACCAGGACCAGCACCAGCAAGATGAGGCTCGCGTCGTAGGAGACGACGTGGGCCGCGTTGGAGGGCTGGTTCCAGTCGGTCCAGACGTAGTAGGTGAGGTAGGCGATGGGGTGGTGCAACAGGCTCCAGGTCGGCAGGTTGTTGGTGACGCCAGCGGTATAGAGCAGGGGGGCCGTCTCGCCGCCGGCGATCGAGAGCGCGATCAGCAGCCCGGTCACGATCCCGGGCAGCGCGCTACGCACCACCACCCGGCGCAGGGCGTGGCCACCGGGCATCCCGAGCGCCTCGGCGCCCTCGCGGTACGCCGTGGGCACCTGGTGGAGGGAGGACTCGGTCGACTTGGCGATGTAGGGCACGACCATGAACGACAGGATCATCAGGGCCGGCAGCAAGGAGAAGCCCCAGCCCAGGCCGACGCACAGCGCCACGTAGCCGACGTAGCCGAGCACGATCGAGGGAAAGCCCGCCAGGACGTCGATGGCGACGCGCACCACGTGCACGCCCCGGCTCCCCTCGGCGAACTCGGACAGGTAGATGCCGGTCAGGACGCCGGTGGTGCCCGCCAGGACCAGGACCCCGGCCATCAGCACCAGGGTGCCCACGACAGCGTTGGCCAGCCCGCCACTGGTGCCCTGGGACAGGGTGGTCAGCACGCTCCAGCGCCAGCCCGGCAGCGCGCGCGCGACGACGCCTCCGACCAGCCACAGCGCCGGGCCCACGACGAGGGCCAGGGCCCCGAGCATGAGGAGGTGGAACAGGCGCGCGCGCACGTGGCGCCACCGCGTCGAGGGGAGGCCCGACGGGGCGATCTCGACCATCAGGCCCGCCCCACGGGGGCTCCGAGAGCCCCCGAGCGTCGCACGATGGCCCGGGCCGCCAGGTTGACGGCGATGGAGATGCCCGCGAGCAGCAGGCCCGCCTCGGCCAGGTTGGCCACGGCGAATCCCGTCCCGTCGGTGGCGGCCGAGTCGAGCTGGCTGACGATCGTGGCCGCGATCGTCGTCATCGTGCCGTAGAGGTTCGGCGAGACCACGCCGAGGACCGAGCCCGAGACCATGGCCACGGCGATCGTCTCGCCCAGCGCGCGGCCGAGTCCCAGCACCGCCGCGCCGATCACCCCGGAGCGCACCCACGGCAACGTCACGCGCCGGGCCACCTCGGCGTCGGTCATGCCCAGGGCCCGCGCGCCTTCCTGGGGCAGGGCGGGAACTTGCAAGAACAGGTCGCGCGTGGTCGAGGCGATGATGGGCACGATCATCAAGCCGAGCACCAGGCCCGAGGTGACGAGCCCCTCGCCGTAGCCGACCGATCCCCCGAAGTACGACAGGACCGGAACGTTGGGAATATGCGTGGCGATCAGGGGGTAGACGTCGTGGGCCAGGAAGGGGCCCAGGACCAGGACGCCCCACAGGCCGATGATGACGCTCGGGATGCCGGCGACCATCTCGACCACGAAGCCGAGCGGCCGGGCGATGCGGCTGGGCAGGCCCTCGGTGAGGGCGAAAGCGGTCAGGATCGACACCGGGACCGCGAAGACCAGCGCGATGGCCGAGGTCTGCAGCGTGCCCGCGATCAGGGGCCAGGCACCGTAGTGCGCGCCCACGGGAATCGTGACGCCGTGGACCTTCTCGACGCCGCCGTAGGTGCTACCCGGCAGCCACGACGACCCGGTCAGGTAGCCCCAGCCGCTGACCCGGATCGCGGGCCACGCCTTGACCGCGAGCACCGCAAGGAGGAAGACGAGGGCGCCGACCGGGACCAGCGTGGCCACGCGTCCCCCGAGGCGCCACACCGCCTCTTCCTTGCGCGCCCAGGCGCGGCGAACCCGCCGGGACGAATCGTCCCGGCGGATTCCCCCAACAGAGCTGGGCGCGCGCAGCGTCACTTAATCTTCTGGATCTGCTGGTAGGACTGCCAGACGACCTTGAGCGGCAGGGCCTGGAAGCGGACCTGGCTCAGGTACTTGTGGCTGTTGCCGAAGCGGGGGTTGATGGCCCACTCGAGCACCGACCGCACCGCCTTGGCCGTCGAGGCTGAGGACTGCTTGGCATTCACGATGGCGTACTCGTAGTTGATGATCGGGTAGCCGCCCTTGACGTGCCCGTTGATCATCGAGATCGTGCCGCTGGCCGGCGTGATCCTCGTGTAGCCCGCCGCTTCGCGGGCTACCGCCTGCGACGTCGGCATCATGTACTGGCCCAATCCGTTGCGCAGCTGGGCGTAGCCCAGGCCGTCACCGAGCCCCTGGGTCAGGAACGACACGCCGACGTAGGCCACGCAGCCCGGAGTCGCCGAGCAGCCCGAGACCATGCCGCCGTTGCCCTGCTCGGCCAGCTGGTTCTTGATGGCCGGCCAGGTCACGGTGGTGCCGTAGTTGCCCGCGCCCCACTGGGCGCCGTCCTGGCGCGCCAGGTACTGGGAGAACAGGAACGTGTCGCCGCTGCCGTCGGAACGGTGCAGGGCCACGATGGGCAGGGAGGGGATCTTGACCCCCGGGTTGAGTGACGTGATCTGGGGGTCGTTCCAGTTGGTGATCTGGCCCAGGTAGATGCGCGTCAGGACCGTGCCGTTCAGCTTCAGGTGCGCGGTCAAGCCCGGGATGTTGTACATGATCACCTGGTAGGAGATGGCCAGCGGGATGTTGAGCAGCGACGGGGCAGACGCCAGCGTCGTGGGCGACAGGTACGCGTCAGACGAGCCGATGTTGACCGTCCCACTCGTCGCGTCGGCGATGCCGGTGCCCGAGCCGGTGCCCGCCGTGGACAGCGTGACCTGGTGGAACTTCGCCTGGTAGTCGGGGGCCCACAGGTTCCACAGCGGGTACAGCAGGGTGCTGCCGGTCTCGCTGAGGCTGGCCGCGGGGGGCGTCTCCACCTTCAGGGCCGCCGTGGCCGGCGCCTTCTTCTTGGGCGCGGGACGCGTCCCGGCTCCGGCGGCGCTGGACAGGCCCACCAGGGCCACTGAGCCCGCCAGGGCCAGGATCGACAGCGCCCGAGTGCGCGGACGTCCAATCTTCTTCACGTGGGTTCCTCCCTCTCGTTGACGCGCTCACCGTAGGGAAGCGAGGTGAACCGCCCGTGACGGGCCGGTGAGTCCGAGAGGATTTCTCGGTGAGGTCAGCCGACCAGGCCCTGCACGTAGCGCGCCGTGCGCGGGTCCCGGGGCTGCCCGAAGACCTGCGCCGTGGCGCCGTGCTCGGCCAGCTGGCCGTCGTAGAACAGCATGGTGGCCTCCGACAGCCGTCGGGCCTGACCCAGGTTGTGGGTCACCACGAGCAGCGTCAGCGCCGGCGTCAGCGTCTGGAAGAGCGCTTCGACGGCCTCGGTGGACATTGGGTCGAGCGCCGAGGTCGGCTCGTCGAGCAAGAGCACCTCGGGCCCCACGGCCAGCGCACGCGCCAGGCACAGCAGCTGCTGCTGCCCGCCCGAGAGCCGGTAGGGCGAGCCGTGCAGGCGGTCCTTGACCGCGTCCCAGAGCCCCACCTCTCGCAGGCGGATCTCGGCGACGACGTCGAGCTGCTTGCCGCGCGCGATTCCGTGGGCGCGCACCCCAGAAACCACGTTGTCGCGAATCGACATGGGGAACGGGTTGGGCCGCTGGAACAGCATCCCCACCCGTCGGCGCACCGCCAGGAGGTCCTGGCCGGGAGACCAGATGCTCTCGCCGTCGAGCAGCACGTCGCCGTGGCGCTCGAATCCGCGCACCCGGTCGTTCATGCGGTTCAGCGTGCGCAGGAAGGTCGACTTGCCCGACCCGGTGGGCCCGATGATCGCGGTCACGGTACCCCGAGGCAGGGCCACGGTGACGTCGCGCAGCACCGCCTGGCCGCCGAAGCCGACCGTCAGGTGCTGGGTCGCCAGCACGTCGGTCGGCCGGTCCCGGTCCGGGTCCAGCGTGCGCAGCACCGATGCGACGTGCCCGTCGGCGTCGGGGCGCCCGGTGATCTCGTCCACTGTGAACCTCCTCGCCGGGCGCAGCGTACGGGGGCCAGGTGAACCCCCCGTGACGGCCTGGTGAACCCGCGACGTCCTGGGGCCAACCCCGGGGGCCCAAGCCCCGCCGCCTACAGTGGGCTCGACGAAAGGGGGCCGATGCGCATCGGGATCCTGACCGCCGGTGGCGACGCGCCGGGCCTGAACGCGGCGATCCGGGCGGTGGGCCGGATGGCCCTGGCCGACGGCCACACCGTCGTGGGCGTGGCCAACGGCTGGTCGGGACTGGCCACCTACCTGCCGCGCGAGCTGCACGACAGCGACTTCGCCGGCATCATCGGGCTGGGCGGGACGATCCTGGGCACCGCGCGCTACGACCTGGACCGGCCCGCGGGCGGGCGGGACCGGGTCCTGGCCGCCATCGGCGAGCATCTCGACGCTCTGGTGGCCATCGGCGGCGACGGGACCCAGCGGATTTCGCACTGGCTCTCCCAGCGTGGCGCGCCGGTCGTGGGCGTGCCCAAGACGCTCGACAACGACCTGCTGGGCACCGACTACTGCATCGGCTTCGACACGGCGATCTCCATCGTGGCCGAGTCCCTCGACCGCCTCTACACGACGGCCGCCTCGCACCACCGCGTCATGGTGGTCGAGACGATGGGCCGGGCGACGGGCTGGGTGGCGGCCCTCGGCGGCCTGGCCGGCGGGGCCGACCTGATCGTCATCCCGGAGTTCCCCCTCACGATGGACGACGTCCTGTCCCACCTGGTGCGCCGCCGCGCGCGCGGCCACGCCTTCTCTATCGTCGTCGTCGCCGAGGGCGTCAACCTGACCAGCCTGGGTGGCCAGGAGGCGGGCGAGCTGCCCGGCGAAGGCGTGCGCGGCACCCGCCTGGCCCTGCGGGGCGTGGGCCACTTCGTGGCCTCGCGCATCGAGGCCCACGGCGGCTTCGAGGTCCGCACCACGGTGCTCGGGCACCTCCAGCGCGGGGGCAGTCCCACCGCCTACGACCGCATCTGGGCCACCCGGGTGGGGGCCGCCGCCTACGAGGCGGCCGTCGCCGGGCGCTGGGGCACGATCCCGCTGGTGCGCCAGGGGCGCATCGAGCTGGCGCCCCTGAGCGACGTGGCCGAGGGCCAGCGCCGCGTCCCGCGCGAGCTCTACGACCTGTGCGCGAGGTTCTTCTAGTCCCCCGCGTCCCCCGAGCCCGTCGGGCCCAGCTGTCCGCGCCAGTAGTGCGTCCGGCACAGTACCTGGTAGTGCGTGGCCCCCGGGGCCACGTCGCCGAAGACCAGCTGGTCTCCCTCGCGCACGACCACCCCGTTGACGACGCGCGCGTTGCAGCGCCCGCGCCGACCGCACCAGCACGTCGAGGTCAGGGGCAGCTCGTGGGCCCAGTCGGCGATCGCGAACAGGCGCGCCGAGCCGGGGAACAGCGTGAGCCGGAAGTCGGCCGACAGCCCGAAGGCGTGCACGTCGATGCCGTCCTCGTCGACCAGGTGGGCCAGCGCGTCAACCTGGTCGACGCTGGCGAACTGGACCTCGTCGATCACGACGACCCGGACCTGGCGCTCGCGCAGCGACGCGCGGAAGGGCGCCAGGTCGGCGCCGGGCTCGATGGCCTCGGCCTGGGCCTCGATGCCGATGCGGCTGGTCACCAGCCCGCTGGCGCGGTCGCCGAAGGTCCACAGCACGACGTCGGTGCGGCTCTCGCGCAGCTGCCAGCACAGTTGGAGGGCCAGGGTCGACTTGCCGGCCGCCATCGTGCCGTAGGTAAAGGTCAGCTCGGCCATGTGCGCAGACCACGATAGCGGTCCGGTCCGGGGGCGTCGGGGGGCGGTGGCTAGCATGACGCCGTGGACTTCAGCGTGCGGGCCATCGCCTTCATCCGCAACGATCGCGCCGAGGCCATCGACGACGACTGGTCCGACGTCGTGAGCACCGTGGAGCTGGCCCGCGACGTGCCCGACGAGGCGCTGGCGGGCCTCGAGGACTTCTCGCACGCCGAGATCATCTTCCTGGCCGACTGGGCCGACGACGTGCCGCCCGGGCCCTGGCACCGCCACCCCCAGGGGAACCCCGCCTGGCCCCTCCGGGGCGTCTTCGCCCAGCGCAACAAGGATCGGCCCAACCGGCTGCTGCTGTCCACGGTGCGCATCGAGGAGTGCCAGTCGCGCTCGTTCACGGTGCGGGGCCTCGACGGGATCGACGGCACGCCGGTGCTCGACATCAAGCCGGTGTATCGCTGGAGCCGACCCGCCGACTCGGTGCGCGCGCCGCGCTGGAGTGACGAGCTGGGCGGCCTCTAGCCGGCGGGCTCCGAGCGCGGCGCCGCCCCGACCTCCCGCAGGCGGTCGGCGAGTTGCGTGGCGCTGGGCGCGCTGGCCCCCCCGACCTGGGCGATCGACCAGGCCGCCGCGACGTTGGCCCGCCAGGCCGCCGACGCCGGGTCCGCCCCCCCGGCCAGGGAAGCCAGGAAGACGCCGTTGTGGGTGTCGCCGGCCCCGTTGGAGTCCACGACCTGGGTCGCCACGCCGGGGATGCGACGGGGGCGTCCCCCCTCAGCGATGCGGCATCCGGTGGCGCCCTCGTGGACGACGACGCCGGCGCGCACGCGCGGGCGCACCGCGGCGATCGCGTCGGCCAGCGACGAGGTCCCGGCCAGGGCGCAGACCTCGTCGTCGCTGGCCAGCAGCCAGTCGACTCGCGCCAGGACCCGGTCCAGAAGCGCCGGGTCGGCGTCGCCGATGCGCGCGCCCGGATCGAGCGCCACGCGCACGTGCTCGGGCACCGTGGCCAGCCACGGGCCGATCGTCGCGGCCAGCGACGGGTGCGCCAGGTTGTAGCCCGACAGGTAGAGGTACTCGTCCTCGCCGAAGTCCAGCGAGTCCAGGGCGGCGCGCGACAGGTCCAGCTCGGCGCCCGCCGCCGTGAGGAAGGTCCGCTCCCCGTCGGGCTCGACGACGACCACGCACACGCCGAGGTCCCGGTCGCCCGGCGCGCTGGGCCCCAGCTCGATGCCGGCGGCCACCAGGTCGGCCCGGGCGCGCGCGGCGAAGGGCCCGGTGCCCAGGTGGCCGCCGTAGCGGCAGGCCAGACCCTGGCGGCGCGCGGCCACCAGCACGTTGAAGCCGCCGCCGGTCGCCAGGTGGGCCGGCGCGCTCACCACGTCGGCGCCGCGGGCCGGCAGCGCACCCACCCGCAGCGTGAGGTCGATCAGCACGCTGTCGAGGACCGTGAGGCGGGCGTGCTCAGTCATGGGCCGCCAGGAACGCCCCCACCACGGCGCGGTAGCGCTCGGGCTCCTCGACGAAGGGCATGTGGCTCGAGTCGGCGAAGACCTCCCAGCGCGCCTCAGGGACGCGCTCGACCCACGGGCGCACCGCACCCGGCGTGGCCTCGTCGTGGTGGCCCGAGATCACCAGGGTGGGGGCCACGATCTGGAACAGCCGATCCACGATGGTCCAGGTGCGCAGCGTTCCCACGCAGGTGAACTCGTTGGGCCCGTTCATCACCCCGTACACCGTGGGATCGGCCGCCAGCTGGGCCTCGGTGGCGCGCACCTCGGGCGGGTTGGGCACCACGCGGCACACGTGGCGGTCGTAGAAGGCGGTGGTCGCGGCGGCGGCGGCGCCGGCGAAGTCGCCGGTGTCGCGGGCCTGCTCCAGAGCGCGGCGCTCGGCCGCGGGCATCTGGCGCACCAGCGCGTCGGTGCCGGCCGCCCAAAGGTCCATGGCCGCCGGGCTGTTGGAGATCACCAGGGAGCGCAAGCCCGGCGGCCGGCGCACCGCGTGCTCGCCCGCCAGCATCCCGCCCCAGGACTGGCCCAGGAGGTGGTACTCGGCGATGCCGAGGCGCTCGAGGAGGTTGTCGAGCTCGTCGCAGAACAGGTCCACGGTCCAGAACTCGGCGCCGCGATCGCGCAGGTGCGTCGAGCGGCCGCAGCCCAGCTGGTCGTAGTGGAGCACCGGGCGCCCGCCGTGGGCCAGAGCGCTCAGGGACAAGAGGTAGTCATGGGCCGCTCCGGGACCGCCGTGCAGGACGACCAGCGGCGCCAGCCCGCTGTCGAGGGTGCCGGTGATGCGGTACCACGTCTCGAAGGGGCCAAAGGGCACGGTCCCCACGCGGTCGGGCTCCAGGATCATGGGCCGACCTTACCTACGCACCCTCGGACGAGGCGAGGAGGATCTTTAGGCAATCATTACGCTCTGCCTCAGGCTCGCCGGAGCAGCCCCGCTAGCCTGTGGCGAGTCGTGGCGCCGTTGTCCCCCACTCCCATCGCCCCGCGGGCCCGGCGCGGCCCGCAGCACGCGCGCCCTCGCGCGCGCTGGCGCACGGGCGGCGTCGAAGGCAACGGCCGCCTCACCAGCGGCCTGGCGGCGATCGTCTTCGGGCTGCTGTTCGCCGAGGGTGTGACCCTCCTCAGCGTCCAGCGGCTCCTCGCCGCGCACGTCCTCATCGGGGTCATCCTCATCCCCCCGATCGCGGTCAAGATCGCCTCGACCACCTGGCGGATGCTGCGCTACTACACGGGCCACGGCTCCTACCGGCGCAAGGGCCCACCCCGCCCCATCTTGCGGCTCCTCGGCCCGGTGGTGGTGATCTTGACCGTGGCGCTGATGGTCTCGGGCGTGGGCCTGGTCGTGGGCGCCCCGGTGTCGTGGCGCCCCACCCTGTTCGCGCTGCACCGCGCGACCTTCGTCGCGTGGTTCGCCGTCATGGTGATCCACGTCCTGGGACACCTGGGCGAGACCGCCCGCGTCGCGCCGCGCGACTGGCTGGCCCGCACCCGCCGGCGCGTCGACGGTGCGACGTCGCGCCAGTGGGTGCTCGGCGCCAGCCTTGCCGCCGGACTGGTGCTGGGGCTGATGGTGCTCCCCTTCGCCTCCGGCTGGCGCCTGGTCTAGCGCTCCGACTCCGTCAGGGAGATCGTGTCCCCCGGCTCCATGGGCACGACGCGCGCCGTGGACCCGCGCGCGCGCAGCTCGTCGGCGACCTGCGCCGGCGTTCCCGCGAGCAGGGGGAACGTGCCGTAGTGGTACGGCGCCACGCGGCGCACCCCGAGCAGCGAGACGGCGTAGGCGGCCTCGCGCGGACCCATGTTGTAGTGGCCATCAATGGGTACGACGGCCAGCTCGGGGGCGTAGAGGTCGCGGATGATGGCCATGTCCGAGAACACGTTGGTGTCCCCCGAGATGTACAGCGCACCCCCGTCGGCCTCGTCGTGCACGATGAAGCCCGCCGCGCTGCCGCCGTAGACACTGGGTTGGCCCTCGGCCGCCGACACCCCGCAGGAGTGGTCCGCGTGCACCATGGTGAGGCGCACGCCCCCCACGTCGACGGTCCCGCCCTTGTTCATGCCGATCATCTGGTCGAGGCCGTGGGTGGCGAAGTACTCGGTCATCTCGTGCACGCACACGATCGTCGCCCCAGTGTTTTGGGCCAGCGGCACCACCGAGCCGATGTGGTCGCCGTGGCCGTGCGTCACGGCGATCACGTCGAGCGCACCGACCTGGTCGATCCCTACCGGGCTGCGCGGATTCTCCAGCCACGGGTCGAACAGCACGCGGCGTCCGCTGCGGGTGACCAGCAGCACGCTGGCGTGCCCCAGCCACGTGAGTGTCCCGGGCGCACCTCCGAGGACCTCGGTTCCCTGTGCCATCCTCACCTCCTGCTCGCGCCCCCGTGGCGACCCTACCCCCGCTCTGGGCGACCCGCCTACAGTGGTCGCCGGGAGGTCCCATGACGCAATGGCGTGCGCCCGCCGAGCGCGCCCGGCTGGCCGGGGCGGCGCGATGATCCCGATCGCCACGGTCGAGACGATGCGCCGGGCCGACGCCCGGGCGGTGGCGCGGCGCGGGCAGGACGCCCTGGTGCGCGACGCCGGCCTGGCCGTGGCCCTCGCGGCCAGCGACCTGCTCGGCGTGGTCTACGGCCGTCGCGTGGCGGCCCTGGTGGGCCCGGGGCTCAACGGGGCCGACGGGCGCGTCGCGGCCGACCAGCTGCGCCGGCGCGGGGCCCGGGTGGACCTCGTCGAGGTCGCCAGCCAGCCCCCGGCCCTGCGCGGCTACGACCTGGTGATCGACGCCGCCTTCGGCCTGGGCTGCACGCGGCCCTACCGCGCCCCCCACGTGCCCCCCACCACCCTGGTCGTCGCCGTCGACCTGCCCTCGGGCGTCGACGCCGACACCGGCGACGTCCTGGGCCAGCCGCTGCGCGCCACCCTGACGGTGGCGCTGGGGGCGCTCAAGCCCGCGCACGTCACCGGGCACGCGGCCGCCTACGCCGGCGAGCTGCGCCTGGCCACGCTCGGCATCGACATGGAGTCGCCCGCCGGCGTCGTGACCCCCGAGGACCTGGGGGCCTTCGTCCGCTGGAGCCACAACGACCACAAGTGGGTCCACGCCCTCGACGTGATCGCCGGATCGGCCCGCATGCCCGGCGCCGCCGACCTGGTGACGCGGGGCGCCCTGGCGGCCGGCGCCTCGATGATCCGCCTGACCACCCGCGAGCCCCTCGGCACGGTGGCCCTGGCCAGCGAGGTGGTGCGCTCCGACGGTCAGGTGGATCGGCGCAGCCGCGCCGTCGTGGCCGGGCCCGGCCTGGGACGCGACGCAGCGGCCTGGCTGAGTGGGCTGCTGGCGCCCGTGCGCGTCCCGGTGGTCCTGGACGCCGACGGGCTGTCCCCCGACGTCCTGGAGCTGCCCCACCCGCCCGAGGAGTGGGTGCTCACGCCCCACGACGGCGAGTACGAGCGGCTGCGCGGGACGCCCGCGGGCTCCGACCGGATGGCCGCGGCCCGGTCCCTGGCCGAGGCCAGCGACTGCGTCGTCGTGCTCAAGGGACCCACGACCGTCGTCGCGGCCCCCGACGGACGGCTGCGCGTGGTGCGCTCGGGCACCAGCGCCCTGGCCACCGCAGGCACCGGCGACGTCCTGGCGGGGATCATCGGCGCGAGCATCGCGCGGGGCCACGACGCCTTCGAGGCCGCAGCCCTGGGCGCGTTCGTCCACGGGCTGGCCGGCGCGCGCCTGGCGCGCTACGCGCGCGCGGGCGACCTCCCCGCCGCGGTGGCCGCGGTGCTCTCGGAGCACGAGCCCACGCCGCTCCCCTAGTGCGCGATGTGGAACTCGCTGGCGTAGCGGCGAATCTCGCGGCGCGCGATCGTCATCTTGTGGACCTCGTCGGGCCCGTCGGCGATGCGCAGCGTGCGCACGCCGGCGTAGAGGTGGGCCAGCGGCGTGAACTGGGTGACGCCGGCGGCCCCGTGGACCTGGATGGCGCGGTCGATCACCTTGAGGGCCATGGTGGGCACGGCGACCTTGATGCCGGCGATCTCGGTGGCTGCGGCCTTGTTGCCCACCCGGTCCATCAGGTCCGCGGTGTGCAGCACGTACTGGCGAGCCATGTCGATCTCGATGCGGGCCTCGGCGATCCAGTCCTGGATCAGTCCCTTGTGGGCCAGCGAGCTGCCGAACGTGGTGCGCTCCAGGGCGCGCGAGACCATCAGCTCCAGGGCGCGCTCGGCCACACCGATCGTGCGCATGCAGTGGTGGATGCGTCCGGGACCCAGGCGCGCCTGCGCGATGGCGAAGCCGTCGCCCTCCTCGCCCAGCAGGTGGTCGACGGGAACGCGCACGTCGCGGTAGATGACCTCGGGGTGGCCCCCCCGCTCGTCGAAGCCGAACACGTGGGGCTCGAGCCCGAGCGCGACGCCCGGTGCGGCACGCGGCACGACGATCATGGACTGCTGGCGATGGCGCGGGGCGTTCGGGTTGGTCTTGCCCATCACGATGAGCACCTCGCAGCGCGGTGAGCGCGCTCCGCTGGAGAACCACTTGCGCCCGTTGAGCACGTACTCGTCCCCGTCGCGCTCGATGGTCAGGCCGATGTTGGTGGCGTCCGAGGAGGCCACGTCGGGCTCGGTCATCGAGAAGGCGCTGCGGATCTCGCCGGCCAGCAGCGGCTCGAGGAACCTCTCCTTGACTGCGGGGCTGGCGTACTGGTTGAGGATCTCCATGTTGCCGGTGTCGGGCGCGTTGCAGTTGAGGACCTCGGAGGCGAAGGCGTAGCGGCCCAGCATCTCGGAGACCGGCGCGTAGTCCAGGTTGGACAGCGGCGTGCCCGGGCTGTCGGCGCGCAGGTGCGGCAAGAACAGGTTCCACAGGCCACGCTCGAGCGCCTGGCTCTTCATGCGCTCCAGGATCGGCGGGTAGCCGTCGATGCCCGTCTCGTCGAGCTGGGCGTAGAAGAGGTCCTCGTTGGGGGCGATCACGTGCTCCACGAAGCGCCGCACCTCGTCGTGGACGCGCTGGCCCTGCTCACTGAACCCGAATGGCACCTCGGCCACCTCCGTCTCGTCGACCCCGCTCGCAGGCTAGCCACGCCGGTCGCGCCCGCCCGGCCCGACGGCTGGGTTACGCTGCCCAGGTGCGGCTCACCCCCGAGCACGAGGCGTTTCGCGCGACCGTGCGCGCCCTGGTGGACCGCGAGATCAATCCCGCGGTCGACGCGTGGGAGGCCGAGGGCGCCTTCCCGGCCCACGAGCTGTTCCCCCGTCTGGCCGAGGTCGGGCTGCTCGGCCTGGAGTACGACCCGGCCGACGGCGGGGGCGGGGCCGACCACTACTACACGCTCGTGGCCTGCGAAGAGCTCGGACGCGTCCACGCGGCCGGGGTGTCCATGGCCATCGGGGTGCAAAGCAGCATGGCCACCCCGTCGCTGGCCACCTTCGGGAGCCCCGAGCTGCGCGCCCAGTTCCTGGCCCCGGCCCTGGCCGGTCGCGCGGTGGCCGCGATCGCGGTCACCGAGCCCGGAGCGGGCTCCGACGTCTCGGCCATCACCACGCGGGCCGAGCGCGACGGCGACACGTGGGTGATCTCGGGCACCAAGACCTTCATCACCAACGGCCAGCAGGCCGACTGGGTCTGCTTGCTGGCGCGTACCTCGCCGGAGGGCGGGTACCGCGGCCTGTCCCAGATCATCGTGCCCACCACCACGCCGGGCTTCCGGGTGGCCCGCACGCTCGACAAGCTGGGCAACCGGTCCTCGGACACCGCCGAGCTGGTCCTGGACGCGGTGCGCGTCCCGGTGGCCAACACCATCGGCACCCCGGGGCGGGGCTTCGAGCAGCAGATGCGCCAGTTCGTCACCGAGCGCCTGACCGCCTCCTACACGGTGGCCGCCCAGTGCCGCCACGCCCTGGAGCGCACGCACACCTACCTGGAGGCGCGCGAGACCTTCGGCAGTCCCCTGGCCGACAAGCAGTACGTGGCCTTCACCATGGCCGAGCTGTCGGCCAAGGTCGACCTGCTGGTCAGCCACAACCACCAGTGCGCCGACGACGTGGTGGCCGGCCTCGACGTCACCCGAGGCGCGACGGTGGCCAAGCTCACCGCGGGCCGCCTGGCGCGCGAGGTCGCGGACCTCTGCCTCCAGTTCCACGGGGGCCTCGGGTACATGGAGGAGAACTGGACGGCGCGGTTCTTCCGCGACATGCGGCTGGCCTCCATCGGGGCCGGCGCCGACGAGGTGATGCTCAAGGTCCTGGCTCGCCTGGAGGGCTATCCGGCCTAGGCACCCGGGACCCAACGACACGAGGAGGCACCATGCGCGCAGACCTGTCGGGAGTCGACCCCCTGGCCTACAACCTGGCCACCCGCACCAACGTCGCCGACGCCCTGGCGCGCAGCGCGCGCCAGTTCCCCACCCGGGCGGCCGTCGTCGAGCGCGACGAGGTCATCACCTACGCCGAGCTCGACGCCACGGTCGACGCGCTGGCCACGGCCCTGGTCGCGCGCGGCGCCGTGGGCGGCACGCCGGTGGCGATGCTGATGACGACGTCGTGGAAGTTCCTCGCGGTCTACTTCGCCTGCGCCCGTGCCGGCGCCGTCGCCGTGCCGGTCAACGTGACCCTGGCACCCTCCGACATCGAGTGGATCCTGGCCGACGCCCAGGTGCGCCACCTCGTCGTCGATGACGCTCTCGCGCCGCTGCTGGCCTCGCTCCCGGCGCGCCAGCGTGCGCTCGCGGTCATCGCGACCGGCGACGCCCCCGGGGCCACGCTCACCTGGGCGCAGGCGACCGCGCCGGCCCCCCAGCCCGTCGAGGTCCTGGTCGAGGACCGGGCGGCGGTCCAGTGCCTGTACACCTCGGGGACCACGTCGCGCCCCAAGGGCGTCTTGACGAGCCACCTGAGCGTCGTCGTGGCCGCCCTGACCAACGCGCTGGCCCTGGGCCACGCCTGGGGACCCGAGCCCTCGGTGCTGGTCAACGCGCTCCCCCTCTTCCACACGACGGCCCTGAACACGCTGTGCCTGCCGGTCCTGGTCACGGGGGGAACCGTGATCCTGGTCGCCCCCTTCGACGCGGCCCGCGTCCTCGATGAGGTCGAGGCGCGCCGGGCCACCCACGTGATGCTGCTCCCCCTGATGTGGCAGGCCATCGTCGCCGAGCTGGACCGCCAGCCCCGCGACGTGCGCTCGGTGCGCCGCGCGGTCTACGCCATGGCCCCCATGGGCACGGCCCTGCTCGATGCCGTCGACGAGCGCTTCGCCAACGCCGCGGTGATCCTGGGCTCGGGCCAGACCGAGGTCGTGCCGGCCACCGTCCTGCAGTGGCCCGAGCACCGCTGGAGCGCCCCGACCTCGTGGGGACCCCCGGTGCCCACGGTGACCACCACGTGCCTGGACGGGGCGGGGCGGCCCACGAGCGGCGAGGGCGAGATCGCCTACCGGGGCCCCCACGTGTGCCTGGGCTACTGGAACAACCCGGGGGCCAACGCCGACGCCTTCGCCGGCGGCTGGTTCCACTCGGGCGACGTGGGCCACCTGGACGACGCCCAGGTCGTCTGGTTCACCGACCGGCTCAAGGACATCATCAAGACGGGCGGCGAGAACGTGTCGTCGGTCGACGTCGAGCGCGTGGTCTCCTCGCTGCCCGGCGTGCGCGAGAGCTCGATCGTGGGCGTCCCCGACGACTACTGGGGCGAGATGGTCTGCGCGGTCGTGGTGCCCGACGGCTCGGTCGACCCGGCCGAGCTGGGGGCCGCGGTGATGGCCGGGGCGCGCGCCGAGCTGGCGGGCTTCCAGGTCCCCAAGCGCGTCGTCGTCGTGGACAGCCTGCCCAAGACGGCCACCGGCAAGACGCGCAAGCACGAGCTGCGCGCCCTGCTGCGCCCTCCCACGCCGGGCGCCTCGCCCGGTGCACCCGAGTAGAGTGCGGCCGCGAGGAGGTGGCGTGGGCGACGAGACGATGCTGGTCGCCGCGATCCAGCTGCGCTCCGGCGCTGACGTCGAGGCCAATCTGACCGAGGCGCTGGCCCTGGTCGAGGAGGCCGCGCGCGACGGCGCCCGCTACGTCCAGCTGCCCGAGTACACCCCCTATCTCGGGCCCCCGAGCGCGTACGCCGCCGTGGCCGAGGACGTGCCCGGGCCCACCACGGCGCGCTTCGCCGAGCTGGCCCGTCGCCACGGGATCGTCGTCCACCTGGGCAGCCTGCTGGAGCGCACCGCGACCCGGCCGGCCAACACCAGCGTGGTGCTCGGACCCACCGGCCAGGTGGTCGCCACCTACCGCAAGATCCACCTCTTCGACGTGGACGTGCCCGGGGCGGTCTCTCACCGTGAGTCCGACGCGCTGGTCGCGGGAGACGAGGCGGTCCTGGTCGAGCTCGACGGTCTGCGCCTGGGCCTGTCAGTCTGCTTCGACCTGCGCTTCCCCGAGCTCTACGGCGCCCTGGCCCGCGCCGGGGCCGAGGTACTGGCGATCCCCGCCGCCTTCAACGCCGTGACCGGCGCGGCCCACTGGCACGTCCTGACGCGGGCGCGCGCCATCGAGACCCACTCCTTCGTCGTGGCGGCCGCCCAGGCCGGGCGCACCGCCGAGGGCATCGCCACCTTCGGCCACGCGCTGATCATCGACCCCTGGGGCACGGTTCTGGCCGAGGCCGACGGCGACGCGCCCCAGGTCGTGCGCGCCCGCCTCGACCCCGCCGTGGCGCGGGCGCGACGCGCCCAGATCGACGTGGCCGCGCTGCGGCGCCCCGACGCGTACGCGCGCCCGGTGCGGCGGGTGTCGGCCACCGAGGAAGCGAGCGGGCGGACCTAGCATGGGCCTGGCCCGCCCCATCCGGGCCTGAGAGAAAGTGACTCCCATGCCGACCCCCAGCGCCTCCTACTCGATCACCATGCGCGTCATCCTCGACGGCGCGGCCACGATTCCCTCGGTCGCCACCGCAGTGGCCGAGGCCGGAGGGCTGGTCACCGCCCTGGACGTCGTCGAGCCCATCGACGGGCGCATGGTCGTGGACGTGACGTGCAACGCCTCCAACGAGGACCACGCGAAGGTGCTCGGCGACGTGGTGGGCGCGGTCCTGGGGGCGCAGGTCCACGCCATCAGCGACCGGACCTTCCTGTTGCACCTGGGCGGCACGATCGAGGTGCGACCCAAGATCGCCCTCAAGACCCGCGACGACCTCTCGATGGCCTACACGCCCGGGGTGGCGCGGATCTCCAGCGCCATCGCGAAGGACAAGTCGCTGGCCCGCAAGCTCACCATCAAGCGCAACACCGTCGCGGTCGTGACCGACGGCTCGGCGGTGCTGGGCCTCGGCAACATCGGGCCCGAGGCCGCCCTGCCCGTCATGGAGGGCAAGGCCCTGCTGTTCAAGCGATTCGCCGACATCGACGCGTGGCCGGTGTGCCTGGACACCCAGGACCCCGACGAGATCGTGCGCATCGTCCAGTGCCTGGCCCCCAGCTACGGCGGCATCAACCTCGAGGACATCGCCGCGCCGCGCTGCTTCGAGATCGAGTCGCGCCTGCGCGAGCTGCTCGACATCCCGGTGTTCCACGACGACCAGCACGGCACCGCGGTCGTCGTCTACGCCGCGCTGCGCAACGCCCTGCGCGTGGTGGGCAAGGAGATGAAGGACATCCGCGTCGTCATGCTGGGCGTCGGCGCGGCCGGGGTGGCCATCTCCAAGCTGCTCATGGCCGAGGGCGTCGGCGACATCATCGGCGTGAACCGCCACGGCATCCTCGACGAGACCGACCCGCGCCTCGACGACGAGCGTCGCTGGCTGGCCGCCCACACCAACCACGACCGCCGCCGCGGCGACCTGACCGAGGCCCTGCGCGACGCCGACGTCTTCGTCGGCGTCTCGGGGCCCAACCTGGTGAGCGAGGAGCAGCTCACGGTCATGGCCCCCAACTCCATCGTGTTCGCCCTGGCCAACCCGGACCCCGAGATCGACCCCCAGATCGCCCGCCGCCACGCCGCCATCGTGGCCACCGGGCGCTCCGACGAGCCCAACCAGATCAACAACGTGCTGGCCTTCCCGGGCATCTTCCGCGGGCTCCTCGACGCGGGAGCGACCAAGATCACCGAGCAGGTCGAGATCGCGGCCGGCCGGGCCATCGCCGACGCCGTCAGCAGCGACGACCTGTCGCCCAACTACATCGTCCCCACGGTGTTCAACGCCGCGGTCGTCCAGGCGGTGGCCCGGGCCGTGGGCCAGGTCGCGCGGGAGCAGGCGGCATCCTGAGCGTTAGCACTCTCCCCTTGCGAGTGCTAAAATAGGTCGTGCCGGCACGTGCCGGCCTGCCGATGCAGCTAACGAGCAAGGAGGTGCTACATGGCTCTCATCCGTACTGACGCGTTCCGGGACATCGACCGATTCCTCGAGCAGTTCTGGGCCAGTCCGGACACCACCCGGACTCACGCGGTGCCGATGGACGCGTACCGCAAGGAGGACTCGTACCTCATCTTCGTGGACCTGCCCGGGATCGACCCCAAGAACATCTCGGTGACCGTCGAGAACAACGTGCTGACCGTCCACGCCGAGCGCGTCTTCCCCGACTCGGCCGAGGGCGTCGAGCGGCTGATCTCCGAGCGGCCCTACGGAACCTTCAACCGCCAGGTGTTCTTGGGCACGAGCCTGGACTCCGGGCGGATCCAGGCCGACTACGAGGCCGGCGTGCTCACCATCGCGATCCCCATCGCCGAGCACGCCAAGGCGCGCCGCATTGACGTGGCGTCGCGCGAAGACCGCAACGTGATCACGGCGTGAGCCCCGGGGCCCGGCCGGGCCCGTTCGACACGGGCCCGGCCGGGCCCCGCGCGCGCCGCGCCAAGGATCAGTGGCCCTGCGGGGATGCGGCCACGTCGGCGATCCCCAGGTCCAGCTCGAGGAGGCACCGGGCCAGGGAGCGCACCGAGTGGCTGCGGATGGCCACGGCCACCCCATCGGGACGGTAGTGGTCGATCAGGATCGTGGTTCTTCTCCCCCGCGCCGAGCGCACCTGGGACACCTCGCCGGTCGGCCCGACGAGCGAGGCGCGCACCCGCAGTCGCCGCGGACCCGCCTGGAGGTGGGCGAGCAGGCGGTCGCGCTCGTCGAGGTCGATCAGCCGCACCCACACGTGACGGCCTCGTGCGCGCCCGAAGAGGGTGAAGAGGCTGTCACGGGCTCCCGACCAGGGGTCGGGAGGCGAGGGTGCACGCATGGGGCTCCTTTCGACCCCGACACCGTAGCGAGCGGGTGCGACATCCCCGCGCGCCGAGCCGGGCTCGTAGGGTGAGGACGTGCAGTCGGGGTCCGCTCTCCCAACGGTCACCGACGTCGGGGTGGTGGTGACGCTGGTCGCGTGGCTGGCCACCGAGTGGCGCCGCTCGCGCCACCGGCGCCCCGAGGCCGCCCGGGTGCCGGGGGGCCAGCGCGGGCTGCTGGGCGGACCCGTGGCCCTGGCCACGCTGGTCGCCCTGGGCACGCGCCACGTGGTGCCCGCGGCGGACCTCCCCGGCGCGGCGATCGTGACGTGGCTGGGCCTGGCGCTGGCCTGGGCCGGTCTGGCCCTGCGCTGGTGGTCCTTCGCCGCCCTCGGCGACTACTTCACCTTCGATCTGGCGGCCACCCCCGACCAGCCGGTGATCGCCCAGGGTCCCTACCGCCTGGTGCGCCACCCCAGCTACCTCGGCATCATCGCCGTCGTCGCCGGGCTGGCGCTGGCCGACGCCAACGCGGCCGGCGTCGCCGGCGCCGCCGTCATCGCGGGGGCCGGGGCGGTGCTGCGCATCCGCGTCGAGGAGCGCCTGCTGCTCGACGTGCTGGGCGCGCGCTACGCGCAGTACGCGCGCGGGCGCGCTCGCCTGGTGCCCGGCATCTGGTGAGCGAGGCCGCCCACGGGGTGCCGATACGATGACCCGGAGTGCCCCCGCCCCCGATCCCGCGGGGCCGGGGTGGCCGATCGGGGCCGACTGACGGGGAGCCGGAGGGACCCGGCCCCGGTGTGCCGACCCTGATCGAGCACCCCGAGCCCGTCCCCAGCTGGTCGACCAACCTGTCGATCATCGTGGCGGCGCGCATCGCGATGAGCGCGGGACGCGCACTGGCCGGGGTCGTGGTGCCCATCTACCTGGCCGAGCGCGGCTTCAGCGCCGTGGCCCTGGCGGCCTACGTGCTGGCCGTGGCGCTGGTGTCGGCCGTGCTGTCGACGGCCATCGGCACCACGGCCGACGCCATCGGCCGGCGGATCTTCCTCGTGGTGCTGCCGCTGCTGACGGCGGCGGCGGCCGTCGTCTTCGCCATCGCGCGCAACCCCGCCGCCCTGGTCGTGGCCGGCGCGCTCGGGAGCTTCGGGCGCGGGGCCGGCGCGGGGGCCGGGGCCATCGGCCCCTACCAGCCCGCCGAGTCGGCCTACGTCACCGACGAGGTCCCGCCGACCGCGCGCAACCGGGCCTTCGGGCGCCTGGCCTCGGCCTCGGCGCTCGGCGCGACGCTCGGCAGCCTGCTGGCGCTCAGCGCGCCGCGGCGCGCCCACGGCGCCGCCCTGGCCGACTTCCGGGTCGCCTTCGTGCTGATCGCGCTGGCCTCGGCCGTGGCCGGCGTGCTGGCCCTGTGGCTGGAGGAGGCGCCCCGGTCCACCGACCACGACCGCAGCCGGATGCGGCCCCGCTGGCCCGTCCGCTCGCGCTGGCTGCTCTACCGCCTCTGGATCACCAACTCGCTCAACGGGGTCGCCGTGGGCATGTTCGGACCCTTCCTCACCTACTGGCTCTACCGCCGCTACGACGTGGGCCCGGCGGCGGTCGGCGTGCTGTACGCGATCATCAACGCCGTCACGATCGCGTCGTCCCTGTCGGCGGCCGGGATGGCGCGGCGCTGGGGGCTCGTGCGCACGGTGACGGTTGTGCGGGTGACCCAGGCCGTGCTGCTGGTGCCCATGGTGCTGGCCCCGACGTTCTGGTGGGCCGGTGCGGTCTACCTCGTGCGCATGGTCGTCCAGCGCATCGGGATGCCCCTGCGCCAGTCCTACGGCCTGGCCCTGGCCGACCCGGCCGAGCGCGCCTCGGTCGCCGCGCTGTCCAACCTGCCCAGCCAGGTCACCATGGCCGTCAGCCCGCTGCTCACCGGGTACCTCTTCGATGAGGTCTCCCTCTCGCTCCCCTTCGAGATCGCCGCCGCCCTGCAGCTGGCCAACGCCAGCTCCTTCTGGCTACTGTTCCGCCACCACCCACCGGCCGAGGAGCAAGACGAGAGTCAGCCGCCCACGCCCCCGGAGGACCCGTGACGACCGCCGCGCCCCCAGCCCACCACCGGGACCTCGCCCTCGCGGTGGTCGTCGTCGGCGTCCTCATCACGGCCGTCGACGCGACCATCGTGGTCCTGGCCCTGCCCGAGATCCAGCGCACCTTCCGCATCGGCCTGTCCTCGGTGATCTGGGTCATCATCGGCTACCTGTTCGTGATCACCCTGGTGTCAACCCAGGTGGGCCGCCTCGGCGACCTCTACGGTCGCGCCACGATGTACGAGCTGGGCTTCGTCGTCTTCGTGGTCGGCTCGATCCTGTGCGCGCTGGCCTGGGACGAGCGCTCCCTGATCGGGTTCCGGCTGCTCCAGGGCATCGGCGGCGCGCTGATCGCCGCCAACTCGGGGGCGGTGATCGCGGACACCTTTCCGCCCCAGGAGCGAGGCCGCGCCTACGGGTTCAACGCGGCCGGCTTCAACACCGGGGCGGTCCTCGGCGTGGTGGTGGGCGGCCTCATCGTCAGCTACGTGTCGTGGCGCTGGATCTTCTGGATCAACGTGCCCATCGGGCTCGGCGCGCTGGTGACCGCACGGCGCGTCCTGGTCAATCGGGTCGAGCCCCACCACCGGCGCCTGGACTGGTGGGGCATGGCCACCATCGGGCTCGGCCTGCTCGGGATCCTGTGGGCCATGGTCGACCTGGTGACCGAGACGTTCACGGCCCGCGTGGCGGCGACGCTCCTCGCGGGACTCGTCCTGCTGGCGCTGGCCGGCCTGGTGGAGCGGCGCACCCGCGACCCCCTGCTGGAGCTCTCGTTGTTCCGCGTGCCCACGCTCACGCCCTCGCTGCTGGCGGCGCTCTTCCAGAGCCTGGCCAACTTCTCGGTCCTCTTCTTGATCCTCATGTACCTCCAGGGCATTCGGGGCCTCTCCCCCATCCACGCCTCGCTCCTGCTGGTGCCGGGCTACGTCATCGGCGGCGTCGTCGGCCCCCTCGCGGGCCGGCTGACCGACCGCGTGGGCGCCGTCCGCCCGGCCACGGCGGGACTGGCCCTCCAGGTGGTGACCCTGATCCTCTACGCCCAGTTCCAGGCGCACACGTCGCTGGTCGTGGTGGCGGGGACCTACGTGCTGGGCGCCATCGGCGCAGGACTCTTCTTCCCCGCCAACAACGCCGCGGTGATGAAGGCGGCCCCCGCGACGTCGTTCGGCATCACCTCGGGGCTGCTGCGCACGTTCTCCAACGTCGGGATGGTCTTCTCCTTCGCCCTGGCCATCGTGGTGGCCTCGGCGACCATCCCGCGCCGCGAGGCCTTCGCCATCTTCGTCGGGGCCCACGCCCTCACCGCCCACGAGGTGGCGCCGTTCCTGTCGGGCCTGCACGCCGCCTTCTACGCCTCGACCTCGCTGATGGTCCTGGCGGCGATCCTGTCGGCCTCGCGGGCCCGTCGCACCGTGCGCTGAGGCTCAGGCGCCGCGGGTGTCGAGCGTCGTCCCGGCGGGGTGCTCCTGGCGCCCCGCGCGCGTGAGCACCCACGCGCTGGCCCGTCCCTCGACGCGCCAGTGGACCGGCCCGCCCACGAGGGCGGTCTCCTCGTCGATGCCGACGACGCACACGCCGGGGTCGTCGGGGACGACCGCGCGCAGCGCGGCGTGGGGCAGCCGCGCCGAGAACGCGTCGAAGTGCGGGAGGACCCGCAGGTGGGCCAGCAGACCCAGCCCGTCGGAGGCGCCCCGGCGCGGATGGCGCAGGGACGGCACCCGGCCGCACAGGGCCATGGCCCCCGCGCTGCAGCCGGCGAGCGCGGCGCCCGCACCCCAGGTCGTGACGATGGCGTCCCACACGCGGGTGCCCGCCAGGGTCGTGGCCAGGAACTCGGGATGGCCCCCCGAGAGGTAGATGAGCCCGGCGCCCGCGACCTGGGCGGCAATCGCCGGGTCGTCGGCGCTGGCGCGGTCGGTGACGGCCAAGATGACGGGCTCGACGCCGAGACGCTCGGCCTGGGCGCGCCCGAGGTCGTGCCAGCGGGCCACCACGTCGGGGCCGTCGGGGACGGCGGCCGTGGCCAGCTGCACGTAGCGCGGCGGCCGCCCCGCCAGCAGCGAGGCCTCCAGGGGCGCCATCGAGGCCAGGTACTCGCCCGAGCCCACCAGGGCCAGGGGTCCTGGCGTCCCCGCACTCACGGGCCCACCCTACCGGGCTGGCCTAGAACCACTAGGGCACGACGCGCACGCGCCAGCGCAGCAGGCGGCTGGGCATCAGGCACCGCGGGTAGCACACCGGCGACGCGGTGGTCGTGACGATCCCCACGCCCGGCCGGGTCGCGCGCGCCAGCACCACCAGGGACCGGCCGGCCCGGCGCACCGCGGGTGCCAGCGCCCCGGTGACCACCGGCGGGCCGTAGACCCAGAGGCCCCCGGCGGCCAGGATGACGACCGTGGCCCCCGCACGCGCCGTCGCCGGAATAGTCCCGGGGACCCCGAGCACCACGGCCGGCGGCCCGCTCGCCGCGCCCAGGCGTAGCGCGGCCGTGGCCCGCGGTGCGCCCGAGGTCAGCACCACCAGGCGATAGGCCCCGGCCGGCGCGGGTCCCTGGGGCGTGCGCTGGTCCCAGCGGGCCTGGGCCCGGTAGATCGCGCCGGGCGCGAGGAGCCGCTGGTACAAGAAGAGCGGGATCGGGGCGGGGCGACCCCCCACGTACGTCGAGTTCCATACCGCCACCCCCGCGGCGTCGTGCACTGTGAACAGCGGGGAGTCCGCGCCCAGGATGATGGCGCACGCCCCATTGGAGGGGTTGGCGATCGCCAGGTGGAAGGTCATGGTGGTGCCCGCGCGGACCTCGGACCTCGTCGCCCAGGCGACGGCCGTCGCCGCGGTGCACGCGGTGGGCGTCGCGGCTCGCGCGGCCACGGGGCCCAGGGTGATCAGGGTCGTGGCCACCACGACGGCGGCCAGGCCACGCCGGCCCGCGCGCACGGCTCAGCCCCACCACGCCACGAGCACACGCCCCCCCGCCAGGAGCAGCCCGACGAAGCCCGTCGCGACCAGCGCGAACAAGGGGTCGACCCCCTGGTGCGCGAGGGCGCGCAGGGCCAGGCCGCCCGAGACGATCGCGACCCACACCACGAGGCCGCTCGCGAAGGCCCCGCGGGCCCAGCGCGCGGCCAGCGCCCAGCCGGTGGCCCATCCGGCGAGGAACGGCCAGGCCGTTTGCCACGTGCCGACCAGGCTCAGCGCGTGCCCGTGGCGGGCGCGCCCGATGAGCACGAAGGCCACCACGGCGACCGCGTCGGCGGCCGCCAGGCGCCAGCGCCCCCGCGAGCTAGAAGCCGCCAGTCCCGTTGGGTGTTCCCATCCCGGTCGGACCGTTGTAGCCGTTGGACAGGCTCTGACTTGCGTCACACAGATACGACCCGCACGAGCCATTCGACCCACTCGTCACGGGAATCAGCGGGTCCCCTGACTTGCTCAAGTAGAAGGCCGCGGCGGCCGTCGAGGCGCCGTTCTGGGTGGAGAACCCGCCCGTGTTGCCCGCCAGGGCGAAGATCGAGGCGACGATCGGCGAGGCGACGCTGGTGCCGCCAAAGACCATCCAGCCCGGCTCGCGGAAGGAGTCGTAGACGGCGACCCCCGTGTGGGGGTCGGCCACCGCCGCAACGTCACCCACCGCGCGCATCGAGCACGCCGATTCGAACCCAGGCATGGAGCTTTGCCACGAGGGAGCCGGCTCGTAGGACGAGCAGCCCGAGCCGGTGCCCGACCACACGGTCTGGCTCCACCCCGACCCCGTCGCCAACTTGTTCAGCGTCGTCCCACCCACGGCGACCACGTAGGGCGAGGCCGCCGGGTACTCGACGCCGTAGCCGCTGTCGCCGGCGCTCGCCGTGATGGCGATGCCCGGGTGATTGTAGTAGGCGTCGTAGCTCAACTCGCTCGCGGTCTCCGACCCCCCGTAGCTGTTGGAGATCGCGACGACTCCGGCGGACGCCGCCGTGGTGACCGCGGCTCCCAGGTCGGCGTAGGACGCCGAGTTGGCCTCGACCAGCAAGATGTGGCAGTACGGGCAGATGCTCGAGACCATGTCGAGGTCCAGGGAGATCTCCTCGGACCACCCCCCGTTGGACCGGGGAAGCGAGGAGGTGGATCCGGACTGGCTCTCCACCGTCACGCACCCCGAACCCGTGGTGGCATCGCACGCCGGCAGGTTGAATTGGTTGCGGTACGTGGCGAGGTCACTGGCCGCGTTGGGGTCGTTGTACGCGTCGACCACCGCGACCGTCGGTATGGTCTTCGGAGGTGACTTTGGGTTCGAGTAGGCGGTCAGCCCGTACGCCGACTGGAGGTCGGTGGGGCTGTAGCCCGCCGGCGTCGACCCGCCTCCACCGCCTGGCTTCTTTCCCGGGCCCGTACCCGGCGCCGCGGCGTGGGTGCCCGCCCAGTTGAGCCCCGGGTTGAGCAGCTGGATCGCGTTGCAGCTCGCCTGGCCCGGCACCGGAGGGCACACGCGGGCGGTGTCGCCACTCGGTCCCGGGGCCGCGCTCGCCTCGATGCCCCCGCTCAGGGCCAGCGTGGCGACCGCCACCATCCCCACCACCCAGCGACGTCGCCGCATAACTGTCCTCCCTCTCGGGCGCCGGGGCGCTCGAACCAGCCCCAGTCTTCCACCGCCCGCCAGCGAACACAACACGCGGCGGCGGCGCTGCGCCACCCGCGCGCGAAGGGAGCTCAGCCGGCTGCCGCCAGCGGGCGCACGGCCAGGACCGCGCAGTCGGCCAGCAGCAAGGTGCGCTGTGCCTGCGAGCCCAAGAGGAGCTTGCCCACCGGGGAGCGCCGACGGATCCCGATGACGATCAGGTCGCTCGCGGCATCGCTGGCGGCGCTGACGAGCTCTTCGGCGGGTGTGTGGCCGCGCGCCACGTCGCGCACCTCGAACTCGAGCCCCTCGGCCGCCAGCTGCGTGGAGATCTCGTCCAGGCGCTCCCGGTCGGCGGCCACGTCGGCGGCGTCCTCGGCCCCTCCGCCCTCGCTGGCGTGCACCACGATGAGCTGCGCGCCGCGCAGATGCGCCTCGGCCACCGCCCGCTCGAGGGCCGCCTCCCCCTCGGGGGTCCGAATGAATCCGACGATCACGCTCACCTGCTGCCTCCTTGGTCAGGTCTCCTCGGGCGCGCCCGTCGACGGCGCGGGCCGCGCCAGCCCGAAGAACTGCTCGGCCACGTCGGCCGTGCTGCGAAACTCCTCGACCGGACCGGCAAAGGTCACCCGCCCGCCGCCGATGATGGTCACGACGTCGGCGAGCTCGAGGACGCGAGCGTTCTGCTCGGCCAGCAGCAAGGTGACCCCGCCCTGGGCCACCACCTGGGCCAGCGTGTCGACCATCTCGCCTACCGCCAGCGGCGACAGCCCGGCCGATGGCTCGTCCATCAGCAGCAGGCGCGGATCGCGCACCAGACCCTTGGCCAGGCTGAGCAGCTTGCGCTGCCCACCCGACAGCGCGCCCGCCGACTCGCGCCGCCGCGAGGCCAGGAGCGGGAACTGCTCGTAGGTGCGCTCGAGGCGCTGGCGCAGGGTCGCGGTGCGCAGGCCGGTGGCCACGACGCGCAGGTTGTCCTCGACGCTCAGCCCGGCGAAGATCCCCGTCTCGCTCACGTAGGACATGCCCGCGGCGATGCGGCGCTCCGGGCTCCAGCCCGCGATCGACTCGTCCTCGTAGGTGAGGGTGCCCGACCACAGGGGGCGCAGGCCGATCAGGGCCTTGAGCAGGGTGCTCTTGCCCGCGCCGTTGGCCCCCAGGAGCACGGTGGTGCGGCCCTGGGCGACAGTGAGGTCGACGTCCCAGAGCACGCGCAGGGCCCCGTAGCCGGTGCTGAGGCCGGAGGCTCGCAGGGAGGTCTGCTCGCTCACGCGTGGGTCCCCAAGAAGACCTCGATCACCCGAGGGTCGGCGATCGCCTGGCGCAGGGTCCCCGCGAAGATCGGGGTCCCGGCATTGAGCACGACAACCTGGTCGACCACCTGCTCGAGGAAGCCCATCAGGTGCTCGACCACGACCAGCGCCACCCCGCGCTCGCGCAGCGCGCGCAGCAGGCCGGCCACGTGGTCGAGCTCACTGGGGCTCAGCCCGGCCCCCAGCTCGTCGACGAAGAGGACGTCGGGGCGCGCGGCCAGGGCGCGGGCCAGGTCGAGGAGCTTCTGCTCGCCGCTGGTCAGGGCGGCGACCCGGCGCGCGGCGACCCGCGCCAGCCCCACGAACTCCAGGACGTCGAAATTGAGGTCGGCCGACCCGCGGCGCGACGGGCGCACCAGCGCGATGTTCTCGGCCACGGTGAGGCCGGCCAGCGGGCGCGGGACCTGGAAGGTCCGGTTCATCCCGAGCGCGCACAGCCGGTGCGAGGCCAGGCCGGTCACGTCGCGCCCCCGCAGCCGGACCGTGCCGCGCGTCGGCTTGTAGACGCCCGAGAGCACGTTGATCAGGGTCGTCTTGCCCGAGCCGTTGGGCCCGACCAGGCCGAGGGACTGACCCTCTTCGACCTGCAGGGTCACGCCGGACAGGGCCACGAAGGCACCAAACGACTTGGCGACGTCGCCCACCTCGAGCAGGGCGCTCACGGTGCCACCTCCGGAGCGCTCTCCGGTGCCGCCCGGTGCCGCACCAGCCGGTTCCACCACGCCGGCCGGTCGCCTCGCCCGCCCACCAGCGACGACAGGCCACCGGGCAGGAACAGGACCAGCACGACGATCAAGAGGCCGTAGATCAGCTCGAAGTACTGGGGGTTGGAGATCCCGATGTACTGGTAGAGCGAGTAGAGCACGACCGTGCCCACCACCGGGCCCACGACGGTGCGCACCCCGCCGAAGAGCGCGAAGACGATCGCGTAGACGCTGATCGTGAGGTCGAAGGGGGTCTCGGCGTAGAAGGCGGACGTCATCAGCGCCCACAGGGCGCCCGCGACCCCGGCGATCGCCGCGCTGACCAGCCAGGCGATGGTGCGCGTGCGCACGACGTTGACGCCGGCCATCGCCGCGCTGACCGCGTCGGACCGGATGGCGCGCAGCGACAGGCCGAAGTGCGAGTCGCGCACGTAGAAGACCACGATCAACGTCACCGTGACGGCCACGACGGCCACGACGTAGAGGGCCGTTGGGGAGAAGATCAGCGGCAGGGACATCCCCGACTCGCCGAAGGTCCAGGACTCGTTGGCCACGATGAAGTAGAGGGCCTGGGACGCCGCCAGCGTCGCCAGAGCGAAGTACGCACCCGACAGGCGCAGGAGCGGTGACAGGACCACGGCGGCCACCACCGACGTGAGGGCGCCCAGCCCGATCGCGGTGTAGCCCCCGACGTGCCAGTAGACGATGGCCAGCGACGACCCGTAGATGCCGGCCCCGAAGAATCCCACGAAGCCGAAGGGCAGGTAGCCGGTGAAGCCGTAGACGATGTTCACGCCCTGGGCCAGCAGGATGTAGATGGCCAGGGTCGTCAGGAAGGCCAGGTTGTTGTAGAGCGTCGGGCCCGCCCCCAGCACGGCCGCGACGATCACCAGTGGCGCGATGCGGCCGACCCAGCGGGCCGCGGCGCGGCGCGCGGGAGGCGCTGGGGCGCCCGGAGCGGTGGCGACACCTTCGGTGGCTGCGAGCTCAGGCAATGCGCACCCTCCGTCCGAACAGGCCGCTCGGCCGCAGCAGGACGACGGCCAGCAAGAGGGCGTAGGGCACCATGCCGGTCCACGGGGCCGCGTACGCCTGGGTCAGGCTCGAGGCCAGCCCGTACAGGATGCCGCCGGCCGCAGTGCCCATCGGGTTGCCGAGCGAGCCGATGATGATGATGGTGAAGGCGGTGATCGTCAGGCCGCCACCGGTCGTCGGGTTGATCCCGCCGAGCATGAACGTCGCCAGGGGGCCCGCCGCGGCGGCGAAGGCGATCCCGATCACGAAGGCGGAGGTCGCCACGCGCCGCACCCGCACGCCCGAGGCGATGGCCTCCTCCTCGTTGGCCATCACCGCCCGGGTCGCCAGGCCGAGACGCGTGCGGTAGAGGTAGAAGTAGAAGAGCGCCAGCGCCGGCACCGCCAGGGACGCCGAGGCGACCAGGGAGGCCGCGTAGGGCTGGCCGAAGATCATGACCGGGTTGCCCAGCTCGGGCAAGGTGACCTGGTTGGTGCCGTACTTCATCGTGGCCAGTGCCACCAGCACCTGGGAGACGCCGAAGAACAAGATCAGCGAGGACGTCTCGGTGTCCTCGGCGCGGCGCAACCGCGGCACCGTGATCAGGTAGAGGATCAGTCCACCGACCAGGGAAAAGGGAATCGACAGCGGGATGGCCCACAGCGCGTTCACATGGGCGCTCGTGGTGAGGGAGTACGCCAGGTACCCTCCCCACACCACGAGATCGCCATGTGCCAGGTTCACCAACCTCATCACCCCGAACAGCAGGTTGAGGCCGACGCCGATGAACCCGTAGAACAGCCCGTACAAGACCCCGCTGACGAGGGCGTACTCGAAGAGTCTCATCGGGTGGGTGGAACTACGCCTTGGGGGCCGGGTACTTGGGCGTCCCGTTCACCATCGCCTTTTGGGCGGCGGTGGCCGGGTACACAATCTTGAACTGGAAGCCCGCTCCGTGGGGCACCATCTGGGCCACCGGCAGCAACTCGCCGACCTGGGCTCCGGCCTTGTTGAGGGCGAAGGTCCCCTCAAGGGTCTGGAGCTTGCCGCTCACCGCGGTGAGGCCGGCGCGGATGCCGAGCTGCGACATCGACGTCGCGTGGGCGAACGCCGCCTGGACAGCCAAACCGGCGTTGTAGCCCGCAACGTTGAGGAAGTTCACCGTGGACGCCTTGCCCGGGGCGAACTTCTGCAAGAACGCGTTCAGGCCCAGTCCGATGTTCACCTTGTTGATCCGCAGGATCGGCGGCACCGCGTAGGTGTACCCCCAGGCGAGTGCCTTAGCACCCACGTCCTGGCGGAACAGCGTCGGCAGCTGGCCGGGGAACGGCGTCAGCACGAAGTTGAAGTGGGTGTTCGTGGACTTGAGCTGGTTGAGGAACGCGATGTCGTTGTTCGGGTACCCGAACTCCAGCACGGCCTGCGGGTTGGCGCCCTTGATGGCCTGGACGATGGTGCTGTAGTCGCTCTGGGTGGTGGGAACGCCCTGGAAGTACACCGGCTGGAGGTGCTCAGAGGCCAAGAAGCCCTTGATCGCCGCCGCCTGCGCCTGGTCGAAGTCGTTCTGGCAGTACAGGATGGCCACCCGCTTGATCTTCAGCTTGCTCAGCAGGCCGACGACCGGCTTGGGCCACACGGCCGACACGGGAAGCGAGGTCAGCGCCACGTAGGGATTGGGCCCGCTGCTAAAGAACGACGTCCCCGATCCGGTGATGTCGAAGAGCAGGTGCTTCTGGTCCTTGGCGATCGTCACGGCTGGCGCGGTCAGCACCGAGCCGAAGTCCGCGACGAACACGTTGACCTTGTTCTGCGTCAGGAGCTGGTTGTAGAGCGTGGTCGCGGTGGCGGGGTCGCTCTGGTCGTTGTAGGAGACCAGCCTGACGTGCTCCTTCTTCTTGAGCGGAGCCACGTACATGCCGCCGGCCGCGTTGACCTGCTTGACCCAGAACTGAAGTCCGGCGTACTCGGGCATCGATGAAGTGGCGAAGCTGCCGGTGTTGGCGTACAGCGTCCCCACGGTGATCACATTGCTACTCGCCCCGGCCGACAGCGACGCCGACAGCGACGCCGCTGCCAGTCCCGAAGCCATCAGCGCTCCCGCAAGCGCAATTCGTCGATATGTCTTGAACATGACCGTTTTCGTCTCCCTCCCTCAGTGAATCCCTATCGCCCCCCTGGTCGGGGAGCGTCAACTTCCGTACTGTACATGCCTTTATGTGGGCTCCCCATGGGACCATCGTCACACGAAGTGCCCCAGCGGCAACCTAGTCCCTCACCGCGGCGCCTGACTGGCCAGGCCGCGTCACACCAGGTGGTCCGGCGCCCTCCAGTACCGTCGTCGTGTGAACCCAGCAGCGCCCCGGCGAGCGCGCATCGACCGCCTGCGCGAGGCGGCGCTCCCCGAGTCGGGACCGGTGCGCACCCTGACCAAGTCGACGTTCACCAACAGCATCGGCAATGGCCTCTACTACACGGTCGAGGTCATCTTCTTCACGCGATCGGTCGGGCTGGCCGTGCACCTCGTCGCCCTCGGCCTGGGCGTCGCCGCGATGTGTGGTCTGGCGGTCTCGATTCCCGCCGGGCACCTGTGCGACCGGCGCGACCCGCGTCTCGTTTCCGCCGCCGCCACCGTCGGCGATGGCATCGCCATGGGGCTCGGTGCGCTGGTCCACTCGTTCATGCCGTTCCTGCTCCTCTGCGTCTTCGCGGGCATCATGGCGGGCACGTCCTCCCCGGCGCGCTCGGTGATCCTCGGTCGTTTCGGCCAGGGTGAGGATCGCGTCCGCGTGCGCGCCTACCAGCGGGCGGTCACGAACTTCGGCATGTCGATCGGCATCGCGCTCTCGGGCGTCGGGCTCGCGCTCGACACGCGCGCCGCGTACCTGGTCATGGTCCTGGGCAACGCGGCGACCTTCGTGGTCGCCGCGGGCTACATCCTGCGCCTCCCCCCTCTGCCCCCCCAGGCGCTGCCCGCCAGCGGTCGCCGCGAGCCCGCGACCGTGGTGCTGCGGGACCGGCGCTACCTGACCGCCGCGGTGCTCAATGGCCTCTTCGAGATGCACTTCATCGTCCAGGCCGTGGCCCTCCCCCTCTGGGTCATCGGTCACACCGCCGCGCCTCACTGGTGGGTGTCGGTCTTGCTCCTCATCAACACGGCCATGGTCATCACCCTCCAGGTCCGCTTGAGCCGGGGCACGGGCTCGGTGCCCCACGCCGCGCGCACGTACCGCCGCGCGGGTCTCTACCTGGGCGTCGCCTGCGTCCTGTACGCGCTGACCTCGGGCATCGGCGCGATCGTCGCCTGCGTCGTCTTGGTGGTGGCCATCGCCTCGCACACGATCGGCGAGCTGCTCGGCTCGGCGGCCTCCTGGGGCGTCGGCTACGGCATGGCGCGCGAGGACCTGATGGGTCAGTACCAGGGCGCCTTCGCCCTGGGCCGTCGCCTGTCGCGCGTCATCGGCCCGAGCCTCGTCACCATTCTCGCCATCAGCGAGGGCCGGACGGGCTGGCTCGTGCTGGCCGCCATCTTCGTCGTGACGGGGGCCGCCTTCACGCCCCTGGCCTCGAGCTACGCCCGCTCGTCACCTCCCGCGGCGACCAGCGTCACCGATGATCCCAGCACCGGCTCCTGAGAGGGGGCCGTGCGACTGGCTCACGCCGACTCGACGGCGCGACCCACGATCCAGGCGTGCTTGCCCACCTGGCGTTCGCGAGTGAAGCCGCACTCCTCGAACAGCTCGACGGTCGCCGTGAACAAGAAGCGCCCCTGCGCCTGACGTCCCGCGGTGACCTCGGAGATGGCCTCGACGCGTCCGCCACCGTCGCGGGCCACCAGTCCGAGAGCACCCGTGAGGGCGTCGCGGGCGACGCCGTCACCGCGGTGGTGCCGGTCGACGAACACGCACCCGATGCGCCAGCGAGCCGGCGGCGGCGGGTCCTGCCGATAGGCCCGCCCGTATCGGAGGTCGAGCTCGCTCACGCCCCCGTACTGGCACCAGCCCTGGGCTAGACCATCGCCGTCGACGACCAGGGACGCGTGCGCCCGCCCCGTACGCACCAGCTCCTCTTTGAGCGTGCGCGGGTCGGACACGCCGCGCTGGTAGTCGCTGTGGAAGGCGATGCACCAGCAGCCGCTGTAGATGCCGTTGTTGCGCTCGACCAGCTCGGCGAACAGATCCCACGTGGATGCATCGAGCGCGCGCACGGCATAGGGCGCGCTCACCGGGAACCCTCCCCGCCAGAAGTCTTAGCCTCAATCCACCGTCGAGCCCTCGTAGTGGGTGATTTTCGGTCGTCGCGAGACGGTGGAACATCGCGATTGCGACGCTGTCGGTGGTTGCCTGTCGCGAGTGCGTGTCTGGCCTCACTTTC
>JAJYEQ010000033.1 GCA_021785695.1 Actinomycetes bacterium
CAGCGGCGACCACGACGGCGGCGTGGCGCAGCACGCGGCGCAGCGAAGCGGCCACCAGCGGCACCCGACCGGGGATTGCCACCTCGGCTCCGTGCACGACCACGCCGTAGGGGACCGACAGGTGCGGTCCGAGCAGGCCCAGCGGCCACGCCGGGTCCAGCAGGACGAGGTCGGGCCGATGCCGGCGGATCGCCCGCTCGATGGCGGCGTAGGTCCGGGGGGTGGGCAGGTACAGGGTCGCCGCGTCCACCCGCTCGATGGCCAGATCGCTGCCGGCATCGAAGCTCGCTGCACCAGGGTCGGAGCTGGCCGTGAGCACCACGGCCCGCCCCGGCTCCAGGCGGCGCCACAGCTCGTGGAGGTAAACCTGGATCCCTCCCGTCTTGGGCGGGAAGTCGTTGGTCACGAGGAGGTGGCGCGCCACCGCCCAACGCTACCGAATCACTCGGACTAGCGGCTCCGGTACTTCAGGCGAGGCATCAGGCCCTGCCCGGTGAGCAGCGTGATGATGTCCGCGTCGCGGGGGCTCATCGTGAGCTCATTGGGCGGTCCCCCCAGCACGAACTGCACGAGGCAGTCGTCGCAGTGGGGCGTTCCGCGACGCACGCAGGCGTCGCAGCTGATGCACAGCTCGATGTCGCTGATGTCGTTGGGTTCCACCCGGGCAGTCTCGCCCCGACCTGTGACATCACGCCGGGGGCGGGCCGGCCTCCGCGACGACCTGGTCCCAGGAGAACAGCGCGCCCTCGGCCCGGATGAGAGGGCCGCGGGGGTCGATCACGAGGTAGCACGGCGCCGCGTCGGCTCGCCAGGCTCGAAGCCACTCCCGGGCACGCCAGACATTGCGTGCCTCGGCCCACGGACCGTCATGACTGGTCACGACGATCACGTCGCCGTGCGCGTAGGTCGGAGCCGCCGCGAGGAACGGGCGGCAGCTGTCGCAGCCCGGCTTGACCACCAGCACCAGCGTGTCCCGCACCAGGGCCAACTCGCGCCAGGCACCCGTCGGATCGACGCCTCGCAGGATGGCCGGACCGGGCCGGGGACCCGAGCCCCCCAAGGATCGCAGGGTCACGCCAGGGTGTCGTCGAAGGTCTCGACCGCGCGTCCGTGGCCGCACCACCGGCACGACACCGACTCCACGGTCGAGCTCAACACCTCGGGCTCCTCGATCTCCAGCTCACCGCCCACGGTGAAGTGGTAGAAGGCGCGCACCGACGTCGTCTCCACAACGTCGAAGCGGGTCAAGTTTCCGCAAGCCGTGCACCGATACCGAGTTCCCACGTCCTCACCGTACCGGCTCGGCGCGCGGGTGCCGCCGCCCGCGCGGTGCGCGCGAGAGGGGCCACGCGTCCTGCTCGTCTCGGGCAGGGCTCCTCGGGCCCGCGTGGTGCTGCCCTGACTCGATCACGCGCGCCAGAGCCATGGGATGGCGCACCAGCCCGAGCGTCCAGGTCCCCGTGGCCGTCTCGAGCACGACTTGCCCGCGTCCCGAGAGCCGATCGCGCAGACCCTGCTGAACCTCCACGGCCGCGATATCGGCCCAGGCGACACTGGATCGTCCCCGCCGCCCCAGTCCGCGCTCGATGGTCACGCCGTAGTCGTGGACGTGAATCTTGTGGGACCGCCAGCGCACCGAGCGCACCAGAGCCACCACCAGGACCGGGCCAGCGAGCACGACGTAGAGCCACGGCTGCCAGCGCCCCGCCCCGTGAACCACATCGACCACCTCGCGGATCGTGGCCACCACGGCGAGCAGGAGGATCCACGGCCTCGTCACCCCCGGAGAGATGGGCGTCACCGACACCGTCGACGGACCCGTCCCCATCCGATCGATCACGCGTCCAATGTAGGACACCGCTGTCACAAAACGGCGTGATGACGGCGGCCACCGCGGCGCGCGATGCGTGGAGGTCACCCCCGTGGTGCGCCAACCACAGTCCGCCCGGCGGGCTCGGCCGCCGCGACACCTGATCTAGACTGCTCAGCCACTGCGGGTGTAGCTCAATGGTAGAGTTCCAGCCTTCCAAGCTGGCCATGCGGGTTCGATTCCCGTCACCCGCTCTCCGTGGCCTGGTCACCGTCTCGAGGACCACGTGTTTGGCAACTTGGCGGTGATCGCACCGACCCACATGCCTGCGCACTCCCCGGCAGACCGGGGAGCCGACCCGGGCCCACCGTCGTGACATTCCCGCGCAACCGCGGTGCTGGCGCGGGGCTCAGGCACTCACTGGCGCGCCCGGACCCGGTCGGGCTCCCGAGGCGTCGCCGCTCAGGCCACGTGCGAGCTGAACGGCTTTCGGCCCACCCGACGTGGCCGCGCGGGCACGATCCGGCGCTGGTTCTGGCCGACGATCTGGCCCGGCACCCCCACGACCACGCTGCCGGCCGGCACATCCTTGGTCACCACGGACTGCGCGCCGATGGCGCAGTCGTCGCCAACCGTGACGGGCCCGAGCACCACACAGCCCGCTCCGAGCATCACCCGATCGCCAATGGTCGGGTGGCGCTTGCCCCGGCTCATCGAGACACCGCCCAGGGTGACGCCGTGGAACATCACCACGTCATCACCGATCTCGGCCGTCTCGCCGATGACCACGCCGATCGCGTGGTCGATGAACAGCCGGTGGCCGATCGTCGCGGCCGGATGGATATCGACCGCCGTCGCCATGCGCACCAGCGAGGAGAGCAGCCTCGCGCTCATGCGATGACCGTGGTGCCAGAGGGCACTGGCCACGCGGTGTCCCCAGATGGCGTGGAGGCCGGGATAGGTCAAGGCCACGTCCCACGCATTGCGCGCGGCAGGGTCGTTCTCCAGCGCAGCGCGCAGGTCGTCGCGCAGCTCGGTCCGCAACTCGCGCAGCATCAGTCACCCATTCCCGCGAAGAGCACCGTGGAGAGGTAGCGCTCACCAAACGACGGGATGATGACCACGATGGTCTGGCCCGCCGACTCCGGCCGCGCGGCCAGGTCCAGCGTGGCGCGGATGGCGGCCCCCGAGGAGATGCCGACCAGGAGTCCCTCCTGGGTGGCCATGGCCCGCGACGCGGCCAGAGCGTCGGCGCTCTCGACCGTCAGGACCTCATCGACGACCGTCGCGTCGTAGTTCACCGGGACGAACCCGGCGCCGATCCCCTGCAGGGGGTGCGGGCCCTTCTCGCCGCCCGACAGGACGGGCGAGGCCGCCGGCTCGACGGCCACGATCCGCACGCCGGGCTTGCGGGCCTTGAGGCCCCGGCCCACGCCGGTGATCGTCCCACCCGTGCCCACGCCCGCGACCACGACGTCCACGGTCCCCTCGGTGTCGTCCCAGATCTCCTGGGCCGTGGTCGCCTCGTGGAAGTTGGGGTTGGCGGGGTTCTCGAACTGCTGAGGCAGGAAGTACCCGTGCGCGTCTCGCAGCTCGTTGGCCTTGGCGATAGCCGCGCTCATGCCTCCCGACCCGGGAGTCAAGATGAGATCGGCGCCGTAGCCCCGCAGCAGCATGCGCCGCTCCGCGCTCATCGTGTCGGGCATGGTCAGCACGCAGCGATAGCCCCGTGCGGCCGCGATCATGGCCAGGGCGATGCCGGTGTTGCCGCTCGTGGGCTCGACGATGGTGTCGCCCGGGTGCAGCAGGCCGGCGGCCTCGGCCGCGTCGACCATGCCCAGGGCCGCACGGTCCTTGACCGAGCCCGAGGGGTTGAAGTACTCGAGCTTGGCCGCGACGGTCACGACGGCCGGGTCCACCAGGTGGTTGAGGCGCACGAGAGGGGTTCGGCCGACCAACTCGGTGATGTCCGACGCGATTCGCATGAGCAACGCCTTTCCGGTCCGGCGACCTCGAAAGAGAAGTAAATATGACTAAATCACTCTGGATTCCTTGCAGCGAATGTTAGCGGCGTTGCCCCGCCGCAGTGACAGATTTATGTGACTGCGCCCCAGCACACATCCTGGTGTCCGGCAGTACCGTGGGGCCACGGGATCACGGCGGGGAGGTGAACGTGATGGGCCGAGCAACGCGAGTTCACGCGGTGACCCTCGTTGCGGGAGCCCTGCTCCTCGGCACCACCACCCTGGCCGGAGCCGCCACGACTCCCGTGGTCACCCTGGCCGCGCTCGTCAATGCGGGTGGTGCGGCCATGACGACCGCGTTGACGTGCCCGCTAGCGGGCAGCTGCGTGGCGGGTGGCTTCTACACCGAAGCGTCGGGCCAGCACCAGGCGTACGTCGCCCAGGAGACCAACGGCAACTGGGGTGAGGTAATCAAGCTGGCCACCATCTTGAACGTGGGTGGCGACGCGGCGACCACCAGCTTGAGCTGCGCGGATGCCAGCGACTGCGTGGCCGTGGGCTTCTACACCGATGCGGCGGGCCAGCACCAGGCGTTCCTCGTGCAAGAGTCCAGTGGCGTCTGGGGCTCGACCCAGCCCGTCGCCGAGCCCCTCAACACGGGCGGGGACGCGGTCGCCACAACCGTGAGCTGCGCAGCGGCCGACGCGTGCGTGGTCGGCGGCCGTTACCGCGACGCTGCGGGCAAGCAGCGCGCCTTCGCCGCGCTGGAGACGGGGGGGACGTGGGGTGAGGCGACCCAGATCGGCGCCGTCGTGAATCCCGGCGGCAACGCGGCGGTGTCGGCGTCCTCGTGCCCCGAGGCCAACACGTGTGTCGTGGCGGGTTCGACCACCGCGGCCGGCACGACCAGCGCCTTCGTCGACACCGAGCGCAACGGCCTGTGGTCCAAGCCGGTGGTGGTCGTTCCGGGCTCGGCCGCCACCTCGAGCGCGATCACCAACCTGGCCTGCAGCGCCGTCGGCTCGTGCGCCGCGGTGGGGACGGCCACGATGTCCACGGGCCGGCGCGCGATCGCAGTGCTCGAGCAGCAGGGCGCGTGGGGCACCGTGACGGCCCTGGCCGCACCGGTGGCCACCCAGCCCAGCAGCGCTGACGCGGTCGCCTGTACCAGCGCCCGTGCGTGCACCGTCCTGGCGACGGCGAGCACGCCGTCGGGCGCGCCGATGCCGTTCGTGACGACCGAGGTGGTCGGCCACTGGGCGCCGGCCCGGGCGATCATCCCCGTCGCGGGACCCCGGGGCCTACCGGTCGCCAGCGCCACTGGGTCGGCCCTGACGTGCCCCGCCGTGGGCGCCTGCGTCATCGCCGGGGAGCTCTCCTTGGCCACGGGCGGCCCGGCGGCCTTCACCGTCACCGAGCAGTCGGGCATCTGGGGCCGGGCGACGCTCGTCGCCCAGGGCGCCAATGCGGGCCACGACGCCGCGGCGCTCGCCCTGGCCTGCGCGCCCGGGAGCAGCTGCCTCGTCGGGGGCCGCTACACCGACGCCTCACACCACTTCCAGTCCTTCGTGGCACCCGTAGCCGCGTACCAGCCGGTGCTGGTGCTGCGGGCCGTGCGCGGCACGGTGCCCGCCCGGGGCGCCACCACGATCGTGATCTGGGGCAGCGGGTTCTACGGCGCGCCCCGTGTGCAGGTCGTCGGACTGGCCCTGCGCGTCGTGGCCGCCTCCCCCCAGCGCCTGGTGGTGCGCATCGTGCGCTCACACCTGACTCCGGGCCGGCACCTGCTCACGGTGACCGACCCCGATGGGAACTCGGGAACTTCCTCGATCGTCCAGCGCTGAAGCGAGGACCGCTACTGGTGCCCCGCGACCGGGTGGGGCACGTAGGGTGCCTCGAGCTCGGCGATCTCCTCGGGCGTGAGGTGGACGTCGAGGGCGGCGACGGCGTCGGCCAGGTGGTGCGCCTTGGTGGCCCCCACGATCGGGCTGGCCACGACGTCGTGGGAGAGGACCCACGCCAGGGCCACCTGGGCGGGCGAGATGCCCCGCCGCTCGGCCAGGGCCAGGGTCGCGGCCACGACGGCCTGGTCACTGTCGTGGTAGAGGTTGGCGCCAAAGACATCATGCTGCGAGCGCCCCGTGACCGTGCCCCACGGTCGGGTCAGGCGGCCCCGCGCCAGCGGGCTCCACGGGATCGACGCCACGCCCTGGTCCGCCAGCAGCGGCATCATCTCGCGCTCCTCCTCGCGGTACAGGAGGTTGTAGTGGTTCTGCATCGACACGAAGCGGCTCGCGCCGCGCTGGTCGGCCACGAACAGCGCCTTGGCGAACTGCCACGCGAACATCGACGAGGCGCCCAGGTAGCGCACCTTGCCCGCGCGCACCAGCGAGTCGAGCGCGTCGAGGGTCTCCTCGAGGGGGGTGTGGGGATCCCAGCGGTGGATCTGGTACAGGTCGATGTAGTCCGTGCGCAGGCGGCGCAGGCTCGCGTCGATCTCGCGCAGGATCGCCTTGCGCGACAGCCCCTGGCCGTTGGGGTCGTCGTGCATGCGACCGTGCACCTTGGTCGCCAGGACGATCTCGTCACGCGGCGCCAGCTCCCACAGGGTCTCGCCCGTGATCTCCTCGCTCGAGCCCGCCGAGTAGACGTTGGCGGTGTCGAAGAACGTGATGCCAGCCTCCACCGCCTGGCGGAAGAAGGGCGCGGCGTCATCGCGATCGAGCGACCAGGGCTGGTTGCCCTGGCCCGGCCGGCCATAGCTCATCAGTCCGAGACAGATCCGCGACACGCGCAGTCCCGTAGCGCCGAGGTTCACGTACTCCATGGGCTCATGGTACGTCGGACCCTGGCCGCACCATTCGCTTCACAGCGCCGCCCGCACCGGTGGCGAGCCACAAACCGGTAGGCGGACTCCGCCGCCGGCCGCAGTGCCCGCAGGTCCAAGACGGCTCCGAGCACCCGCCACGGACCGCCCAGGGCGCGCAGGGACCGCGCGACCGCCGCCGCGCCGCTCCAGTGCCGCTCACCCTCGAGCCACCACACGCTCGCGTCCAGCTCGGCCGCGCTGGGGTGCGCCGAACGCTGGTGCCAGGTCCGCGCGTCGACCAGCTCGACCTGGGCGGGCAGCCGCGTCCGCGCCCAGGCGGCCAGCGCGCGGCAGGTGGTGCACTCGCCGTCGAAGACGATCGTCGCTGGGTCCCCCACGACCGTGACCCTACCAATCATGATGATGACGTGGACCGGGAGGAAAGTGCACGGTCGTTCATTAGGTTGATGACAAGGTGCGGCGCGTCCCGTTCCGGTTGGGTGATGTGGCGTGGCAGGGACAACTGCCACGC
>JAJYEQ010000006.1 GCA_021785695.1 Actinomycetes bacterium
CCAACGGATGATCTGGCCTACGATCGCTCGAAAGGAGGTGAGTTAGGGACCAGCGCTCACCAGCACAGCATCACCACCGGTGTTCAACAACTCCGGAACGACTGTGCAACTACGTCGGAATACGCACGTAGCGGGTCCTCTCGCGGCCCGCGTGATGACACGTCGCGCGGGCCACGGGAGTCGGATGCGAGCGAATCCCGGGACGCGTCGTCGAAGGTGACGCGTGTCGGCCCCGCCGCGAGGGTCGGGACAGATCGAGTTGAGGAACATGCCGTGAAACCGCGGATCTCCAACGTGGTCGAAAATGATGCGCGTGACTCAGGCCACGGTGAGCGCCTATCACCCCGGAGAGGACCGCGGTGGGCGACGCCTCGGCTCCTCCGCGGTCAGTCTCGTGGGCCCCTCTTGAGGTGGGCGACGCTTGCTCTGACGCTCGGGTCGATCGTCATCAGTTCGACCCTTCTGGTCGCGGGTCTCGCACGGGCCGGCTCGACCGCGTCGCCCATGTGGTCGGCGATCGGACCGGCGCAGATCCCCAACGCTCACGATGGCGAGCCCGCAGACGCCAATCTGCTCGCCTCGGGCCGCATTCAGGCGTTCGCGATGTCGACGACCAATCCGCTTGACATGATCGCGGGCGGCGGACAGGGTATAGGCAACTCCGGCCCTTCGAGTCAAGCGGGCGCCTTCGCGACGACTAATGGAGGTGTCACGTGGAGTCGTATTGACACCGGGCTCAGCGATCCGATGGTGGACTACCTCTGGATGGACCCGTCCAACCCGGAAATCCTGCTCGCGGCGACGTGGACCGACGGCATCTTCCGATCGGTCGATGCGGGAGCGAAGTGGAGTCGAGTGTGGGCCGGATCGGCCACCACGATCCTCAACGTGGGCCCGACAGTCTGGGCCGGCGTAAGTCAGGGCGTCGTCGCCTCGAAGGACGACGGCGCGACGTGGACGCTCGTTGAGGACACAGCCAGCCCGGTGAGGGCTCTCGCAGCCGGTGACGGAGCACTGTGGGCCGGTCTGGATAATGGCTCTATCGTCTACGAGAGCGCTCCCGCCGCAGCGTGGGACGTCGTGCTCACCGAGCCAGCATGTACGACGGCCTACGACGTGGCCGCCAATCCCGGCAACGCTTCGACCGCCATCATCGTGGAGTGGGATGGCTGCCGCGGAACCGGGGTCAATCTGACGACGACCGATGGGGGAGCGACGTGGTCGACCTGGTCGGGCCCTCCTCCCGGCGGCTTCGGTAACTCAGGGGGATGGGCCAAGGTCGTCACCTACGATCCTCAGGACGCCCGCGTAATCTACGCGAGCGCGGGTGACGGTCTATACGTGTCCACGGACGGTGGTACGTCCTGGACATTTCTGCACCTGATAGAGGACATCAACCTGATCGACGTGCCGGCGTCGTCCGGGGGCCCGTCGTTGGTGGTTGGCGGGGATCAGGGTCTCTACGACTCAAGGGACGGGGGCGCCACGTGGTCGGCCCTGACCGCGTCAATTGACTCTGGTCTCCAGACGGGGCTCTCGGTGAGCGGCTCCGAGATCTTCACGGCGGTCCAAGACTTCAGTCCGGAGACGTCGTTCGATGGTGGCGCGACGTGGCAGCAGCTGACCGGTCCCGCCCCCCCCGTGTGTGAGGACGGTGTCGCGGTGATCAACCCATTCACGCCCCAGGACCAGTACGCGTGGAGCATCTGCGGGTTTGAGTACTCGACTGATGGCGGGCACACGTTCACGTTCACCTCGTCGCTCCCGGGAAGCGAGTGGACGTTCAACGGGGATCAGGACTACATTGCGTTCGCCTCGGCGAGCCTCATGTACGCAGTCGCTAAGGACGGTGTGTACGAGAGCGCCGACGCGGGCGTGACCTGGACGAAGACGTCCTGGGGATTCGCGAATCCGAGCCTGGTCGTCGTTGATCCGTCGGACCCGGCCACGATCTTCGTGGGCGCCTGGCCGGCGGGCGGTTGCTGCGCCTCGCCCGGGTCGCTGTACGTGAGCCACGATGGCGGATCGACGTGGTCCACGGCGAACGTGGGCGCGGCGGCGGGTTGGCCGACGTCATTGGCGGTGGACCCGGCGAACTCCCAGGTCGTCCTGCTCGGATTCTCGACCCCCCCTTCCCAGGGCGGAGGCATCTTCGTTAGCGACGATGGGGGCAAGACGTTCAGCGCGGACAACCAAGGACTCTTCGACAGCTATCCCAGCCTCAACGGAGCGGGGTACGTCTCCGACCTGGTGTACGCGGCCGATGGCTCGCTCGTGATGGCCTCGACCGCCGACGGGATCTACGCAACGAGCTCAGCCGGCACGCCGTGGATCGACGTCGCGGGCAACGTGGTCCCGAAGTTCGTCACGTCCGTCGTGATCTCCGGCGGGACGATCTTCGCGGCCACCTACGGGGAAGGCGTCGTGACGTATCCTCTCGCCTCGATGGACGCGCTCGTGGTCGGTGCCGAGGCGGCGGCGGCAACGACCACCACGGTCCGGGGGGCGACGGTCCCGGGCGCGCCCTCTCTCCACCTGGAGGCCGATGCCCACGGTCTCGTCTCCGTCGCGATCCGGACCCCCCTCGGCGGCGGCAGCCGCGTCACGAGGTACCAGTACTCCATTGATGGTGGTCCGTGGAGGAACGTCGCGGTGGGTCGCCGCGACGTGCTCGTCCTACGCGGTCTGCACCGCGGTGCCCGGTACGACATCCGCGTCCGCGTTGGGAACCGACGGGGCGTCGGTCCTGCGTCGCGAACACTCCACGTCCTCGTCCGGTAGGTCGGTGGGGTAGCCCCTTCGGAGGTACCGCCTCGCGCTGACTCTGATGTTGCTCGCCTCGCGATGTGGGAGACGTGGTCGACGTCATAGACCACGTCAGTTGCGGGACGATCGCGTTCTGCCCTCAGGGCTCCGGGAGCAAGGTCGATCAGCGCATTCCCTTCCCCTGGCACCTCGTCACCGACTCATCCGGGCGCTGGCTCACCCGCCAGATCGGCCGTCACAGCCGCAGCGTCTAAGAGATCGCCGACGAGCTCGGTTGTTATTGGCATACCGTCAACGACGCGCTCGTGCGCCACGGCGAGGCGCTCAAGGACGACGATGACCGCTTCGGCCTCGTCGAGGCGCCGGGTCGCGACGAGACGCTCTACGTGCGCGACGGCGAATGTCGCCGCCCGCGCTCTTGCACCTCCTTCGTGGACGTCGCCACCGGTCAGCTGCTCGACGTCGTTCCTGGTCGCGACAGCCACGAGCCAATCTCCTGGTTGCAGCGGCGCGACGGTCACTGGCGCTTCAACGGGGCCTAGGCCATCCTCGACCTCTCTGGTCTCTACCGCCAGGTCTTTGACACGGCCCTGCCCCGGGGCCCACCAGATCGCCGACCCCTGCCATCTGGTGAAGCTCGCCAACGCCAAGATCGACGAGTGCCGGCGTCGGGTCCAGAACGAAGTCGGCGATCACACCCCACGCGAGGTCGAGGACGAGTATCGTGCCAAGCCTCAGGCGACGGGGGCCTGAGAAAACCGACCACCAGAGTTTCTGCGGAACCTGGAACGAATCAGTGACGGGCGGGAGCGATCGCCGCGTTGCGCACCCGAGGTTGATGGCAATCGTCGTGACATCACGAGTCAAGGTCATCGAGAGCTGCTGAGGCGCCACCTTCGCCCGCTCGAGGCTGAGGAGTAGCGGAGGGTCGTGACAGGGTGGCCCAGTGAGCGGACGACGGCCTGCATGGCCACGGGGAATCCCGCTTGGGGTGGCGGGGCCTTCGGGAGAGAGACGTCAACGATATTGCCTGGCATCCATGCGCTGTACCACTGGCGTCCTGCGTCCCAGGTCACGTCGAGGACATTCATGCCCTTCGAATACGCGACAACGACCGTATTGGTGAAGACGGTCAGTGAGTTGACGTTGGCGCCCGCTGCTCCCGTGATGGCGAGCCACGGTCCAGCGATCGTCCAGGTGCGACCATGGCTGTGGGTGTGGATTGGATACTGCTCGGGGTTGCCTGCTGGGCCGTCCCACACAACGGCCCAGCCGGTGTTTCCAGTGAACACGGGTCCGGCGACGAGTTCGCCCGTCCTCCATCTGGCGGGTGTCCCGAAGGGAAGGGGTCTCGGGTAGGCGGTGCCGATGGGATCAGTGACGAGTCTTGCCATGATCGCCCTGGGCCAACGTGACGTCTGACTCACGGCTCCTGCCCTAGGGAAACCCGTACCAACCGAGACAGCCGTAGTCAGCGCTGCCAGCGCTGGCAGCCATCTGAGTTGTCGAGAACGCTGCTTTACGGCCGTGCACCTGACGATAGTGCTCTCGGCGGCGCGACCAGCCTCAGCAGCATCCCCTGCCTACGGCGTCCTCGACTGCGATGCCCCAAGGGAACACGACTGACTGGGGAGATGTGACCTTCGCCAGTGTGCGAACGGGCGTCATGCGTATTCCGACGTTTACGAACACCTAGTCGGGAGTTCTCGTAAACGACTCGGTTAGAGCGCGAAGTAGTCAGTCTCGCGTGACGGCGCGTGTCACCAGTTCGCGCACGCGCGCCTGCGTCTCGGGGTCGAGAGCGCGCAGCGCAAAGCTGGTCGGCCACAGGGCGCCGTCGTCGAGCCGGGCCTGGTCGGAGAAGCCGAGGGTCGCGTAGCGCGCCTTGAACTTGGCGGCTGCCTGGAAGAAGCACAGCACGTGGCCGTCGAGCGCGTAGGCCGGCATCCCGTACCAGGTGCGCGGCTCCAGCTGGGGAGCGCACTCCAGGATCAGCGCGTGGAGACGCTCGGCCAGGGCTCGATCGGCGTCGGGCATCTCGGCGATCTTGGCCAGCACGTCGGCCGTACCGTCCGCCCGGCTGGTGGCCGAAGTCCGCCGGGCCGCGGCGCGGACCTCGCGGGCCCGCTCGCGCATGGCGGCGCGCTCCTCGGCGCTGAATCCCTCGGACTCGTCTCTAGTTCCCTGGGTGGGCACGGCGACTCCCTGGCTCTCGGGGCCGCGGGTGCGGCGCGCTCATCCTAGGACGGTGTCCGCGCGGGCCTCGGGCTGGCCTTTAGGCGACTAGCGACCAGGGATTCTCGAGGTAGGTCGTCAGGGTCCGCAGGAACTGGGCGGCCAGCGCGCCATCGATCACCCGGTGGTCGCTCGACAGGGTGTAGCGCAGGCGGTAGCCAGCTTCCACGGTCCCGTCGACCACCACCGGCTCGGTCGTCGTGGCGCCGACCGCCAGGATCGCGGCCTCGGGCGGGTTGATGATCGCGGTGAACTGCTCCACGCCGAACATGCCGAGGTTCGAGATCGTGAAGGTGCCGCCCGACATGTCCTCGACGCTCAGGCGCCGCTCTTCGGCCCGGGCCATCAGCCGGTGGGTCTCGGCGCCGATGTCGGTCACGGTGCGCTGTTCGGCGTCGGTGATGACCGGGACGACCAGGCCGTGCGCGGAGGCGACCGCCACCCCGATGTTGATCCGTCGGTGCACGAGCATGGTGGTGGCCGTGTCGTCGACGTAGGAGCTGTTGACGCCGGGGTGCTCGCGCAGGGCGAGCGCGCAGGCCTTGACCACCAGGTCGTTGACGCTCACCTTGGGACGGCTGACCGCGGCCAGCTGGCCGTTGAGCTCGCGGCGCATGCGCACCAGGGGGCCGGCGTCGGCCACCGCGGTCGCGTAGAAGTGGGGAACGGTGCGCGCGCTCTCGCTCATGCGACGGGCGATGACGCGCCGCGTGCTGGTGACCGGCACGGCCTCGGAGCCACGCTTCTCATCGGTCACGACGACAGCTGGCCCCCGCAGCTCGGTGAAGGCCTCGTGGACCTGGCTGCGGTGCTCGAGCATCTCGGTCAGGTCGTGGCGCACGATGCGACCGCCGGGGCCGGTGCCCCGCACGTCGCGCAGGTCCAACTGATGCTCCCGCGCGAGCCGGCGCACCAGGGGCGAGGCCACCAGGCGGTCGGCAGCGACACTGGGCTCGAGGGTCGGTGCCGGCGCTGCGGGCGGAGGGACTGGAGCCGCAGCGGGCGCGACGGCGGGCGTCGCCGTAGCCACGGCAGCGGGCGCACTGGCCTGGTGAGCGGCGCCAGTGGCGTCCAGCAAGGCGATGGGTGCCCCGATCGGCACGGTCTGTCCTTCGGTCACGAGGATCTCCGACAGCACTCCGTTGTCGTAGGCCTCGTACTCCATGACGGCCTTGTCGGTCTCGATCTCGACCAGGATGTCGCCGGCCCGCACGTGATCGCCCGGGTGCTTGTGCCACGTGGCGATCGTCCCCTCCTCCATGGTGTCGGAGAGCCGGGGCATCGTGATCTCAATCATGTCCCACCTTCACGTGGCGGCGGCCGACGGCGTCGAGCGTCTGGTACACCGCGGCGATCACGTCATCGGTCGAGGGCAGGGCGGCGGTCTCCAGGGGCTTGGCGTAGGGGAGGGGCACCTCGGCCATGGCCACGCGGCGCACCGGGGCGTCCAGGTCGTCGAACGCGCCATCGGAGATGGTGGCCGCGACCTCGGCGCCGATGCCGTAAGTCAGCCAGTCGTCCTCCAGGACCACGGCGGCGTGCGTCTTGCGCACCGAGGCCACGATGGTCGCCCGGTCCAAGGGACGCAGGCTCATCAGGTCGACCACCTCGATGTCGAGCCCTTCGGAGGCGGCCAGCTGGTCGGCCACCTGCGCGGCGACGTGGGCGGTGCGCGAGTATCCGACCAGGGTCAGATCGCGACCCTGGCGCGTCACCCGCGCGCGCCCGATGGGTGCGGGAGGCAGGTCGTCGGGCACCTCGCCCTTGGTGTTGTACAGGGCCAGGTTCTCGAGGAACAGGACCGGGTCGTCATCGCGGATGGCCGCCTGGAGCAGGGCGCGAGCGTCGGCCGGCGTCGAAGGCGCGACGACCTTGAGGCCCGGGACGAAGGCGTAGTAGAGCTCGACGTTCTGGGAGTGGGTCGCCCCCAACTGCTGACCCCCGCCGCCGGGGGTGCGGATCACCAGCGGCACACTGGCCTGGCCCCCGAACATGCCGTAGATCTTGGCGGCGTGGTTCACGATCTGGTCCAGAGCCAGGAGGGAGAAGTTGATCGTCATGATCTCGACCACGGGCCGCAGCCCCAGCATGGCCGCGCCGATCGCCGCGCCGGTGAAGCCCTCCTCGGCGATGGGCGTGTCGCGCACGCGACGCGGGCCGAACTCCTCGAGCAGGCCGGCGGTGATCTTGTAGGAGCCCTCGAAGACGCCGATCTCCTCGCCCAGGAGGAAGACGCGCTCGTCGCGCAGCATCTCGTCGCGCAGCGTGTCGTGCAGCGCCTGGCGGTACGTCATGATGGCCATCAGCTCTCCACTTCCTCGGGTCGCGGTGCCGGCGGGAACAGCGGATCGCCCGGGTAGCGGGCTCCGACGTTGTCGACCGGCGTGGCGTAGGTGTAGTCGAACAGGGTCGACACGTCGGGCGAGGCGCTCGCCTCGGCGAACTGGGCGGCCTCCTCGACGATGCGCAGCGCCGCGCGATCCATCTCCTCGAGCTGCTCGTCGCTGAGCACGCCCGCGGCGACCAGGCGCGCGGCCAGCGCGGGCACCGGATCGTGCGCGCGCAGGTCGGCGACCTCGGCCTCGGTGCGGTACTTGGCCGGGTCCACGACCGAGTGGCCGCGCAGGCGCTCGCTGACCACCTCGAGCAGGTAGGGCTCGCCGTCGCGCGCGCTGGCCACGGCGATCTCGGTGGCGGCCGCCACGGCGACGGGGTCGAGCCCGTCGACGCGGGCCGAGGCCATGCGGTACGCGGCCCCGCGGCGGAAGAGCTCGGGCTCGGCCGAGGAGGCCTCGACGGTGGTGCCCATCCCCAGGCGGTTGTTGATGATGACGTAGACGATCGGGAGGTGCCACAGGGCGGCCAGGTTCAAGGACTCGTGGAAGGCACCGATGTTGGTGGTGCCGTCGCCCATGGTGCACATGACGATCTCACGACCGCCCCGGTACTCGATGGCCAGGGCGGCGCCGGTGGCCAGGGGAACCTGCCCGCCCACGATGCCGTACCCGCCCAGCAGGCGGTGCGCGGTGTCGAACATGTGCATCGAGCCGCCCCAGCCCTTGGAGACGCCGTCGGTGCGCCCGTAGAGCTCGGCCATCACCCGGTTGGGATCGATCCCGCGGTCCACGGCGTACCCGTGCTCGCGGTAGTTGGTGAACAGGTAGTCCGTCGGCTCCAGGGCCGTCAGGAGGCCGACGATGGCCGCCTCCTCGCCCAGGTTCAGGTGGCAGTAGCCGCCGATGTGGGCTTGGGTGTACGCGCGCGCGGTGCGCTCCTCGAAGCGGCGGATGAGCAGCATGCGCCGGTAGAAATCGACGAGGCGCTGGTGCTCGGCGGTCGCATCCCCGCCAGCCGCGGCGCGCGGCCGCGTCGAGCGGGCGGCCGGGCTCACCGCACCTTCTCGCCGGTGCGCGACGCGGAGCGGGGAGGACGGGCGACAGGACGCTTCACGCCGATCGAGTCTAGGGGTCGTCCCTGATGCGCCGACCAGTTCGTCTTCCCCGCCCGGGTGCCCCGGCCGGTACCATCGCCGTCATGCACCTGGACACGACGCTGGACTTCGATCCCACGGGCCGCGGGGACGCCGCCGCGGCCGCCGAGGCCGATGGCTACAGCGCCGCCTGGGTGACCGAGGTGGGTCACGATCCGCTGATGATGCTGGCCGCCGCGGCCGGTCGCACCACCTCGCTGGCCCTGGGCACGAGCATCGTCGTGGCCTTCGGGCGCAGCCCCCTGATCACCGCGACGCAGGCCAACGACGTCCAGATCCTCTCGCGGGGCCGCCTGCTGCTGGGTCTGGGCAGCCAGATCAAGCCGCACATCGAGAAGCGCTACTCGATGCCCTGGTCACGCCCGGCCGCCCGGATGCGCGAGTACGTGCTGGCCCTGCGGGCGATCTGGTCGGCGTGGAACGACGGCACCGCCCTGAACTTCCGGGGAGAGTTCTACCGTCACACGCTGATGACGCCGTTCTTCTCTCCCGCGCCGCATCCCTACGGGGCGCCTCGGGTCTTCGTGGCTGCGGTGGGCGAGGCTATGACCGAGGTCGCCGGCGAGGTGGCCGACGGGCTCCTCGTCCACCCCTTCACCACGGTCGCGTACCTGCGCGAGGTGACCCTGCCGGCCCTGGAGCGTGGCCTCGCGCGATCGGGACGCCGGCGCGACGAGTTCGAGATCTCCCTGTCGGGGTTCGTGAACAGTGCCGACGCGGCCGGGCACGACGAGGTGCGCCGCGCGCTACGCGAGCAGATCGCGTTCTACGCCTCCACGCCGGCCTACCGCGGCGTCCTGGCCAGCGTGGGCCGCGACGAGCTCCAGGCGCCGCTGGCGGCCCTGGCCCGGCGTGGCGCGTGGGCCGAGATGGGCGACCTGATCGACGACGAGGTCCTCGACGCGGTGGCGGTGTCGGGCGAGCCGGCCGCGGTGGCCGCCGCGATCCACGAGCGCTACGGGAGCCTGGTGGACCGCTTCAGCGTCTATGCGCTCGCCGCGATGTCGTCGGCGACCCGTCGGGAGATCTTGGAGGGATCGCGTGCGTGGTAGGAAAAGGCCATGCACGTGCTGCTGATCCTCAATGACCCCCCCTACGGCAGTGAGCGGACCTACAACGGTCTGCGCCTGGCGCTGAACCTGGTGCGGCGCGACGACGTCGACCTGACGGTCTTCCTCATGGGCGACGCCGTGTGGGCCGCCAAGGACGGGCAAGCCACCCCCGAGGGCTACTACAACGCCGGACGGATGCTGCGCGGGATCGTGACCAAGGGTGGCCGGGTCCTGGTGTGCGGCACGTGCATCGACACGCGCGGCCTCGGCGTCGGGGAGATGATCGAGAACGCGCAGCGCTCGTCAATGGACGAGCTGGGCGACCTCGTGCTAAGCGTCGAGCGCTCCCTCGTCTTCTGAGACGGCGGGCGTACGCCCGTCCTCGACGGGCGAGAGATGGCGGCGCAGGCTCAGCATCAGCGCCGAGCCCAGCAGCGCCGTGAGGGCCGTCGACAGGGGCCACCAGGTCCCCAGGTGGTGTCCGAAGTACACCGCCACGAGGAGCGGGGCCACCGTTCCCGAGAGTCCCCACGACAGGCCGGCGGCCGCGTTGTAGCGCCCGCGCAGGTGCTCGGGGGCGATCTCGTTGACCAGCGCGGGGCCGACGGGGGAGAGCATGGTCTCCCCGAAGGCGAAGACCGACATCGAGATCGCCAGGACCACGAAGGCCCACAGCGCCGGCAGGTGCAGCGCCAGGTCCAGCGAGACCCAGAACAGCGCCCACAGGACGCCCACGACGGCCAGCACCCGCGTGCGGCTGCGTCCCTGGATCAAGGAGAGGGTGAACAGCTGGGCCACCACGATGGTTGAGGTGTTGAAGAAGAAGATGACCCCGATCAGGTGCACGGTGAGGTGCACCTTGTTGACCACGAAGAGGCTGTAGCCGGCCTCCTGGGAGCCGTAGCCTCCCGTGATCAGCACGATGGCGGCGATCACGTAGCGCACCAGGCGCCGGTCGTGCAGGACCGTGCGCCACCCGGACTCCGCGTGGCGATCGCGCTCCTCGCGCGGGATGGCCTGGCCGTAGCGCCACAGGCGCAGCAGCAGGGCGGCCGACACCAGCGTGACGGTGGCGTTCACCGTGTACAAGATGGTGAAGGTGACCGGATGGTGCAGGTCGACGATCGTTGCCGAGATCAGCCCGCCAAAGCCGATGCCGAGGTTCAGCAGCATGAAGTTGAAGCCAAAGGCGTGCTGGAGGTCGTCGGGGCACAGCCGGGCCAGCATCGTGGAGGTCGGGCCGTAGCCCGCACCCCCCACCGCCGCCAGGGCCAGCGCCGCCGTGATCGCCGCGGTGGGGGTAGTGACGTGTCCCCACCACAGGAGCACCACTGCGTCGGTGGCCAGACCCGCGATGCCGACCGGGGCGGGGCCGAAGCGGTCGACCAGAGTTCCCCACAGGGGGCCGATTATCAGGCTCACCAGTGCGGCGGCCGCCAGCAGGGTCGTGGAGAAAGCCGTTGAGAAGTGGCGCACGTTGTGCAGGTAGATGACGAAGAAGGACAGCGTGAGTCCCGACCCGATCGCGTTGATGAACGTGACGACGTACATCAGGCGCAAGGGACCCGTCAGGCTCTTGCGGAAGCTCTGCGGAACGAGTTCGTTGGTAAATTTCACGAGCCGACCAGACTACGCGTGGGCCGCATGACGAAGACGTGAAGTTTTTCTCATCTCACGATGGAGCCAACCCGCGCAGCCTCTCGATCACCTCGGCGAGGGCGGCGCTCGGGTCGTCGATGGCGACGACCTTGCGACGCGAACGGGCGCCGCGCTCGAGGCGCACGGCCCGAGCCGGGAGCCCCAGGGCCGCTGCCAGCAGCGCCAGCGCCTCGCGGGTGGCCCGCCCGTCGTGGGCGGTGGCGTGCACGCGCACGACGAGCGCGTCGTCGAAGGTGCCACCGACGCCGGGTGTCGACGAGCCCGGACGCACGTGCAGCGCCAGTCGCACGACGGAGTCAGCCACGGCGCGGTTCTAGCACCGGATACGGGCCTGACTAGGATGTACCGGCAAGTAAGGGGGTTACCGATGGCGACGTACGATGAGGCGTTGGCGGCGCTGACCGGACCGGGGCAGGTCTTCGAGATCACCGACCCGTCCGGTCCTGGTCCGTCGTCGCGGCGCTACGCGAACGCCCCGGCGACGATGAAGACGTTCTTCGACCAGTTGCGCGGCGACGACCGCGTCTTCATCGCCTACGAGGGCGAGGAGTGGACCTTCAATCGCGTCAAGGACGAGATCGACGCCCTCGGCGCGACGCTGGTGGACCGCTACGGCATCGCGGTGGGCGACCGGGTGGGCATCGCCATGCGCAACCTCCCCGAGTGGGTCGTGGCCTTCGGGGCGATCTTGTCGGTGGGGGCGGTGTCGGTCTCGCTGAACGCCTGGTGGACCCCGGACGAGCTGGACTACGCCATCGGGGACTCCGACCCCCGGCTGGTGCTGGTCGACGGTCAGCGCGTCGAGCGCGTCGCCGCCACGGTCGAGCGCACCGGGATCCCGGTGATCGTGGCTCGGGCCGACGGCGTCGCGCTGCCGGCCGGGATGGAGCACTGGCACGATGTGGTGGTTCCCGGCGCCGAGCTGCCCGTCGTGGACTTCGACGGGTCGAGCGACGCGACGATCCTGTACACGTCGGGCACGACGGGCCAGCCCAAGGGTGCGGTCTCCACGCACGATGCGCTCGCCCAGGCCGTGATCGCCTTCGGGGCCGACTCGTCGATCTACGAGCAGGTGCGCGGACCACGTGCCAGCTCGGGTCTGACCCCGTGCTTCATCCTGGTGGTGCCCCTGTTCCACGTCACGGGCTGCGTGCCGGTCATGATGTCGTGCGTCGCCTGGCACTTCAAGATGGTCATCATGTACCGGTGGGACCCCGAACAGGCGCTCGAGCTGATCGAGCGTCATCGGGTGACGCGCTTCGTCGGCGTCCCCACCCAGGTCTGGGACCTGATGGAGTCGCCCCGCTTCGCTGACTTCGACACCAGCTCGCTGTCGCTGGTCGGCGGCGGCGGCGCACCGGCCCCACCGGCGCTGGTGGCGCGCGTGGGTCGCTCCTTCGCCCGGGGCCTCCCGTCCCTGGGCTACGGCATGACCGAGACCAACGCGTACGGACCTGGGAACGTGGGCGTCGAGTACGAGAGCCACCCCACCTCGACGGGTCGGGCCCGCGGGCCGGTGATGGACGCCTCGATCCGCGATCCCCAGGGCGTCGAGGTGGCCCCCGGTGAGCGCGGCGAGATCTGGCTGCGCGGACCCACGCTGATCCGCGGGTACTGGAACCGGCCGCAGGACACCGAGGCCGCCCTGCACGAGGGGTGGCTGCGTACCGGGGATGTGGGCCACGTGGACGCCGAGGGCTTCCTCTACATCGAGGATCGCGCCAAGGACCTGATCCTGCGCGCCGGCGAGAACGTCTACTCGGCCGAGGTGGAGGCCGCGCTCTACTCCCTGGGCGCCGTCTACGAGGCCGCGGTCTTCGCCCTGCCCAACGAGCGGTTGGGCGAGGAGGTGGCCTGCGTCGTCCGCCTGCGCGACGGGATGTCGCTGAGCGCCGACGAGCTGCGCGATCAGCTGGCCGAGCACCTGGCCGCCTACAAGATCCCCACGCGGGTGGCGTTCACCTCCGAGGCGCTCCCGCGCAATCCCGCGGGCAAGCTGCTCAAGCGGTCGATGCCCGGTCTCTACTTCTCGGCGGCCAGCGACAAGGCGACGCGCGCGTAGGCGGCCACGTTCGCGCCGTCGAGCTCGCCCAGGGGGAACCAGCACGTCTGGTCCGTTGTCCCGGAGGTCTCGTCGCGCAGGGTGCCACCGCGCCGGCCCACGCGGTAGTGGATGCGCACGGTGTGGAGACGGTCACCGTTGTCGCGGCGGCGCAGGTCGCTGGTCACGCCGAGCAGGGTGGGGTGGGCGATCTCCAGCCCCGTCTCCTCGGCGAACTCGCGGGCCAGCGCCTGCTCGGGCGTCTCGCCGAAGTCCAGCCCGCCGCCGGGCAGCCACCACAGCGGGGGCTGGAACTCGGGGCTGCTGGAGCGAACTAGCAGGACGCGAGACTCCTCGATGAGCACGCCGTAGGCGCGCACGGTGGTGTGCTCGCGTCGCTCGCTCACGAGGGCAGGCCGTGGAGCGCCAGGTAGGCGCGCCGGCAGCCGGGACCGCAGAAGTAGTAGGTCTCCCCGTCGGGACCCGTCGCACTCAAGGCCTCGGCTGAGTTGACGCGCATCTCGCAGATCGGGTCGACGGCGTCGCCGTGGGGGTCTTCGTGCATGCTCATGGTGGTGGGCTCCTCTCCTTGGTCGAACCGCTCGGCGCAGCGCAGCGAGCAGAAGTAGTACGTGGTGCCCGCGCGGGTGCGCGTGGCGACCGGTGCGGTGACGTCAACACTCATCCCGCAGATGGGATCGCGGGCGGCCAGGTCGGACTCGTCGCCGCGGGTGCGCGAGATCGCGAACAGGGAGACGAGCAGCGCGGTGGCCACGACATTGGCGACGAGGGTCGCCCCCAGGGGGAAGTGACCGGTGAGCGCGGGGGCGTGGCGCGAGCTGGGGATCAGGCCCAGAGTGCGGAAGATCTCGCCGGTGAGGAATCCTCCGCCCGACATCACCAACCACAGCAGGCCGAAGAGTTGGCCCGCGGCGGCGGTGCCGTAGAAGCGGCGGTAGATGAGCAGGAGGGGCAGGGTCACCAGGTCGGCGAAGATGAAGGCGATGACGCCGCCGAAGGCCACGCCATGGGCCCACAGCGCCGCGGCCAGGGGGATGTTGCCGACCGAGCAGACGAACGACACGACCGCGACCAGCGGTGCCAGCACGGCGTTCTCCAACGCCGTGGCCGTGCCGTGGCCGGTGAAGAAGATATGGGACCACCACGTCGTGGGCACGTGGACGCTCAGGAAGCCGGCGATCACGAAGCCCGCGGCGAGCTCCTTGCGCAGCATGGTCAGGTCACCGATCGTGTAGCGCGCGGCCAGGCGGTAGTGGCGCCGGGTGGCCAGCCTCTCGCGCCAGGTGGAGCACGCTGGCTGGGCCGGGGGAGGCGCGTTCTCCAGGACGTGGGCGTATAGGTCGCGCTGCTGGGGGCCGCGGAAGAAGACCGCGGTCAAGAGGGCCAGCGCCACGATCATGACGACGCCCCCAGCCAGCTGCGCGGCCAGGAACTGCCAGCCGAGCAGCAGGTAGAGCACGATGCCGAGCTCGATCACCAGGTTGGTGGAGGCCACCATGAACACGAGGGCGTTAGTCAGCGAGGATCCGCGCGCGAAGAGGGCCCGGCTCATGGCGCTGGCCGCGTAGCTGCACGACGACGAGATGATGCCCAGAACCGACGCCTTGGCGACACTCTTCGGCGAGGTGGTCCCCAGCTGCGCCCGCAGGGCGTCACGGGGCAGGAAACTCTGCAGCAGTCCCGAGAGGGTGAATCCCAGCACCAGGGGCCACCAGGTGATCCAGAGCATCGCGGCGCTCTCGCGCAGCCCCGTGCCGATCCAGCTGGCTGCCGGACCAATCCACGTCACTCGCACCTCCCTGCGTCGCGACGATCTTAGGGGTGTGGCTCGGCGGGCTCGTAAGGTGGTCGGATGGGCGCAGACGGGCGCGACGCGTCGCGCAGGGACGCCATCGTTCTGGGGGCCGACGCGTACCTCCCGGCGTCGCGGGTCAACGTTCGCACGACGACCAGCGGTGGGCCCGGCGGACAGCACGCCAACCGGACGCGGTCGCGCGTCAGCCTCAGCGCGGCGTGGGACGACGTCGTCGGTCTCGACGACGCCCAGCGCGCTGGGGCGGTGGCGCGCACGGGAGCGGTCGTGCGCACGGCCAGCAGCCGGTTCCGGTCCCAGCAGCAGAACCGTGAGGCCGCCCTCGAGCGCCTCGGCGCGCGGATGCGCGCCGCTCTCGACGTCGAGGCGCCGCGCCGTCCCACGCGACCGCCCCGGCGAGCGGCGGAGCGGCGCTTGGAGGACAAGCGCGCCACCGCCCAGCGCAAGAGCTGGCGACGCCCCCCTGACGCGCGCGAGTGACCTCAGCGCGCCCGGGAGAGGTGCCGGGCGATGGCGTCCAAGGCGGCCGACATCGTCGTGTCGAGTCCGGGGTCGTCGTCCTCGTGCGGACCCCGCAGTGGCGTCAGTGAGGCGTAGCCGGCGGCGATCATGGCACCGTCGTCATCGGCCGACTCGTCGCTGACATCGCCCAGCTGGGGGGACGCCGAGCCCAGGCGCAGGGGCAGCTCGCCGGCGTCGGCGAGCGGCCCGAAGCCGGCGTGCACACCAGCGTCGGCGACCACGCCGGCGAGGGAGACGTGGCCGTGACGCACTCCCCGCAGCGCCGACGCGGGCAGGTTGGGCACGTTGAGGTTGAGCAGGGTGCGCGACGGAGCCCGCAGGAGTTCTTGGAGGACCTCCCGGGCAACTGCGGCCGCCGTGTCGTAGTGCACCTGCTCGCCCCACTGCACCGAGACCGCCATGCCGGACAGGCCGAGCTGGCCGGCCGTGAAGATGGCCCCGATGGTCCCAGAGTGCAGGATGCTGCGCCCGACGTTGGCCCCGGGATTGATGCCGGAGATCACCACGTCGGGCAAGGGTCCGAAGCCGCCGATGGATCCCAGGAGGGCGCACATGGCCGGCGGCGCGTCCAGGGCGTAGGCCGGGATCGCCTCGGCGCCGGGGATCACGCGGCGGCGGTACGGGACGGTCGGTCGGGCAAAGACGTCCCCGACGGCCGCGGACATGCCCGAGTAGTTGGTGTCGGGTGCCACGACCAGCACCTCGCGCACGTCGCCGGGGGGCGTCTCGTCGGCCCAGCGAGCCAGGGTGCGAGCCAGGACGGCGAGTCCCTCGGCGTCGATGCCATCGTCGTTAGTGAGCAGCACACGCATATGCACGACCCTAACGGGCCTCGGTAACCTACTCGGAGAGGAGTCCACGTGCTGCCATCAGGCGAGCAGATTGCCATTGCGCACGGCGACCAGCGCGCCGTGGTGACGGAGGTGGGGGCGACCCTGCGCACCTACGTGCAAGGTGGCGTGCCGGTCGTCGAGGGATTCAGCGGTGACGAGGTGCCCCTGGGTGCGCACGGCCAGGTTCTGTTCCCCTGGCCCAACCGGCTGGGCGTGGAGCCCTGGACCTTCGCGGATCGTGCGGGACAGCCCGCCGTCGACGAGCTGTCGGAAGCGGCGGGGATCCACGGACTGGTGCGCTGGCGTCCCTTCCGCATCGAGTCGGTCAACCAGAATCGCTGTGTCCTGTCCCTGCTGCTGCACCCGTCTCCGGCGTTCCCCTTCGCCGTCAGCATCGACGTCGCCTACCACCTCGGCTCGCTCGGGCTGACCGTGACCTCCACGGTGACGAACCGTGACGAGGTGCCGCTGCCCTTCGGCCTGGGCTTCCACCCGTACCTGGCCGTCACGAGCCCCACCATCGAGGGGGCGACGCTGCTGGTGCCGGCCCGCTCGTACGTGGCGGTCAACGACCGGCGCCTGCCGACCGGCGAGATCCTGCCGGTGACCGGGGGGGAGCTCGACTTCACCAGCGCCAAGTCGGTCAACGGCCACGAGCTCGACGTCACCTACACCGACCTCGAGCGCGACGACTCGGGGATGGCCACCACGACGGTGGTCGATCGTGGCGGTGGCACGATCGATCTCAGTGTGGACCGGAACTTCCCCTACCTGCAGGTGTACACGGGGGACCACCTGGGTCACGGGCGCCGGCGCACCGCCGTGGCCGTGGAGCCGATGACCTGCCCCCCCGACGCCTTGCGTTCGGGCAAGGACCTCGTCGTGCTGGAGCCCGGTCAGCACTGGGCCGGGTCCTGGCGCCTGCGGAGGCGGTCGTGAGCGGGCGCGTGGTCCTGGTGACCGGCTCGACCAGCGGCATCGGCCGGGCGACCGCCGAGCGCTTCGCGGCGCGAGGTGACGTCGTCGTCTTCAACTCGTCGCGCAGCGCCGCCGAGGGAGCCCGGCTGGCCGCCGCCACCCCCGGCGCGCACTACATCCAAGGGTCGGTGGGTGCCGAGGGTGGGGCCGAGACCCTCATCGCCGAGGTCCTCGAGCGGTGCGGTCGCCTCGACGTGCTGGTCAACAACGCCGCCACCACGCGCGAGATCCCGCATCGGGACCTGGCGGCGGCGAGCCGCGAGGTGTGGCGCGAGATCTTCGAGGTCAACGTCTTTGGGACGTGGTCGATGTGCGTGGCCGCGATGGAGGCCCTCACGGCCAGCCACGGGTGCATCGTCAATGTGGGCTCGCTCGCGGGCGTTCGCCCGACGGGATCGTCCATCCCCTACGCGGCCTCCAAAGCGGCCATCCACCACCTGACCGTCCTGTTGGCCAAGACCGTCGGCCCGGCGGTGCGGGTGAACGCCGTGGCTCCGGGGCTGGTGGACACGCCCTGGACGGCATCGTGGGCTCGTGTCCGCGAGCGTGTTGAGGCCAACGCGCCGCTGCACCGCAGCGGGAAGCCCGAGGACATCGCCGAGGTGATCGTCGACGTCGCGGCGCACGCCTACCTCACGGGACAGGTGATCGTCGTGGACGGGGGACTGGGACTCGTCTCCTAGGGCGGCTCAGGCGACGACCGGGGGAACGACCGCGCGCAGCGCCGCGCTCACGGCGCGCATCGCCTGGCGCACCGGGGCCGAACGCCACGAGGGCGGGTGCTCGTCGAGGAGCGCGAGCGCCCACGGCGGCAGCAAGTCGAGGGCGCTGGCCACGACCAACCGGTACACGGCGGGGGCGAGCGTGCCGGCGCTCACGCCCGCGCGCAGGAAGTCGCGCGCCGCGACGCCGTCCGCACTCAGGCGCAGCTCGGGGCGAAACGCGCTCAGCTGGGCCGTCAGTTCGCGCCAGGTGCGCGGGGGGGACTCCACGCCGAGGTCCCGGGCCAGGCGGGCCATCTCGTCGACGTAGCCGTCGGCATCGGCGGGCGCCAGCCGTCGGGCACCGTAGCGGCGGTACGAGGCCAGGAAGGCGTAGGTGCCCGCATCGTGCACCCAGGCGAGCAGGTGCGGGTCGTTGGCCGCGTAGGGGGCGCCATCGTCGGCGGTGCCGGTCACGCGCTCGTGGCCGGCGCGAACGCGCGCGACCGCCGCGCGGGCCGTGTCGCGCGTGCCGTACGTGGTCTCGGCGATGAAGCGAGCCGTCTGGCCCACCCGGCCGAGCGCGTCCTCGCGATAGCGCGAGTGGTCGGCGACGCCCGCCATGGAGTGGGGGTGGAGCATCTCGAAGAACAGCGCGGCCACCCCACCGACCAGCATGGCGGGCAGGTCGCCGTGCACCTGGCGGGCCACGCCTCCCACGGGCAGGTAGGCCACGGCGGGGTCGTCGCACACCGGCGGCGGGTCGTGATCGAGCCCGATGGCCTGCCGGACCGCGCGATCTGCGGGAGCCCGCCACCACTGCCTGGGGGGCGTGGTCTCCCCGTCGGACTCCCGGTTGCGCACGGGGCCAGTGTAGGGAGGTGCGCTGGCGCACTGCCGTCTGCGACACTGGGACATGGCATCGCTCCCTCCCGAGGTGGCTCAGCCGAGCGTCATCGTCGAGCCGGAGCGCTCGACGTCGACGGTGGCGGTGGCGCAACGCACCTGGGATGTGGTGGTGTGGAACGACCCGGTGACGCCGATGGACGTCGTGGTGGTGATCTTTCGGCGGATCTTCGGGTACTCGACGGGGCGCTGCACGCAGCTGATGATGCGTGTGCACCACGAGGGCCGCGCCGTCGTGTGGTCGGGTCGGCGCGAGCGCGCCGAGGAGTACTGCGTGCGGGTGCAGGTGGCCGGCCTGCGCTGCACCATCGAGGTCACGACCTGATGGCCCGCCTGTTCACGCGCCAGCGAGGCGGCGGTGTCGTGGTGCGCCTCAACGAGCTGGGCCGGTCGCTGGTCCTCGACGCCGCCCGGCGAGTCGCCGCCGCCGAGCGGGGCGAGGAGTCCGTCTGGGCGGCCCTGCTGGCCAGCCCGGTCGACCCCTCGCGCGCCGACGACCCCCTGGTCACGCTGGGACGTCAGCGGGACATGGCGAGCAACGCCGAACTGGTCGTGCTCACCGCCGGTGAGGACCTCCTGACGGATGCGGAGGCCTGGGCGTGGCTGAGCACGCTGCAGGTCGCCCTGCGCGGCCTGGCCGACGAGCACGCGGTCACCGATGAGGATGCCCTGGCCGCGGCCCCGCCCGATGTCCACGAGAGGGTCCAGGCGCTCCAGACGCTCCTCTTCTCCCTGGCGTCGTGCCTGTGAGCCGGGGCTCTCGGGTCGACCCGGTCGGGGGACGCGGGCGCGTGCTGGGGCTGGCCGTGGCGACGGTGCTGGCCGCCTGGCCCGCGGGAGCCGCGAGCGCCGCAACGCCGAGCGTGGCCAGCGTGGTGAGCCGCGCCCAGCACGACATGCTGGCGGCGGGCTGTGTCCATATCGTGGTGCGCGTGCGGGGCACCCGGCCGGGCACCATCGTGGCCGACATCGGGCGGGCGACGGGTCGCGAGACGTATCGCTACGGGACGGCCGTCGTCCACGTGCTGGTCACACCGACAGCCGCCTACGTGAGAGGAAACGCCGCCGGCCTGCGCGGGCTCGTGGGCTTGACGCGGCCCCAGGTGCGCCTGGTCGGCGGCCGGTTCATCGAGATGCGCGCGGGGACGAGCCAGTACAGCGGCTTCGCTGACAGCCTCACGGTGGCCGCCCTGGCGGGACTGCTGCCGCACGGTCGGGGCATCACGCTGCACCTCGCGGGGGCTCACCGGGTGGTGCTCTCGTGGACGAGCACGTCGTCGGCGGGGACCTCGTCGGCCGCGCTGACCCTGCTGGTTGGCGCTCGGGTCCTGCCCGAGGTCGAGACGGTGCGCGGTGCCGCGGGTGGGGGATCGACCCGCTTCTCGCACTGGGGTCGCGTCGTCAGAGTCGGCCCCCCGGCGCCGGGGCGAACGATCGCCTACGGGGTGGTAGCCGGCCGGGTGCCCTAGCCGGTGCCGTGCCATTGTGGACTTTGGACCCTGGCAGCACTACGGTCGGGCAGACTGGCCTTCGGGGATCGATTGACCAGCTAAGGGGGGACGATGGGATCGTATTGGGACGCCTTTAGGCGCAGCGTCGAGGACCCGGAGGGGTTCTGGGGTGAGGCGGCAGCGGGGATCAGCTGGTACCGCCAACCCGACCGCACCCTCGACGACTCGCACGCGCCGATGTACCGGTGGTTCCCCGGGGGCGAGATGAACACCTGCTACAACGCCCTCGACCGGCACGTCGAGGCGGGGCGTGGCGCCCAGTTGGCCCTGATCTACGACAGCCCGGTGACGGACACCCAGCAGACCTTCACCTATGACCAGTTGCTCGACGAGGTGTCGCGCTTCGCGGGCGCCCTGCGCGACCTGGGCGTGGGTCGGGGCGATCGCGTGGTGATCTACATGCCCATGATCCCCCAGGCGCTGATGGCGATGCTGGCCTGCGCGCGCATCGGGGCCATCCACTCCGTGGTGTTCGGGGGATTCGCTGCGCACGAGCTGGCCATGCGGATCGACGACGCCGCGCCCACCGTGGTGGTCTCGGCCAGCTGTGGCATTGAGGTCAACCGCGTGATCGAGTACAAGCCGCTCCTCGACGCCGCGATCGACGAGGCCACCAACAAGCCGCGGGCCTGCGTCATCGTCCAGCGGCCCGAGGCGCCCGCCACGATGGTCCCGGGACGCGACCACGACTGGGACGAGGTCACGCGCGCGGCCGCGCCGGCCCCCTGCGAGAGCGTCGCGGCCACCGACCCGCTCTACATCCTCTACACCTCCGGCACCACGGGGCGGCCCAAGGGCGTCGTGCGCGACAACGGGGGACACGCCGTCGCGCTGCACTGGTCGATGAGCAACATCTACGACACCGCGCCCGGGGAGGTGTTCTGGGCGGCGTCCGACGTCGGCTGGGTGGTGGGTCACTCGTACATCGTCTACGCGCCGCTGCTGGCCGGCTCGACCTCGGTCCTCTACGAGGGCAAGCCCGTCGGGACGCCCGACGCGGGCGCGTTCTGGCGGGTGATCAGTGAGTGGGGGGTCAAGACACTCTTCACGGCCCCCACGGGCTTTCGCGCGATCAAGCGCGACGACCCCGATGGCACCTTGATGGCCCGCTACGACCTATCCAAGTTCCGCTACCTCTTCCTCGCGGGCGAGCGTCTCGACCCGGAGACCTACCAGTGGGCCAGCGAGCACCTGGGCGTGCCGGTGATCGACCACTGGTGGCAGACCGAGACGGGCTGGCCCGTCGCGGCCAACCTGATGGGACTCGATCCGCTGCCGATCAAGCCGGGATCACCCACCGTCCCGGTTCCGGGATTCAACGTCGAGATCGTGACCGAGTCGGGAGAGCCGGCGGCGGCCGACACCGAGGGGCTGATCCTGATCAAGCTGCCCCTGCCTCCAGGATGCATGAGCGGCGTGTGGGGAGACGAGAAGAAGTACATCGACACCTACCTCTCGCACACGCCGGGCTACTACCTCACGGGTGACGGCGGTCACTTCGACGAGGACGGCTACCTGTTCGTGATGGGCCGCGTCGACGACGTCATCAACGTGGCCGGGCACCGGCTGTCGACCGGGCAGATCGAGGAGATCATCGCGTCGCATCCCGCGGTAGCCGAGTGCGCGGTCATCGGCGTCAACGACACCCTCAAGGGCCAGGTGCCCCGAGGCCTCGCGGTCCTGAAGAGCGGGGTGACGCGCGACCACGACGAGGTCGCCGCCGAGCTCGTCCAGCTCGTCCGCGACCGCCTCGGCGCCGTGGCCAGCCTGCGCCAGGTCGACATCGTCGACGCGCTGCCGAAGACCCGGTCGGGCAAGGTGCTGCGCAAGTCCATGCGGGCCATCGCCGATGGCGTGGACATGCCGGTGCCCTCGACCATCGACAATCCCGCGACGCTCGACGCCCTGCGACCAGTCTTGCGCCCGAGCAGCTAGGAGCCCATCCCCCCTCGCGCGGGGTCCAGCCGATCAGGCCGAGAAGTACTCGCTCAAGTACTTCTCGCCCTCGTCGGCGAAGACGGTGACGATCGTGGACCCGGCGGGCATCTGGTCGCGCAGGCGGCGCGCGCCCACGAGATTGGCCCCCGAACTGGGTCCCACGAGCATGCCGAAGTGGCTGGCCAGCCGACGCATCTCGGCGATGGCGTCGTCGCTGTGGACGTCGATGACCTCGTCGACGAGGTGGCGATGGCGCTGGTAGATGGTGGGCACGAAGCCGTCGGAGATCCCTTCGATGCGGTGCAGGTTGATGTCGCCACACTGGATGGTCGTCGACTCACTGGGCTCCAGGGCGACGATGCGGACGAGCGGGTTGACCTGGCGGAAGTGCTGGCCGACCCCGATCAGGGTGCCACCGGTACCCACACCCATCAAGAACGCGTCGGGCAGTCGGTCCTCGGGCAGCTGGGCGACGATCTCGGGACCGAGCCACTCGCGGTTCTCGTCGACGTTCCACTCCGAGGAGAACTGGTGCGGGGCGAAGTGGCCGGGCAGGTCGCCGAGCCGATCGGCCTCGGCCAGGGCGTCGGTGACGTGAAAGGTGCCCACGGTGCGGATCTCGGCGCCGAAGGCCGTGGAGATGGCAGTGCGCTCGTGGCTGAGCCCCGCGGGCATGACCACGATCATGTGGTAGCCCTTCACCGCGGCCACCATCGACATCGCGTTGCCGGTGTTGCCGCTGGAGGCCTCGACGATGGTGTCGCCCGGGTGCAGCAGTCCCTCGCGCTCGGCCCGCTCGATCAGCGCGCGGGCCAGTCGGGCCTTGATGGATCCCGACGGGTTGCGATACTCGAGCTTGACGAAGATCCCATCGACCTCCACCAGGGGCGTTGACCCGATGGCGTCCAGTACCGTTTGCGACACGAATCCCCCTTGCGCCCGGCGTGGTGGGGAGGCACCCTCCCCTGTGTGGTGCGCCGGCCGGGACTTGAACCCGGAACCTGTTGATTAAGAGTCAAATGCTCTGCCAATTGAGCTACCGGCGCGCCGCGAGTCTACCCCACCGATGTAACGGGGTGCTGTATCGCCTGGGTCTCGAGGAACTCCTCGATGCCCCAGCGCCCGAGCTCACGGCCGATGCCGGACAGCTTGAAACCGCCGAAGGGCGCACCGGGATTGAAGGTGCCGCCGTTGATCTCGACCTGACCCGTGCGCAGCCGGGTGGCGACGCCCAGCGCCTCCTCGTCCGTGCCGGCCCACACGCCACCGGCGAGTCCGTACTCGGAGTCGTTGGCCAGGGCGATGGCGTCATCGATCGTGTCGTAGGCGATGATGCACAGCACCGGACCGAAGATCTCCTCGCGCGCGATGACCATGTCGTTGCGAACGTCGCTGAACACCGTCGGCTCAACGAAGAATCCCTGATCGAGGCCGGCCGGCGTCTCCAGCCCCCCGCACACGAGTCGCGCGCCCTCCTCGAGTCCGCGCTTGATGTAGCCGCGCACGCGGTCGCGCTGTGCAGCGCTGGCCAGCGGGCCCACGAGCGCCGTGTCGCTGAGGGCCGGACCCGGGGCGTAGCGGGGGATCGCCTGGCGCACCAGATCCTCGACGCGCTCGAGCTGGGATCGTGGCACCAGCAGGCGTGTGAGGGCCGAGCAGGTCTGGCCGGAGTTCAAGAAGCACTTGAAGAGGGCGTCGGGAATCGCGCGCTCGAAGTCGGCACTGGGCAAGATGACGTTGGCGGACTTCCCGCCGAGCTCGAGCGCGACGCGCTTGACGTCGCGGGCGGCCAACTCCATGATGCGGCGGCCCGCGCGGGTCGATCCGGTGAACGACACCATGGCGACGCGCGGATCGCGCACCAGCGCCTCACCGGTCGTGGGCCCAGGCCCCGACACCAGGTTCACGACGCCGGCGGGAAAGCCCACGCCGTCGAGGATCTCGAAGAGGGCGATGGCGCTCAGTGGTGCCACCTCGCTGGGCTTGAGGACCACCGTGCACCCCGCCGCCAGAGCGCCCGCGAGCTTGTTGGCGGCCTGGTGGAGGGGGTAGTTCCAGGGGGTGATCGCCGCCACCACGCCGATGGGCTCGCGCCGCACCGTCGAGTTGCCGATCTTCTCGGACCAGGTGAGGGTGGCGGCACGGGCCGCGGCGTCGGTGAAGGTCGCCACGGGGAGTCCCACCTGGATCCGGTCGCTCAGGCGGTGCGGCATGCCCACCTCGCGTGCGATCATCGTGGCGATCTCGTGACGGCGCGCGGACAGTGCCGCCGCCGTCGCGGCCAGCAGCGACGCGCGCTCGGCCACCGGCGTGGCCGCCCAGCCGGCGAAGGCGCCCGTAGCCGCATCGACGGCCGCTCGCACCTCGGCGTCGGTGGCACTGGGCACGGTGGCCAGCGTCTCGCCGGTCGACGCGTCGGTCACCGCGATCGACTCGGCGGTGGCCGGCGTGCGCCAGGTCCCGTTCACGTAGATGCCCGTCGCGTCGTTCATTTCGCCTCCCGAGAGGTCCGGCCGGGCGACGCGCGCCCGGCCGGACCGGTCCGGTTCTTTTGGGGTGAGCGACGGGGGTCGAACCCGCGACCTCCAGGACCACAACCTGGCGCTCTAGCCAACTGAGCTACGCCCACCAAGCCGTCCCAGTATGGCACAGGGTAGGTCTCGCGCCGCGCTCGTGCGCTCGCTACGCTGCAGGGGCCCCCGTAGCTCAACTGGATAGAGCAGACGGTTTCTACCCGTCAGGTTGCGGGTTCGACTCCTGCCGGGGGCGCCGCGCCGTCGCGCCGGGTCGGGAAGGCGGGATTTGAACCCGCGACCTCCTGGTCCCAAACCAGGCGCGCTAACCAAGCTGCGCTACTTCCCGTCGTACCATCGTGGCACAGGGCGCTGGCCCCGGCGCGAGAGGAGACCCCGTGGGCTACCAGTGGATCATCGACGGGCTGGACGAGACGTGGTCTTCGGTGGCCTCGTTGCTGGCCTCGCGCCCCGAGGAGGACTTCGATCGACCTACGCCATGCCCGGGCTGGAGCGTGCGCGACATCCTCAGCCATCTCACGGGCTTCGAGGAGTTCCTCAACGGTGCGCCCGTGCCGACGTTTGAGGGCCCGTTCCCCGACTACGTCCGCAATGACGTGGGCCGGTTCAACGAGGCCTTCGTCCAGGCGGCGCGCTCGGTGCGGGGCGACGACCTCCTCGAGAGGTTCCGGGGGGTCACGGGTGAGTCGCTGGACCGGCTGCGCGCGCTGAGCGATGCCGACTGGGATCGCGTGGGCTGGAGTCCCGAGGGGGAGCGCCCGTACCACCGCTTCCAAGAGACGCGCATCCTCGACGCGTGGATTCACTTACAGGACCTGCGCGACGCGCTGCTCGAGCCGGACGACGACCACGGCATCGGCGAGGAGGTGGTGGTCAACCGCTTCGAGGCCGCGCTGCCCTACATCGTCGGGCGTCGCATGGGAGTGGGCGAGGGGTTCACGCTTCAGGTGAACCTGGTGGGTCGGCTGGGACGCACGGCCCTGGTGCGGGTGCACGACGGGTGCGGCGAGGCCGTGGCGTCGCTGTCCCAGGCGCCCGACCTGGAGGTGACGACGCCGGTGGCCCTCTTCTGGCGACGCGCGGCCGGGCGCATCAGCGCCGAGGCGTGGCTCGCGACCTCAGCCACCGACGTGCGGGGTGACCCGGCCGCGGCCCGCGCCTTGGCCGACGCGCTCTGCGTCATGATCTGAGCCGGGGGACGCGTCCAGTAGGCTGGTCAGTCTTATGCAGGCGACGATTTCGGGCCAGGAGAGCAATCGCGTCAAGGTCGTGGTCGACCTGGAGGAATCCGAGGTCGACCAGGCGATCGACCACGCGGCGGTGTCGCTGGCCTCCCAGGTCAATGTCAAGGGCTTCCGCCGCGGCAAGGTCCCCAAGAACGTTCTGGTGGCCCACCTGGGCGGGCCCGGCGTCTTGCGGGCCGAAGCCATCCGCGAGGCCGTCCCCACCTTCTACGCCCGGGCAGTCGACGAGACCGGCATCGACCCCATCGGGGAGCCCGAGGTCAACGTCGTTCGGGGCGAGGACAGCGGCCCGGTGAGCTTTGAGGTGGACGTCGAGGTGCGCCCCGAGCCCGAGATCCACGGCTACCAGGGGCTGCAGGTCACGCTGCCGTCGCCCCACGTGTCCGACACCGAGATCGAGGCGCTCATCGATCGGTACCGCGAGACCGACGCCACCTTGGCGCCGGTGGACCGCCCGATCGTCAATGGCGACGTGGTGACCCTGGACCTGCGTGTCGACCGACCCGACGGCGACGAGCCGCTGACGATGAGCGACTACATGTACACCGTCGGCTCCAACGCCCTGCTGCCCGGGGCCGACGAGCAGATTCTGGGGTTGCGGGCCGGTGAGGACCTGACCCTGGAGGGTCCGGTGGGTTCGGCGACCGGGACGTACCACGTGCACCTCAGCCAGGTCCAGGAGCGGGTCATGCCCGAGCTGACCGATGCCTGGGTCCAGGAGAACACCGAGTGGCCGAGCGTCGAGGAGATGCGTGATGGCCTGGTGCTCCAGGTGCGGCGTCGCAAGATCCTCGAGACCCGGCTGGCCGAGCGCGACGCGGCCCTGCTGGCGTTGGGCGAGCTGGTGGACGAGGGCGTCGTCCCCGAGGTGCTGGCCACCCAGGAGACCAACGAGCGACTCCACGACCTCGGCCACCGGCTGGCCGACCAGAAGCTCGAGCTCAACGACTTCTTGCGCGCGACGAATCAGACGCCCGACGGCCTCCTGGCCGCGCTGCGGACCGAGGCGGTGCGTGCCGTCCGCATCGACCTGGCGCTGCGGGCCCTGGTGCGCGCGGAGTCGCTCGAGCCCACCGACGCCGAAGTGGATGAGGAGCTGGCCTCGACGGCCGAGGCCATGGCGACGTCGGCCGAGAGCCTGCGCACCGATCTGCACGAGTCGGGCCGCATGAGCGCCTTTCGCGCGGAGGTGGCCAAGAACAAGGCTGCCCAGTGGCTGCGCGACAACGTGACCTACGTCGATCCCGAGGGCGTGGCTATCGATCTGTCGCGTCTCGGAAACGGTGACGGTGACGGTGACGGCGACGAGCCGGCCGACGCGTAGGGTGGGCGGCGTGCACGAGCATCGCGTTCAGAACTATCTGGTTCCCACCGTTGTCGAGTCGTCCAATCGCGGGGAGCGGGCCTACGACCTCTACAGCCGCCTGCTGCGCGAGCGCATCGTCTTCTTGGGCACGCCCATCGACGACACCGTCGCCAACCTGGTGTGCGCGCAGATGCTCTTCTTGGAGTCCGAGGACCCCGAGAAGGACATCAGTCTCTACATCAACTCTCCCGGTGGCGACATCACCGGCCTGCTGGCGATCTACGACACGATGAAGTACATCAAGCCCGACGTGTCGACGTTCTGCTTCGGGCAAGCCGCCTCGGCGGCCGCGGTCCTGCTGGCCGCGGGCGCTCGCGGCAAGCGCTACGCCTTGCCCCACGCGCGGGTCCTGCTGCACCAGCCCTGGGGCGGTGTGGGCGGGCAGGCCTCCGACATCGAGATCCAGGCGCGCGAGATCTTGCGCATGAAGGACATGCTCAACGAGATGCTGGCGGCCGACACGGGACAGCCCATCGATCGCATTTTGCGCGATACCGATCGGGACTTCATCATCGGTGCGGCCGAGGCCGTCGAGTACGGCCTGATCGACGAGGTTATCTCCTCGCGTCTGTAGATGCCCGCCTTGGCGGGCCGGGTCTTTTAGGATGGATCCGGTCCGGTCGGTTCGGAGGGATGCCGTGGCGAAGTTCGGCGAGGATAGCGACCTCATCAAGTGCAGCTTCTGCGCTAAGGGGCAAAAGCAGGTCAAGAAGCTCATCGCGGGACCCAGCGTGTACATCTGCGACGAGTGCATCGACCAGTGCAACGACATCATGGCCGACGAGTTCGGGGACCGACCCGAGTTCGTCCTCGAGGAGATCCCCACGCCGCGGGAGATCTCGGCGTTCCTCGATGAGTTCGTGGTGGGCCAGGCGGAGGCCAAGAAGATCCTGGCGGTCGCCGTCTACAACCACTACAAGCGGATCCAGTCGGGCCCGCTCCACGACACCGACGTCGAGGTGGCCAAGTCCAACGTGCTCCTGCTCGGCCCCACGGGCTGCGGCAAGACCTTCTTGGCCCAGACCCTGGCGCGCATGCTCAACGTGCCCTTCGCCATCGCCGACGCCACGGCGCTCACCGAAGCGGGCTACGTCGGCGAGGACGTGGAGAACATCCTCCTCAAGCTGCTCGCGGCGGCCGACTTCGACGTCAAGCGGGCCGAGCGGGGCATCATCTACATCGACGAGATCGACAAGATCGCCCGCAAGAGCGACAACGCGTCCATCACGCGGGACGTCTCGGGCGAGGGGGTCCAGCAGGCGCTGCTCAAGATCCTCGAGGGAACCGTCGCGAACGTCCCGCCCCAGGGCGGGCGCAAGCATCCCCACCAGGAGTTCATCTCCATCGACACCTCGAACATCCTCTTCGTGTGCGGCGGGGCCTTCGACGGGCTCGAATCGATCATCGAGCGCCGCCGGGGCAAGAAGTCGATCGGATTCAACTCGCCCATCGAGCTGAACCGCTCGGGGGACATCGAGATCTTCCGGCACGTCTTGCCCGAGGACCTGGTGAGGTTCGGACTCATACCCGAGTTCATCGGGCGGCTGCCGGTGATCAGCTCGGTGCACCAGCTGGACCGGGCCATGCTGATCGACGTGCTCACCGAGCCGCGCAACTCTCTGGTCAAGCAGTTCCAGCAGGTGCTCGCGATCGACGGCGTGGAGCTGACCTTCGAGCCCGAGGCGCTGGGAGCCATCGCCGACCAGGCACTGGTGCGCGGAACGGGGGCGCGAGGACTGCGCTCCATCTTGGAGCGGGTGCTCCTCGAGACGATGTACGACGTGCCGGGTCGCTCGGATGTCGTGCGCTGCGTCGTCACCGTGCGGTCCGTCGAGGGTGGCGAGGAGCCCCTCTACGAGTTGCGCAAGACGCCCCGCGCCCGCCGCGCCAGCTGAGGTGCGATTCGCCGGCTACACCGAGGCGGTGACGTGGCTCGAGTCGCACGTTGACTTCGAGCGCGTGATGCGTCCGCGGCGCGTGCCGCCGACGCTGCAGCCAGTCGTCGAGACGCTGGCCTACGTGGCCGACCCGCACCGCGACTACGCGACGGTGCACGTGACGGGAACCAACGGCAAGGGGAGCACCACGACACTGGTCGCGGCGCTGCTGGCCGAGACGGGACTGCGCGTGGGCCAGTTCACCAGTCCCGACCTCCACGCGGTCAACGAGCGCATCGCCGTGAACGGCCAGTACATTCAGGATGAGGACCTGATCACGCTCCTGTCGCGCCTGGCCGACGTGGAGCAGGTTACGGGCATCGTGCTGACGCGCTTCGAGATCCTGACCGTCGCGGCCCTGCTGCACTTCTCCGATGAGGGGGTCGACGTCGCCGTGATCGAGGTCGGGCTGGGTGGCACCTGGGATGCGACCAACGTCATCGACTCCCGGGTCGCCGTGCTGACCAACGTCGACCTCGACCACACGCAGGTTTTAGGTCCCACGATCAGCGATATCACCCGGGACAAGGTGGGGATCTTCCGCGCGGCGGGACGCGCAATCGTGGGGACCACCAACGCCATCGTCGTGCCCATCGCTCGCCAGCGTCTCGCCGACCTGGACGCCGAGGGCTGGTTCGTGGGCCAGGACTTCGACCTGGTGGCCAACGACCTGGCCGTGGGGGGCCGGCGCCTCACGATGCGCACGCCCTTTGCTCAGTATCGTGACGTGGCCCTCAGCCTGCACGGGATCCATCAAGGGGCCAACGCGACGACCGCGGTCGTCGCGGCCGAGGCATTCCTCGGTCGCGCCCTGGGCGACGACGTGGTGCGCGGCGCCCTCTCGACCGCGCGCATGCCCGGGCGTCTCGAGGTGGTGGGCTGGGAGCCAACGGTCCTGGTCGACGGGGCTCACAACCCTGCGGGGGTCAGCGTGCTGGTGGCGAGCCTGGAGGACGCCTTCGAGGTTCCCGGGCGTCGCCACTGCATCGTCGGCATGCTGCGGGGACGCGACCTCGACGAGATGGTCGAGCCACTCGTGCGCTACGGCTTCGACGAGTTCGTCTGCTGCGCGCCGGACTCGCCCCGGGCGGTTCCCGCCGTGGAGGTGGCCACCGCTCTGTGGCGCCACGGCGTGCGTGCGGTGGTGGAGGAGAGCCCCGCAGCGGCCCTGGCCCTGGTGCGGGCGAGTGCGGACGCCGAGGATCTGATCGTGGTGACCGGAAGCCTCTACGTGGTCGCCGAGGCCCGGGCCGAGGCTCTCGGCCTGCCACCACACCACCGCGCCTGATTCGGCGGCGTGCCTGTTAGATTCGTCCCTCGTGGATCGGACCCTGGTCATCATCAAGCCCGACGCCGTCGAGCGTGGGCTCAGCGGCGAGATCGTGGCGCGGCTTGAGCGCAAGGGGCTGCATCTGGTGGCCGCACAGCTGCGCACCATCGACGCGGACACCGCTGCTTCGCACTACGCCGAGCACGTGGGGCGCTCCTACTACGCGGCCCTGGTGGACTTCATCACGCGCGGCCCGTCGCTGGTGCTGGTGGTCGCCGGCGTGCCGGAGGTCTGGCGCGTGGTGCGCACGCTGATGGGATCGACGAACCCCCTCGAGGCCGCACCGGGCACGATCCGGGGGGACTTCGGGCTGATCACCCGGGAGAACCTGGTCCACGGCTCGGACTCGCCCGAGGCGGCTGCGCGCGAGATCGCGCTCTTCTTCCCGACGCTGTGATCAACGTGCGTGGCCGACCGCGCCGCGCGTGCCCTAGCCTGGTGGGGGTGAGCCTGGGTCAGGCGCGTCGAATTCGATAGAGGGTCGTCATGGTTGATAGTCGCTTCACCATCCTGGGGCGGGACATGGCCGTCGACCTCGGGACCGCCAACACCCTGGTCTACGTCCGCGGTCGCGGGATCATCCTGAACGAGCCGTCCGTCGTGGCCGTGGACGTGAAGGACGGCAAGCCCCTGGCCGTGGGCGCCGAGGCCAAGCGCATGATCGGGCGCACGCCGAGCAACATCCAGGCCATCCGCCCGCTCAAGGACGGCGTCATCGCTGACTTCGAGATCTGCGAGAAGATGCTGCGCTACTTCATCCATCGCGTGCACCAGCGCCGCTTCGCCAAGCCGCGCATGGTCATCTGCGTGCCCTCGGGAATCACCGGCGTCGAGCAGCGCGCCGTCATGGAGGCGGCCGAGTTCGCCGGCGCGCGCAAGGCCTACATCATCGAGGAGCCCATGGCCGCGGCCATCGGGGCGGGACTGCCCGTGCACGAGCCGAGCGGCAACATGGTCGTCGACATCGGCGGCGGCACGACCGAGGTCGCGGTGATCTCGCTGGGCGGCATCGTGACGAGCCAGTCGATCCGCGTGGGCGGTGACGAGCTCGACGAGGCGATCGTGGCCTTCGTGAAGAAGGAGTTCCAGCTGGCCCTGGGCGAGCGCACAGCCGAGGAGATCAAGATCCAGCTGGGCTCGGCGTACCCGCTCGAGACCGAGCTGCGCGCCGAGATCCGCGGTCGCGACCTCGTGACCGGGCTTCCCAAGACCGTCATCATCTCCACCGAGCAGATCCGCCAAGCCATCGAGGAGCCCGTCCAGGCCATCGTGGACGCCGTCAAGGTCACCCTGGACCGGACCCCGCCTGAGCTCGCCGCCGACCTGATGGAGCAGGGGATCGTCCTCACCGGTGGCGGCGCGCTCCTCAACGGCATCGCCCAACGGCTGGAGGTCGAGACCAACATGCCGATCGTCATCGCCAACGACCCGCTGAACTGCGTGGCGCTGGGCAGTGGGATGTGCTTGGAGGAACTCGAGACCTTCGCGCGGGTACTGAAGTCCAGCCCGGCTCGCTAAGCCGTGGCCAGCGACCGTTCCAAGCGGCGCGCCTGGACCCTGGGGGTCACCGCGCTGGTCGTTGTGACCGCCCTGTACCTGACCGTGGGCGTGATGTCCGGGCTGCGCCGCGCGGCCAACCTGGTGGTCGCGCCCTTCGCCTGGACGGTGGACGAGGTGTCGCTGCCCGTCGGCCACCTGCTGGCCGGCGCGATCAACTACAGCGACGTCGTCGCGCAGAACGAGCGACTGCGCTACGAGCTCGGCCGCGCCCAGCAGCGCACCGAGGAGAGCTGGGCCATGGAGCGCCAGCTGACCCAGCTGACCACCGAGCTCCACGTCCCCTTCGTCGGCACCCTGGCCACCGTGGCGGCCCAGGTGACGACGTTCTCCCCGTCGAACTTCGCGGCGACCTTTGACATCTCCAAGGGGCAGGACCAGGGCGTGCTCGTGGGCATGCCCGTCGTGGCCAACGGCGGCCTGGTGGGCGTGGTGGTGTCGACCAGCCCCAACGGCGCGACGGTCCGGATGATCAGCGATGGCCAGAGCGTCGTGGGGGTCACCTTTGGCAACGCGCACAGCTCGTTCGTACTGGCGGGCACGGGTCTGGGCAACAGCCTGGTGGCCAACAGCGCCGCCTTGGGCGCGCCGCCGCGGATGGGCCAGCTGCTCTCGACTGACGGTCTCAACGGGGGGCTCTATCCGCCCGGGCTGCCCGTGGCGCGCGTGACCAGTGTCTCGGGCAGTGCCGGCGCCGGCACGATCAGCGTGCGCGCCCAGCCCGTCGCCGACCTCAGCCACCTGTTCTACGTGGACGTCGTGCTCTGGGAGCCTGCGACGTGAGTCGGGCGGTCATCCCGCTGACCGTCGTCACGCTGTTCGTGGTCGCCATCCAGCTCCAGCTGCTCTCGACGCTGCGCGCGGCCGGGGCCGTGGTCATGCTGGTGTGGCTCTGGCCCTTCGTGGTCGGCCTGACCGGGGCGCTGGTCCCGGCCCTGTGGGTCGCTGCGCTGTCGGGACTGTTCTTCGACACCCGCTCGACGACGCCCTTCGGGCTGACGATCATCGTGGCCCTGGCGCTGGCCTGGTTCGCCGCGCGCCTGGGACGAGAGGGGGTGGGCGACCTGGACTCGGCCGCGTGGTGGGTGCCCCCGATGCTGGCGGGCCTGGCGGGCCTGCTCGCACCGGCGGGCTATGTGGCCCTGGCGACCGTGGCCCAGGATCCGGGCCTGTGGCGTGACCACCTCCTGGCGTCCATGGTCGCCAACGCCATCGTGTTTGCGATCGTGGCGCGACCGCTGGCTCGTCTGGCGCGCCGGCTCACCCTGGGCGGACGGGGTCGCTCGTGAGACGGTCCTGGCGCGAGCGCCCGACCGGATCGATCTTCTCGCGGCTGTGGCGCCCGTGGGAGTCGCTCAACCCGTTCCGGCGCCGCGGACGCGTCATCAACGCGCGCCGTCCCGTGGGGATCCGGAACCTCGTGACGGCGCCCGAGGAGGTCCGGGCCCGCCCCGAGCGACGCTGGCGCATCATCGGCGGGTTCTTCCTCCTCCTCCTGGTGGTCCTCCTCGCACGGCTGTTTGCGCTCCAGGTGCTCGACGTACGCACCGCGGTCGCGACGGTGGACGCCAACTCGCTGCGCGTGAGCCCCATCCCGGCGCCGCGGGGTTTGATCGTGTCGCGGTCCGGACAGGCCCTCGTGGCCAATCGGGTCACCACCGAGGTCGAGCTCTCCCGGGCCGAGGCGAGCCTCGATCCGGCGATCAAGGGGTCTCTGTCCGCGCTGACCGGCGTCAGCGTCAAGGCGATCAACGCCGCCTTGAGCAATCCGCAGTACGACCCGTACCAGCCAGCGCCGATCCTGCTCGACGCCCCGGCGCGCATCGTCGAGTACCTCAAACTGCACAGCAGCGAGTTCCCGGGGATCAGCATCGTCAATGTCGCCACCCGGACCTACCCCGCTGGGGGCAACGTCGCCCCACCGGTGCTCGGCTACGTGGGACCGATCACCGGAGCCGAGATCGCCGCCCACCCCAACCAGGGGTACCAGACGACGTCGCAGATCGGCAAGACCGGCATCGAGGCGTTCTACGAGCAGTACCTGCGGGGCCGTGACGGCAAACGCACCGTCGAGGTCGACGCCTTCGGCAACGTCCTGGCCACCGCGCGCGTCACCCCGCCGGTGGCGGGTGACACCGTGCAGCTGAACATCGACCTGCCCCTGCAAGAGGCCCTCCAGGGTTTCCTGGCCAACCAGATCCTCACCGATCGCAAGACCTACGACCCCGTCTCGCACCGGTACCCGCAGGCGCCCAACGGGGCCGCCGTGGTGCTCGACCCCAACACGGGGGCGGTCCTGGCCATGGCCAGCTACCCGGCCTACAACCTGAACTCCTTCACCCACGGCCTGAGCGAGAAGACCTACGCCAGCCTGGCGCGCACCGGGGCCTTCAACAACTACGCGATCCAGGGCCTCTACACGCCGGGCAGCACGTTCAAGCTCTTCACCGCGACGGCGATGATGCAGACGGGGATCCTCTCGCCCACGACACTGATCAACGACACGGGCATCTACAAGGTGCCCGGCTGCCTGCAGGGGTACCACGGGTGCGTGTTCCACGACGCGGAGACCTACGGGAACGGTCTCGTGAACCTGCCCCTGGCGCTGACGGTCTCCTCGGACTACTACTTCTACAACCTGGGGTACCTGTTCTGGGCGCACCAGCGCCGCTACGGGCAGACCGCCATCCAGAACGTGGCGCGCCAGTACGGGGCGGGCCAGTACACCAACATCGACCTGCCCAACGAGGTCAGTGGCCGCGTGGACTCGCCGGCGGTGCGCAAGATCCTGCACCGTGAGGCACCCAAGGCCTTCCCGAACGTCGCCTGGTACACCGGTGACAACATCGAGATGGCGTTCGGTCAGGGGGCGACCGCCCTCACCCCGATCGAGCTCGCGGACGCCTACGCCACCTTCGCCAACGGCGGCACCCGGTACGCGCCCGAGGTGGCCGCCGCCATCCGCACGCCCACGGGCCGCATCATCCTGCGGTACCGCCCGCGGGTCCTCGGGCACGTGAACCTGCCCCCCAGAGTGCGCGACCCGATCCTCCAGGGGCTCATCGGGGTAATCGCCAACCCGCGCGGCACCGGCTACTACGCCTTCCAGCACGACGCCACGTTCTCGATCTCGCAGTACGTGCTGGCGGGCAAGACGGGGACGGCCTCGAACGCGCCGGGCCTCGAGCCCAACTCGCTGTTCGTGGCCTTTGGCCCGGTGGGCCATCCTCGCTACGTCGTGGCCTGCGTCATCGGGGAGGGTGGCTACGGGGCCAACGCCGCCGCGCCCGTCGTGGCCGAGACCTTCAGCTTCCTGTTCGCCCACCCGGTGGGTGCCCTGTTCACCGGCTCGCGCCTGCCCGGCACCACCTCGACGACCACCCCGGTGGCGCCCTCGACCACCTCGACGACGACCCCGGTGGCGCCCTCGACCACCTCGACGACCACCACGGTGGCGCCCGCGACGACCACCACCGCTGCTCGTGCGGGCTGAGCCACGGTGTAGCCTGGAGATGTGATGGTCGCGCACCCCGCGCGGCCCAGACAGCGGGGCCGGGCGGCCCGAGCGGGGTTGATGTGGTGACATCCGAGACGAGGCAGTTCCTCGACGAGGGCATGTGGGCCGCAGTTCTCCTGGTCACGTTGTCTTTCAGTCCCGAGGGCGCGACCGCGATCCCTCATCGACGCCATCGGCGCGCGTCTCTGGATGCGTGCCCCACTGAGTACGCAAGGAGCGCCCGTCGTGAGCGACGAGAACAGTGCCAACGACCACCCGACCGGCCCCCGTATCGGGGACGTCCGTCCAGCTCCCAAGATTGGTGACACGCGGCCGAGTCCGTCGACCAGCCAGCTGAGTCCGGCGGCCGCACCGACGACCGCGCCGGGCAGTGGTGGTGCGCGCCGTCGGCGCGGGGGGCGAGGCCGCGGAGGGCGTAACTCGGGGCAGCGAGTCACCACGGGCGCTGAAGCCCCCGTCGAGGCCTCTGCTCCGCCGGCGGCCGACGCCGCACCGTCGCGGTCGCGCCGTCGACGCCGGGGCGGCGAGGGGCGCACCCGGGCCCAAGGGCGCTACCTGATGGCCGTGCACGCGACGCCGCTGGCCACGCACATCGCGACCCTTGAGGGCCGCACCATGGTCGAGTACGTGGTCGCCAAGGCGGCCGACGAGACCAACCAGATCGACGGGAACATCTACGTGGGTCGGATCCAGAACGTCCTGCCGGGCATGGAGCTCGCCTTCGTCGACATCGGCATCCCCAAGAACGCGGTCCTGTACCGGAACGATGTCACCCCAGACGACGACGTCGAAGGAACCCCGGCAACCAAGCGCATCGAGGAGATGCTGCGCGCTGGGCAGACGGTCGTGTGCCAGGTGACGAAGAACGCCATCGGGGCCAAGGGCGCCCGGCTGACCCAGGAGGTCTCGCTGCCCGGCCGCTTCGTCGTGCTGGTGCCCAACTCCACGACCGTGGGGATCTCCAAGCGCCTCCCCGACGGTGAGCGCCGCCGCCTGCGCAAGATTGTCGACGACGTCAAGCCGGCACACCACGGCGTCATCATTCGTACGGCGGCCGAGGGGGTCTCGGCCGAGGACCTCTCCCGCGACGTCGCGTCGCTGGCCGAGAAGTGGGAGGCCATCGAGGCCGAGGTGGCGCGCTCCAACCAGCCACGACTCATCTACCGCGACCTGGACCTGGCAGTGCGTGTCCTGCGCGAGGAGCTGAACGACGACTACCGCGGCGTGCTGATCGACGACATGGAGCTGTTCACCAAGGTGCGCGAGTACGTCGCGGCGGTCAACCCGGAGCTGACCGATCGCATCGAGTTCTACGACCCGGCCGCCGAGAGCCTGCCCCTGTTCGAGCGCTACTTCGTGCACGAGCAGCTCCACCGAGCCCTGGAGCGCAAGGTGTTCCTGCCCTCGGGCGGGTCGCTGATCATCGAGCGGACCGAGGCGCTGACGGTCATCGACGTCAACACCGGCAAGAACGTTGGCAAGAGCAACCTCGAAGAGACGGTCTTCCGGAACAATCTGGAGGCGGCCGAGGAGGTGGCGCGGCAGCTGCGTCTGCGCGACATCGGCGGGATCATCGTCATCGACTTCATCGACATGGAGGCCAAGGCGAACCGTGAGGCCGTGGCCTCAGCGCTGCGCCAGGCCCTGGGTCGGGACAAGACGCGCACCCAGGTCTTCGACATCTCCGAGCTCGGTCTGGTCGAGATGACCCGCAAGCGCATCAACGAGGGGCTGCTCGAGTCAGTGTCCACCGTGTGCACGGTGTGCGACGGTCGGGGCTTCGTGATCGCGACGGGACTGTGACCGCGGGCCCGGCCCCGTCGGCTAAGATGGTGACCCTATGTATGCCGTGATTCGTGTGGGGACGTCCCAGGAGCGCGTGACCGAGGGACAGGTGGTCCGCGTCGACCTGCGCCGGGAGTCCGTCGGAGAGCAGATCACCTTTGAGCCCGTCCTCATCGTGGACGGCGAGACGGTGCTGGCGGGTCCCGCGCTGAGCGGGGCGACCGTCACCGCCACCGTCGTGGGAGGCGAGAAGGGTCCCAAGATCCGGGGCCTGACCTACAAGCCGAAGTCCAACCAGCGTCGGCATTGGGGTCACCGCCAGAAGTACTCGACTGTCGAGATCCTGACGATCGCGACCCCGGCCTAAGGAGAGTCATGTCCAAGACCAAAGGTGGCGGTTCAACGCGCAACGGGCGCGACTCCCATGCTCAGCGGCTGGGGGTCAAGGCGTTCGACGGTACCGCGGTGACCTCGGGCAGCATCCTGGTCCGCCAGCGCGGGACGCAGTTCCACCCGGGTGCCAACGTGGGCATCGGCCGCGACGACACCCTCTTTGCGCTGGTCGATGGCACCGTGCACTTCGCGTTCCGCCAGGGACGCAAGCGCGTGGACATCCTGGTCTAGTTCGCCGCGCGCACGTCGCGCCGAACGCCAAAAGCCCCCGGCTTGCGCCGGGGGCTTTTGGCGTTCGGCCTGGCCTAGCCCTTGACGGCCTTCTTGAACGTCGAGCCGATGGTCACCTTGGGCGCACGCGATGCGCTCACCTGGATGGCCTCGCCCGTCTGGGGGTTGCGCGCGGTGCGCGCCTTGCGCTGCACGCGCTCGAACGCCACGAAACCTGAGAGCACGACCTTCTCTCCCTGTGCGACGTTGTGCACGACGACGTCCTCGAAGGCCCGCAGGACCTCGGCCACCGTGCTCTTGGTGGCACCACTTGCGGCGGCCACAGCCTCTACCAACTCGGCCTTGTTCACCGGTCGACTCCTTTTTCCATCTCTTCAGTCGGCCTGGGGATTCCCAGTCGCCGCCCCTCATCTTTATCGATTGAGAGCCGAAATCCTGGGATATTGCCTAAGTTTTCGCTCACCGCGCGCTTCGCGCCGGCACGATCCACCCCGGCGCGCGCGGGGGCGGGCCTAGCATGAGATTGTGGGGGAATCGGGGCGCCGACCGCGCTTGACGGAGCTGGCGAGGCAGGAAGTTCGGCGCTACCAGGACGAACACCCGCGGTCGGCGGCGTTGCACACGGGTGCCGACCACCTCCTGGGGCGCGTGCCGATGACGTGGATGGGCAAGTGGGCCGGAGGGTTCCCCTTGGGATTCCGCGCGGCGCACGGTGCCGTTGTGGAGGACCTGGACGGCCACGAGCTGGTGGACTTCGCCCTGGGGGACACCGGCGCCATGGCGGGGCACTCACCCCAGCCGCTCGTGGACGCCGTGGCCCGTCGCCTGCGCGACGGGGGCGTGACCACGATGCTGCCGACGCCTGACGCCGAGTGGGTCGCCGCCGAGCTGGCGCGGCGCTTCACGGTGCCCCAGTGGAGCTTCACGCTGTCGGCCACGGACGCCAACCGCTGGGTTCTGCGCCTCGCCCGGATGGTCACCGGGCGTCCCAAGATCCTGGTGTTCTCGTACTGCTACCACGGGACCGTCGACGAGACCTTCGTCGTGGTCGATCCGGCCACCGGGCGCGCGGTGTCCCGTCCGGGCAACGCGGGCCCGAGCGTGGACCCGTCCGAGACCACGCGCGTCGTGGAGTTCAATGACCTGGCGGGCCTCGAGCGCGAGCTGGCCCTCGGCGACGTCGCCGCGGTGCTGACCGAGCCCGCCCTCACCAACATCGGCATCGTGCTGCCCGAGCCGGGGTTCCTGGCTGGCGTGCGCCAGTTGTGCGACGCGACGGGCACGCTGCTGGTCATCGACGAGACCCACACGTTCTCGGCGGGCCCCGGTGGCGCCACGCGGCGCTGGGGGCTGCGCCCCGATGCGGTGACCATCGGCAAGTCCCTCGGTGGCGGCGTGCCGAGCGGGGCTTACGGACTGAGCGACGATCTGGCCCGTCGCACCCTGGCGGCCGTGGCCGACGGGTACGACATCGTCGACGTCGGCGGCGTCGGTGGGACGCTGGCCGGCAATGCCCTGAGCCTGGCCGCCATGCGCGCCGTGCTCGGCGAGGTCCTGACCGAGGAGGCGTTCGACCACATGGAGGCGCTGGCCACGCGCTTCGCCGGCGATGTGGCGGCCACGATCGCCCGCAGCGGGGTGGGCTGGTCGGTCAGCCAGCTGGGGGCGCGCTGCGAGTACCGCTTCGCTTCGCCCGCACCGCGCAGCGGCGGCGAGTCGGCGGCCAGCGCTGACCCCGAGCTGGAGGACTTCCTCCATCTCTACGGTGTCAACCGCGGCGTGCTGATCACGCCGTTCCACAACATGGCCCTCATGTCGCCGGCAACCACCCTGGCGCACGTCGACCGGCACCGGCAGGTGTTCGACGAGGCGCTGGACCTGCTCGTCACCTCGGGGGCGCTCGAGGTCAGCCCGTAGGATTGGGCGGTGTCCAGCTTCGTCGATGCCGCCCAACTGCACGCGCGGGCCGGCGACGGCGGGGCGGGGTGTGTGAGCTTTCGCCGGGAGGCCCACGTGGCGCGCGGGGGACCCGACGGCGGCGATGGCGGCCACGGTGGTGACGTGTGGCTGGTGGCCGACGTCAACCAGTCGTCCCTGCTGTCCTTTCGGGACCACCCCTTCCGCCGGGCCGGCGACGGCCGCCACGGCTCGAGCAAGCGCCAGCACGGCGCCGCCGGAGACGACGTCGAGGTGACCGTGCCGGTGGGTACGGTCGTCCACGACGCCTCCGGCGAGGTTCTGGTGGACCTCGCGGTCGCGGGATCCCGGTGGCGGGCCGCCGCCGGGGGCCAGGGCGGCTGGGGCAATGCCCGCTTCCTCTCGAATCGCCGGCGCGCCCCGGACTTCGCCGAGCAGGGCGAGCGGGGCGAGGAGCGCTGGTACGACCTGGAGCTGAAGCTGCGCGCCGACGTGGCCATCGTGGGCTTCCCCAACGTGGGGAAGTCCACGCTGATCGCCACGGTCTCGGCGGCCCGTCCCAAGATCGCGGACTACCCGTTCACGACGCTGGTGCCCAATCTGGGCGTCGTGCGCGTGGGCGATCGGGCCAGCCACCGCGAGGACGCCACTGAGTTCGTCATGGCCGACATCCCCGGACTCGTCGAGGGCGCGGCGAGCGGACGCGGGCTGGGCCGGGAGTTCCTACGCCACGTCGAGCACGCGCAGGTCCTGTGTCTCCTGCTCGACCTCTCCGAGAGTGCCCCGATGCCCGCGCCGGCCCAGTACGACGTCCTCCTGCGCGAGCTCGCCGACTACCTGCCCGAGCTGATCGAGCGGCCGCGCCTGGTCGTGGGGTCCAAGGGCGACCTGGCCGCGGGACCCGAGCCCGCCGTCGACCTCACCATCGCGGCGGTCACCCGCCAGGGGGTTGACCGCCTGCTGGCCCGCCTGGCCGACCTGGTGAACGCGGCGCGCCGGGAGGCCGCGGCCGCCTCGCCCGCCCCGGTCCTGCACCGGCCAGCGGCCGAGATCGCGGTGAGCGTCCGGCGCGAGCCCGCGGGCTGGGTCCTCGAGGGACGGGCCGCCGAGCGCGCGGTGCGGTTCAACGACCTGACCGGCAGCGGGGCCCTGGAGGAGTCCGTGCGCCGGCTGCGGGCCCTCGGAGTCGACCGCCTGCTGTCGCGTGCTGGGGCGCGCGACGGCGATGTGGTGCGCGTGGGCCCGGTCAGCTTCGAGTGGTACCGCGACGCCGCGGGCACGGGGATCGACGTGGAGGAGCCACACCGGGCGACCCAGCGGGAGCGCCGGGCGCGCCGCGAGCGGAGGGCGGGCCGTGACGGCACGTAGCGTCGTGGTCAAGGTCGGGACTACGTCGGTCACCGATGCCCACGGCGGTGTCGACGTCGGCGTGCTGGCCGCCATCGCCCGCGACGTCACGGCACTGCGCTCGGAGGGCTGGCAGGTTGCGGTGGTCACGTCGGGGGCGATCACCGCAGGCTGGGCCGAGGTCGGCGCCGGCCGTCGGCGACCGACGGATGCCGCGACGCTCCAAGCGGTGTCGGCCGTGGGACAGCCCCTGCTGATGCACGCGTGGCGCGACGCCTTCGGTGAACTGGGTGTGCCGGTGGGCCAGGTGCTGCTGGCGCCACTGGACTTCGCGCACCGAGGCCAGTACCTGCAGGCCCGCGGCACCCTGGAGTCACTGGCCCGCCTGGGTGTGGTGGCCGTGGTCAACGAGAACGACGCGGTGGCCGACGAGGAGATCCGCTTTGGCGACAACGATCGCCTGGCCGCCCTGGTCGCCAACCTGGTGGGCGCCTCGCACCTGGTGCTGCTGACCGACACCGACGGGCTGCTCACCGCCGATCCGCGACTCGACCCGACGGCGACCCTGATCGACGAGGTCTCCGCCATCGACGCCGACCTGATGGAGGTGGCCGGGGCGAGCCGCTCGGGCGTGGGCAGCGGGGGCATGGCCTCCAAGCTGGCTGCGGCCCGCCTGGCGACGTGGTCCGGGGTGACCGTGATCATTGGTGCCGCCCGCGCGCCCGAGCCGCTGCGGCGGGCCCTGGGCTCGCGCCGCGCGGGAACGCGGTTTCGGCCTCGTCCGGATCGCCTGGCCGCGCGCAAGGCGTGGATCGCGTTCGCTGCTCCGAGTCGGGGGTCGGTGACGGTCAACGACGGCGCCGTCGAGGCCCTGGTGCACGGGGGCCGCAGCCTCCTGCGCGTCGGCATCGTCGCGCGGTCCGGCGACTTCGCCCAGGGCGATGCCATCGACGTCCTGGATGCGGGCGGCGCGCGCGTGGCCAAGGGCCTCGCGCGGATGGACGCCGCGGCGCTCGACGGCGAGGAGGGGGACGTGGTTATCCACCGCGACGACCTGGTGGTGCTGCGGGCGCACTGACGGGTCGCCCCTTCGGACGCCCGGATCGCTCCGTTACGCTACGTCCATGTCCGTTGGAGAACTTGCCGCCCAGGGCCGGGCCGTGCGGGCCGCCGCCCGCGTGATGGCTCTGGCCCCCGATGCGCAGCGTCAGGGTGTCCTGCACCGGGTGGCCGCGGCCCTCGACACCCAGGCGGAGCGCCTCGTGGAGGTCAACGCCGCCGACCTCGCCGCCTACGACGGCGCCGGTCCGGGCCGCGATCGCCTGGTGCTCACGCCCGGTCGCGTCGCTTCGATGTCCGCCGCGCTGCGCGAGGTGGCCGCGGCCCCCGATCCGCTCTTCGAGGTCGTCGACCGGTCCACGCGGCCCAACGGCCTGCGCGTCGAGCGCGTCCGGGTGCCGCTCGGCGTCATCGGCGTGGTCTACGAGAACCGTCCCAACGTCACCAGCGACGTCGCCGGCCTCTGCGTGCGCAGCGGGAACGCCGCGTTCCTGCGGGGATCCGCGTCGGCCTTCGGCTCCAACCGCTTCATCGTCGACCTGTGGCGCGATGCCCTGGTCGCCGAGGGACTTCCCGCCGACGCCGTCGCCCTGGTCGCGGACCCCTCGCACGAGGCGGCGGTGGCCTTCATGCAGCTAAGCGACGTGCTCGACTGCCTCATCCCGCGCGGCGGCCCGAGCCTGATCGCCGCCATGCGCGAGCACGCGCGCGTGCCCTACGTCCTGGACGGCGACGGCAACTGCCACATCTTCTTGGACGCCTCGGCCCCCGTGGACGAGGCCGTGCGCATCGTCGACAACGCCAAGACGTCGCGCCCGGGGGTCTGCAACGCCGTCGAGACGGTCCTGGTGCACCGCGACCTGGCCCCCCACGTCCTGGGCGCCCTGGCCACAGCCATGCCCTCGGTCGAGCTGCGCGTCGACGAGGTGGCCGCGCAGTGGCTCCCCGACGCACCCCGCGCGACCGAGCACGACTTTGCCACCGAGTTCTTGGACCTGATCCTCGCCGTGCGGGTCGTCGACAGCCTCGATGAGGCCATCGCCCACGTCGCGCGCTACGGCACCGGGCACTCCGAGGCGATCGTGACGCGTGACCCGGCCCACGCCGACGAGTGGGTGCGCCGCGTGGACGCGGCCGCGGTGCTGGTCAACACCTCGACGCGCTTCGTCGACGGTGGCGAGCTGGGGCTGGGCGGCGAGGTGGGGATCTCCACCCAGAAGCTCCACGCGCGGGGCCCGATGGGGCTGCGCGAGCTCACGTGCCTCAAGTGGGTCGTGCGCGGCGACGGGCAGATTCGATGAGCTCGCTCGATCCCCGAGAGGAGCTGGCCCACCGGTTGGGCCTGGCCAACATCCCCGCGGTGCACTTCACCAGTCCGGCCGAGGTGCGCGAGCGGCTGGCGGCGCAGGACTACCTGAGCGACGACACGATCGCCTCGACCACCTTCCTGGCCGATCGGCTGGCCAAGCCAGTCCTGATCGAGGGCCCCGCCGGGACCGGCAAGACGTCGCTGGCCCGGGCGGTTGCCGAGGCCACCGGGGCGCGCCTGGTGCGCCTGCAGTGCTACGAGGGCCTCGACGAGTCCAAGGCGCTCTACGAGTGGAACTACCGCAAGCAGCTGCTGCGCATCCAGGCCGGTCGGGGGAACGGGGATGGCGCTGAGGAGTGGGAGCGTCTCGAGGGGGACATCTTCTCGGGGGACTTCCTGCTCACCCGCCCGCTGCTGGAGGCCATCACGGCGGACGATCCCATCGTCCTGCTCATCGACGAGGTCGACCGGGTCGAGCTCGAGACCGAGGCGCTCCTGCTGGAGATCCTCTCGGAGTACCAGGTCTCGATCCCGGAGCTCGGCACGGTGCGGGCGCGCCAGATCCCGCTGGTGTTCCTGACTTCCAACAGCACTCGAGAGCTCTCCGAGGCGCTCAAGCGGCGCTGCCTCTACCTCTACGTGGGCTACCCCGACGTCGCGCGCGAGCGCGCCATCATCGAGGCCCGCGTGCCCGGGGTACGCACGGCACTGGCCCAGCAGATCGCCGAGGTGGTGCGCTCGCTGCGCCAGCTCGACCTCAAGAAGGCGCCCTCGGTCTCCGAGACCCTCGACTGGGCTCGCACGCTGGTCGTCCTGGGCCGCGAGGAGATCGGCGTCGAGGACGCCGTGGCGACGCTGTCGGTCCTGCTCAAGTACCAAAGCGACATCGAGCGCGCCACCACGGCCCTGCGCGAGCGGCCGCCGAGCAGTGCTTGACCTGCTGGCCGGCTTCATCGGCGAGCTGCGCGCCACCGGGCTCCCGGTCTCCCTGAGCGAGCACATGGACGCGGCGCGCGCCCTCGAGCTGATCGACCTGGGCGATCGTGACCAGGTGCGAGCCACCCTGGCGGCGACCCTGGTCAAGCGATCCGACCACCTGGCCGCCTTCTACCAGGCCTTCGACGTCTTCTTCGCCGTGCGACCCGCCCCCCCGGCCCCCAACGACCCGGCGAGCGAGTCGGCGCTCGGTGCCGGCGGCGAGAGCGGCGTCGGCGGGAGCGGTGGTGAGGGACTCTCGGCCGAGGAGCTGCAGGGCCTGCTGTACCGCGCGCTGCGCGACGACAACCGGGCCCAGCTGCGCGCCGGCGCTCGCGCCGCCGTGGGGCGCTACGCGGGCATGGAGCCCGGCCGCCCGGTGGGGGGCACCTACTACCTGTACCGCACGCTGCGCTACCTGGAGCTCGACGAGCTCCAGCGCCGGCTGATCGAGGGTCAGCCGGGCCGGGGCGAGCTGGCCTGGCGCCTGGCGCGCGACGAGGCCCAGGGACGCATCGAGCTGCTCAAGCGCGAGGTCGAGCGCGCCATCCGCGAGCGGCTGGTCGACGACCGCGGCGCCGAGGCCCTGGCCCGGTCGCTGCGCCGCCCGCTGCCCGAGGACGTGGACGTGATGCACGCCAACCGCGACGAGCTGGCGGCCGTGGAGCGTGCCCTGCGGCCGCTCAGCCGCAAGCTGGCCACGCGACTGGCCCGGCGCCGGCGCCGGCGCCGGCGCGGCCCGGTCGACTTGCGGTCCACGGTGCGCCAGAGCCTGTCGACCGGCGGCGTCCCCCTGGAGCTGCGCTTCCGGCCGCCGCGCCCGGCCAAGCCCGAGATCTTCGTCGTAGCCGACGTGTCGGGCTCGGTCGCCTCGTTCGCGCGCTTCACGCTGCACCTGGTCCACGCGATCAGCTCGCAGTTCTCGCGGGTGCGCAGCTTCGTGTTCGTCGACGGCCTCGACGAGGTGACCAGCTACTTCGAGGGTGTGGACGATCCCGCCGACGCGGTGCGGCGCATCAATGCGGAGGCCGACGTGGTCGCCTTCGACGGCCACTCCGACTACGGCCACGCCCTCACGGTCTTCCGCGACCGCTACCTCGACCAGATAACGCGGCGCACGACGGTGCTGATCCTCGGCGACGCCCGCAACAACTACCACCTGGCGCGCGCCGAGGTGCTGGCCGACGTGCGCGCGCGCGCCCGGCACGTCTACTGGCTCAACCCCGAGCCCGCGGGGTACTGGAACAGCGGGGACTCGATCATCGGCGAGTACGCCGGCCACTGCGACGCCGTTGTCGAGTGCCGCACGCTGCGCCAGCTCGAGCGCTTCGTGGGGGACTTGGGCTCGTGAGCATGCCCGCGCGGTTCCGCACGCTGGGCGGCGAGCCCTCCGGCGCGCGCCTGCTCCTGGTGCGCCACGGGGAGGCCGTGTGCAACGTCACCGGCGTCGTGGGCGGCGCGCGGGGCTGCACCGGCCTCAGCGATCGCGGGCGGGCCCAGGCGCGCGCCCTGGGAGAGCGCCTGCGGGTCTCGGGGGAGCTGGGCGACGTCGCGGCGACCTACGTCTCGCCCCTGGCCCGCGCGCGCGAGACCGCCGACCTGGTGGGGACGTCGGTACCGGGACTGCCGCCGGCGCGGGTGGCGCCCGACCTCGAGGAGCTCCGCCCCGGGGAGGCCGACGGGCTGACGTGGGCGCAACTGGTGGCGCGCTTCGGCGGGCCCAACTGGGACGAGGATCCCGGTGCGCCTCTGGCGCCGGGTGGGGAGTCGTGGCTGGCCTTCTCGCAGCGCTGCCGGGAGGCCCTCGAGCAGCTGGCCCGGGCCCATCCGGGTGAGCGCGTGGTGCTCTTCACCCACGCGGGCGTGATCGAGCACGCGTTGCGCCTGGTGTTCCCGGCACCGGCCGGGGCACGGCTCGGCCTGCGCACCACCCACTGCTCGATGACCGAGGTGGAGGTCGACGGGCCGCGCCGCCGCCTGCTGCGCTACAACGACGTGGCGCCCGTGCCGTAGCTCTGCAGGAACTCGGCGACGTGGAAGGCGAGGTCGAGGCTCTGGGTGGCGTTCAGGCGCGGGTCGCAGATCGTCGTGTAGTTGAGCTGGAGGTCCTGCTCGTTGAGGCGCGCGCCGCCGCCCAGGCACTCCGTGACATCGCCGCCAGTGAGCTCGATGTGCAGCCCGCCCGGCCACGTGCCCAGCGACTCGTGGACCGCGAAGAAGCGTGCCGTCTCGGCCAGCACGTCGTCGAAGTGGCGGGTCTTTTGACCGCCCCCGACGCGGAACGTGTTGCCGTGCATCGGGTCGCAGGCCCACACGACGTGGCGGCCGTCGTCGCGCAACGCCTCGACCAGGGGCGGGAGCAGGTCGCTGATGCGCGAGACGCCCATGCGGCTGATCAGCGTGAGGCGCCCCGGCGTGTTGTCGGGGTTGAGGACGTCGGCCAGGTGACGCAACTCGTCGATGCTGGCCGAGGGGCCGACCTTGAGCGCCACGGGATTGGCCACGCCGCGCAGGAACTCGACGTGGGCCCCGTCGAGCTGCCGGGTCCGATCGCCGATCCACAGCAAGTGGGCCGAGCAGTCGTACCACAGGCCCGTCAGGGAGTCCTGGCGCGTCAGCGCCTGCTCGTAGGGCAGGATCAGCGCCTCGTGGCTGGTGTAGAAGTCAACGCCCTGCAGGGCCGCGTCGTCGTGCAGGTCGATGCCGCACGCGCGCATGAATGCCAGCGCGCGCTCGATCTCGTCGGCCACCACGGCGTAGCGCTGGCCCTCGGGCGAGCTGGCCACGAACTCCTGGTTCCAGGTGTGGACGCGGGAGAGGGCTGCGAATCCCCCGGTGGTGAAGGCGCGCAGGAGGTTGAGGGTCGCGACCGACTGGTGGTAGGCGGCGAGCAGGCGCTCGGGATCCGGACGGCGCGCCGCCTCGGTGAACTCGTCGGAGTTGACGATGTGGCCCCGGAAGGACGCCAGGCGCACGCCGTCGCGCTCCTCGAAATCCTCCGAGCGCGGCTTGGCGAACTGCCCCGCGATGCGGCCGACCTTGATCACCGGGACGCCTGCCGCGTAGGTGAGGGCCACCGCCATCTGCAAGATGACCTTCAGCTTGTCGCGGATGGCGTTGGCCGACGCCTCCTCGAAGGACTCGGCGCAGTCACCGGCCTGCAACAAGAAGGCCCGCCGCGCCGACACGTCCGACAGGTGCTGGAGGAGCCGGCGCGCCTCGCCGGCGAAGACCAGCGGTGGCTTGGCGGCCAGCTCGCGCTCGACGCGGGCGAGGTGCTCGGGGTCGGGCCACGTCGGGCTCTGGTGGACCGGCGACCGGCGCCACGAGTCGAGCGACCACTCCCGCGCCGACGACTCCATCCTTCCAGCCTAAGCGGTGGGCGCGGCGGGTCCCGGCGCCCCGGGCCGTGGCGCCGCGCGCCGTTAGGCTGCCAGCGTGACCCTGCGGCGTGTGGGCCTCTTCGGGGGCACCTTCGATCCCCCTCACTTCGGACACGTCGCGGCCGTGCGTGCCGCGGTGCGCACCCACCACTTCAACCAGATCGAGGTGGCCGTAGCCGGGGATCCCTACCAGAAGGTGGCCCGCGGTTACGTCCGACCGGCGGCAGTCCGCCTGGCGATGGCGCGGGCGGCCTTCGGCGAGCTCGAGCACGTCGTCGTCTCGGACCGCGAGGTCCGCCGTAGCGGCCCGTCCTACACGGTCGACTCGGTGCGTGAGCTGCTGGTCAGCGTCGACGAGGTCGATTTGATCATCGGCGCCGATCTCGTGCCCGATCTGGAGGGATGGCACGAGTCGGATCAGCTGCGCGCCATGGTGCGCGTGGGGGTCGTCCCGCGTCCGGGCGCGCGCTTCGAGCTGCCCGTGGGATGGGTGGGCTACGAGATCCCGATGGACCCCGTCGACCTGTCCAGCAGCTTCGTGCGCTCCCTAACACCGGACCGCGCGGACCTGGACATTTATATTCCGACCGCGGTTATTCCGCTCTTCCAAGCCACCAGCGGCTAATGTGCTGGCGTCATGGCGGTACGGCACTTTGAGGCAGCCCCCTGGTCGGGGCGCGTCGTGGAAGCCGTGCCCGCTCGTCCGCGGCGACTCGTGCGACGATCCCGGGCCCGCTGGGCCGTGACGGGGGTTGCACTGGTGAGCGTTCCCTTCCTTCTGGCGTTGGCGGTGCTCGGGGTGGTCCGCTGAGCCGCCCGGCGCTGCAGCGCCCACGCGAGAACACCCTGGGGTACGTGGCGGCCGTGGTGGTCGCGTCCCTCGCGGGGGCCGGGGAGAAGGCGGCCGAGCATCCCACGGCCCTCGACGTCTCCGCGCTGACGTCGGCCTTCGACGTGTTGGTCATCGTCTCGGGCCGCTCGGATCGTCAGGTCCGCACGATCGCCGAGGAGGTCGAGCGTGTGGTGGCCCGCGACGCGGGTGTCTCCCCCGTGCGGGTGGAGGGCGTGGCGGGGGGCGAGTGGATTGCCCTCGACTACGTCGACGTCATCGTGCACGTCTTCCAGGATGATGCGCGTGCCTACTACGACCTCGAGCACCTCTGGAGTGCGGCCCCGGCCTTCGCCGCGCCGGCCCTACGCGTTGAGCAGTGACTGGTAGTCGCGAACCGTCGCGACCACGACCGGCGGCCCGGAGGGCCGCGGCACGCGCAGGGGGATCCCGTTGACGAGGATCTTCACGCCACTCGTCGCCCCTACGGCGAAGGCCGTCAGCGTCAGTTGGCCCATGATCATCTCGACGCGGTGCCGGCGCAGGCCGGTGAAGGGCTGCGCCAGGTCGATGTAGCCCAGGTGGCGCACAATCACCGCCTGCAGGATGGTGAGATCGGCGGGCAGATCCGAGGTGTATCCACCCTCGGTCTCGATGGCGGTCGGGCCCAGGGCCAGCTCTCGCAGGACCGAGAGGAGCGTCGGGGGTCGCGGGACGATCCGGCTCGAGGCGGACAGGTGGCCGGTCGCGTCAACGATGTACACGGGCTGCGTGATGAACACGACGTGGCCATTGTTGGTGCCAGGGATCGTGTGCCCGAGTAGGCCGAGGGGCACCGCGCGCGGGGCGATGGCCGTGGGCGCCTTCGTCGTGGGCACCAGTGTGCAGCCCGCGAGCGCGAAGGCCGCGCCGGTCACGGCGGCGACTGCGGCCAGGCGTCTCATGTGGTCACCTCGACGTGTGTGGGCAGGACGATATGCACCCGGGCCCCACCTTCGGGGCTGTCGAGGATGGCGACCGAGCCGCCGAGGGTCGTGATGTGGTCGCGCACCAGGGCCAGGCCCAGCCCCGTGCCGTGGGCGATGCCGCGCGCGTGGGCGGCTCGTCCGCGGAAGAAGCGGTCGAAGACCCGGTCGCGCTCCTCGACGGGCACGCCGGCTCCGGCGTCGTCGACGTCGATGACGACGGCGCCGGCGTCGGGGTGGATGCGCACGGCCACCACGCCGTGGGCGTAGCGCTGGGCATTCGACATCAGATTGGCCATCACGCGCTCGAAGCGCCGCCGGTCGACGGCCACCTGGTCGTGCAGGGCAGCGGGATCGACCTCGATGGTGGGGACCGCGACTCCGAGGCGCTGCGCGGCGCTGCGGGTGGCCTGGCGGACGAGCTCGGCCACGGGCACCGCTTCGAGGTCCGGCGACGAGGCGCCCGCGTCGCTGCGGGCCATCTCGAGCAGGTCGTCGATCAGGGTCTGGAAGATGGCCAGGTCCGCACTCAACAGGTCCAGGCTGGCACGTCCACTCGCCGACAGCTCGTCGCGGTGCTGTTGCAGGACCGCGGCGGTGGTGGCCAGGGTGGTCAGGGGCGAGCGCAGCTCGTGGCTGACGTCACTGGCGAAGCGGGCGTCGTGCTCCAGGCGGTCGGCCAGGCGTGCCACCATCCCGTTGAACGACTCCGTCAGCTGCTGGATCTCCAGGTCGGGCCGGGTCAGGTCCAGGCGCGTCGTCAGGTCGCCCTCGGCGATGGCGGCCGCGGCCGACGAGACGCGCTGGAGCGGCCGCACGGTGCGCCGGGCCACCCAGAGGCCCCCGGCCAGCCCCACGAAGGTGGTCACCAGCGCTCCCAGGCCCAGCACCGTCACCAGGGTGCGCAAGGTGTCGTTGAGCCGACCGAGGTGGAAGACCTCGAACACCTGGGTCTCCACGGCCGGGATGGGCACGCCGACTACGAAGATGAGCCGGTCATTGCGCTGGAGGGTCTGCTGGACCACGTGGCCCTGGTCCACCAGCCGGATGATCGTCGAGGTGACGTCGGTGGTGGCCGCGCCGTGGCTCTTGGAGAGCCACTGGTGGTGCGTGTGCACCAGGACGCTCGAGTTGGTCGCCTGCTCGATCGCGTTGAGTTGGTTGGCCAGGTCCGGGGGAGAGGTGTAGAGGGTGCTGCGAATGAGGGCGGCGCTGACGAAGCTCTGGCGCAGGTCGGTCTGCTGCTGATTGGAGACCAGGACGCGCTCGAAGGCCACGTAGGTGAGCACCGCGAACAGCGAGCTGAGCAGCAGCGCGCCCACGGCGAACGTGGCCAGGAGGCGCAGATGCAGGCTTCGCCACCGCATCAGCGAACCAGCTTGTACCCCGACCCGCGCACGGTGACCAGGAAGGTCGGATTGGACGGATCGGGCTCGATCTTGGTGCGCAGCCGGCGGATGTGGACGTCGACCAGTCGGCTGTCGCCGAAGTAGTCGTAACCCCACACGCGCTCCAGGAGATCCTCCCGGCTGAGCACGCGACCGTCGACCTGGGCCAGGTCCACCAGGAGGCGGAACTCCGTCGACGTCAGGTGGAGCTCGGAGCCGTCGTCGTTGCGCACGACCCCCTCGTCAGGCAAGACCTGCAGCACACCCAGGCGGAAGGGTCCGATGCTGCGGTCGCTCCGGCGGCGCAGGTGAGCACGAACCCGGGCCAGGAGCTCCTCGGGGATGAAGGGCTTGGTGACGTAGTCGTCGGCGCCCGACTCCAGACCGCGCACGACGTCAGCCGTCTCGTCACGGGCGGACACGATCACGATGGGCAGGTCGCTCTGGTCGCGCAGCTGCTGGCAGGTCTCGAAGCCCGACATGCCCGGAAGCATCACGTCGACGACCGCCAGGTCGGCGGCGGCGCTGGCGAACAGTGCCAGGCCCTCCTCGCCCGAGCCGGCGTCGTCAACCACGAACTGCGCCCCTTCGAACATGAGACGTAAGGCGGCGCGAATGTGGTCGTCGTCCTCAACCAGCAAGATACGCGGCACGGGCCTCCTCGATTGCCTTCACACTACCGAGAGTCCCGTCCCGACTCGAGCCCTGAGTAGCGTGGTGGCGTGGACGACGCCACGGCTCGGGCCGGTGGGGGATGGTCGCTCGAGGCGTTTGACGCGTGGCTGGCGGCGCGCGATCTGGCCGCCGCCACGCGGCGGGCCTACCGCCGCGACCTGGACGCCTTCGTCACCTGGTCGGGCGAGCCGGACCCAGCCCACGTCACCGCGCGGGTACTGCGCGCCCACCTCGTTGACCTCACCGAGTCCGGGCGCCAGCGGTCGACCATCGCGCGCCGACGGGCGGCGCTGCGGACCTACTTTGCGTGGCTCACCGAGCGTGGCGACCTGCGCAGCGACCCGGCCAGCCGCCTCCTGGCACCCCGGCCGCCGGCCCGGCTACCGGTGGTGGTCGCACGGGAGCAGCTCGCCGCCCTCCTCGACGAGGACTGGGGAGACGACGAGTGGGCCATCCTCGATCGGGCGGTCTGCGAGGTTCTCTATGGGGCGGGCGTGCGGGTGAGCGAGCTGTGCGACCTCGACCGCGGGAGTGTGGACTGGGCCCGCGGTACCTTGCGCGTGCGGGGCAAGGGGCGCAAGGAGCGCGTCGTGCCGCTGCACCGTCGGGGGCTCGAGGCGATCCGCACGTGGGTCGACGACGCCCGCGACGACGTGGCCGACCCCGAGCAGTGCGGCGACGCCCTCTTCGTGAACCACCGCGGGCGGCGCCTCGGTCCCCGCGACGTGCGGCGGATCTTGGACCGGCGCGCGGCGAGCGGCCACGTCTACCCGCACGCCTTGCGCCACACCTACGCCACGCACCTGCTGGAGGGCGGCGCCGATCTGCGCCACGTCCAAGAGTTGCTCGGCCACGCGAGCCTGGCGACGACCCAGCTCTACACGCACGTGACCAAGACGCGGCTCCAGGCCATCCACCGCCAGACGCACCCCCGCGGCTGAGTCGACTAGCATGGTCAGGCCCTCCCGCGGTGGGAGGGCATGGACAATGGGCCGAGGGATATCGGACGGTCGTCGCTCGCGGCGCTCCCCTGGTCAGCAACCGGACGAAAGGACGACGCGTGGCACTGGTCACCTTGCAGGAGCTGCTGGATGCGGGGGTGCACTTCGGGCACCAGACCCGCCGGTGGAACCCAAAGATGCGTCGTTTCATCCTGGGTGAGCGCAATGGCATCTACCTGATCGACCTGCGCAAGACGCTCACGGGCATCGAGGCGAGCTACGCCTTCGTGCGCGAGTTGGTCTCTCAGGGTGGAACGGTGCTGTTCGTGGGGACCAAGAAGCAGAGCCAGGGACCCATCGCGGACTACGCACAGGCCTGCGGCATGCCCTACGTCAACCAGCGCTGGCTGGGCGGCATGCTGACCAACTTCGCCACCGTGCACGGGCGGGTGCGCCGCATGAGCGAGCTGCGCGCGATGCAGCGCGCCGGAGACTTCGACAGCATGCCCAAGCGCGAGGCACTGCGCCACGCGCGCGAGCTCGAGAAGCTGGATCGCAACCTGGGCGGCATTGCGGCCCTCGAACGAGTGCCCGACGCCATCTTCGTGATCGACACGAAGAAGGAGCAGATTGCGGTCACGGAGGCGCGCAAGCTGGGCATTCCCGTGGTGGCCGTCGTGGACACCAACTGCGACCCCGACGTGATCGACTTCGTGATCCCGGGCAACGACGACGCGATTCGCGCGGGTGCCCTGATGGCACGTCTGGTGGCTGAGGCGGTTGTCGAGGGCCGGTACGTGCGCCAGAATCGGGTGAGCGCGACGCGCGCAGCGCAGGCGGCCGCGACTGAGTCGGCCCCCGCCCCCAGCGAGCCCGAGGTTGTCGCCGAGGTCCCCGCCCCCAGCGAGCCCGAGGTTGTCGCCGAGGTCCCCGCCCCCAGCGAGCCCGGGGTTGTCGCCGAGGTCCCCGCCCCCAGCGAGCCCGAGGTTGTCGCCGAGGTCCCCGCCCCCAGCGAGCCCGAGGTTGTCGCCGAGGTCCCCGCCCCCAGCGAGCCCGAGGTTGTCGCCGAGGTCCCCGCCCCCAGCGAGCCCGAGGTTGTCGCCGCGGCCCCCGCTCCCGGCGAGGGGACCGGAGAGGTCGAGACGCCGCTGGCTGCCGAGGCCGAGTAGTGAAGTTCGAGAGTCTAGAAGGAGATACAGGTGGCAATCACCGCCAAGGACGTCCAGGCCCTGCGCCAAGCTACGGGAGTGGGCATGATGGATGCCAAGCGCGCCCTGGAGGCCAGCGACGGAGACTTCGAGGCAGCGACGCAGTGGCTGCGGGTCCAGGGTTTGGCGTCGGCCGCTAAGCGGGCCGACCGCGAGGCCGGCGAGGGCGCCGTCGCCGTCGTGCGCGACGGGTCCGCGGCGGCCATCGTCGAGTTGCGCTGCGAGACCGACTTCGTGGCCAAGTCCGACGCCTTCGTGGCGTTGGCCGACGAGATGGCCACGCAGGTTGCCGCGCATGGCGAAGGGGCGATCGACGAATTCCGCGAGCGACTCGAGCAGATGCTGACCACCTTGAAGGAGAACATCTCGGTCGGGCGCGTCGTGCGCCTGTCCGCAGGGCCCGGCGAGGTGGTCGAGACCTACCTGCATCAGCAGTCGGGTCGCGGGGTGAACGCGGTGGCCGTAGTGGTCGCGAACGCCACACCCGAGGTCGTCCACGAGGTGGCCGTCCATATTGCCTTCGCGCGTCCGCAATACGTGACACGCGACGAGGTGCCCGCCGACCTGGTGGCCGCCGAGCGCGCCACGGTCGAGGAGATCTCGCGGCACGAAGGCAAGCCGGAGGCCGCCCTGCCCAAGATCGTGGAGGGGCGCCTCAACGCGTGGTTCAAGGACCGGGTGCTCCTCGAGCAGGCCTACGTCCGCGACGAGAAGATGTCCGTCGAGCAGTTCCTGCACGGCGCCACAGTGCGGGCGTTCGCCCAGGTGGTCGTCGGGGCCTGATCATGCGTCGGCTCGTGCTCAAGATGTCGGGCGAGGCGCTGGCGTCAGCCGCCAGCGACGAGACGATCGACGCGACGACGGTCGACTTCCTGGCCCGCGAGATCGCCGCCGCGATGGATCGCGGTGGTCTGGAGCTGGCGGTGGTCGTAGGTGGCGGGAACATCTGGCGGGGCGCCACTGGCGCCATGGCCGGCATGAACCGGGCGAACTCGGACCTCATGGGGATGCTGGGCACCGTGATCAACGCGCTGGCTCTCCAGGACGCGATCGAGAGCCACGGCCGGCCCACGCGCGTGATGTCGGCGATCGGGATGGACCAGGTGGCCGAGCCCTACATCCGCCGGCGCGCGGTGCGCCACCTCGAGAAGGGGCGCGTCGTCATCTTCGCGGCTGGCATGGGCAACCCCTACTTCACGACCGACACACCCGCCGCGCAGCGCGCCGCCGAGATCGAGGCGGACCTCGTGCTGAAGGGCACGCACGGTGGCGTCGACGGCGTCTACGACCAAGATCCGCGACAGCATCCCGAGGCGCAGCGCTTCACGGAGATCTCCTTTGACGAGATCATCGCGCGCGAGCTGCGGGTGATGGACCTGACGGCGATCACCTTCTGCAAGGACAACAACCTGCCCATTCGGGTCTTCGACCTGATGAAGGCGGGGAACCTGGGTCACGTGCTTGACGGTGACGCTATCGGTACGCTGGTGAGGTGATGGACGCCGAGATGGCTGACCTCGTCATCGAGGAGGCGCGCGAAAAGATGGCCCACGCGATCGAGCACGTGAGGACCGAGTTCGGCGCGGTTCGCTCGGGACGGGCGTCGTCGGCGCTGGTCGAGGGTCTGTCGGTCGACTACTACGGCGCGGCCACCGCGCTGAAGCAGCTGGCCAGCTTCTCGATCCCCGAGCCACGCCTGCTGGTCGTGTCTCCCTTCGACAAGGGGGCCATGCACGCCATCGAGAAGGCGATCCGGGACTCCGATCTCGGCTTGAACCCGTCGTCGGATGGCCAGGTGATCCGGCTGTCCTTCCCGACCCTGACCGAGGAGCGGCGACGCGAGTTCGTCAAGGTCGTGCGCGGTCGGGCCGAGGAGGGGCGGGTGGCCCTGCGGGCCATTCGTCGCCACGCTCGCCAAGAGCTCGAGTCCATGGAGAAGGACGGGCTGCCCAAAGATGAGATGGAGCGCCTGGAGAAGGCGCTCGAGAAGATGACCCACGATGAGGTCACCCGCATCGATGAGCTGCTCGAGCACAAGGAGCAGGAGCTGCTTGAAGTCTGACGAAGACCCGCGCGAGGACGAGCCAACGGCTCGCCACCCGGTAGTCAGCCCGACCGACGCACGGGTGACGGTCAGCGGGGCAGAGCTAGCGGCCGATGCCGCGAGCGGCTCCAGCGAGTCGGCCCTGCCACATTGGACCGAGGCGCCCACGGGCCAGGTCCCCATCGTGGTGGCCGGCGAGCCGTCCGAAGACCCCTGGGCCGGGGTGCCCGGGCCGGCGTGGCGCGAGGGCGAGGCCGACTGGGTGGCCCACGAGGAGCAGTTCGACGCCTCGATGCTGGCGGGAGCCCCGCGCGAGACGGGCACGCGACCCTGGGAGTTCATCGATGAGCCGGCACCGGCGAGCGAGGAGCAGATCCTCGATGAGGCGCCGCGTCCCGAGCCCGAGCCCGAGCCCACACCGGTGGCCCGGACACGGCGTGCCGCCCGGGGCGACCTGTTGGCGGGCCGCGCCGTGCGCCAGACCCCCGGGCGCAGCGTCTCCTTGGCGACTGCCACCGGTCTCGGGCTCGCGGTCATCGCCGTGGCCGCGTTCCTCACCGGACCACTGGCCGTGCTGGTCCTGGTCCTGATCGTGATGGTCGGTGCGGCAGGCGAGGCGCTGGCCGGCTTCCGGCGCGCGGGGGCGCACCCCGCCACGATCCTGGCCCTGGTGGCGGTGGCCGTGGTCGACATCGCGGTCTACAACAAGGGCTTGCCGGCCGTTGCCGCCATCACCGTGCTGCTCGTGATCTTAGGCTTCATCTGGTACTTCAGCGCCTTCCGGCTGCTCGACGTCCTCGACGGCCTGGGTGCGACGATCTTCGTCTACGCCTGGGTCGGGATCCTGGGCTCGTACGCGGCCGCCCTGGTGGCTCCCCGGTACTCCCCGGACCGTCACGGCATCGCGATCCTCTTCGGTGCCCTGGTCATGACGGTGGCCAACGACACCGGGGCGCTCTTCGTAGGTCGCTGGATCGGCCGGCGCCCGCTCAGCAAGGCTCTCTCGCCCCACAAGACGATCGAGGGCCTGATCGGCGGGACCGTGATCACCCTGGTGGCCGCCCTCGTGGTCAGCCGGATGCACCCGTGGTCGATGTCGCTCGCGCTGGAGGCGGGGGTCGCCGTGGCGATCGTGGCTCCCTTGGGCGACCTGTTCGAGTCGATGATCAAGCGGACCCTGGGCGTCAAGGATCTCGGTCGCATCCTGCCGGGCCACGGGGGGCTCCTGGACCGCATCGACAGCCTCCTGTTCGTCCTGCCGACGGTCTTCTACCTGGTCCACGCGGTCCACCCGGTCTAGCGATGGCGCGCCGGGTGGCCCTGCTCGGGGCGACGGGCTCGATCGGCCGTCAGACGCTGGAGGTGCTGCGGGGCCACCGTGAGGAGTTCACGTTGGTCTCGGTGGCCGCGGCGCGGCGTCTCGACGAGCTGGCCGACATCGCGCGCGAGTTCGCGGTGACCCACATCGGCGTCGCGCGCGAGGAGGACCGCGCGATGATGGCCGGCAAGCTCGCGGGGCGCGCGGACGTGGTCGCGGGTCCCGCGGGGCTCGCGCAGCTGGCCCGAGAGGCCGACATCGTGGTCAACGCGGTGGTGGGCTTCGCCGGCTTGCCCGTGACCCTGGCCGCGCTGGCGGCCGGCAAGCGTCTGGCCCTGGCCAACAAGGAGTCCTTCATCGCCGCCGCGCCGCTGGTCGAGCGCGTCCGGGCCACGCCCGGTGCCGAGGTCGTGCCACTGGACTCGGAGCACTGCGCCATCCACCAGTGCCTGGCCGGGTCGAGCGCCCCGGGCCACCCGGATGTGCGCGCCCTGTGGCTGACCGCATCGGGCGGCCCGTTTCGCGGCTGGACGCGCGACCGTCTAGCCGAGGCGACCAGGCAAGACGCCCTGCACCACCCGACGTGGTCGATGGGGCCCAAGATCACCGTCGACTCCTCCACGCTGATGAACAAGGGTTTCGAGGTCCTCGAGGCCTCGGCCCTCTTTGGCATCGAGGTCGACCGGGTCAAGGTCGTGGTGCATCCCCAGTCCATTGTGCACTCGATGGTCGAGTACGTCGACGGGTCGCTGCTGGCCCAGCTGGCGCGGCCCGACATGCGCCTGCCCATCGCCTACGGCCTCGGGTATCCCGAACGTCTGGCTGACGGGTGGGGCGCCCTCGACTTGACGCAGCGCCTGTCGCTGACCTTCGAGCCGCCCGACGTGGAGGCGTTCCCCGCGATTCCGCTCGCCTACGCGGCCGCCCGTGCGGGCGGTGCCGCGGCGGCCTGGCTGTCGGGCGCCAACGAGGTCGCCGTCGACGCGTTCCTGGCCGGGCGCCTGCGCTGGTCCGAGATCGTCCCGGTAGTGGCCACCGTGATGGACGGATTCGTCGACGGGCCGATGCGCGAGGTCGCTGACGTCGTCGCCCACGACGCCGCGGCGCGCGATCGGGCGGCTCGCGCCATTACCGTGCACTCGTGAACGGGCGAGCGTCACTGATCCCCTTCGTCGCCGGAGTGGCACTGGTCGCCGCCGCACTGGACTGGATCGGGGGATGGGCGCTGCCCACGGTGATCGGTGCGCTGGTCGTCATGGTGGTGGGCCACGAGTTCGGGCACTTCATCACGGCCAAGCGGGCGGGACTGGTCGTCACCGACTTCTTCGTGGGCTTTGGCCCGGTGATCTGGTCCACGACGGTGGGCGAGACGCGCTACGGCCTGCGCCTGCTCCCACTGGGCGGCTACGTCAAGATCCCGGGCATGACGTGGGCCGACGAGCTGCCCGCCGAGCTTGAGCCCCGGACCTACCGGGCGGCCAGCTACCCCCGGCAGGTGCTGTTCGCCGGGGCGGGATCGCTGATGCACGGCGTCATGGCCCTGGTGCTGGCGTGGGCCTCGCTGTCCCTGGTGGGCCTGCCCTCGCCGAGCCACGTGGCGATCGGGTCGTTCACGCACTGGGACGGGCACGCGCGCAACGCCGCCCAGCTGGCGGGCCTGCACGTGGGCGACCGCATCGTCTCGGTGGACGGTCAGGCGGTGCGCAGCGCCCAGACCCTGGTCACGCTGGTCCACGACCACATCGGTCGCCCTCTGCGCCTGGTCGTCGAGCGTGGCTCGGCGACACGCACGCTCGTGGCCACGCCCGTCAACGGCCAGCGCCTCCAGGTCGGTGGCCAGCGCCTGGACACCGGATCGCGGCCCGAGGGCTATATCGGCGTCACGCTGGTCGACCAGGTCGTGCGCCAGTCGTGGCTGGCGTCGATCCCCGGAGCGTTCTCGCGGGTGGGCGAGGTGGCAGCTCTGTCGGTCCATGGTCTGGTGCATGTCTTCTCGCCGGGGGAGTTCGTCAGCCTGTACCACCAGATCACCAACGCGTCGGTGGCCAACCGACCCAGCGTGCAGCTGTCGCGTCCCCAGTCGATCGTGGGCGTGGTCCGCCTCGCGGTGCAGAGCGCTGCGCTCGGCCCCGGGGTGTTGCTCGAAGTCCTGATGGCCGTGAACATCTTCGTCGGGCTGATGAACCTGCTGCCCCTGCTGCCCCTCGACGGTGGCTACATCGCTGTGGCCACCTACGAGCGCATCCGCAGCCGGCGGGGACGCCGCTACCACGCCGACCTGGCGCGCCTGAACCCCGTCGTCTTCGCCTTCGTCGCGGTGCTCCTGGCCCTGTTCGCCAGCACGCTCTACCTGGACATCGTCCACCCGATCGCCAATCCCTTCTAGCGGCGGTCCCGCCGGGACCCGAGCGCGGCAGAATGGAAGCATGGAAATCTCGTCCGCGCTGCTCGCCCCGCGTCGCCCGACCCGCCAGATCTCGGTCGGCTCGGTCAAGGTCGGCGGCCAGGCTCCGGTCTCGGTGCAGTCGATGACGACCACGAAGACAGCGGACGTCGAGGGGACCCTGCAGCAGGTCTACGCGCTGGCGGCCGCCGGCGCCGACATCGTGCGCTGCACGTGCAACGACCAGGCCGCCGCCGAGGGACTGGCCCTGATCGTGCCGCGCTCCCCGGTTCCCATCGTCGCCGACATCCACTTCCACGTGGAGATGGCGTTGGCCGCCCTCGAGGCGGGCGTCCACGGCCTGCGCCTGAACCCCGGGAACCTCCGCAAGCCCGAGGAGATCCGGCTGGTGGCTCGCGAGGCCAAGGACCGCGGCGTCCCCATCCGCATCGGGGTCAACGCGGGCAGCCTGCATCCCGACCTCTACGCACGTTTCGGGGGCGCGACGCCCGAGGCCCTGGTGGAGTCGGCCCGTCAGGAACTGGCCTACTTCGCCGACGTGGACTTCACCGACGTCAAGATCTCGGTGAAGGCGTCCTCGGTGGCCACGATGATCGCGGCCTATCGCCTGGCTTCGGAGACCTTCGACCATCCGCTGCACCTCGGGGTCACCGAGGCCGGGCCACCTCCCGGCGGCCTCATCAAGGGAACCGTCGGCATCGGCACGCTGCTGGCCGAGGGCATCGGTGACACCATCCGCTACTCCTTGACCGCCGACCCGGTCGAGGAGGCCCGGGCTGGTCGCCAGCTGCTCGAGGCCCTGGGCCTGCGCGAGAGGCGGGGCCTGGACCTGATCGCCTGCCCGAGCTGCGGGCGGGCCGAGATCGACGTGATCGGCGTGGCCCGCGCGGCCCAGGAGGCCCTCGAGGCCCTCGACCTGCCGCTGCAGGTGGCCGTGATGGGCTGCGTGGTCAACGGGCCAGGCGAGGCGCGCCACGCCGACTTGGGGATCGCGGCCGGACGACACCGCGGGCATCTCTTCATCAAGGGGCAGATCATCCGCGTCGTGCCCGAGGGCGACATGGTCGCCGCACTCGTCGAGGAGGCCCAGCGCATCGCCGACGAAGGGGTCGAGGCGCGCCTGGCGGCTCGCGACACGGGAGCCGAGGCCGAGGCGGCCGCGGACCGGGCCGGGCTCCTGGAGGACCGCGGGCTGGATGTGAATCGGTCCGGTGAGCGCATCGCCCGGATCCGGCAGCGCTCGAGCAAGCACCCCGACTGAGCCTCGGGCGCCCGGTAGGCTGTCGCCACCGCCAGCCGAAGGAGACCTGTGGCGACCCCGACTGCCCTCACCCCCCAGGACGAGGACTTTCCTCGCTGGTATCAGGACGTCGTAGCCAAGGCCGAGCTGGCCGAGAACGGGCCCGTGCGCGGGACGATGGTGATCCGGCCCTACGGCTACGCGCTCTGGGAGCACGTGCAGGCCGAGATGGACCGCCGCATCAAGGCGACTGGGGCGCGCAACGCCTACTTCCCCCTGTTCATCCCGCAGAGCTACTTCGCCCGCGAGGCCGAGCACGTGGAGGGTTTCAGCCCCGAGCTGGCCGTGGTGACCTTCGCGGGGGGCGAGGAGCTGGCCGAACCCGTCATCATTCGCCCCACCTCCGAGACGGTCATCGGTGAGTACATGGCCAAGTGGATCCAGAGCTACCGGGACCTGCCCCTGCTGCTGAACCAGTGGGCCAACGTCGTGCGCTGGGAGCTGCGCCCGCGGCTGTTCCTGCGCTCGTCGGAGTTCCTGTGGCAAGAGGGCCACACGGCACACGCCACGGCCGCCGACGCGTCGGCGTTCGCCACCACGATCCACCGCGACGTCTACCGTGACTTCCTGGTCAACGTGCTCGCGGTGCCCGTCTTCGAGGGGTTCAAGTCGCCCCGCGAACGCTTCGCCGGTGCCATCAACACGATCACCTGCGAGGGGATGATGCGTGACGGCAAGGCGCTCCAGATGAGCACCAGCCACGAGCTGGGCCAGAACTTCGCCCGGGCCTTCGGCGTGGCCTTCCAGGACGAGAGCGGCCAGTCGACGTGGTGCCACACGACCTCGTGGGGAGCCTCGACGCGGGTGATCGGCGGGCTGATCATGGCCCACGGTGACGATCGCGGTCTGGTCGTCCCCCCGCGTCTGGCGCCGACGGCCGTCGTCGTGCTCGCCGTGCGCGAGGACGACGCCCTCGACGAGGCGTGCGCCGACGTGACCGAAGAGCTGAGCGCAGCCGGCATCGCGGTCGAGCGGGACCGGGCGCGCGGATCCTTCGGGCGGCGGGTGACCGACTGGGAGATCAAGGGCGTGCCCGTGCGCGCCGAGATCGGGCCCCGCGACCTGGCGGCGGGCACCGTGACGCTGGTGCGGCGCGACGACGGGTCGCGCCAGAGCGTGGAGCGCTCCCGGGTCGTCGAGACGGTGCGCGAGCTGCTCGAGGCGGTGCAGGCGAACCTGCTGGCCCTGGCGCTCGAGCGCCGCAGCCAGGCCACCCACGACGTCGGCACGGTGGCCCAGGCCATCGAGGCCGCCCAGGAAGGCTTCGCGCGGGTTCCCTGGGGCCTGCTCGGCGAGGCGGGCGAGGACGAGCTGAACCGCCACGCGGTAAGCGTGCGGTGCATTCAACGTCCCGACGGCTCTCTGCCAGGGTCCGTGGATGAGTCCGACCTGGTCGCGGTGGTCGCCAAGGCCTACTGAGCCATGCGGTGCGGGAACCGCGCTGCTATACTTTCTCCGACAGTCCGCAATGGACGTATGGACTCGTTGACGCGGGCCTTGGGCCCGCGTTTTTTATTGCCGGTAGAGGAGGTCGAGATGGAGCTGGAGGCGCCGGTGGCGGACATCCTGGGCTCCCTGGGCCTGAGCCTCTACGACCTCGAGTTCACGGGCGGCACTCTCCAGGTGACCGTCGAGCGCGAGGGTGGCGTCGACGTCGACACGCTGGCGGCAGCCAGCCGGGCCCTGTCGCGCTGGCTCGACGAGAGCGACCCGATCGAATCTCGCTACACCCTCGAGGTCTCGAGTCCGGGCCTGGAGCGCCGGCTGCGCACGCCCCGCCACTTCGCGAGCGCCGTGGGGGAGGTCGTCACCCTGCGCGAGCATCGCGACGACGCCCCCACCCGGCGCCTGGAGGGACCTCTGCGCGAGGCGACCGAGACGACGGTGACGATCGAGGATCCCGAGGTTGGGCTGGTCAGCGTCCCCCTGGCCCAGATCGAGCGGGCTCGCACGGTGTTCCACTGGGGCCCGACCCCGCGGCCGGCTGCCACGGGTTCGAGCAAGAAAGGCACGTGATGGCGAACTTCGAATTCCTCGAGGCGTTGGGGCAGATCGCGCGGGATCAGAACATCGACGAGGGCGAGCTCCTGGTGGCCCTGGCCAACGCGCTCCTGGCCGCCTACAAGCGCCGTCCCGACTCGGCCGAGGACGCCGAGGTCGAGATCAACCCCGAGACCGGCGAGATCAAGGTGTGGGGCCTGGAGCTGAACGGCGAGGGCGAGGTGGTGCGCGAGTGGGACGCCACCCCCGACGACTTTGGCCGCATCGCCGCCCAGACGGCCAAGCAAGTCCTGATGCAGTTGATCCGGGACATTCAGCGTCGCCAGATGTACGAGGAGTTCGCCAATCGCGAAGGCGACATCGTCTCGGGGACCGTCCAGCAGGTCGACAACCGGTACACGCTGCTGGACCTGGGTCGCGTCGAGGCCCTCCTGCCCCAGGCCGAGCAGATCGCCTTCGAACGCTACGAGCACGGCGCGCGCATCAAGGTGTACATCGTCGAGGTGCGCAAGACGAGCAAGGGCCCCCAGATCGTGGTCAGCCGCACGCATCCGGCCCTGGTGGCCAAGCTCTTCGAGATCGAGGTGCCCGAGATCGCCAACGGGGTCGTGGAGATCAAGGCGATCGCCCGCGAGCCGGGACATCGCACCAAGATCGCCGTGGCTTCGAACGACTCGATGGTCGACCCGGTGGGGGCCTGCGTGGGCGCGCGCGGATCGCGGGTGCGCAACGTGACCAACGAGCTGCGCAGCGAGCGCATCGACGTGGTGCCCTTCAGCGACGACACCATCAGCTTCATCCAGGCCGCCCTGGCGCCTGCGCGCGTGCGTGGCGTGCAGCTCGACGACGAGGAGGGCGTGGCCACGGTGATCGTGCACGACCAGCAGCTCTCGTTGGCCATTGGCAAGGAGGGGCAGAACGCCCGGCTGGCCGCGCGACTGACTGGGTGGCGCATCGACATCCGTTCGGAGAACGAGGAGGTCGAGGAGGTCGTCGACGAGGTGTGGACGGAGGACGACGTCGTGGTCGACGAGACGGTCCACGAGGCGGTCCACGAGGCGGCCCACGAGACGGTCCACGAGGCGGCCCACGAGACGGTCCACGAGGCGGCCCACGAAGGTGCCGGGGCGTCTGAGGAGCACCAGGAACCAGCGGTGGAGGGGGACGCATAGGACCCCAGCGCACGTGCATCGTGTGCCGCCGGACGCGGGAGGACGACGAACTCCAGCGTGCTGGTCGGACACCGGAGGGCTCGTGGTACCTCGGTCGCGGGCCGGGGCGGGGCGCCTGGTGGTGCCGCGGCGGACCGTGCGGGGAGCGTCTGAGCGCCTCGGTGCTGGCGCGAGCACTGCGCGCTCCCATTGACCCGGCCGAGGCGGAGGCTCTGGGCGACGAAGTTGCCAGGGCGAGTGTGGAAGAATAGGTGTTCGTGCGTCTGGCGCACGCGGCGTAAGGGAACGTGTTGTCGTTGAAGAAGATCCGGGTTCACGAGCTCTCCAAGGAGCTGGGCATGTCCAGCAAGGAGTTGCTCGCGCTCGCGCAGAAGCTGGGCATTGGCGTGTCGAGTCCTTCGGCGTCCATTGAGGACGCCCAGGCTGACCGCATCCGGCGGCGAGCCGACACCGACGGCCTGCGCCGCGCGGCCCCAGCGGCCGACGAGCACTCCGCCCCGGTGGTGACTGTCGCCCCGGCGGCTCCCGAGGCCGCGCCCGTGACGCCACCGCGCGTCGAGGTGCCCGCCGCACCCGTGGAGGCGCCGGCCGCGTCCGCACCCCCGAGCGCGCCGGCACCGGCGACTCCGGCCGCCGAACCCACCCGCGGCGTGCGCAGCCGGACAGCGCCCGTCCGACCCGTCACGCCACGCCCGCCGTCCCCCGATGGCCCCACGACGATCCGCCCCACGCAGCGCCCGGCCGCCGGCGAGGGGACACCCTCCACGCCCTCGCGCCCACCACTCTCACCGAGCGGGCGGCCCATCCCGCCGCCGCCGCGGCGCCCCCTGAGCGCCACGGGTCGGCCGATCCCGCCGCCGCCGGGCGCGCGTCGACCGGTTCCGTCCGCGGGACGGGGCCCGGCCACGGGTGCGCGGCCGATGTCTCGGCCCGCCGGCCCGCCACGCACGGGCGCTCCGCGCACCGGGACCGGATTCGGCGCCCCCCGACCCGGCGCGCCCGTGGGCAACCGCCCGCCCGCCCGCGGCGGTGGAGGCCCGCGCGGTTCGCAGCGCAAGGTCACCCGGCGCCGCCGGCGCAGCGTCGAGGAGCTCGAGCCGACGCAGATGACCACCTGGCAGCCGAGCACCGCGCCGGTGCCCGAGGGCGAGATCATCATCGAGCGGGGCTCGACGGCCAAGGACGTGGGACCCAAGTTGAACCGCTCGGCCGCCGACCTGATCCGCTTCCTGTTCCTGCAGGGCGAGATCGTGTCCGCGGTCCAGGCGCTCAGCGATGACATGATCGAGCTCTACGCCGCCGAGGTGGGGGCCTCGGTGCGGCTGGTCGACCCGGGCGAGGAGCAGGAGGCCGCCTTGCTGGCGCGCTTCTTCGACGAGGACGAGTTGGACGCCGAGATCCCGGCGTCGCCGCGGCCACCCGTGGTGACGGTGATGGGTCACGTCGACCATGGCAAGACCAAACTGCTTGACCGCATCCGCAACGCGAACGTGGTGGCCGGCGAGGCCGGCGGCATCACCCAGCACATCGGTGCCTACACCGTGGACTGGAACGGGCACGTCATCGCCTTCATCGACACGCCGGGCCACGAGGCGTTCACCGCCATGCGCGCTCGCGGTGCCGAGGTCACGGACATCGTGATCCTGGTGGTGGCCGCTGACGACGGTGTGATGCCCCAGACCATCGAGGCGATCGACCACGCCCGCGTGGCTCAGGTTCCCATCATCGTGGCCATCAACAAGATCGACAAGGCCGACGCCAACCCGGACCGCGTGCTCCAGCAGCTCAGCGAGCGGGGCCTGGTGCCCGAGCGCTGGGGCGGCGACACCATCACGGTGGAGATCTCGGCCCTGCAGGGCCTGGGGATCGACGAGCTGCTCGAGCAGGTCGTGCTGGTCGCCGAGGTGGCCGAGCTCGAGGCCCGCGCCGAAGGTCGTGCCGTGGGCGTCGTGCTGGAGGCCAACCTGGAGGTCGGGCGGGGCCCGGTTGCCACGGTGATGGTGCAGAAGGGTCGCCTGGAGGTCGGCGACCCGGTGGTGGCCGGCGCCGGCTGGGGCCGCGTGAAGGCACTGGTGAACGATCGGGGCCAGCAGGTCAAGTGGGCGGGACCCTCCACGCCGGTCCAGGTCCTGGGCTTCAGCGAGCCGCCCCTGGCCGGTGACGAGGTGCGCGCCACCGACGACCTGTCCCAGGCGCGAGAGCTGGGTGAGGCCCGCGCGCAGCGCGTCCGCCTGGTGGGCTACCAGCCCATCGCGGCGGGCAGTGGCACGCGACTCGAGGACCTGTTCGAGCAGATCCAGCGCGGCGAGACCGCGACACTCAACATCGTGCTCAAGGCTGACGTGCAGGGATCGCTCGAGGCCTGCACGGAGTCCCTGCGCAAGCTCGAGCGCGACGAGGTCCGCCTGGTCATCGTGCACCGCGGCGTGGGTGGCATCACCGAGAACGACGTCCAGCTGGCGCGAGCCTCCGGGGCCACGATCATCGGCTTCAACGTTCGCCCGGACCGGCGCAGCCGGGAGCTGGCCGAGTCCGAGAGCGTGTCCATCCGCACCTACGAGGTCATCTACAAGCTCATCGAGGAGCTCGAGGCCGCCATGCTGGGGCTGCTGACTCCGGTCTACGAGGAGGTCGTCACCGGCGAGGCCGAGGTGCGCGAGATCTTCCGGGTGCCTCGCGTGGGCGCGATCGCCGGGTGCTTCGTGCGCTCGGGCGTCATCACCCGCGGGTCGCGCGTCCGGTTCTTGCGCGAAGGCGTCATCATCTGGAAGGGGACGGTCTCGTCGCTGCGCCGGTTCAAGGACGACGCCCGCGAGGTCGCGGCTGGCTACGAGTGCGGCGTCGGCCTCTCGGACTACCAGGACCTCAAGGAAGGCGACATCATCGAGACGTTCGAGGAGCGCGAGATCCCGCGCTCGGCCTAGGCCATGGGTACCGAGCGGCGTCACGGCTATCCCCGCGTGGCCCGGGTCAACGAGATCTTGCGCGAGGTGATCTCGGACACCCTGGTGCGCTGGGCGGACGAGGACTCGCGGCTCGGATTCCTCACCGTGACCGGGGTCGAGACGGCGCCGGACCTCCGCCAGGCGACCGTGTACTTCGACTCGCTGCCGCCAGCGGCGGCCGAGGCCCTCGAGGAGGGTCGCGTCGCCCTGCAGGCGGTGGTCAATCAGCAGACGCGCATGAAGCGGACGCCGCGCCTGAACTTCCGGGCCGACCCGGCGGTGGTGGCGGGCGAGGCCGTCGAGCGGATCCTGCGCCGTCCTCGTGACTAGCGGAGCCCTCCTGCTCGACAAACCGAGCGGGCACACCAGTCACGACGTGGTGGCCATCGTGCGCCGGCTGCTGCACGAACGCCGTGTCGGTCACGCGGGCACCCTGGATCCGATGGCTACAGGGCTCTTGGTCGTGGGCGTGGGCCCGGCGACGCGACTGCTGCGCTTCGCGCAGGCCACGCGCAAGGTCTACGACGGCACCCTGCGACTGGGGGAGGCCACCGACTCGCTGGACGCCACCGGCCAGGTCGTCGCGCGCCAGCCCGTTCCCGCCGTGACCCTCGAGGCCGTCGCCGCGGCTGCGGCGACCCTGACGGGCGAGCAGTGGCAGGTGCCCCCGATGGTGTCGGCGGTGCGGGTGGGCGGGCGCCGGCTGTACGCGCTGGCCCGCGAGGGCCAGGAGGTCGAGCGCGCCCCCCGCGCCATCCGCGTGGAGCGCTTCGACGTGCGACGCGGGGCCGGCGAGAACGAGTGGGACTTCACCGTGGCGTGCTCGACCGGCACCTACGTGCGGGTCCTGGCCAGTGACCTGGCCGAGCGCCTCGGCACGGTCGGGCACCTGGCGGCCCTGCGGCGCCAGTCGAGTGGCAGCCTCTCGGTCGACGACGCGCTGCCGCTCGACGAGCTCGAGCGCCGGCTGGCCGCGGGCGAGTCCGTCGTGGCGCCCTCGCGCACCCTGGTCGCGTCGCTGGAGACTGTGGCGCTCACCGAGGACGCCTGCGCGCGGGTGCGCGCGGGGCGACCCGTCGAGGGATCGACGGGCCCGGGTCCGCGTGCCGCGGTGGACGGTGCCGGCGAGTTGGTGGCCGTGCTCGAGGCGCGTGCGGGCTCGTGGTGGCCCATCGTCGTCCTGCCGCCAGACGCGCGGCCGATAGGTTGAGCGCCGTGATCGTGTGGCGCGACGGCGAGACCACGGCCCTGGTGCCCGGGCGCAGCTCGGTCGCAGTGGGCGTCTTTGACGGCCTGCACCGCGGCCACCAGGTGGTGCTGGCGCGCATGGCTGAGCTGGCTGGTGCGCACGGCGCGCGCCGGGCCGTGGTCACCTTCGACCCGCATCCGGCGCGCACACTGCGGCCCGAGCGCGCGCCGGGCATGATCCAGACCCTGGACCAGCGCCTGGCGGGGCTCGAGCGTCTCGGGGTCGACCTGGTGCGCGTCGTGCGCTTCGACGGCTCCCTGGCCGCCGAGACCGCGGACGCCTTCGTTGAGCGGGTGCTGGTTAGCGAGCTGGCGGCCGTCGACATCGTCGTGGGCGACGACTTCCGCTTTGGCCACGACCGTCAGGGATCGGTGGCGAGCCTCGAGGCTGCGGGGCGGGCCCACGACTTCACCGTCACCGCCGTGCCCAGCCAGGGCGAGGGTGCCCGCTGGTCGTCGACCGGGGTGCGCGCTGCCATCTCGAGCGGCGACCTGGCCCGCGCGGCGGCCATCTTGGGGCGGCCCCTGACCTGGCGAGCGATCGTCGTCTCGGGCGACCGCCGAGGACGCGAGCTCGGCTTCCCGACCGCGAACCTCGACCTGCCCGCCGAGCTGGTGCGTCCGCCGGCGGGCGTGTACGCGGGTCTGGCCCGTCTGCCCGAGGGGGCGATCGCGCCCGCGGCCATCTCGATCGGCCGGCGTCCCCAGTTCTACGAGGACGGGCCCGAGCTGGTCGAGGTGCACCTCATCGATCGCGAGGTGGACCTCTACGACCAGGTGCTGGAGGTGGCCCTCCTGGCCCGCTTGCGAGGCCAGGAGCGCTTCGCCGACCTGGGCGACCTCCTGGACCAGATGCGGCGCGACACGGCCGCCAGCCGCGAGATCGCCCTGGCGGTCGCTGCCCGAAGCGCCAGCCTGCTAGGCTGGGACCTCGGTCAGCGACGCTGATCGTGCGGGTCGCTCTGGCGGTCCGCATCGGGACCCCCGACTCACAAGGCAACCACGTTATGGCTGACAAGCAGCAGATCATTGAGGACTATCAAGTGCACGCGACCGACACGGGCTCGCCCGAGGTGCAGATCGCTCTCTTGACGGACCGGATCGCGCACTTGACCGAGCACCTCAAGGTTCACCGCGGCGATCACCACACGCGGCGCGGACTGATGAAGCTCATTGGCCAGCGGCGTCGGCTGCTCGACTACGTGCAGAACAGCAACGTCGAGCGGTATCGCGCACTGATCGGCCGTCTCGGCATTCGTCGCTAGCCGAAGCCGGCAGATGCCGGCACCTGGCGCATCCGAGCCCTCGGAGGCCAGTGGAGGGCCGTCGGTCTCCGACGACCGCCCACTGGGATCCGAGCGGAGCGCCGGCTACCTAAGGAGAACCCATGACTGACGCGATTCGCGTTTCCCGCCCGCTTGCGGGCCTGGACAAGACATTGTCCTTCGAGGCCGGTCGCCTGGCCCAACTGGCCGACGGAGCGGTCCTGGCCCGCATCGGCGACACCGTGCTGCTGGCCACCGTCACCGCGTCGCGCTCGGTGCGCGACGGGATCGACTTCTTCCCCCTGACCGTCGACATCGAGGAGCGGGCCTACGCCGCAGGCAAGATCCCCGGCGCGTTCTTCCGGCGGGAGGGCAAGCTGTCCGACCAGGCCATCTTGATCTGCCGGCTGATCGACCGGCCGCTGCGTCCCTCGTTCCCCAAGGGGTTCCGCAACGAGATCCAGGTCGTGGGCACGGTCTTCTCGGCCGACCAGGAGAACCCGCACGACATCCTGGCCATCAATGCGGCCTCGGCGGCGCTGATGATCTCGGGCATCCCCTTCGAGGGGCCCATCGGCGCAGTGCGCATGGCCTACGGCACCGACGGCGAGTGGCACGCGCACCCCACCTTTGCCGAGGGTGACGAGTCCCTGTTCGAGCTGGTCGTGGCCGGCCGGGCACTCGGCGAGGGCCCCGACAGCGAGATCGCCATCATGATGGTTGAGGCGGGCGGCACCGAGGGATCCTTCGCGCGCTACGCCGAGGGTGCACCCAAGGTCGATGAGGACGCCCTGGCCGACGGCCTCGAGCTGGCCAAGGCCTGGATCCGCGAGTCCGTCGAGCTCCAGCGCGAGCTCGTGACCGCCTTCGTGGCTGCTCGTGGGCCGATCACGCCGCTGGCGTACCAGTCCATCATGGACTACAGCGATGACGTGCTGGCCCGTGTCGAGGCGGTCGGGCTGGACCGGATCGACCAGGCCAATCGACTGACGGACAAGCAGGCGCGCCAGACGGCGCTGGACGAGGCCACGGCTGCGATCCAGGCCGACCTGGCGGGCGAGCTGCCCGACCGGGCCGGCGAGATCAAGGCCGCCGTGCGGTCGCTGACCAAGCGCCTCGTGCGCCAGCGCATCGTCGAGGAGGGCCTGCGCATCGACGGCCGCGGCGTCACCGACATCCGGCCCCTGTCGGCCGAAGTCGACCTGTTCCCGATGACGCACGGCTCGGCCATGTTCCAGCGCGGCGAGACCCAGGTGGTCAACGTCACGACGCTGGGCATGCCGCGGATGCGCCAGCAGCTGGACACCATCACCCCCGATGAGTGGCGCCGCTACATGCACCACTACAACTTCCCGCCCTACTCGACGGGGGAGACCGGCCGCATGGGCGCGCCCAAGCGCCGCGAGGTCGGCCACGGGATGCTGGCCGAGCGGGCCCTGGTGCCCGTGCTGCCCAGTGAGTCCGAGTTCACCTACGCCATGCGCGTGGTGTCGGATGTCATGCAGTCCAACGGCTCGACGTCGATGGCCTCGGTGTGCGGCTCGACGCTGTCGCTGATGGCCGCCGGCGTGCCCATCAAGGCGCCGATCGCCGGCATCGCGATGGGCCTGGTGCACGAGGGTGACCGCTACGTCACCCTGACCGACATCCTGGGAGCCGAGGACGCCTTCGGGGACATGGACTTCAAGGTTGCTGGCTCGGCCGACGCCGTGACGGCGCTCCAGCTGGACACGAAGATCGACGGGCTGCCCGCCGACGTGCTCAAGAGTGCGCTCCACCAGGCCAAGACGGCCCGTCTGGCGATCCTGGACGTGCTGACCAGCGCGATCCCGGAGCCGCGCGAGAGCGTCGCCGAGGTCGCTCCCAAGATCGTGAGCTTCGAGATCCCCATCGACAAGATCGGCGAGGTCATCGGGCCCAAGGGGAAGGTGATCAACACCCTCCAGCAGGAGACCGGTGCGGACATCGCGGTCGACGACGACGGCGTGGTGGGCACCGTGACGATCGGGGCCAAGGACGGCCGAGCCGTCGACGAGGCGCGCCGGCGCATCGAGATGATCCTCGACCCGCCCACGGCGGAGGTCGGCGCCATCTACCAGGGGCGCGTGGTCAACATCGCCAAGTTCGGTGCCTTCGTCAACCTGATGCCCGGTCGTGATGGGCTACTCCACATCTCCAAGATGGCGCCGCTCAACGGCGGCCGGCGCATCGGCCAGGTCGAGGACGTCCTCCAGCTGGGCCAAGCGCTCGAGGTGCGTGTCGACGACATCGACCCGCAGGGCAAGGTGTCGCTCTCGCTGGCCGGTGAGGTCGTCGAGGCGGTGGCCGGTGAGGAGCCCCCGGCCCGATCGACCGCGACGGCTACGACGGCCACGGCGAAGAGTTCATTCGAGGACGCCTTCGAGGCTGAGTTGGCCGGCGAGATCGGAGAGCTGGGCCCGCGCGAGGCGCGCAGGGACGATGGTGGGCGTGGTCGGCAGGGAGGGTCACGTAGCCGACGGCGCTAGGCGCTGACGAGACTGGGATCATGGATCCTCGCGACGCGGTGTGGTGGCGGCGGCCCCGGCGGGCCGACGCCACCGCGCTCGCGCTGCTGATCGGCGTTCCCCTGGTCCTCTTCGCCGTCCCGACGCTCCTGGGGCACCCGCCGGTGGCCTGGGACAACCTCCTGCAGAACTTCCCGCTGCGGGTGCTCACCGGCGAGATCCTGCGCTCGGGCCACCTGCCCCTCCTCAACCCCCTGGCCGACAGCGGCACGCCGCTGCTGGGGGGGATGAACGCCGGCTCGTTCTTCCCGCTGACCCTGCTGTTCGTGATCCCGGCACCCCTGGCGATCTGGGCCCTGAACCTGATCGTCGTGTACGCCGGGGCCAGCGTCGGGCTGTTCTCGCTGCTTCGCTGGTACGGCGTGACCACGTGGTCGGCCGCGGTGCCCGCACTGCTGTACGCGCTGACCGGGGCCATGAACGGCCAGATGATCCATCTGGGGGTCGTCGAGGGCTTCGCGCTGTTGCCCTGGTACGTACTGTGCCTGGAGGTCCTGCACCGGCGCCTCGGCGACGAGGGCCCCGGCGTGCGCCGTCTGGTGCCGCCGGTGCTGGGCATCGCCGTGCTGTGGGCGCTGGCCACGCTGTCGGGCGAGCCGCGTGCGATCGCCGACATGGAGCTGCTCGGCCTCGTCGTGATCGTCGCGCGCGCGCTCGTCCCGGGGCGCGCGGCGTCGCTGGGCGCGCGGGCCCGCTGGGTGGGCGCCAACGCGATCGGCATCGTGTGGGGATCCCTGATCGGTCTGGCCCAGCTGCTGCCCGGGTGGGCGGTCATCACCGAGTCCCAGCGCACGCACCTCAGCTACTGGTTCTTCGGGTCCGGGTCCCTGGTGGTGCGCTGGAGCGCCCTGTGGTTCCTGCCCGACGCGCTGGGGGGCAACGGGGTGCTGGGCCAGCCGCGGTTCTTCGCCAACTACAACCTCCCCGAGGTCACCGGCTACGTCGGCCTGGCGGCCTGGAGCGCCCTGATCGCCTTCTGCCTGCGCCGGCGCCGGGGTGGCTGGCGGCCCAGCGACCGCCCCTTCCGCCTCTACCTCGCCGTCGCGGTGGTCGGGGCGTTCGCCACCTGGGGCTCGTTCACCCCGCTCGGTCGCCTCTACTGGTGGCTGCCCCTCTACGGGTCGACGCGTCTGCAGAGCCGCAACGTCATCATCTTGGACCTGGCGTTACTGGTGCTGCTCGGCTGGTGGCTGGACCAGGCGACCCACCCCGAGGCGCCCGAGCACCGCTCGCGCGGGCGTCGGGCACTCGTGGCGCTGCCGGCCCTGGTGGCCGCCGGGGGCCTGGTCACCGAGTTGGTGAACCCCGGCGCCCTGGAGCGCTGGCTGGGGGCGAGCGGGACCGCGGTGGCCCACGCGGTCTCGGGTCGGCCCCTGGCCCTCGTTGGCCTCGCGGTGGCCGTCGCCCTCCTCGTGTTGCTGGTGCGCCCCGAGCGCTCGGCCCGGTGGCGCCGCGCCCTGATCGCCGTGATCATCGCCGATGCGGGCGTCTTCGCCCTGTTCTCGACGACCGGCCTGGCCTCGGGGCACACGTCGGTGATGCCCAGCCGGGCGCACGCCGTCGCCTACCTGGGCTCCACCGGGCGCTTCGCCCTCGTCGACCCCACTGGCGCGCACGGCGACCTCTACGACCGCTTGGGTCTCCCCAACGTCAACGTCTTCACGGGGCTGCCCTCGGTGCAGGGCTACGGCTCGCTCATCGACTCGCTCTACGGTCGCGTCACCGCCACGCACTCGCTGTTCAGCCTGAACGCCTGCGCGTTGGCGCGCGGGACCTTCCGCCAGCTGCGCCTGGCTACCGTCGTCGTGGCCGCTGACCAGCTCTCCGCGCCGCAGGTCGGCGCCTCCACCCGTCCGCTGACCTGCGTGGCGCCTCGTCGTGTCCGCCGCCTGGAGCTGGCCTTCGGCCAGATGCTGCCGGTGCGCACGATCGTGCTGGCGAGCATCGCCTCGCGGACGGTCTCGACGGGCGTCGTCAGTGTCCGCCTGCTCGACGCGCAGGGCCGACCCGTGGGTCCGACCCGCCAGCTCGTTGGCCGGCCCAGCCTGTACTTCAACTTCGCCGGAGTGGCCCGCGACGCGGCGGGCGTCGAGGTGACGGCGCCGGCCGGTGCCCGCGTCGACTCGGCCCTAGTCGTCGAGCGGGGCGCGCACGCCGTGACCCGCCAGCTGATGACGCAATTCCAGCAGGCCCTGTCGTGGCCGGCCTGGCACCTGGTGCGCACCGAGGGAACCGTCGCCTACTTCCACGCCTCGAGCGTGCGGCCACCGGTCTGGCTGGCGCGGGCCCCGGCGGGGTCCCGGGTGCGCGCGGTGACCGACACGCTATGGGGCGAGACGGTGGCTCGCGTCGACGCGACCGGACCGCTGATCCTCAAGCGGTCGATGACCTGGATCCCGGGCTGGCGCGCCAGCGCGACCAGCCCAGACGGGTCGCGCACGATCAGCCTGCACCTGGTGCGCTCGGGCCTGATCCAGCAGGTGACCGTTCCCCGGGGACGCTGGACGGTGCGCTTCACCTACAGCGCACCGCACCTGCGCGTCGGACTCGTGGGGTCGGCGCTCGGGATCGTCGCCTGGATCGGCGCGCTCCTCTGGTGGCGCCGCCGGCGCCCCGGTAGGGTACGGGCGTGATCCGCGTTGCCGTCATGGGAGGCTCCGGACGGATGGGCCAGACGATGGCGACCGGTCTAGCGGCCCTCGACGACGTGACAGTGGTGGCGCTGATCGACACGCACCCGCCGGCCACCGACGTCGGGGCTCGGGTCCTGAGCGCGTTGGACGACCTGGCACCCGACACCGTCGACGTGGTGGTCGACTTTTCCAGCCCGTCGGGTGTTCGCGCCTCGGCGCGCTGGTGCGCCACCCACGGGCGGTCCTTGGTGGTGGGAGCGACCGGACTGGGCGAGGAGGAGCACCGGGAGCTCGAGCGCGCCGCCGAGGTCGCCGCGGTGGTCGTGGCACCGAACTTCTCGGTGGGCGCGACCCTGATGGAGCGCTTCGCGGCCCAGGCGGCGCCCTACTTCGAGCGCGTCGAGGTGATCGAGCTGCACCACGATCGCAAGGTCGACGCACCTTCGGGGACGGCGATCGCCACGGCCCGGGCCATCGCCCGCGCGCGCGAGCAGGCCGGCCGAGCCACGGCGCCGGACCCGACCGAGCGCTTCACCGTGCCGGGAGCCCGCGGCGCCGAGGTCGCGGGCGTGCCGGTGCACGCCGTGCGCCTACCGGGACTGGTCGCGCACCAGGAGGTCCTGCTCGGCTCGCCCGGGGAGGGGCTGACGCTGCGCCACGACACCTTCGACCGCGCGAGTTTCGTCGCCGGAGTGGCCCTCGTGCTGCGCCACCTGCCCTCGCGCGGCCTGGTCGAGGGGCTCGGGCCCTTCCTGGGCGGCGATGGCTCGACGGCGCCCTGATAGGTTCGAGTCGTGAGCGATCCACGCTTCGGGCGGGTTGTCACCGCCATGGTGACACCCTTTGCCGCGTCGGGCGCGGTCGACATCGACGTCGCCGTCGACCTGGCCCAGTTCCTCGTCGCCGAGGGGTCTGAGGGCCTGGTCCTGGCCGGATCGACAGGCGAGGGCAGCGCGCTGTCGGACGACGAGAAGCTGTCGCTGTTCGCCGCGGTGGCCGAGGCCGTCAACGTCCCGGTGCTGGCGGGGACCTCCTCGTCGGACACCGCGCGCGCCGTCGATCTGACCCGTCGGGCCTCGAGCACCGGGATCGACGGGATCCTGGCCACCACGCCCGCCTACGCGCGGCCCAGCCAGGCCGGGATCGCGGCCCACCTGGGTGCGATGGCCGACGCGACGACCCTGCCGGTCATGCTCTACGACATCCCCTCGCGCACCGGGCGCAAGATCTCCTCGGCGACCGCGGTCGCGCTGGCCACCAGCCGGCCCAATGTCGTCGCCCTCAAGGACGCGTCGGGTGACCTGGTCGCGGCGGCCCACACCGCGGCGGTCCTGGGGGCCGGCCTGGACCTCTACAGCGGTGACGACAGCCTGACGCTGCCGTTCCTCGCCGTGGGCGCCGTCGGCGTCGTGTCGGTCGCGGCGCACTGGGCGGGACCGGAGTTCGCCGAGATGGTGGGCGCGGCGCTGTCGGGCGACTGGGCCCGGGCGCGCGCGATCAACGAGCGCCTCGCGGCGAGCTACGCCTTCGAGTCCAGCGAGCAGGCGCCGAATCCGATCCCCACCAAGGCGGCCCTGCGGGCCCTCGGTCGCGCGGTCGGGCAGTGCCGCTGGCCCCTCGGACCCGCCGACGACACGGTCGACCAGGCGGCGGCCCGCGTGGTGCGCGAGCTGCGAGAGCGCCGTGGCTAGACACCCGGTCCGGATCACCTTCCTGGGCGGCCTGGGGGAGATCGGGCGCAACTGCCTGGCCATCGAGCAGGGTGGCCGCATCGTGGTGGTGGACGCGGGCCTGATGTTCCCCGAGCCCACGATGTACGGCGTCGACCTGATCCTGCCCGACTTTCGCTGGCTGATCGAGCGCCGCGACCGCGTCGACGCGGTGATCCTGACCCACGGCCACGAGGATCACACGGGCGCCCTGCGCTACCTGCTCCACGACGTGCGCGTCCCGCTGTACGGGTCGGCGATGACGCTGGGGCTGGCTCGCCACCGGCTCAGCGAGGCGCAGATGTCGGGCCAGGTGACTTTCGTCGAGGTGGCCGACGGCGAGCGCCGGCCCATCGGACCCTTCGAGGTCGAGTTCATCCCGGTGACCCACTCGGTGCCGGGTGCCCACGCGCTGGCCTTCCGCACCGAGGCCGGGATCATCGTCCACTCGGGGGACTTCAAGCTCGACTCCACGCCCATCGACCAGCGGCGCACCGACATCGCCCGCCTGGCCGCGCTGGGGTCCGAGGGGGTGACCCTGCTGCTGGCCGACTCGACCAACGCCGAGGAGCCCGGCTTCGTCGACTCCGAGCGCAGCGTCGGTGTCACGCTGCGGCGGCTGTTCCTGGAGCGTCCCGACCGGCGCATGGTGGTCGCGTGCTTCGCCAGCCACCTGCACCGCGTCCAGCAGATCATCGACGTGGCCCGCGCTCAGGGGCGCCGGGTGGCCCTGATGGGTCGTTCCATGGAGGCCAACGTCAAGCTGGCTCGCCGCCTGCACCAGCTGCGCGTGGACGCCGGCGACCTCATCGACCTCGAGCTAGTCGACTCCATCGACCCGGGCTCGGTCTGCGTCATCTGCACCGGCAGCCAGGGCGAGCCCATGGCCGCGCTGACCAAGCTGTCGCGCGGCGACGGGCGCGTGGTGCGGCTCGGCGACCACGACACCGTGATCCTCAGCTCCCACCCGATTCCCGGCAACGAGTGGTCGGTGGGTCGGGTGATCGACGACCTGCACCGGCTCGGGGCCGAGGTCATCGACTCGTCGCGCGAGGCGGTGCACGCCTCGGGGCACGCTCGCCAGGGCGAGCTGCGCTGGCTCCACCAGCTCCTGGCGCCGCGCAACTTCATCCCGATCCACGGCGAGTACCGCCACCTGGTGCACCACGCGGCGCTGGCGCGCACCATGGGACTGGGCGGCAAGCACGTGGTGATCTGCGAGGACGGTGACCAGGTGGACGTGGGGGCCGACCTGCACCGCTCGGGGCGGGTCCCGGCTGGCCTGCACTACATCGACGGCTCGGCCGGCGACCTAGATGAGCGACCCCTCGAGGAGCGCCGCATGCTGGCCGAGTTCGGTGTCGTGATGGTCAGCGCGGCCGTCGACGCGGCCCAGCGCCAGATCGTCCAGCCGGTGCGCGCCAGTGCCCGCGGGTGGTTCGACGGCAACGGCGACCGCGACATCCTGGCGGCGATCGTCGAGGCGGTGCGCGACGCACTGAGTGAGGCGGTGGCCGGCGGGGACGTCGACGAGGCATCCCTCACGCGGACCGCCCAGCGGGTCACGGGTCGCCTGCTCGGCCAGCGGTACCGGCGCCAGCCCGTCGTGCTGGCCGCCATCACGGTCGTCTAGTCGCGCTCGGGCTCGCCGTTGTCGGCGTTGTGGCGTCCGGCGCGCCAGTAGGCCTTGTGGCTGACGGCCTCGGCGCTCAGGCCCCGCGTGGCCAGCGCCGCGCGCACGGCGCGGCTCACGCCAGCCTCGGCGAAGACGTAGGCGTGCCCGTCGCCCGGGGGTAGTTCGACGGCCGTCAGGGCGCTGATGAGTCCCGTGGGGTCGCTCGGGGCGCGATCGCGCCGGTCGACGAAGATCCCCGTGACCCCGAGGCCCGGGTCGAAGGCCGCCGTCACGGCGTCGGCGTCGTCGGCGATCTCCAGGACGAAGAGGGCGCGCCCCGGGACCTGGATCGACTCGGCCAGCCGGTACGCGGCCGCTAGGGCCGTGAGGTCGCCCACGAACAGGTGCCACGAGGCGTTGGCCGCCAGGCCGATCTTGCCGCGTGGGCCCACCACGTCGACGGGCTGACCCACGACCGCCTGGCGCGCCCAACTGGCTCCGGGTCCCTCGTGGGCGACGCTCACCCACAGGCCGAAGCGATGGGTGCTGGCGTCGGCCCACCGCACGCTGTAGCGGCGACGGGTCGAGCGCTCGGCGTCGCTCACGCGGACCATGACGTCGCGCCCCGGTTCGCCGACCAGCCGCGGGTCGCCGTGCAGGGCGATTTCGCGCAGCGAGGGACTGAGCTCGCGCGTGGCCACGACGCGGCAGCGGTCGGCGTGGACGCCGAGTCGGGCGGCCAGGTCGAGGGTGGAGCGGTGCGCCGAGGGCATTGGTCCAGCCTAGGAGGTTGCGCGAGCGGGAGACTCGTGCTCAGTAGGTTGGAGTCGTGGTCGCAGCCCGGCACACCCGTTCGAAGCCGCCAGCGCGGCGCCCGCGGTCGGCACCCCCGACCCGCTGGGCCCGCCACCGGCGTGACCTCGTCGTGGTGGCCCTCGCCCTGGTGGCGGTGCTGGTGGCGCTGGCCGATGTCGGGGCGCTGGGACCCGCGGGGCGGGTGCTCGACGCCGGGGCCGGCCTCGTGCTCGGCGTGGGCCGCTTCGTCGTGCCGCTGGCCCTGGCCGGCGTCGTCGTGGCGACCCTGATGCCCTCGCGGGAGGTCGACGCCGTGCGGGTGGGCTGGGGAATCGCGGTGGGCCTGGTCGGCGTGAGCGGCATCGGGGACCTGGCCGGTGGCCGCCCGGGGTGGCTCGCGGGTCGCGCGGCGCTCTCGAGCGCTGGTGGCTGGCTGGGCGTGGGCGTCGGTGGCGGCCTGGACCGGGTGGTCGGCTGGATCGGCGCGCTGGTCATCTTGATCGCCATCGTCATCGTCGCCCTCGTCCTGGTCACGGGGGTGTCGCTGGCTACGCTCGGGCGCGTGGCGGCGGGGGGGTTCCGTGGCGCGCGGTCGGCCCTGCGCCGTCTGGGTGCGGGGCGCACGCCCCGCACCGCCCGCCGTCCGTCGTCGGCGCCCGAGAGTGGGGGGCCCGAGGCGCCCGAGGCGCGCGCCGACGACGCGGACCTCTGGGAGCCGGTGGCCGAGGAGTCCGCGCAGCTGGCCGCGCCCGCTCCCGTGGTCGACGCGCCGCCAGTCCAGCCCGTCCCCGTCGCGTCCCCGCCCGAGGGCGACGAGCCGGCACCCCCACCGGCCAGTGAGTCGGGGGGACCCCCTGCGCAGCGGCCCGCCGGCCCGCCCTGGCAGTTGCCGCCGCTCGGCCTGCTCGGCCGCACCCGCGAGCAGCGGGCCGACCGGGGAGCCGTCGAGAGGGCCGGGGCCGAGCTGGTCGAGGCGCTGGCGGCGCACGGGGTCGAGACCACGCTCGTCGGATTCACGGTCGGTCCCACGGTCACGCGCTTCGAGCTGGAGCTGGGCGCCGGGGTCAAGGTGTCGCGGGTGACCTCGCTCAACCGCGACATCGCCTACGCGATGGCCACGCCCGACGTGCGCATTCTGGCCCCGATCCCGGGTCGCTCGGCGATCGGGGTCGAGGTCCCCAACCGGACGCGGGCCCTGGTGGCGCTCGGCGACCTGGTAGCGACCGAGGAGGCCCGCCAGGCGCGCCACCCGCTCGACGTACCCATCGGGCGCGACATCGCCGGGCGCACGGTGCTCATCAACCTGGCGGCCATGCCCCACGTTCTGATCTCGGGCGCGACGGGAGCCGGCAAGAGCTCGTGCATCAACGCCCTGGTCACCTCGCTGGTGATGCGCGCGAGCCCCGAGCAGGTCCGGCTGGTGCTCATCGACCCCAAGCGGGTCGAGATGAGCCACTACCAGGACCTGCCCCACCTGATCGCCCCGGTCGTGGTGGACCCGAAGAAGGCCGCCGGCGCGCTCACCTGGGCGGTGCGCGAGATGGAGCGGCGCTACGACGTCCTGGCGGCCGCCGGGGTCCGGGACATTGCGGGCTACCACGACGCGATCGAGCGCGGCGAGCTGGTCGTCGAGCCGACGTCGGCCCAGATGGTGGCTACGGCCATCGGGGACCCGAGCTGGGCGGCCGCGGACCCGCGCGCCGCCGAGGAGCTGCCCTTCATCGTCGTGGTCGTCGACGAGCTCAACGACCTCATGATGGTGGCGGCCCGCGACGTCGAGGAGTCCGTGGTCCGCATTGCCCAGATGGCCCGGGCGGTCGGCATCCACCTGGTCCTGGCCACCCAGCGTCCCAGCGTCGACGTCATCACCGGCGTGATCAAGGCGAACATCCCCAGCCGGATGGCCTTCGCCGTCTCGTCGCTGGCCGACAGCCGGGTCATCTTGGACCAGGCGGGGGCCGAGCGCCTGATCGGCAAGGGAGACATGCTGCTGGTCACGGCCAGCTCCAGCGTCGCCCGGCGCATCCAGTCGCCCTGGGTCTCGGAGGCCGAGGTCCAGCGGGTGGTGGCCTTCTGGCGAGCCCAGGGCGGGCGCCGCGAGTCGGTGGTGGCCTTCGACGGCGACACCGAGCGCGGGGCGTTGGCGAGCGGTGACGACGACGACGAGCTGGTGCGCCAGGCCCGGGACCTGGTCCTGCGGACCCAGTCGGGCTCGACCTCGATGCTCCAGCGCAAGCTGCGGGTGGGCTTCGCGCGCGCCGGGCGGCTGATGGACCAGCTCGAGATCGAGGGGGTGGTCGCCGCTGGCGACGGGTCCAAGGCGCGCCGCGTGCTCCAGACGTTCGAGGAGTACTACGGGACCCCGGAGCGCTGAGGAGTCCGAGCCGGGCGCGGCGCCGACCTACGCTGCCTAGGTGCTCGCACGCGCGCCCGCCAGCTCGGCCAACCTGGGACCGGGATTCGACGCGGTGGCTGTCGCCCTCGCACTGTACGTGGAGGTCGAGGTCGTCCCCGCCACCCGCCTGGCGGTGTCGACGACCGGGGAAGGGGCGGGACTCTTCGACGGGCCCGATCACCTCGCGGTCCGCGTTGTGCGCCAGGTGAGGGGTCACGATCGCTTCGCGGTGCGCGTCGACTCGCAGATCCCGCTCTCGCGGGGCCTCGGCTCCTCGGCGGCGCTGGCCCTGGCAGCGGCCGCCGCAGCCGGGTCCGACGACCCCCTGGCGGTGGCGGTCGCGATCGACGGCCACGCCGAGAACGCCGCGGCGTCCGCGCGCGGGGGGCTGGTGGCCGCCCGCACGTCGCCCGCGGGCGTGGAGGTCGTGGACCTCGCCCTCGATCCGCAGTGGCGCTTCGTGGTGGTCATCCCCGAGGCGCTGCTGGCCACCTCCGACGCGCGCGCCGCACTGCCGCGGCGGGTCGAACGGGCCGACGCGGTGGCCAACCTGTCGGGCCTGGCCTTCGTGCTGGCGGGGCTCGCTGACCACCGGCGCTTCGTCCCCGGCGCGATGGCCGACCATCTGCACCAGCCCTTCCGCGCGGCCCTGTTTCCTCAAGCCGAGCCGATCATGGTCGCGCTGCGCAGCGCGGGGGCGGTGGACGCGTGCTGGTCCGGCGCGGGCACGACCATGCTCGGGCTGGCGACCCAGGACCGGGCGGCGGCCGTGGCGGCGGCCACGGCGCGCGCGCTGGCGCGCGAGGAGATCGCGGCGCGGGTAGAGGTACTGGATCCGGATCGCGGTGGCCTGGTCGTGCGGTGAGCGTGACGCGGCGCCGGACGCTGGCCGGCGTCGGCTTCATCCTGACCGGCGCGGCGGTGATCCAGTGGTCGGCGACGCTCGTGGTGCCGGCCTTCGGGGTGGTGAGCCCACTGGCCGCCAGTGGGTGGCGCTTCCTGGTGGGCGGTCCGCTGCTGTGGGCCCTGGCCCGCCCCCGGCCGTGGCAGTGGTCGCGCAGCCAGCTGGCCGGGACCGTGGCCCTGGGGCTCTCCACGGCGGCCATGAACATCTGCTTCTACCAGGCCATCGAGCGCATCAGCCTGGGCAGCGCGGTGGCCATCGAGTACCTCGGGCCCTTCCTGGTGGCCGCGCTAGGTCGGCGCTCGTGGCGGCACCTGGCCTTCGTCGTGCTGGCCGGGGCCGGCGTGTGGGCCCTGGCTCGCCCAGGCGGGGGCATCACGCTGGCCGGGGCGGCGTTCGCTCTGGGGTCCGGGACGTTCTGGGCGGCCTACGCGTTCGCCTCCCACCGCGTGGGGGGGACGACCGACGGGTTCGGCGGCCTGGCCGTGGCCATGACGCTGGCGGCACTGGTCACGCTGCCGTTCTCGCTGCGCGCGCTGCCCGCGATCGGCGCCCATCCGGCGGTCCTGGGACGCCTGGCCATCGTTGGGGTCCTGGCCATCGTCTTCGGGTTCGGGGCCGAGCTCGAGGCCCTACGGCGCATCCGGCCCACGATCGTGAGCGTCCTGCTGGCTCTGGACCCGGCGGTGGCCTTCGTGCTGGGGTGGCTGGTGCTGGGTCAGGGAGTCGACGCGCTGGACCTGCTCGGGCTGGCGCTGGTGGTCAGTGCCGGCATCGGGGTGACGGTGGATGTGACCCGGGAGTCCGGGAGCGGCCTCACTAGGCTGGAGGGGTGAGCGAGCCGCGCACCTTCGCCATCAGGACCTTCGGGTGCCAGATGAACGAGCACGACTCGGAGCGCCTGGCCGGGCGCCTGCGGGCCGCGGGCCTGGTCAGCGCCGCCGACGAGTCCTGCGCCGACGTGGTCGTCTTGAACACCTGCACGATCCGGGAGAACGCCGACCTCAAGCTGTTCAGCGCCCTGGGGCATCTCAAGGCGCGCAAGCGGGAGCATCCCGACCTGCAGATCGTCGTGGGTGGGTGTCTGGCCCAGCACGAGCGTGAGCGGATCCGCGAGCGCGCTGGCTGGGTCGACGTGGTCGTGGGAACGCACAACCTGCTCGAGACGCCGGCGCTGCTGGAGCGCTCCCGCGTCGAGGGCCCCCTCGTCGTCGTGGCTGACGCGCCCGACCCGGTGACCGCGCGCGACCAGGTCCCGGCGCTGACTGCGGAGCGGGATGTCCCGTGGGCGGCGTGGATGACGATCCAGACGGGCTGTGACAACTCGTGCAGCTACTGCATCGTCCCCGAGGTGCGCGGCGGCGAGATCAGCCGGCAGATGGAGGACCTGGTGGCCGAGGCCGAGATGCTGGCGCGCCGGGGCGTGGCCGAGATCACGCTGCTGGGCCAGAACGTCAACTCCTACGGCCGGGACCTGACGGGCCGCGGGACGCTCTTTGGCCCCCTGCTGCGGGCCCTCGGCACCGTGGCGGGCATCGAGCGGATCCGCTTCACGAGCCCGCATCCCAAAGACCTGCGCCCCGACATCGTGGCCGCGATGGCCGAGACCGCAGCGGTATGCCCCCAGCTGCACCTGCCGCTGCAGTCGGGGTCCGATCGGGTCCTGACCGCCATGCGACGCGGGTACCGCGCCGCGCGCTACCTGGAGCGCCTGGCGATGGCCCGGGCGGCCGTGGCCGATCTGGCGGTCACGACCGACCTCATCGTGGGCTACCCCGGGGAGAGCGACGCGGACTTCGAGGACACGCTGGCCGTGGTCGCCGAGGCCCACTACGACGGCGCCTACACCTTCGTGTTCTCGCCGCGCGAGGGCACCCGGGCCGCTGGCCTGGGTGACGCCTTCATCGACCCCGGGGTGGTGCGCGAGCGCTTCGACCGGCTCAAGGAGGTGGTGGACCGCTCGGCGCTGGCCCGCCACCAGGCACGGGTGGGCCGGCTCGAGGAGGTGCTGGTCGAGGGTCCGGGCAAGCGGCCCGGCCAGGTGAGTGGACGCACGCTCCAGGGCAAGCTCGTCCACCTGGCCGCCAGCGCTGAGCTGAGCGGTGGCACGCTGGCCGAGGTCCGCATCGATCGGGCGGCGCCCTACTACCTGACGGGTACGGTGACGCGAGTCCTGCGCCCACCGCGCCATCGCCGCCGCATCGCCCTGTCGGTGACGTGAGCGACCGCGTCGCGGTCGCGGTGGTGGGGGCCACGGCGACCGGGAAGTCGGCCCTGACGCACGCGTTCGCGAGGCGGCACCCCGGATGCGAGATCGTGATGGCCGACGCCATGGCCGTCTATCGCGGCATGGACCTGGCGACCGCCAAGCCGACGCCGGCGCAGCGCGCCGAGGTCCGCTACCACTTGGTCGACGTGGTGGAGCCCGCCGAGGCCTTCACGGTGGCCGCGTGGCAGGCAGCGGCGCGGGCGGCCCTGGCCGACGTGTGGGCGCGCGGCGGCTGCGCCCTGGTCGTGGGGGGCACCGGCCTCTACATCCGGGCCCTGGTCGACGCGCTGACCTTCCCCGGACAGTTCCCCGCGCTGCGCGCTGAGCTCGAGGAGCGTGCCGCGCGCGGCGAGGACCTGGCAGCCCTGCTGGGCAGCGCCGACCCCCAGGCGGCCATGCTGATCGAGCCCACCAACGCGCGCCGCGTACTGCGTGCGCTCGAGGTGACACTGGGGTCGGGTCGGCCCTTCTCCTCCTACGGCCCGGGTCTGTCGACCTACGGGCCGGGGCGCCTGCGCCAGGTCGGGCTGCGCGTGCCCTTGGCGGAGCTCGATGCTCGCATCGAGGAGCGGCTGGGCGCGTGGGTGGCCGACGGGCTCGTCGAGGAGGTGCGCGCGCTGGCGGCGCGACCGGGTGGCCTGTCGGCCACGGCGCGCCAAGCCGTCGGTTACCGCGAGCTGCTGGACTGGCTGGAGCGCGGCGGCAGCCTCGAGGGCGCGGTCGCGGCCGCGGTCACCGCCACTCGCCGTCTGGCGCGCCGGCAGGTGCGCTGGTTCGCGCGCGATCCGCGCATCGAGTGGTTCGACGACCCCGAGATCGCTGCCGCACGCTTAGAGGCGCTGGTGAACGATCGGGAGGGATCCGTGCGAGACTGGAACGCGTGACGCTCAGATTCCTCCAGAAGTGGCACGGAGCGGGCAACGACTTCCTGGTGGACGTGCTCGACTACGGGACCGCCGCGTGGTGGACGGCGGACCGGGTGCGGGCCGCCTGTGATCGCCACCACGGTGTGGGGGCCGACGGCGTCGTGGTCGCCGAGGTGGGAGCTGAGGGCCACGCCGGCCACGAGGTCGTGATGTCCCTCTTCAACGCCGACGGATCGCGAGCCGAGATGTCGGGCAACGGCATCCGCTGCCTGGCCGCGGGGGTGCGCCGGGCTACCCGGGGGCGCTGGACCGAGCTTGACGTCCTGACCGATGCCGGGCTGCGCACGGTGGAGTTCGACCGCGATGACCCCAGCTGGGCCACTGTCGACATGGGCGAGGTCGAGCTGCTCGCGGCGCCCGCAGGTGCCATGGGCGCAGCGCGCGTGGGCAACCCGCACGTGGTGGTGCTCGACGAGGTGGCCTGGAGCGACGCCGAGCGCGACGCACGCGCGGCGGACCTGTCGGCGGCGGTTGGGGGAGCCAACGTCGAGTTCGTCCGCCTCGAGGCGAACGGACGCGTCGCGATGCGCGTCCACGAGCGCGGGGTGGGCTGGACGATGGCCTGTGGCACCGGGAGCTGTGCGGTCGCGGCCGTCCTGCGCGCCCAGGGCCGGGCGGGAGATCGCGTCGTCGTGGCCAATCCGGGAGGCGACCTCGAGGTGAGCCTGCTGGGTGCGCGGGCCCGCCTGCGCGGGCCCGTCGCCTTCGTGGGCAACGTGGAGTGGTCGACGCATTGAGTTCGATGTCCCTGATCGATCGCTCGTTTCGCGAGCGCATCATCCTGGTCGGTGTCATCTTCCCCGGGACGACCGGCGAGGAGATCGAGCGCCAGCTCGATGAGCTGGCGCTCCTGGTCGACACGGCCGGTGCCGACGTCGTGGACCGGGTCATCCAGCGTCGCGATCGGCCCGACCCGGCCACGTTCCTCGGGTCGGGCAAGGTGCGCGAGCTGGCGGACCGGTGCCTCGAGCACGATGTGGACACGGTCGTCTTCGAGCACGCCCTGACCCCGGGCCAGCAGCGCAACCTGGAGGGCCTCCTCGGTCGCACCGCGATCGACCGGACGGCGGTGATCTTGGACATCTTCGCCCAGAACGCTCGCAGCCCCGAGGGCCGGGCCCAGGTGGAGCTGGCCCAACTCGAGTATCGCCTGCCGCGCCTGCGCCGCAACAGCGGCTCCCTGTCCCAGCAGGCGGGCCGGATCGGCACGCGGGGCCCGGGCGAGACCCAGCTCGAGGTCGATCGCCGCCGCCTGGTCCAGCGGACGCACCATCTCCGGGCCGAGTTGGGAGAAATCGAGCGGACCCGCACCCTCCAGCGCCGCGGACGCGACCGGGGCCGCCTGCGCGAGGCGACGCTGGTCGGCTACACCAACGCCGGCAAGTCCTCGATGCTCAACGCCCTGACCTCGGCGGACGTCATCGTCGAGGACCGGCTCTTCGCCACGCTGGACCCCCGCACCCGCCAGCGCCAGCTGCCCGGAGGTGAGGCGATCCTGATCACCGACACCGTCGGCTTCATCTCCAACCTGCCCCACGAGCTCGTCGAGGCCTTCATGAGCACGCTGCGCTCGGTCCAGCTGGCCGACCTGCTCGTCCACGTGGTCGATGCCTCGAGCCCCTACGCCGAAGAGCAGATCCGGGCCGTGCACGAGGTCCTGGCCGCGATCTCGGCCGACCAGGTCCCCGAGCTGCTCGTGTTCAACAAGGCCGACATCGCTGGGGAACGCGCCCGCGAGATGGCCGCGGCCTACCCGGGGAGCGTGGTGGCCGCGGCGCGCACCGGGGAGAACCTCGACGAGGTCCTGCGGGTGATCGGGGCCCGGCTGCGCCACCGGGACCGGGTGATGATCGTGCGGGTGCCGCTGGCGCGCGGGGACGTGCTGGCGGCCGCGCACCGCGAGGGCGACGTTCTCGAGACGCACGTCGACGACGATGCGCTGGTCGTGACGGTGGCCGTGGACCCGGCGGGCGAGGCGCGCCTCGAGCGCTGGAGAGTGCGGTGAGCTTCACGCCCCCGCCGTATCCCTACGCACGCCTGGATCCCATTCGGGCCCTGGCGGTCGCCAGCGCGGGCGGGGCACTGGACTGCTCGGTCGGCACGCCGATCGATGAGCCCCCGGCGTTCGTGGCCGAGGAGCTGGCCCGGGCGCCGGGCGTGCGCGGCTATCCGAGCTCGGCGGGTTCGGCCGAGTTGCGGGCCAGTGCCCGCGGGTGGCTCCAGCGCCGCTTCGAGGTCGCGGTGGGGCCCGACGAGCTGGCCGTGTGCGTGGGCACCAAGGAGTTCGTGGCCAGCGTGGCGGGCTACCTGCGGCTGCGCTCGGCGGACCGCGACACCGTCTTGTACCCCGAGATCAGCTACCCGACCTACGCCATGGGTGCGACCTTGGCGGGGCTGCGCGCGGTCGCGGTGCCGCGCCGCGCGGGACGCCTGGACCTGGACGCGATCGCGGCCGACGACGCGCGTCGCGCCCTGGTGCTGTGGTCGAACGCCCCGGCCAACCCCAGTGGGGAGCTCGAGGACTTCGCGGCTCTGGCGCGCTGGGGCCGCGCCCACGGCGTCGTCGTGGCCAGCGACGAGTGCTACGCGGACTATACGTGGGACGGCCCGCCCGCCAGCATCCTGCAGACGGGGAGCGAGGGGGTGCTGGCCGTCCACTCGGTCTCCAAGCGATCGAACCTCGCCGGGGCGCGGGTGGGCTTCTACGCGGGCGATCCCCAGCTGGTCGCCTACCTCCAGCTGGTGCGCCAGCACGCCGGCCTCATGGCGGCGGGCCCGACCCAGGCGGTGGCACGGCGCGCCTACGACGACGACCAGCACGTCGAGATCCAGCGACGGCGCTACCGCGAGCGCCTGGAGATCCTGGCTGCCGGGCTGGGGCGCGTGGGGATCGACGCCCCGCTGCCGGCGGGTGGCTTCTACCTGTGGGCGTCACGGCCCGGGACGGACGGCTGGGAGCTGGCGCGTGAGCTGGCGGAGCGGGCCGGTCTGGTGGTGAGTCCCGGCGAGTTCTACGGTGCGGCGGGCGCCGACCACGTGCGCATCGCCGTGGTGCAGCCGACCGAGCGGCTGGCGGCGGCGGCGCGGCTCCTCTCCTAGTCGAGCCGGCCCTACCATGGGCTCGTGACGAGCCTCGAGCAGCGCATCGGCGCGTGGCATGACCGCATCGACACGCTGGACCCGTCGAACACCGAGGCGCGACGGGACGTCGAGCTGGTCCTCGCCCAGCTGGACGACGGGCGCGTGCGCGTGGCCGAGATCGGCGACGGTGGTGACGTCGTGGTCCACGAGTGGGTCCGCCAGGCGATCCTGCTGGCCTTCCGCCTGCGGGGCCTGGAGCGCCAAGAGGTCGGACCCTTCGAGTACGTGGATCGGCTCGAGCTCAAGGGCGACCTCGAGCGGCGCGGGGTGCGCGCGGTTCCCGGCGCGATCGCGCGGCGGGGCAGCTACCTGGCCCCGGGGGTCGTGCTCATGCCCAGCTTCGTCAACATCGGGGCGTGGGTGGGGCCGGGCACGATGGTCGACACGTGGGCGACGGTCGGCAGCTGCGCCCAGATCGGGGCCAACGTGCACCTGGCGGGCGGGGTGGGCATCGGCGGCGTGCTGGAGCCCCCGGGAGCCGCTCCCGTCATCATCGAGGACGACGCCTTCATCGGCAGCCGCAGCATCATCGTCGAGGGCGCGCGGGTGGGCCGCGGTGCGGTCGTGGGGGCCGGCACGGTCCTCAACCCCTCGATCCCCGTGATCGACGCGAGCACGGGTGAGGAGGTCGCCCGGGGCTACGTCCCCGACTACGCCGTGGCCGTCGCCGCCCAGCGTCGGCGCGAGTTTCCCGGCGGGGAGTTCTTCTTGCCCTGCGTCTTGATCATCCGGCGCCTGAGCGAGGGGGAGCGGCACGACAAGGCCGCACTCAACCAGGTGCTGCGGGACCACGGGGTCGCGCCGTGAGCTCCCTGGCGCGGGCCTACGAGTACGTGACGACGCCGTCGGTGAGTCACGGCGAGGCCCGCCTGGCCACCGAGATCGAGGCGACCCTGCGCACCGCGTCCCACCTGCGCGTCGACCGGATCGGGGACAACGTGGTGGCCACCACGCGGGGAGCGGCGAACCTGCGCGTCCTGCTCGCCGGTCACCTAGACACCGTGCCCGGCGACCTGGGGCGGGTGCGCTGGGACCGCGAGGAGCTCACCGGTCTCGGCGCGGTCGACATGAAGGGGTCACTGGCCGTGATGGTGGAGCTGGCGATCGCCCCACCGCCGTCCGGGGTCGAGCTGACCTGGGTCTTCTACGCGCGCGAGGAGGTGTCGCGGTCCGAGTCGGGGCTCCTGGAGATCGCCGCCCTGCGCCCCGATCTGCTGCGGGCCGACGTCGCGGTGGTCGGCGAGCCCACGGGGGGTGCCGTCGAGGCGGGGTGCCAGGGATCGCTGCGCGTGCGGATCACGATGCGCGGGGTGGCCGCCCACACGGCTCGTCCCCACCGGGGTCGCAACGCGATCCACCGTTTGGGCGCGGTGGTCGAGCGGGTCGCCGGGTACGTCCCGCGCCGGGTCACCCTCGACGGCGTGGCCTTTGCCGAGCAGCTCCAGGTGGTGCAGATCGCCGGGGGCATCGCGAGCAACGTCGTGCCCGACGAGGCGTCGTGTGTCATCAACCACCGCTTCGCACCTGATCGCGACATCGCATCGGCCAGCGAGTGGCTGCGCGAGTACGTGGCCGACGTGATCGACGAGCGAGACGATCTGGTGGTCGAGGACGCCGCGCCGGCGGCCAGCCCGCGTCTGGACGACCCGCGCCTGGCCCAGCTGGTCGAGTTGAGTGGTCAGCCCGTGCGCGCGAAGGTGGGCTGGACCGATGTGGCGACGCTCAACGAGCTGGGCATCGCTTCGACGAACTTCGGCGCCGGGGATCCCGAGTTGGCCCACCACCGCGACGAGCGGATCTCGCGGGCTGAGCTCGAGGCGTACGCCGACGTGCTGGGCCGGTGGCTGGCCTCGATGGGCTCGTAGAGACCCCTAGAGATAGGTGCGCAGGACCGACACGACGCGTCCGTAGATCGCGACGTCGCTGGCGGCGAACTCCATGGGCTCGAGGTGGGCATTCTCGGGCTTGAGCACAACGCGCGAACCCTGGGGGAAGTAGCGCTTGATGGTGGACTCGCCATCGGGAATGCCCGCGACGACGATCTCGCCGATCTCCGCGGTCTTCTGACGCGCCACCACGACGAGGTCGCCGGGCAGGATCCCGGCATCGATCATCGAGGTGCCGCGCACCCGCAGGACGAAGCAGTCGCTGCGACCCACGAGCGCCTCGGGCAGCGAGATCGTCTCGTGGTCAGTCTCTTCACCCAGGACCCCGGTGCCGGCGGCCACGTCACCGACCAGTGCGAGCTCGCGCACGCCCCCGGCTACCGGAAGCACCGCGGGCATCTTCACCGTCAGCGTCCGGGGCTGCTGCGGGTTCTTGGCCAGGTAGCCGGCCGTGCGCAGGACGGAGATGTGGTTGGCGACGGTGGCCGGTGACTTCAGGCCCACGTGGTCGCCGATCTCCCGGATCGTGGGGGGAAAGCTCCTCTCCCTCTGGCAGGTGGCGATGTACTCCAGGATCTGTCGACGGATGGGGGACAGGACCTCAGCCATAGCTCTTCCTCTCACGAACACCTGTTCGCAGTGTACCGCGTCGGGGACCTCTCGGCAATCACTGGCACCACCGCACGCGGAGGGCGGGGGGTGGTGCGCGGTGCTGATGATGTGGTGGTCAAGGACACTGCTACTGTGCTGCGATGGCCACGGTGGCCTGTGCTGTTTCCGCCGATCGTCGCATGGACGCGTTGCTGCTCCAGCGGGGGGGTCGACGGAAGTGGAAGTGACACATTTGAGGAGGACGAGCTGATGAAGCTCCGGTTCAACAAGACGGTGGCGGCCGTCACGTCGAGCGCCGTGTTGCTGATGGCAGCGCCCACGGTGGGCGTCGTGTCGGCATCGGCTGGAAGCGTGCCGACGTACACCATCGGCTATCAAGGTCCGCTGTCAGGCAGCTACGCGTACTTGGGTCAGTACATGTACTACGGGGCGCTCGTGGCGATCAACAACGCCAACGCGGGAACGAAGTTCGGCAAGCTGCCCTTCAAGCTGAAGTTGGCGCGCTTCGACGACCAGGGTTCGTCGACCATCGCACCTTCGCAGGCCCAGGCCGCGATCCAGACCCGGTCGCTGGTCGCGATCGTCGGCCCGGCGTTCTCGGGGGCCACGGAGGCTTCAGAGCCCTACTATTCCAAGGCCCACATGCCTACGGTGAGTCCGTCGGCGACGGCCGCTGCTCTCGCCAAGGGGGCCCGGAACAACTTCATGCGGGTGGTCGCCGGTGACGACGTCCAGGGCGCGGCGGATGCCAACTTCCTGGTCAAGACGCACCACGTCAAGAGTCTGGTGGTCATCAACAACGGCTCGTTCTACGGTGCCGGCCTGGCGGCAGTCGTCTCCAAGCAGGCCAAGAAGGACGGCGCGAAAGTGACCAACTACACCGACCCCACGACGGGTTCGTGCGGTGGCACGGCCTCGACGACTCAGTACGCCGCCACGGCCACGCAGATCATGGCCGCGCACGTTGACGGCGTCTACTTCGGTGGGTACTACTGCGGCTTCGGCCTCCTGCTCGGCGCCCTGTCGAGCGCTGGCTACACCGGCACCATCATGTCGGACGACGGCTCCTGGTCGACCGGGCTCTTCTCTGACACCACGCCGCCGACCGCGGCCAACGGGGTGTACGTCAGCGAGGCGGGCGGCGGCAACGCGAACCTGACGGGCAAGCTGGCCAGCCAGTTCCAGAAGCTGTCCCACCAGAAGGCCCAGGGCGCGACCTACGCGGCTCAGGCCTACGACGCGACCAACATGATCATCAAGGCGATGCTCTCGATCAAGCGGTCGCCCAACATCAAGGTCCTGCGCGGTCAGCTCGTCGTCGAGCTGCACAAGATGACCTTCAAGGGCGTGACGGGAACGATCCACTTCCAGGGCAACGGTGACTTGAGTCGCAACTCGATTGTGGAGTTCGCTCAGGCCAACGCGACGACCAAGACGTTCAAGGTCGTCGGCCACAGCTGAGCCAGTTGTAGGTTCCGCAGTTCCACGGGGCGGGCGCCGCGAGACATCTCGCGGCGCCCGCACCGTGCCGACAACTGGAGAGTTCGGTGGGAGCATTCGGGCATTTTCTGGTTAGCCACTTCGCGACGCTGCGCCTGGAGTTCTGGGGCCTGCTGGTTGGTGGTGTGGCCAACGGTCTCATCTACGGGATGGTGGCGGTTGGGTACACGCTGGTGTACGGCGTCTTGCGACTGATCAACTTTGCCCACTCCGAGATCGTCATGACCGGCGGCTTCACCAGCTACTTCGTGCTGCGGGGGGTCATCGGGACGTCCATTCCCAACGGGTGGGCGACCGTCGGGATCCTCGTGGTGGGCATGGTGGCGGGAGGTGTCTCGGGTGCCGTCATGGCCATGCTGGTGGAGCGCGTGGCCTACCGACCCCTGCGCCGGCGACGGGCGCCCCAGCTGGCCTACCTGATCAGCGCCATCGGTGCGTCCTACTTCCTGTTCAACCTGGCGGGCAAGGAGTTCGGGCGCGTTCTCCTGTCGGTGCCCCAGCCCTACGTCAACCACCCGATCTTCTCGGTCTTCGGCGCCCCCGTGCAGCTGTACTACCTGGTGATCGTCATCGCCAGCGCGGCGATGCTCCTCGGGGCGGACCAGTTCGTCGGGCGCACCCGCCTGGGGCGGGGCCTGCGGGCCGTCGCCCAGGACTCCGAGACGGCGTCGCTGCTCGGCGTCGACGTCAACCGCACGATCGCTCTGACGTTCGCCCTGGGTGGCGCCCTCGGGGGGATCGGCGGGTTCCTGCTGGGCTTGGGAACCGGCGTCGTCTACACCATGGGCTTCGTGCCCGCCCTCAAGGCCTTCACCGCCGCGGTGCTGGGGGGCATCGGCAACCTGCGCGGCGCCATGATCGGCGGCCTCCTGCTCGGTGTGGTGGAGAGCCTGTCGATTGCCTTCGTCCAGCCCGCCTACATCGACGTGGTGGCCTTCGGGATCCTGGTCCTCGTCCTGCTGGTGCGTCCCACGGGGATCCTCGGCGAGCGACTCGGGCGGGCCGCATGAGCCGCGTCACGCTCGCCCTGCGCTCCCCGACATCGCGCCGCCTCCTGACGTCACTGGCGGCGATGGCCGTCGTCGCGCTGATGACGGGCCCCTCGGGCTCGGCGACGCAGCCCATGGTGGGGCCGACCGGCTCGTTCGGCGAGCACGTCTCCATATTCGGGCTCTTCCCTGGTCCACGGTGGCTGCTCTTCTTCCTCTTCGCCCTGGTGATGTGGGGTATCTGGACTTTCTGGCTGCGCCGCGGGACATCCCTGCGAGCCGCGGCGAGCACCCTGGCGACGCCCCCGAAGCGGGCCTTCGCGCACCGGCCGGTTCGCTGGGTCTTCTACGTCGCGCTGATCGGCGTGGGTGTGGTCTTCCCGCATCTGGTCACCAGCCAGTACTGGCAGAGCGTGATGGTCGAGCAGATCGCCGTCTTCGTCCTGCTGGCGCTCGGCCTCAACGTGGTGGTCGGGTTCGCCGGGCTCCTCGACCTGGGGTTCGTGGCCTTCTACGCGATCGGTGCGTACGCGACCGCCTGGGTGACCGGCTCCCTGCCCACGCCGGCCCCCTTCGGCGTGCACCTGAACCCGTTCTTCGCGATCCCGGTGGCCATCGCGCTGGTGATGGTCGCAGGCGTGCTGCTCGGGACGCCGACGCTGCGCCTGCGTGGTGACTACCTGGCGATCGTCACGCTGGGCTTCGGGGAGATCATCACCATCTTCGCCAACAACCTCTACGGGATCACCGGCGGGTCCTACGGATCTGGCGGGGTGACCGGCAAGCACGGCATCCCGCACTTCTCGATCAACCTCGGGCCCATCCACTATCGATGGACCTTGAATCCGGTGCCGTACTACTACCTGATCCTGGTCTTCGTCGTGATCTTCATCGTGGCGTTCTCCCTGCTCGAGCACTCTCGGGTCGGGCGGGCCTGGACGGCGATCCGCGAGGACGAGGTGGCGGCCGAGTCGGTGGGCATCAACCCGCTCAAGTACAAGGTCATGGCCTTCGCCATCGGGGCGGCGAGCGCCGGCTTCGCCGGGGTGATGACGGCGGCTCAGTCGATCTTCATCTTCCCGGCGACGTTCACGCTGCAGGTCTCGATCAACATTCTCGCGCTGGTCATCTTCGGGGGCATGGGCTCCATCGCCGGCGTCGCCGTGGGGGCCATGGTGATCCAGACCGGGTCGATGTACCTCCTGCACTCGCCGCCCTCGGGCTACCAACCCGCCGACCTGTACATGTACCTGGGGGCGCTGCTGATGGTCACGATGATCTTCCGGCCCATGGGACTGATCCCGTCGCGTCGTCGCCGTCGAGAGATCGTGCTGACCGAGGCGGGCGAGGGGCATATGAACGAGGTCCTGTCGGGAGAGAACCCGTGAGCGAGCCGATCTTCGTCGTGGACCACGTGACCCTGCGCTTCGGTGGCGTGGTCTCGCTGAACGACGTGTCGCTGCGCATGGATCGGGGGGAGATCCTGGCCGTGATCGGCCCCAACGGCGCGGGCAAGACGTCCCTGTTCAACTCGCTGACCGGCGTGTACCGACCCCAGGACGGCTCGATCACCATGACCCGCCGGGACGGGTCGACCATGGAGGTCATCGGGAAGAAGGCCCACCGCGTCAGCGCCGCCGGCGTCGCCCGGACGTTCCAGGCGTCGCGGATGTTCAGTGCGCTGACGGCCTACGAGAACGTCAAGATCGGTGCCGAGTCGCACCGGGGCATCGGTGTCGTGGGCGCGATGCTCCGCGGGCCCCTGACGCGCCGTGACGAGCGCCAGTCCGACGACCGGACCGTCGAGCTCCTGCGGTTCGTCGGGCTGCAGGACCGGGCCAACACCATCTCCTCGTCCCTGTCCTACGGCGACCGACGTCGCCTGGAGATCGCCCGCGGTCTGGCGACCCAGCCCCAAGTCCTCCTGCTCGACGAGCCGGCCGCCGGGACCAACCCCTCGGAGAAGCGCGAGCTGGCCAACTTGATCCGTCGGGTGCGCGACGAGATGGGCGTGTCGATCCTGCTGATCGAGCACGACATGAAGCTGGTGATGTCCCTGGCCGAGCGGCTCTACGTGTTGAACTTCGGGAGCGTCATCGCCGAGGGGACCCCCGACGAGATTCGCGCCAACCCCGTGGTCATCGACGCGTACCTGGGGACGACCAGCACGGCGGAGGCCTGATGAAGCTCGAGGTGCGAGAGGCCGTCGTCCGCTACGGAGCGATCACCGCTTTGCACGGGGTGTCCTTCGAAGTCGACGAGGGCGAGATCGTGACCCTGCTGGGGGCCAACGGGGCCGGCAAGACGACGACCCTGCGGATGCTCTCGGGCCTCCATGGCGTGACCAGTGGCCAGATCTTGTTCGAGGGCCGCGACGTGTCGTCCACGCCCGCCCACGAGTTCATCTCGCTCGGCATCGGCCACGTGCCCGAGGGCCGCCGTATCTTCCCCCAGATGACGGTGGAGGAGAACCTGGAGATGGGCGCCTTCGCGCGCAAGGGCTCCTACAGCGATGATCTCGAGCGCATGTACACGACCTTCCCGATCCTGAAGGAGCGCCGCAAGCAGCTCGGCGGCAACCTGTCGGGTGGGGAGCAGCAGATGCTGGCCATCGGCCGGGCCCTGATGGGACAGCCCCGGCTGCTGCTGCTCGACGAGCCGTCGATGGGACTCGCACCGATGGTGGTCGAGGCGATCTTCCGCATCATCGGCGAGATCCGCGCCGCGGGGACGACGATCCTGCTGGTGGAGCAGAACGCCGCCCAGGCGCTGCGCCTCGCCGACCGCGGGTACGTCCTGGAGAATGGTCGCATCGCCCTGGCCGACCGGGCCGACGTGCTGCTCACAGACCCGCGAGTGCGGGCGGTCTACCTGGGAGAGGACGCAGGCTGACCCGAGGCGCCGGACGGGCCGCAGCGCGACGAGGCCGGTGGCGAGCGGTATAGTTACTTAACGTTAAGTAACCACTGAAGGGGCCCTGGATGAGCGCGCTACGCGACCCGGGCGATCACCGCTACCGCTGGATCGTCCTGACCAACACCACGCTGGGCATCTTCATGGCGACGATCAACGGCTCGATCATCCTGATCTCGCTGCCCGCGGTGTTCCGCGGCGTGGGCATCAACCCGCTGTCGTCGAGCAATGTCGGCTACCTCCTGTGGCTGCTCCAGGGCTACCTGCTGGTGACGGCGGTGCTGGTCGTGAGCCTCGGACGCCTCGGAGACATCATGGGCCGGGTGCGGATCTACAACCTGGGCTTCGCCGTGTTCACGGGGGCGGCGATCCTGCTGTCGCTGGATCCCCTGCGCGGCGGCGACGGCGCCATGTGGCTGGTGGTCTGGCGCGTGGTGCAGGGCGTGGGCGGGGCGATGCTGTTCGCCAACTCGAGCGCCATCATCGTGGACGCCTTTCCCGAGGATCGCCGGGGGTTCGCCGTGGGCATTAACCAGGTGGCCGCCATCGGCGGCTCCTTCGTGGGCCTGATCCTGGGTGGCCTCCTGTCAATCGTCGACTGGCGGATCATCTTCTGGGTGTCCGTGCCCTTCGGACTGCTCGGCACGGTGTGGGCCTACATCAGCCTGCACGACAACGGCGTGCGCACGCCGGCTCGCATCGACTGGTGGGGCAATGCCACCTTCGCGGTCGGGCTGACCTCGATCCTGGTCGGCATCGTGTACGGAATCCAGCCCTACGGGACGAGCTCGATGGGCTGGACATCTCCCCTGGTGGTCTCGACGATGGCCATCGGAGTCGCCTTCCTCGTGGGGTTCCTGTGGATCGAGATGCACGTCGCCGAGCCGATGTTCAACCTGCGCCTCTTCCGCATCCGGGCCTTCGCCGCGGGCAGCGCGGCCGGCTTCTTGGCGGCCGTCGCGCGCGGCGGTCTGCAGTTCATGCTGATCATCTGGCTCCAGGGGATCTGGCTGCCGCTGCACGGCTTCAGCTTCACGTCGACACCGCTGTGGGCGGGCATCTACCTGCTGCCGCTGACCCTGGGGTTCCTGGTGGCGGGGCCTCTCTCGGGTGCGATGTCGGATCGGCACGGCGCGAGGACCTTGTCGACGACGGGCATGGTGCTGTTCGCGCTGAGCTTCATCGGGCTGCTGCTGATCCCGACCGACTTCCCCTACTGGGCCTTTGCCGTCATGGTGGCGCTCAATGGCGTGGGTGGCGGCATGTTCTCGGCGCCCAACACCACCGCCGTCATGAACGCCGTCCCGCCCACCCAGCGCGGGGCCGCGGCCGGCATCCAGTCGGCGTTCATGAACGCGGGCATGGTCCTGTCGATCGGCATCTTCTTCTCCCTGATGGTGGCGGGCCTGACCAACTCGCTGCCCGGATCGCTGCTGCGCGGCCTGTCGCGACACGGCGTGGCTCCCGCGACCGCCCACGCGGTGGCCCATATCCCGGCGGTGGCCAGCATCTTCTCGTCGTTCCTCGGCTACAACCCGCTGCGCACGCTGCTGGTGTCGCCGGCGGCGGCCCACGTGACACATGCGCAGTGGGTGGTCTTGACCGGCAAGAGATTCTTTCCCAGCCTCATCGTGAGCCCCTTCCATCAGGGTCTGATCATCGTCTTCCTCGCCGCATTCGCCATGAGCATCATCGGTGCGGTCGCCTCGGTCCTGCGCGGCGGGCGCTTCGTCTTCAAGCACCACACGCCCCACGAGCACGTGGGCGACCTGACCCTGGTGGGCGGTGCGGTGCCCGGTGAGGTAGCCATCGAGAGCGACGTGGTGCGATGACCAAGCGCGTCGTGAGCACGGCCGCGCGGCTGCAGCTGGTCACCGGACGCCTGATGCGCATGATCCGACGGCACGGTGCGGCGGGCCTGTCGGCATCCCAGATCTCGGCCCTGGCGACCATCGAGGAGTGGGGCCCGCTGCGCATGAACTCGCTGGCCACGCACGAGTCGCTGGTCGCCCCGGCGGCCACGCGCCTGGTCGCGGGCCTCGAGGAGCGCACGCTGATCCAGCGCTGCGCCGATCCGGCCGACGGTCGCGCGGCGTTGGTCTCCCTGACGCCCGAGGGCGCCGCGACCCTGGCGGCGCTGCGCCGCGCCCGGTCCGTCGGGATCGAGGCGCGCCTGGCGGCACTGACCACGTCGGAACGCCAGGTCCTGGAGCAGGCCCTCCCGATTCTGGAGCGGCTCGCCCAGTCCTGAGGACCGTTGGGACGTCGCGACGAAGGGAGCGACGTGGACGAGAGCGCGCAGTGTTGGCAGGACGTGGCGGCGGTGCTGGCCGCTGGGGTCGACCGGCTGGTCCTGTACGGCCCACCGGGCACGGGCAAGACCTACGCCGCGCTGCATGTGGAGACTGGGGGTGCGGGGGCCGAGCGCCTCACGTGCACCGAGGACCTCACGTCGGCCGAAGTCATCGGGTCCTGGATGCCCCGGGGCGATGGCAGTTGGACGTGGCGGCTCGGACCCGCGCTGCGCGCCTGGACGGCCGCGGGCGGGCGGGGTGGGCGCCTGGTCGTCGACGAGATCGACCGCGCGTCGGGCGACGCCCTCTCGACCCTGCTGACCGTGACCGACTCGACGGCGTCGGCTCGCTGGCGCAACCCCGAGACCGGGGAGTGGCTGACGCCCGGTCCGGAGTTCTCCGTCGTCGTGACGACGAACCTGGACGAGCTCGAGGACCTGCCCGCCCCGCTGCGCGACCGGTTCGCGGTTCGCATCCGGATCGACCGCCCACCGGTCGCCGCCGTGGCCAGCCTCAGTGGTGACCTGCGCCAAGCGGCGCTGGCCGGGTCGCTCGCCGAGGGCGAGCGCCGCACGTCCCTGCGCAGCTTCTACGCGTTCGACCAGCTGCGAAACCATCTGGGGGGCAGCGAGGCCGCCCGGCTGGTCTTTGGCGAGGAGCGTGCTCCCGACGTACTGGACGCGTTGCGCGTCGCCGCGCTGCGGTGAGCGTCTATCCCGAGATCGCCGCGTGGCGCGGCGACGTCGCGCCGGGCGCGTGGCGCATCGAGTGGGGATCCCGGCGTCGGGGCGACGCCAGCTGCGACCTGGGGGGGCGGGTGCTGCGGGTGCCCCTGGGGGCCGATGCCAGTGCGCGCGTCGTGCGCGCCCACGAGCTGATCCACGCGCGGGTCAGCCCCGCCAGTGCCGCCGTCGTGCCCGCGGGTATCACGCCTCGAGCTCTCGAGTGTGCCGAGGAGTTTCGCGTCAACACAATCGGCGCCCGTCTGGGCTTTCCCGTCGACGAGCTGGTTGACGGATCCGAGCGGCGCGGCGGCGAGCGCCTCGCCCAGGCTGGGGAATGGGACGAGGCTCTGTGCTTCTGGCTCGCGGTCCTGGGCACGGGGGCCGAACGCGGGTACCTGGCGGGCATCCGACGGCACAGTCCCGACTGGGCGAGCGCCCTGCGGGCGGTGCGTACGCGAGTTCTCAGCCTGGTCCAGGATCGCGGACCGGCCGAGCTGGGCAGCACCGTCTTGGGAAGCGACGGGCTGCCGCTCGGCTACACCGAGGTGACCATCCCGGTGGCCCGCCTGGTGAGCAGCCTGCTCGGCCAGCCGCCCGGTGCGGGCGAAGAGGGCCGCCGGCGCGTGCGCGAGCGGCTGCGGATGCCGCCGGGGCGCCTGGCGGCGACGGGGCGCTTCGCGGACCTGGTGCTGGGGCCGGATCTGGCCCTGAGGAGTCGCCAGGCATCCGGGGCGCCGCGGTGGCGGCCGAGTGTCGAGGGGGTCGCGCTGCGCTACCCCAGCCGGCTGCTGGTGGACGATCAGCGGCGCGCGTTCGCCCACCGGGTGCCGGGGCGCGGCGGCGTGGTGGTCCTGGACCAGTCCGGCTCGATGGATCTGGCGCCGGCGCAGCTGGCCGACCTGGTGGCGCGAGCGCCGGGCTCGTGGGTGCTCGGCTACAGCCACCGGCCGGGCGACGACGGCTCCACGCCCAACGCCTGGATCCTCGCGGGTCCCCGCCACCAGGTGGCGGTGCCGCCGCGCGGTCACGTGGGCAACGGTGTGGACGGGCCGGCGCTGGCCTGGGCCCTGCGCCGCCGCCGGCCCGGCGAGCCGGTCGTGTGGGTCACCGACGGGCAGGTCACCGACTCCAACGACTTCGCCAGCCCCCACCTGGCGGCGCAGTGCGCGCAGCTGGTGCGCACGCGGCGCATCGTCCTGGTGCGTGACCTCGACGAGGCCGGCGATGTCCTGCGGGGTCGCAGACCTCGTCATCGAGCGAGCAGCTTCGGACGCGTTGGTCGGGCACTGTCGACCATCGGGACGGGCTGACCAGGCAGGACACTGGCAGTGGCATAGCGAACACCCGTTCGCTACACTACGAACGAGTGTTCGTAGGAGGGACGATGGTCGCACAGGTCGTGACAGTGGAGCCGGTGGGCGCGCCGCGCCACCTGCGTCTCGTGGAGGCGCCGAGCGGGCCGACCGTGGCCGCGCGGCGCGCGCAGCGGGCCCGGCGGCGGTCGCGTCGCCACGTCGTGGGCGCGTTGGCCGTCCTGATGGCGGCCGGGACGGTCCTGGGCTCGCGGTCGCTGGCGTGGGGCGGCGCCACCGCGGCGGGCCTGCCCACCGACCTGGCCACCGGGTCCCAGCCCGCCGCGGGCAGCGTGTACGTCGTGGCTCCGGGTCAGTCGCTGGGCGACCTCGCCGCGGCGCTGAACCCCGTGGACCCGGCGGCCGCTCGCCGCGCCCTGGTGGCCGAGCTCGGCTCCTCAGTGGTGGTGGCGGGCGAGCACATCGTGGTGCCCTGACGCCCTGGGGACCGCTGCGGGCCGTGTATCCTTCCGTGATGCGCTGTCCGTACTGCGCGGCCGGGGAGGACCGGGTCGTGGACTCACGGGTGGCCGAGGATGGCTCGGCCATCCGGCGCCGACGCGAGTGCGCGGCGTGCGGCCAGCGCTTCACGACATTCGAGCGCATCGAGGAGCCGGCGCTGGTGGTCGTCAAGCGCTCGGGAGGACGCGAGGCCTTCGACGGCGCCAAGCTGCTGGCGGGCATGGCGGCGGCGGCCAAGAACCGCCCCGTGAACGAGGCCGTCCTCATCGGCGTGGTCTCCCAGGTCGAGGAGGAGATGCGGGCCCGGGGCGGCGACGTCCCCTCCGAGGAGATCGGCCGGGCGGCGCTCGACGCCCTGCGCGCGATCGATGACGTGGCCTACGTCCGCTTCGCCTCGGTCTACAAGGGCTTCGAGGGGACCGAGGACTTCGCCCGGGAGATCGGCTTGCTCGTGAAGGCCACCGCTCCCAAGATCCGCTCGTAGTGCGCGCGCTCCGTCTGCAGCCGCGTCGGGCTCTGGCGGTCTACGCCCATCCCGACGACGCGGACGTCGCCGCGGGCGGGATGCTGGCACAGTGGGCCCACGACGGCGCCGACGTGGCGCTGGTGGTGGTGTGCGACGGCTCCAAGGGATCACACGGCCACTCGGTGGACGGTCCGGCGCTCGCCACCCGCCGGCGCGGGGAGGTGGACCGCGCCGCCGAGATCCTCGGGGTGACGGTGGTGGTGGGGCTGGGCGTGCCCGATGGCGAGGTGGACAACGACCTCGGCCTGCGCTCCCAGCTGGTACGACTGGTGCGCGAGCACCGTCCCGAGGTGGTCGTGGGACCCGATCCCACGGCCGTCTTCTTTGGGGGCGTCTACGTGAATCACCGGGACCACCGCGAGACGGGTTGGGCCCTGCTCGACGCGGTGGCCCCCGCGGCGGGCATGCCGCTGTACTTTCCCGACGCCGGCCCGCCCCACCAGGTGGGACGCCTGCTCCTGTCGGGCACCCACGAGCCCGACGTCGTCGTCGACATCTCGCGCACCATCCAGTCCAAGACCGCGGCGGTGCTGGCCCACGCCTCCCAGCTGGGCGCCGAGGACGCCGAGATCCGCGAGATCGTAGCGGTGCGGGCCGAGCAGGCTGGGCGGCCGGTGGGCGTGGCGTACGGCGAGGCGTTCCGGAGTGTCGAGCTCACCTGGTAGCGAGCCGCGCATTGACGACGCGCCGGTGCTGCACGTCGATCTGGACGCCTTCTTCGCCTCCGTCGAGCTCATCGACGACCCGTCTCTGCGGGGGCGCCCGGTCGTGGTGGGCGGGGGGAGCGCGCGCGGCGTGGTGGCCAGCGCCACCTACGAGGCGCGTCGCTTCGGTGTCCACAGCGGCATGGCGACGGCCCTGGCGCGGCGTGCCTGCCCGGACCTGGTGGTCGTTCCCGGGCACTTCGATCGCTACGAGGAGTTCTCGCGCCGGTTCCGGGCCCTGGTGCTGGACCTGACGCCCCTCGTCGAGCCCCTGGGGCTCGACGAGGCCTTCGCCGACTTGCGGGGACGGCGCCGCCTGGCCCCGGGCCCCCTCGAGCTGGCGCGCGGCCTGCGCCAGCGGATCTCCGACGAGCTCCACCTGGACAGTGCGGTCGGCGTGGCGCGCACGAAGCTGTTCGCCAAGCTGGGATCGAAGCGCGCCAAGCCCCGCGTCGGGTCGCGGGGGATCTCTCCGGGACCCGGAGTCCTGTGGGTCTCGCCGCAGCTGGAGGCCGAGTGGCTCGAGACGCTGCCCGTGGACGCGCTGTGGGGCGTCGGCCCCGCGACGGCGGCCAAGCTCGGACGCCTCGGGCTGCGGCACGTGCGCGACCTGCGCGGGCTCGAGCCCCACGTGCTGGCGACCCTGGTGGGCCCGGCGATGGCCGGCCAGCTGGCGGCCTACGCCCGGGGCGAGGACCCCCGCGAGGTGGTGGCCGACCGGGTCGCCAAGTCGGTCGGTCACGACGAGACCTTCGCGGTGTCGCGCCAGACGCGCGCCGAACTCAGTGCTGATTTGCGCGCTCACGCGGAGGTCGTGGCCACCGCGCTGCGCGAGCGCGGCGTGGTGGCCCACACCGTCACCGTGGTCGTGCGCTACGACGACCGCACGTCGGTGTCGCGATCCCAGACGCTGGACTTCGGGATCGACGACGCGGGCGGGCTGCGACAGGTCGCCCGAGCCCTGCTGGCGTCGGTGCCGCTCAGCCAGGCGGTGCGCCTGCTCGGCCTCTACGCCGGCAGCTTGCGGCCCCGCGCGGGAGCGCAGGTCCAGCTGCGCCTCGAGGTCGACGTGGCTGGGGGTGACGCGCTGAGCGCCGCGGCGGCCAACTCCCGCCAGCACCAGGGTGACCGGGCCGCCCTGCGCGACGCCGTCGACGAGATCCGGCGGCGCTTCGGCCGCACGGCCCTGGGCACCGCGGCCGACCTGGGGGTCGAGGGCATCGAGGCTCGGCGCCAGCGCGGCCGGACCGCCTTCGGGCCCGACCAGGAGTCGCCGGAACACTGACTTACACTGGGCCCAGGAGGTGAGTGTGGGACGCTACGTCGTCTTCGGCATCATCGCGCTGGTGATCGTGATCGCGCTGGCGTCGCTCATCGCGTCGGCAATCGCCCTGCTGGCCAAGCTGGGCTTCATCATCCTGGTGGTGGCCGTGGTGTGGATCTACTGGCGCATGCGGCACTCCAAGTCGTCGTCCTAGACGCGCCGGACTAGGTGATCTCGGGTCGTAGGTAGAGGCGCACGCCGCCCAGGACCAGGAACAGGCTGATCACCAGGGGTGTGAGCACCGGTCCGATCCAGGGCACGGGGATCAGGAAGAAGACGTCACGCGTCAGCAGGCTCGCCGGCCAGTGGAGAATCACGCGGAGCCACAGGTAGTAGGTCAGGTCCCAGGTCCCAAAGGCGATCAGGAAGGCACCCAGCCGCCGAGTCCAGCGATGCGCGGCGAGCCAGGCGATGGCGACGAGCATCACGATGGTGCAGGCCTCGCGGACAGTCTCCACGCGCCCGATGGCGCTGGTGGCGAGGAGGGACCGGTCGGGCCTGATGAAAGTGATGAAGCCCAGATTCAGGATCGTGTGATAGCTGGTGGGCACGATGGGGGACAGCGCGCCCAGGATGTGGCGCAGGTCGTAGACGACGGCCGCCTCGACGTAGCCGAAGGCCGCGCCAAAGATCACCAGGGCGTAGACGCCGCGCACGCGCGTCCGGAAGGCCGAGAGGTCGTCAGCCACGTCTCGACGCTACCAAGGCGGGCAGCACCGTTGGGGTTCGTTGCTCGGGCTGATCGGCCCAGGTAGGTAGGATGATCGTTCTGGCGGCGTGGCCGAGTGGATAGGCAGGGGCCTGCAAAGCCCCGTACTCCGGTTCGAATCCGGACGCCGCCTCGAGAGGTGGGGATTTGTTGTCCCTGCTTCTGCCCCTGGATTTCTTAGAGGCAGAAGCCAATGAATCATTGCCCTCTGGCAGTCGTGGTCGAGTGCAGTTTCCGGGCCGTCCAACGTGATCTCGGCGGCGATCGACGTGTGACTTTCGACGGGCACAAAAGTCAGGGGCCCTGCGGGCCCCGTACCAAGGAGAGAGAAGCCTTGTGGAGATGGAAGTTTAGGATTTCTGCCTCAGCCCTTGCCCCTGGAAATTCACTCTAAGCCTACGTAGAGGATCGCCAATCCCCCAAGTGGCGCAACGCGCCATTGATTGTCGTGGCGGCGTCTTGATCAGCCGCGTCCCCGGAAGGTGCCCATACCTGCGGTTCCGGGTGGAACTCGTGCTCACGGCCTTGATGGCCGTCGCCGGTATGAAGTGCGCGAAGCGATGTTGAGGAATCAGCGGTGCCGTCTCTGATTGGGCGTGAAGAACCAAGAACCTCGAATTTGGATCATGATTTGACCTTCTCAGCGTGGGGGTTCACGTCGGGCCTCCGACACCACAGGTTTGCAACCCTGCGTTAGTCCAACCTCGTCCAGGGCAACATTGAAGGGCGGCGCTCCTGCCACTTCGACCATGATCCGGTCCGGATAAACGCGGACGCAATCGACCAAATCCTCGACGAGCGTTCGTCGCTCAGTGAGTGTTGCCTCGTTCCAAATCCGATCCACGTCCATGCCAGCGAGGAGTTCGGCCACCTGATCGAACTTGTCCACCGCATCCTCGCGGTCCCTTTGTTCGCGGGCGATCTCCGCCTCCTCGCTTTGGAGCGTCTTGATCTGCGTCATGAGGCGTCGGTTCTCCGTGTCGAAAGTCTCGGCGTCGATTTGGTCGCCGTAGTACAGGTCTAGGAGTTTGCGTTGTTTCTTCACGAGTGAGGCGATCACCGAACCGACGGAAGGACCCCTGTGCGCCCGTGTGCGCCGGTGCGCCGTCAACTGGTGACGTATGGCTACCTGAAGACTCTCATCCGACTTGAGGACTCTCATGCCCAGCAGTACGGCGCGCTGGAGCCCGCTCGCGGCACGACCTGACTGCACGCATCCCTGGCCTCGATGGCGACATCGATAGATCGGTTGGTTGCGGTTGTTGTAGTGGACGCCTTCGACGCGACCGCAGAGCCCGCAACGGACCTTGCCAGAGAGCAGGTCCTTGGAGCGTCGCTGGCCGGGCGTGTGGCCGCGTTGGGCCATGTTGAACTGGCTCTCATTGACCAGGGGGGAATGGATGCCTGGGTACCACTCGCCGGAGTACTTCACTTCTCCCAGGTAGGCACGACTGAGACAGATGCTGCGCACGGTTGAGTACTTGACACCCACCTCGTTCTCAATCGAGAGGTAACTCAACCCCGAGGCGCGCAGGGCGAAGATGCGCTGGACGACAGGTGCCATCTCGTTTGGCTGCAGTTGCCCGTTCACCATGTCGTAGCCAGTCGGCGGGTGGTTCTGCCAGCGTCCGCGTTCGGCGGCCTGGCGCTGGCCCATCTTGGTGTTCTCCACGATCTGGTCGCGGAAGTATTGGGCGAAGACCCCCGTAACTCCGATCTGCATCTTGCCCGAGGCCGAGGCCAGGTTGAGGTCCCCTTCGTTAACTGAATGCACCGTGACGCCGCGCTCTTGGAAGAGTTTGACGAGCCGGGAGAAGTCGCCCTGATCGCGACTGAGGCGATCCCAGCACCAGATGAGCAGGTGCTCAACCTCGTTCGACTCGATCAACGCGAGAAGTTGACGCATCGCGGGACGGTCGAGGTTCTTGCCCGACCAGCCCTCGTCCCTTAGTACCGTCACCGGCCCGAGGTCGCGCAGACGTGCGAGGTCGCGGCACCGCTTCACCTGGGCGTCGGGGGAGAACTCGACCTGGTCCTCAGTTGACACTCGGACGTAGGCCAGGGTCTGGCTCATCGTGCTCCTCCCGTTCGAGAATGCGTAGTGAGATTGCTATCAGAACTTTCGACGCGCGCGTGTAGTCGCGTGCCGCAAGCTCCGGTTCGGCGACCCTCACCATCGCCAGGTCCTGATCGGTGGACGGTTCCACTCGGGGTTGTCGTCGGAGTTCCAGCGCTTCAACCAGCGCTGATCTGCGACGGGCACCAGATCCTGGACGAGCGACTCAGCCTCCAACGGTCCCTCGACCCAGCCCGAACGACGTAGCGGCGCGAAACCCTGGGCGACCTCGTAGCGGTGATTCAGCGCGCCGACGTGCTCAGGCGACCAGTCTTTCTGCGCGTACTTGCAGCCGTAACTCGCGGCGCGTCGTAGTCCCTCTCGGGGCGTTCGACAGAGCCCTAGTGGCTCGCCCTTGGGACCCTTCATCGCGGTAGCGAAGTCAGTTACCCAGACGAAGCCCTTCTCCCACATGCGGATTCCGAGGGTTTTCGTACACCCGTTCCGATTGATTCCGTACAGCGATTCCGGAGTTGTCGTACACCCCGAAGGTGGCTGGCTCGGACGCTGACATGAGGTGAGGGCACCGACAACACTTCT
>JAJYEQ010000019.1 GCA_021785695.1 Actinomycetes bacterium
GCAAGGGGGTGATGCCGCTGGGCTAACCGACCGGGGAGGACTGATGGCCGCCACTGGGGAGTTTTCATGGCCGCCACTGGGGAGTTTTCATGGCCGTGGCTGGGGAGAACTCATTGGCCGTTGACAAAACTCGCCAGCCTTCCACGGCGCGCGCGTTTCGTGAGATTTACCATCTCAATTAACTGCGGCATAACCCCTCCCCCCGCGATAGCCCCAATCTACACATTTCATGTCGCTGGTGTCGATGTTCCCTGAAGCGGTAATGCCCCTATATGGCGAGTCGACGTCATGCAAAGACGGCGATCGACGCAAGCGAGTATTCAGTCATGACCCATGAGACCACCTCGCCAGCGACGGCCCTGGGTGTGATTACCCGATTTGGCCCCACGAGAAGCATCCAAGGTGGCCCCATCGGGCGATCAACATTGGTGGAGAACGCAGGATTGCCCCCACCCTTCCTGACATCCCTAGGGCACGGGGTTCCCGTGCTGGAAGGATGCCCCCATGTCAAAGGTGGATTCCAGTGTTGCCGACACCAGGCTCAGTCCTCGGGAACGACACGGTTGGGACCAACGCGCGTTGCGCTTCGCTCCACCGCCTGATCCCACGGGGATCTGCACCGCGAAGCACGCGGGAAGAGCCGATCGTCACCCGCAGCACCATCACGACTCGGTGATGAGGGCCCTGGGTCGGAACCGAGGACTCAGATGAAGCTTCGTCTGGGAGATCGGACGGTGAGTAAGCACCGCTGAGCCACCTGGTTCAGTTGGTCAAGGCGAACCGGTGGGTCCACATAGGACACACGCTGTGAGCCCTGCTAGCGTGCGGGGCCGATGAGTGCGCGCCCCAGCGAGTCGGCGCCCTTCGTGGTGTGGTTCACCGGGCTCTCGGGAGCGGGTAAGTCGACCCTGGCCCTGCGGGTCGAGGCCGAGCTGCGCGCGCGGGGCCTCCCGGCCTTCCACCTCGACGGCGACGAGCTGCGCCAGGGGCTGAACCGCGACCTCGGCTACGACGACGACGCCCGCGTCGAGAGCATCCGGCGCATCGCCGAGGTGACGCGGATCCTGTACCGCGCCGGCCACGTGGTCCTGGTGGCCGCGATCTCGCCCTTCGCCGCCGGCCGCGACGAGGCGCGCCAGCTGATCGCGCCGGGACCCTTCGTCGAGGTGTTCGTCGACGCGCCCCTGGCCGTGGCCGAGCAGCGCGACCCCAAGGGCCTCTACCAGCGCGCGCGGGCCGGCCAGATCGCCCACTTCACGGGGATCGACGCCCCCTACGAGGCACCCGAGCACCCCGAGGTCCGCGTGGACACGGCCCAGTTGGGACCAGACGAGGCCGCCGCGGTGGTCGTGGCGCACCTGGTGGCGCGGGGCCTGACCACCGCGCTCACGACGCTCAGCTGACGATCACCATCCGCACGGTGTCGGTGATCGATGCCCCGCCGGACTCCGAGCCCGCCATGACGACGATCGCGTCGCCCGGCCGGGCCAGTCCCGAGATCTTGAGCTCCGTGACGGCGACCACGCAGAGCTCGTCGATGTCGGTGGCCCGCGAGAGGTAGACGTCCTGGATGCCCCAGGAGCTGCGCAGCTGGCGCGCGGTCACCGCGCTGGGCGTGATGGCCACGATCGGCATGGGCGGGCGGAACCGCGAGATGGCCCGGGCCGTCAGGCCCGAGCGGGTGCAGGCCACGATGGCCACGGCGTTCTCATCCATCGCGGCGCGCCAAGCCGCGCCGGTGATGGCGGCGGTGATGCGCGTGGCCTGGGTGCCCGCGCCGATCTGCTGGACGCCGAGCGACGCACCCCAAGTGGCGTAGTCGAAGGACTCCTCGGCGCGTCGCAGGATCCGGTCCATGGTCGCGACGGTTCCCACCGGGTCGTCCCCGATGGCGGTCTCGCCACTCAGCATCACCGCGCTGGCCCCGTCGAGGACCGCATTGGCGACGTCGGTGACCTCGGCGCGGGTGGGGACCTGCGCGTGGGTCATCGACTCGAGCATCTGGGTCGCCACCACGACCGGGCGGGCGTAGCGGACGCCGTGGCGCACGATCTGCTTTTGCAGGTGGGGCACGTCCTCGATCGGCAGGCGCACCCCGAGGTCGCCGCGAGCCACCATGATGGCGTCGGAGACCGCGATGATCTCGTCGAGGTTCTCGACGCCCTCGGCGGTCTCGATCTTGGCCATGATCATGACGTCATCGCGAGCCAGGACTGATCGCGTCGACACGACGTCGAAGGCCGAGCGCACGAAGGAGACGGCCAGGATCTCGAAGGGCTCGCCGGCCAGCGCCTCGAGGCGGGCCCGATCCTCGGTGGTCGGCAGGCGGTCGTTGAGGATCGCTGAGGGCAGCGACAGGCCCGGCTTGCCCATCACCGTGCCACCCGCAGCCACCACGGCGCGCGAGGTCGGTCCCGGCTCGAGGATCTCGAGGGTCACGCCACCGTCGCCGATGTGGATGCGATCCCCGACGTGCAGCAGGTTGAGGACGTCGCGGCGCTCCACGACGATGCGCTGCGCGCTGGAGGACTCGCCGTGACCCTCGACCAGCTCGACGGCGGCGCCCACGTTCAGGGGAATCGGTGAGGTGCCAAAGGACCCGGCACGGATCTTGGGCCCGGGGATGTCGACCATGAGGGCCAGGTTGGGTGCCAGAGCGCGCACGCGCCGCAGGCGCGCGATACCCGACTCGATGTCGCTGTGGGCCATGGAGAGCCGGAAGACGTCCACCCCCGCGGTGACCAGAGCCAAGATCGCCTCGTCGGTGTCCGACCGCGGCCCCAGCGTGGCCACGATTCGCGTGCGTCGCACCGCTCTCCTTCCGTCGCCCGAAGTCTACGGGACCCCCCGCGCCGCGCCCCGGCGCACCGGCGCGCGCGAAGGTGACTTAGTGCCCTAGGTGAGGGCGGAGGGCCCGGCGGCCCGAAAACCAGCATGAGAAGGGGGCAGTAAAGTCAGTAAGACATGCGCACGACGGGTCGCGGCCCGACCTCGGGCGATGGCGAAGGAGGAGTGTGGAACCCACCAACGTGCGAGACCCGAACTACTTCCACCACGTTGTGGACTGCCAGTGGGCCTGCCCGGCGCACACCGACGTGCCGGGGTACATCCGTCTGATCGCCCAGGGCCGCTTCGACGACGCCTACATGCTGAACCGGGCCTCCAACGTCTTCCCCGGGGTCCTGGGCCGCACCTGCGACCGCCCCTGCGAGCCGGCCTGCCGGCGCGGGCGCGTCGACGGGGACCCGGTCGCCATCTGCCGTCTCAAGCGCGTCACCTCGGACCTGAAGGGCGAGATCGCCGACCGCCTCCCGCAGATCCCGGCGACCTCCAACGGCAAGCGGGTCGCCCTGGTGGGCGCGGGGCCCTCGTCCCTCACCGTCGCCAACGACCTGGCGCCCCTGGGCTACGAGATCACCGTCCTGGAGCGCTACGACCGCCCCGGCGGCCTGATGCGCTCGAACATCCCCAACTTCCGCCTGCCCGCCGAGGTCCTGGACGCCGAGACCGGCGCGATCCTCGACCGGGGCGGGGTGAGCGTTCGCTACAACAGCCCCGTGACCAGCCTGCGCGCCCTGCTCGACGAGGGCTTCGACGCCCTCTACATCGGCTCGGGAGCGCCGCGGGGCAAGGAGCTCGACCTGCCCGGCCGCCACGACGAGGTCGGCGACAGCCACATCCACATCGGCATCGACTGGCTCGAGTCGGTCGCCTTCGAGCACATCACCGCGATCGGCTCGCGCGTCTTGATCATCGGGGTCGGCAACACCGCCATGGACTGCTGTCGCACCTCGCGGCGCCTGGGCGGCCAGGACATCCGCGTCATGGCGCGCCGGCCGCGCGAGTTCTTCAAGGCGTCGCCCTGGGAGATCGAGGACGCCGAGGAGGAGGGTGTGGCCATCGTGGTCAACCACGCCCCCACGCGCTTCGTCCTCGAGGAGGGACGCCTGGTGGGCGTGGAGTTCGACATCGTCGAGTGGGACGAGGGAGCGCGCCACTCGCGCGTCGTCGACTCGGTCACGGTGCCCTGCGACGACGTCATCTTGGCCATCGGCCAGGACAACGCCTTCCCCTGGATCGAGCGCGACCTCGGGCTCGAGTTCGGCGAGTGGGACCTGCCGGTCGTGGACCCGGTGACCTTCGAGAGCACCCGGCCGGGCGTCTTCTTCGGCGGTGACGCCGCCTTTGGACCCAAGAACATCATCTGGGCCGTGGCCCACGGGCACGAGGCGGCGATCTCGATCGACCGCCACTGCCAGGGGCAGTCCGTCGCCGAGCGCCCGCCCGCGGGCTTGAACCTCGTCTCGGCCAAGATGGGCATGGCCGAGTGGCGCTACCACAACGACTACAACCCCTCGCAGCGCCAGCAGATGGCCCACCTCGACCTGGCCTCACGGTTCCGCTCCCTCGACTTGGAGGTCGAGCTCGGCTTCGACCCCGACCAGACCGCGCGCGAGGCCCAGCGCTGCCTCAACTGCGACATCCAGACCGGCTTCAACGCCAGCCTGTGCATCGAGTGCGACGCCTGCATCGACATCTGCCCGGTCCAGTGCCTGACCATCACGAGCAACGGCACCGAGGAGGACCTGCGCACGCGCCTGAGCGCCCCGTCGGAGAACCTCGACGAGTCGCTGTACGTCTCGGGGCCCCTGCCCCAGACGGGGCGGGTCATGGTCAAGGACGAGAACGTGTGCGTCCACTGCGGCCTGTGCGCCGAGCGCTGCCCCACCGCGGCCTGGGACATGGTGGAGTTCACCCTGCTGGCCCCGCGGGCCGGCGCCGACGTGGTGCGCATCCCGGTGGGCACGGCAAAAGGAGAGGACCGATGACGACGGACGTCACGCCCCAGGTGCGGGTCAACGACTTCGCACTCAAGCTGGCCAACGTGAACGGGACCGGGTCGGCCAGCGCCAACGGCCTCATCATGCAGGCCATCTTCCGCATGGGCATCCCGGTGTCGGGCAAGAACCTGTTCCCCTCCAACATCCAGGGCCTGCCCACGTGGTACGAGATCCGGGTCAACGCGCAGGGCCACACCGCCCGGGCCACCGAGTACGACCTGATGGTCGCCATGAACGGTCAGACCTACCGCGAGGACATCGCGGCCGTGCGCTCGGGTGGCTACGTGCTCTACGACGCGTCGTGGCCCCTCGACACCGACCTGCTGCGCGACGACGTCACCTTCCTGGGCGCCCCCTACGCCTCGATGTGCCTGGAGGCCTTCGCCAAGCCGCGCGAGCGCATCTTGATGAAGAACATCGCCTACGCCGGCTCGATCGTGGCGCTGCTGGGCATCGACCTGGAGCTGGTGCGCGGGCTGCTGGCCGAGACCTTCGCCCGCAACGCGGCCCTGCGCGACTCCAACCAACTGGCCCTCCAGCTCGGCTACGACTACACCACCGCCAACGTCGCGTGCCCGCTCCCCTTCCGACTCGCGCCCATGGACGCGACCACCGACGCGATCCTGATCGACGGCAACACCGCGACGGCCCTGGGCGCGCTGTGGGCCGGGGCGACCGTCTCGGGGTGGTACCCCATCACGCCGGCGACCGGCGTCATGGACAACTTCACCAAGCTGTGCGCGACCTACCGCCGCCACACCGAGCCGGCCACCGAGCCCGGTGGCGAGCCCACCGTGGTCAACGACTACGCCATCATCCAGGCCGAGGACGAGATCGCCGCGATCGGCATCGTGCTGGGCGCGGGCTGGAGCGGGGCGCGCTCGTTCACCTCGACCTCGGGCCCGGGCATCTCGCTGATGAACGAGCTGCTGGGCCTGGCCTACTACACCGAGATCCCCGCGGTCATCGTCGACGTGCAGCGCACCGGTCCCTCCACCGGCATGCCCACGCGCACCCAGCAGGCCGACCTGATGCTGTGCGCCTACGCCAGCCACGGCGACACGCGCCACATCCTGACGTTCCCGGCCAACCCGGCCGAGTGCTTCGAGTTCATGGTGCGCTCCTTCGACCTGGCCGAGCACTTCCAGACGCCGGTCATGATGCTGAGCGACCTGGACATCGGGATGAACGACTGGGTGGTGCCCTCCTTCACGTGGGATGACGGCTTCGTGCCCGACCGCGGGCCGGTGCTCTCCGACGAGGACCTGGCCCAGATGAAGGAGTTCTTCCGCTACTCGAACCCCAACGCCGACTTCGTGACGGCGCGCACGGTGCCCGGGTCGGCCGAGAAGGGCGCCTACTTCATCCGGGGCTCGGGCCACGACAAGCTGGGCCACTACACCGAGGATCCCGAGAAGTACCAGGAGGTCGTCGACCGGCTCAAGCGCAAGCACGCCGCGGCCGCGGCCTACGTGCCCGCCCCGATCATCGAGACCCGTCCGGGCGCCGAGGTCGGCCTGCTCACGCTGGGCAGCTGCGATCTGGCCGTGCGCGAGGCCGTCGACCTGCTCGGCCAGGCCGGGATCGCCGCCGACTACCTGCGCGTGCGCGGGTTCCCCTTCGCCGACGCGGTGGCCGACTTCGTGCGCGCCCACCCGCACACGTTCGTCATCGAGCAGAACCGCGACGCCCAGCTGCGCTCGATGATCTCCATCGAGACCGGGCTGCCCATCGCCTCGATGCGACCGGTCCTGGCCTACGGGGGCTTCCCCCTGTCGGCGGACCAGGTCGTCGGGGCGGTGCGCCAGGAACTGGAGGGCTGATGCCATCGATCGTCAAACCACTCATCCCGCTGGCCCCGCTGGCCCGCAACGAGCTGGGCCTGACCATCCGCGACTACGAGGGGGCCATGTCCACCCTGTGCGCGGGCTGCGGCCACGACTCGATCACCGCGGCCATCACCCACGCCCTGTGGGAGCTGTCCACGCCCCCCCACATGATCGCCAAGCTGAGCGGCATCGGGTGCTCGTCGAAGACCCCGACCTACTTCGTGCGCGGGGCCCACGGCTTCAACTCGGCCCACGGCCGCATGGCGGCGATCGCCACCGGGGCGGCCGCGGCCAACCGGGAGCTCACCTACATCGGGGTCTCGGGCGACGGCGACTCGCTGTCGATCGGGCTGGGCCACCTAGCTCACGCCATCCGCCGCGCGGTCAAGATGGTCTACATCATCGAGAACAACGGCGTCTACGGCCTGACCAAGGGTCAGCTGTCGGCCTCGGCCGACGTGGGCACGCGGCCCAAGAAGGGCGAGGCCAACGTCGTGGCACCCATCGACCCGATCCTGCTCGGGCTCTCCTTGGGGGCCACGTTCCTGGCCCGGTCGTTCTCGGGCGACAAGGAGCAGCTGATCCCGATCCTGAAGGCGGCGGCCGCCCACAACGGCCTGGCCCTGATCGACGTGATCAGCCCCTGCGTCACCTTCAACGACCACGAGGGGTCGACCAAGAGCTACCGCTTCATGCGCGAGCACGAGGTCAAGGAGGTCGTAGCCGACTTCATCCCCGAGCGCGAGGAGATCAACGCCCGCCTGAGCGGCGGCGGTCGGCGCAGCGTCACCATGCACGACGGCTCGGTGATCACGTTCCGCTCGGTCCCCGAGGGCTACGACCCCACCGACCGCATGGCCGTCGAGTCCTACGTCCGCGAGCACCAGAGCACCGGCGAGGTGGTCACCGGCCTGCTGTACCTCGACGAGACCAAGCCCTCGATGCACCAGGTCAACCACACCCCGTCGAGCGCCCTCAACCGGCTCACCTTCGACGCGGTGTGCCCGGGCAGCGCGGCCCTGGCCGAGCTGATGGCCGACTTCCGCTAGGGCCGCGGGCCACCTCGGCTGTCCGCGCGGGGCTCACTCACGAGGGGCCTCCGCGCTGCCGTCGCGGCACGACGACCAGGTCGCCGTCGTCGTCGCGCAGGACCCGCACCGAGGCCCCGAAGTAGCGACCGAGCTCGGCGTCGGTGAGGACGGCGTCGGGCGTGCCGGTGCGCACCAGGCGCCCGTGGTCGAGCAGGGCGACCTCGGTGGCGAACTGCCCGGCCAAGGTGAGGTCGTGCATGGCGGCCACCACCGTGAGCCCGCGCTCGGCGCGCAGCTGATCGACCAGCTCGAGGGCCTCGACCCGGCGGCCCAGGTCGAGGGCGCTGGTGGGCTCGTCGAGCAGCAGCACGGGCGCCTCCTGGGCCAGCGCGCGCGCCAGCACCAGGCGCTGGACCTCGCCGCCCGACAGGGCCCCGACGGGCCGCTCGGCCAGTGCGTCCAGGCCGAGGCGCGCCAGCAGCTCGTGGCCCACGCGCCGGTCGGCCGGACGCTCGGCGGCGAAGTAGCCGAGGTAGGGCGTGCGGCCCAGGGCCACGTAGTCGATGGCCCGCATCTCCCGGGGCAGCTCGGGCGTCTGGGGGACGAAGGCCACCTGCTGGGCCAGGCGGCGCCGGCTCAGGCGCGCCACCTCGGCCCCGCCCACCCGCACGGTGCCCTGGTAGGCGACCAGGCGCACCAGGGCCCGCAGCAGCGTCGACTTGCCGGCCCCGTTGGCCCCGATCAGGCCGAGCCAGGTCCCCGGGGCCAACGCGTAGTCGATCCCGCAAAGGGCCGCCACCCCGTCGTAGGAGACGGCCAGGCCGCGCAGCTCCAGGGCGCTCACAGGGTCCCCTGGCGCGAGCGGCGCGAGCGCAGGACGAAGATGAAGAAGGGGCCGCCGATGAACGCGGTGACGACCCCGAGGGGGATCTCGGCCGGCGCGTCGAGCATGCGCGCGCCCAGATCGGCCAGGATCAGGAACGAGGCCCCGCTGATCAGGGAGACCGGCAGGACCACGCGGTAGCTGGCGTTGGTGGTCAGACGCACCACGTGGGGCACGATGATGCCGACGAAGCCGACGAGCCCGCTCACCGAGACGGCAGCCGCCGTGCCCAAGGTGGCGGCGGCCACGACCGTCAGGCGCACGCGCCGCGGGTCCACCCCGAGGGAGGTGGCCTCCTCCTCGCCCACGCGCAGCACGTCGAGGAGACGCCGGTGGCCGAGCAGCACGACGGTGCTGAGGGCGACGTAGGGCACGATGAGGCGCACGTCGGACCAGGTGGCCACCGACAGGCTGCCCAGGATCCACGAGTAGACGGGCTGGAGGTCGGCGGCGTGCTGCTGCTGGATGTTGGTCTGCAGGGCCGTGAACACCGCGGCCACGGCCACGCCGGCCAGGATGATCGAGGCGCTGGTCGCGTAGCCGTTGGCCCGCGCGCCCACCAGGTAGGTCAGCGAGACCGCGACGACCCCGCCCGCGAACGCCGCGAGGGGCAGCAGGTAGGTGGCGCGGCTGGCCGACACGATGGCGATCGTCGCGCCCAGCCCGGCCCCCGCGGCCACCCCGAGCAGGTACGGGTCGGCCAGCGGGTTGCGAAAGACCCCCTGGTAGGAGGCGCCCCCGAGGGCCAGCATGGCCCCGACGAGCCCGCCCAGCACCACCCGGGGCAGGCGGATCTGCCAGACGATCGCCTGGTCGATGGCCGAGACCCGCCCGGGGAGGTGGAGGCCGACGTGGCCGGCGACGACCCGCGCGACGGTGGCGAGCGACAGGTCCGCCGGGCCGATCGCGGTGGCCGCCAGGGTCACCACGACCAGCACGGCGAGAGCCACCAGCACCGGGCGGGTGGCCGAGACCGGCGGCGGGGCTGGCGCCCCGTCGCCCGCGTGCTCCCCGGACCTCACGGCTCAGCCGAACGCTCGCCGCAGGTCGCTGGCGACCGCCTGCAGCAAGAGGGTGACGCGCGGCCCCCAGCGGCTGGCCAGGGAGTCGGACACGACGTAGATGCGGCCGGCGGCCACCGCCGAGAGGGCCGACCACCCCGGACGGGCCGCCACGCTGGCCGGGGTCGCCTGGCAGCAGCCGTGGTCGGCCAGCAAGATGATGCTCGGGTTGGCCTGCAAGATGGACTCCGCGGTCAGCTGGGGATAGCCCCCACTGACGTGCGTGCCCCCGGCGTCGGCGATCGAGTGCAGCCCGAGCATCGACAGCAGCTGGCCCACGAAGGTAGCCGAGGTGACCGTGTAGTAGGTCGGATCCAGCTCGTAGTAGTAGGTGGTCCCAGCTGGCACGTGGGGGGCGGTGCGCACGATGGCGGCCACCCGGACGCGCAGGCGCGCCACCTCGGCGCGCGCGCCGGCCAGGTGGCCCGTCGCCTCACCGAGCCCGAGGTACTGGTGGTAGGCGACCGCCAGGGTCGGCGCGGCCGGGTCGTAGATCACCGGGATGTGCAGCGTGGCCAGCTGGGCGGCCAGGGCGGGCGGGTCGTAGGCCAGGATGATCAGGTCCGGGCGGTACCGGGCGACCGCCTCGGCGTTGAGGGAGTAGCCGTCCAGCGAGGTCCGTGGCGTGCCCGCCGGGTAGTTGGAGTACTTGTCGACGGCCGTGACCTGGGAGCCCGCACCGATGGCGTAGAGCATCTCGGTGGCCGTCGGCGACAGGGACATGATCCGGGTGGGTTGGTGGGCAATGGTGATGGCGCCGTTGGCCGCCCGCACCGTCACGGGCCAGGCCGGGCGCGCACCAGCGCCTCCGGCGCTGGTGGCCAGGGCCAGGCCCACGGTGGCGACGGCGCTGGCGAGGGCCACTCGCAGTGCTCGCATGGATGTCTCCGCTCTGTTCGAAACGGAGGACGAAAGCCCGTCTCCGCCCGGGTGAGCGAACCGAACCGTCCTTCCTCCGAGGACTAGGTACGACGACGGGGTCCAGGCGACCGGACTCGTCCCCTCGAAGGGGCTTTACCGTTGCGGGACAGTACCGGGATCTCACCGGAATTCGCTGGGGCCACGTCACTGCGCGGGTGCGCAGCGAGCGCAGGTTAGCACGCGCGTCCTGCGCGGCGCGCCCGGCTCGAGCGATCCTCGTGCGCACCGACCCTTCGGCGCGCCGAGGCGCGCACCGTGGCGCCGGGGGCGCCAGATCCCGGCCGGGTGGCTGGTCGCGGGACCGGCCGCGCCGCGCGGGCCACGCCGGCGGCGAGCCCCCGCCAGCCCGCGTCGCGTCGGGTCAGCGCCCACCCGATGTGGGGGCTGCTGCCTGGTCGCCCGAGGGTATACCTTGAGGCTCGGAGGAGGAAGGATGAGTGACCGGCACGTGCCCGTGAGGCCAGAGGTCGTTCCAAGCGCCATCGCGGTTCGGCCACCACTGCGGGTTCCCGTTCGTGCCCAGCGATTCTGACGAGTCGCCGACCGGCTCGGGGCGCTCGAGATCCGGGCCGGCCACGGGTTTGGTGGTCCTGGCCGGTGCGCTGGTCGTCGTGGGACTCGTGCTGGCGGGGTGGCACCTGCTCAAGGGCCCACCCGTGGCGTCGGCGGGGACCCCGAGCTTCGCGGTGTGCAGCTGGGACGCGCCCCAGGTCCGGCCCTCGCATCTGTACTGGTGCACCTCGCAGTGCAGCACCTACCTTGACCAGATCTCCTGGGCGACCTGGGGGCCCACCGAGGCCGTCGGCTACGGGGTCGAGGTGACGAACGACGGGACTCCCAACTGCGCGCAAGGAACACGAACCTCGCACGCCAACTTCCGGGTCGTGCTCGACGACCCGAGATGGGTGAGCTACTGCCGGGGATCCACCCCGGTGAAACGGTGGCTGTATACGCGGGCGAACCTGTGGGGGAACCCCTGGACCAGTCACCTGCCGGTCTCTGGCGCCACGTGTTCGTGACCGGGATCCTCGGCGACGTTCTCGCACCGCGCGCGGCGAGCGCACCTCGAATCGGGTGACCCGCACGGCACCGGGTGGACCGGCGGATCTGGCGATCCGGGACTAGGCACCCGCGTCCTCGACGCCGGCGGGCGACGCCCGGCCCGCCCGCCTCACCGCGCGGCTGCGGCCCGACCACCCCGCAGCGACGCCACCCCCGTCACGCGGAACTGCTGCGTAGCGACGCCGGGCTAGGCACGGGGACCTCCACGATCCGCGTCGCGATCTCGGCGACCTCGCGACGGTGGGAGATCACCAGCACCGCCGCGTCCAGGTCGGCCAGCGAGGCGATCAGGCGCGCCGCGCTGGCCCCGTCGAGCCCCTCGGTGGGCTCGTCGAGGAGCAGCACCGCGCGCTGGGCCAGGCGCGCCCGCGCCAGGCCGAGGCGAACCCGCTCGCCCCCCGACAGCGCCAGCTCGGCCCCGCGCAGCGGCGCGTCCAGCCCGCCGGGCCGCGCGGCCAGGTGGGCCAGGCCGACCGCCGACAGCGCCGCGCGCAGCTGCTCGTCGCTCGCGGCGGGAGCGGCCACGCGCAGGTTGTCGGCGAGGGACCCGACGAACACGTAGGGAGCGTCCTCCACCAGGAGGACCGAGGCCCGCACCGTCGGTCCGGCCAGGCGCGCGTAGTCGACACCCTCCAGGCGCACGGCGCCCCCCGCCGGATCGAGCAGGCGGGCCAGCACCCAGGCGGTGGCCGTCTTGCCCGCCCCGCTCGGGCCGCGCAGGAGCACCCGCTCCCCCGGTGCCAGCTCCAGTGACAGGTGCGCGAGCACCGGGCGGCCAAAGGCGATGGCCAGGTCGACCACCGACACGTGGGACCCGGCCGCGTGCGCCTCGTCGACCGGCTCGCGCACCGGCGGCGTCGCGGCCAGGCTCCCCAGCCGGGCCCGGGCGCGCGCGACGCCGCGCCAGCTGGCCAGCCCCCCCAGGCCGTCCAGCAGTTCGAGGGCGGCCAGGGCGGCCAGCACGACCGCGGCGGCCAGCGGACCGGTGAGGTGGCCGTGCGCCTCGGCGACGACCACGGCCAGGACCGCCAGGCCCGAGACCCCGGTCGCTCCCCCCTCCAGTGCGCCGCGCCAGCGGGCGCGGGCCCGGCGGGCCCGTCCCAGGCGCTCGTCGAGGACGCGGGCGCGCGCGCCCAGCGCGGCGACACCCTCGCCCAGGGCACTGGCGGCCGGATCGCGCGCCACCGCGTCGACGAGGGCCCGCAGCTCCTCGCGCACGGCGTCGTCGTCCACCTCGGCCGCGCCCCCCCGGCGCACGCCCAGCACCGCGAGCAGCGCCAACGCCACCAGGCCCGCGCCGAGCGCCGCCGCCGCGCTCGGGGAGACCAGCGCCATCAGGGCGAGCGTGGCGACCGCCACCGCGGTCCCAGCCGCCAGGGGCGACGCCACCGCCGTCAGGGACTCCTCGACGCGCTCGGCGTCGCGCACCACGGTGTCGACCACGTCGGCGCCCCGCGGGCCGAGACCCGCCGGCACCAGGGGCTCGAGCTCGCGCGCCAGCGCCGCGCGCACCCGGGCCAGGATGCGCAAGGTGGCCCCGTGGGTGGCCGTGCGCTCGAGGTAGCGGCCGGCGGCCTTGGCCAGGGCGAACAGCTGCACGAGGCCGATGGCCACGCTCAGCGTCAGCAGCACCGGGCGCTCGGCGGCCCGCACGATCAGCCAGCCGGCCGTCGCCGCCAGGCCGACCGCGGCGAACCCGACCAGCAGCCCGGCGCCGAGCGCGGCCAGCACGCGCCGCCGCTCGGCTCGCAGCGCCGCGCGCCACGCGCTCACGGCCGCACCGTGATCACGGCGTCACCCGGGCGTGGCCGGTGGCTCACCACGACGCGGGTGGCCCGCGAGCGATCCAGGGCGGCCCACACCGCGGCCTCGCTGGCCGCGTCCTGGTGGGCCGTCGGCTCGTCGAGCAGCAGGACCACGGGGTCGGCCACCAGGCACGCGGCCAGGGCGACGCGGCGGCGCTGGCCCGCCGACAGCGTGGCGCCCTCGCCGAGGGGGTGGTCGAGCGCCAGGTCCACGCCGACGGTGGCCAGGGCCGCCCGCACCGTCGCGGGGCTCAGGTCCCGGCCCTGGCGCACCGCGTCGAGCAGGGTCTCGCCGACCAGCACCGGCTCCTGGGCGACCCAGCCCACGGCGCCCTGCCACGCGTCGCGCGCCAGGTCGGCCAGGTCCGCCCCGTCGACCAGCACCTGGCCGGCCGTCGGGTCCGAGAGGCCACCCAGCACCGCGAGCACCGAGCTCTTGCCGATCCCCGATGGGCCGGCGAGCACCACCAGCGCGCCGGCGGGCACCTCCGCGCTGAGCGCCGGCACCCCGGCTCGGGCCACCAGGCCCACCAGCTCCAGGCGCGGGGGGACCGCGGGGGCCGGGGCCGTCCCCTCGGGCCGGGCGCGCTCGATCAGGTCCACGACGTCGGTGACCGCGGCGACCCCGGTCGCCGACGCGTGGTAGCTCGCCGCCGCGCGCCGCAGCGGCGCGTAGGCCTCGGGCGTGGCGATCAGCACCACCAGGGCGGTGCGCAGGCTGACGGTGCCGCCCACCAGGCGCAGGCCCAGCTCCAGGGCCACCAGGGCGGTCGCCAGTGAGCTGAGGAGCTCGAGGGCGAAGGAGGAGGCGAAGGCCACGCGCAGCGTCGCCATCGTCGAGCCGGCCAGGCGCTCGCCGATGGCGTCGAGGCGCTCGACGGCGCGCGCCGAGCGGTTGAGGGACTTGAGGGCCGTCATGCCGCGCACGATGTCGCCGAAGGCCGTGGCCAGGCGCTGCTGGTCGCGCCAACGCTCGGCCATGGCGTCGTGGGCGGCCCGGCCGAGCAGCGACAGGAAGATCGGCAGAAGGACCACCGTGAGTGCGACGGTCAGGCCACTGATCCAGTCCTGGACGAGGAGGAACCCGATGACCAGCGGCGGGACCACCGCCGCCAGGGCCCGGGCCGGCACCACGCGGGCCAGGTACGCCTCGACCTCGTCGACGCCGCGGGTCAGCAGCTGGGTGGTGGCGTCGGGATCGGCCGGACGGCCCTGGCGCACCACCTGGGCCAGGGCGGCCGCGCGCAGGTCGGTGCGCACCGGGCGCGCCAGGGCGGTCCCGGCCGGGGCGGCGGCCCCGCGCGCCAGGGCCCGCGCGCCACTCGCCACGACCAGGGCCACCAGCCACGAGCGGTGCACGGGCTCTCCGGTCGCCAGCGCCGCGATCGCCGCCCCGAGGGCCACCGCCTGGGCCAGGGCGGCGGCGATCTCGACCACGCCCAGGCCGACCGCCACCACCAGGGCCCGGCGCGCCCGCGGGGCGACGCGCGCCAGGCGGCCGAGCGCCGAGGGTGCGCTCACCGCGCTAGTGGCCGTCGGGCCGGCGCACCCGCCGTCGGAAGATCCAGTAGGACCACGTCTGGTAGGCCAGGACCACCGGCGTGAAGATCAGGGCCACCCAGCTCATGACCTCGAGCGTGTAGCGCTGCGAGGCGGACTCCGCGATGGTCAGGTTGTAGGCCGTGCGCAGCGACGAGACCAGGACGTCGGGGTACAAGTTGAGCAGGAGCGTGGCGAAGAGGGCCACGATGGCGAAGGCCGTGGCCACGAAGGCCCACCCCTCCTGGCGCTCGTGGATCAGCCACCCCACCGAGGCGAGCACCCCGAGCCCGAGGATCGGCAGCAGCGGCGGCACCAGGCCCACGTGGTGCCAGGCGTGGGCGCTCAGGTACGTCCAGGTGAGCAGGGCGCCCACGGTGACCAGGGCGATGGGCGCCAGGCGCTGGCCGGCCTCGCGGGCCCGCTCGCGCAGCGCGCCCTCGGTCTTCAGGCCCAGGTAGGCCGCGCCGTGCAGGCTGAACAGCGCCAGGGTGGCCAGGCCCCCGACCAGCGCGTAGGGCTTGACCAGGTCCAGCACCGTGCCCTCCATGACGTGGTGCGGGCCCAGCGGCACGCCGTGGACGAAGTCGGCGAAGGCCACGCCCCACAGGAAGGCCGGCACCGCCGAGCCCCAAAAGAGCGCCAGGTCCCAGCGGGCCCGCCAGCGCGCGTCGTCGCGCCGGTGGCGCATCTCGAAGGCCATCCCCCGGAAGATCAGCGCCGCGAGGAGCACGAACAGAGCCAGGTAGAAGCCCGAGAACAGCGTCGCGTACCAGGTGGGGAAGGCCGCGAAGGTCGCGCCGCCCGCGACGAGCAGCCAGACCTCGTTGCCGTCCCAGACCGGTCCGATCGTGTTGACCACGACCCGGCGATCGGTGTCGTCGCGGCTGACGAAGGGCAGCAGGATGCCCACGCCGAAGTCGAAGCCCTCCAAGAAGAAGTACCCCAGCCACAGCACGGCGATCAGGAAGAACCAGAGCTGCTGGAGCCCGCTGGGGCCTGCCACCACGACCGCCACCACCACCTCCTAGTAGATCAGCCCGTGTTCGTCGGTCGCCGCGGGCGCCTCGAGGGCCGGGGGCACCCGGCCCAGACGCACCATGAGGCCGATCTCGACGACCGCGAGCAGGCTGTAGAGCGCGGTGAAGCCGATCAGGCTGGCCGCGACGTAGCCGGGGGCCAGCACCGAGACCGCCCGCGAGGTCTTGAGCAGGCCGTAGACGACCCAGGGCTGGCGACCGACCTCGGTGAAGATCCAACCCGCCGAGTTGGCCACGAAGGGCGCCAGCAGCAGCCAGGTCGCGGCCCGCAGGTACCACCCGGTCGTCTCGAGTCGTCGTCGTCGCCACAGCCACAGGCCGAGCACGCCGAGGGCCAGCAGCGCGATCCCCAGGCCCACCATGATGCGGAACGTCCAGTAGAGCAGCCAGATCACCGGGACGTAGCTGCCCGCGCCGTAGCGGCGCTCGGCCGCGGCTTGGAGCTGGTGGATGCCGTCGACCTTCCCGTTCCAGGTGTTGGTGGCCAGCACGCTCAAGATGTGGGGCACCCGGATCTGGAAGATCGGGTTCCCCTGCAGGTTGCCGATGGTGAGCAGCGAGAAGCTGGCCCCGTGCTGGGTCGAGTAGAGCGCCTCGGCCGCCGCCATCTTCATGGGCTGCTGGGTCTCGAGCTGCTTGCCCTGGCTGTCACCGAGGAAGATCGTGCCCACCGAGGCCACGAGCACGACCACGACCCCGACGCGCGCCGCGCGCCCGAAGGCCGGCGTGTCGTGGCCCCGGTGCAGGTGCCAGGCGGCGACCCCCAGCAGGAACGCCGACCCGGTCAGGAAGGCGGCGAAGATGACGTGGCCGAACTCCAGCACGAAGGCCGAGTTGGTCATGACGGCCCAGAAGTTGGTCATGACCGCCTGGTGGGTGTGCGGGTCGATCCGGTAGCCCACCGGGTGCTGCATCCACGCGTTGGCGGCCAAGATGAAGGCCGCCGACAGGATCGTGCCGATGCTGGCCAGCCAGATCGACGCCAAGTGGACGCGCGGGCTGACCCGGCCGCGCCCGAAGATCCACACCCCGAGGAACGTGGATTCCAAGAAGAACGCCAGCAGGCCCTCGATGGCCAGCGGGGCGCCGAAGATGTTGCCCACGAACACCGAGTAGCGCGACCAGTCCATCCCGAACTGGAACTCCTGGACGATGCCGGTGACGACACCGATGGCGAAGTTGACCAGGAACAGGGTCCCGAAGAAGCGCGTGGCTCGCTCCCAGGCGGGGTCCTGGGTGCGGTGGGCCGCCGTCTGCATGATGGCCACCAGCAGCCCGAGGCCGATGGTGAGGGGGACGAAGAGGAAGTGGAAGACGGTGGTGACCGCGAACTGCCAACGCGCCAGCGTCAGAGTCGAGACTCCCGCCACGAGAGCACCCACAGCGCGAACCTAGCCACGCCGCCCCCGGCGCGCCGGTGGGGCGCCGGGACGAAAGTCCCATGTGCCCCCGAGGCCCCCGCCCCGGGCCCGGTGTTGGCCCGGGCCCGGGGCGGGGGTTCAGGTCGCCTCTAGCGGCCCAGCAGGCGCGACATGAAGCCGCTAGCGCTGCCCCCGCCGCTCGTCTCGCGGCACTGGCAACGCTCGGAGTGGGCCACGCCGGCCAGGGCCTGCTCGATGTGGTTGCCACATCCGCTCCAGGTCGGCTTGCCGCAGCTGCGGCAGTTCACTCGACTGCACATGATGGTATTTCCTTTCTCGGTGGTGTTGAGAGGTGGGGGTCAGGCGACCAGCGCGGCGTCGCGCGCCGCGGGCGAGGTGTGCCAGGTCTGGTAGCCGCCCGAGAGGTTCTTGGCGTTGAAGTCGCGCTGGCGCAGCAGGCGCGTGGCCACGTGGCCGCGCTGGCCCACCTGGCAGATCACGACCACGTCGCGCCGGTCCAGCTCGTCGAGGCGATCGCGCAGGTCGTCGACGGGCACGTTGATCGCCCCGGGGACCGAGCCGCGGGCGAACTCGCCGGGCGTGCGCACGTCGACCAGCAGGTAGCCCCGGTCGCGGTGGTCGTCGACCTCATGCCACTGGACCACGTCGGTCAGGCCGCTCAGCATGTTCTCGGCCACGTAGCCGAGCAGGTTCACCGGGTCCTTGGCCGAGCCGAAGGGCGGCGCGTAGGCCAGCTCCAGGTCGGCCAGCTCGGGGGCCCGCAGGCCGGCGCGCAGGGCCGTGGCGATCACGTCGATGCGCTTGTCGACGCCCTCGGTGCCCACGGCCTGGGCGCCCAGGATCGTCCCGTCGGTCGGGTCCATCAGCAACTTGAGCGACAGGCGCGCCGCGCCCGGGTAGTAGCCAGCGTGGTGCGAGGGGTGGATGTGCAGGGCACGCACCGGTCGCCCCGCGGCGACCAGGCGCTTCTCGTTCCACCCGGTCACGGCGGCCGTCAGGCCGAAGACCTTGACGATGGCGGTGCCGATCGTGGGCACCGGGCGCGTCACGCGGCCCGCCAGGTGGTCGGCCACGACGCGACCGTGGCGGTTGGCCACGTTGGCCAGCGGCACCAGGGTGGCCTCGCCGTCGAGGGCGTCGACCTTCTCGGCCACGTCGCCGATCGCGTAGATGTGGGGGTCACTGGTGCGGTGGACCTCGTCGACGACGACGCCGCCGCGCGCACCGATCCGCAGGCCCGCCGCTTTGGCCAGCGTCACGTCGGGACGCACCCCGATGGCCGCGATGACCAGGTCCGCGCCCACCGTGGCGCCCGAGGCCAACTCGACGGTGGTCGGCGTGATGGCCGTCACCGACTCCTCCAGGCGCACGTCGACGTGGTGACGGCGCAGCTCGTCGGCCACCAGCACCGCGAGCTCGGGGTCCAGGGGCGCCAGGACCTGACTCGTCGCCTCGACCAGGGTGACCGGGATCCCCCGGTGCGTCAGGTTCTCGGCCACCTCCAGGCCGATGAAGCCGCCGCCGATCACGACGGCCCGGCGGGGCTGCTGGTCCACGGCCCCGGCGATCGCCGAGACGTCCTCGACCGTGCGCAGCACGTGGGCGCGCTCGATGCCCGGGATCGGCGGGAGCACCGGGCTGGCCCCCGGGCTCAAGATGAGCGCGTCGTAGCCGACCTCGTAGGTCGTGCCGGTACGCCGCTCGCTCACCGTGACCACGCGGGCCGCCGCGTCGATGGCGATGACCTCGGCGTGCACGCGCACGTCGATGCGGAAGCGCTGGTTCAGCGACGCGGGGGTCTGCAGCAGCAGCTGGCGCTCGTGCTCGATGACGCCGCCCACGTAGTAGGGCAGGCCGCAGTTGGCGTAAGAGACGTGGCCGCTGCGTTCGAGGACGACGATCTCGGCCTCGTGGTCGAGCCGGCGCAGCCGGGCGGCCGCCGACATGCCGCCGGCGACGCCTCCAATGATGACAACGCGCATAGGGGATTCCTTGGTTGGGGGGGTGGGTTCTGGGGGGCGGGACCGGTCAGGCCAGCGACAAGAAGAGCCTCTGGAGCTTGTGGGTCACCTCGTCGGCGTCCATCGCCGGGTCGATGATGCACTCGCGCAGGTTCGACGAGATCAGGGTGAAGGCGGCCGTGTTGATGGCCTTGTTCACCGCCGCCATCTGCGTGATGACGTCCTCGCAGCTGCGACCTTCCTCGAGCATCCGCACGACCGCGCCGAGCTGGCCGTGCGCGCGCTTGAGGCGCCGCACGATGGCGTGGAGCTGCTCTTGGTCCTGGAGGACGTGCTCGAGGGCGTCGGGGTGGTGGGGGGTGGCTGGGGGGTGGGGCACTTAATGGTCTCCTTTGAAGATCATGTTGACGAAGCGGACGTTGAGGGCGATGAAGCGGCCCACCTGGAAGCCCAGCCGGTTGCGCCGGTGCAGCGTCTCGGGCGTGGGCAGCGGCGCCCGGGCGATGTCGTTGGTCACGTTGTCCATGTCAGCTCTCCAGCATCACTCGGGGATCAGGTACCAGAAGGGGCGAGCCTTGGCCTTGTAGAGGAATAGCACGTGGAGCATGTACTTGATCCAGTGGCCGGCCAGGCCGATCTCGCCGAAGGTGTCCTTGGTGCTGCGCCCGGTGGCCGGGAAGCGCTCGAAGTCGGGCACCACCGGGTACATCGTCATCGAGGCGGCCGTGCCCCGGCGCAGGCCCATGCCCGAGGAGGCGACGCAGGCCGCGCCCATGTCGGCCATGGAGGCCCGGTGGGCCGTGGTGCGCGAGCCCTGCCGGATCCGGTCGACGATGGTGCGCGCGACGGTCTTGCCCATCACGCCCGAGGGCATGCCGGTGCGCGGGGGTGAGGGCGTGATCACCGTCCCGTCGGGACTGGTGCGGGGACGCGAGATCGGGTGCGGGGGCGCGAAGGCGATGCCCACCGCGAAGACGTTGGCGAAGCGGGCCGACTCGTAGGTCTTGGGCCAGTCGGCCGCGCGCCACTCCTCGTAGGGCTTGGCCTGGTAGTCCGCGTCCACGCGCATGAACCCGTTGGGCGCGAAGACCTCGCTGGTGATGTCGGTGCCCGCGCGGTCGAAGGCCGCCAGCTCCACGCCCCGGAACGGGGGCAGCAGCATCGCGAAGTCGAAGGGCAGCTCGTTGTGGGACCCGTCGAGCTGCTCGTAGTGGATGACGCCGGGCTCGACGCGCTCGACGTGGGCCTGGACGATGGCGTGGACGTCACGCTCACGGAACAGCGACTCGGTCCACAGCTTGCTGGTGGTCTCGAACCCGTTCTGGGTGAAGACCATGCCGCCCACCCCGAAGTCGCCGAGCTCGCTCTCGTTGGTCAGGTAGACGACCTCGGCCTGGTCGCGCACCCCGGCCGTGCGCAGCTCGTGCTCGACGTTGAACGTGTACTCGAAGGCCGCGCCCTCGCAGGTGCACGTGCCGTGCCCGACGCCGACCACCAGGCGCTGGTGCTCGCCGCGGCGCAGCCGGGCGATGACGTCGGCCAGCTGGGCCGAGGCCTCCAGCGCGTGGGCCGGCGTGCACACTGACACCGTGTTGCCGTCGGGGCCCAGCCCGGGCGTGGCCGCGAAGTTCAGCCGCGGCCCGGTGGCGTTGATCAGGTAGTCGTAGTCGATCGTGGCGACCTCGCCGGCGCGCGCCGGATCGGTGTAGCGCACACTCACGAAGGGCTGCTCGGAGGCGCCCGCGCCCTCGGGGTGCAGCTCGGTGGCCAGGGCCTGGTGGAACTCGATCCCCTTGCGCCGGTAGATCGGCGCCAATTCGAAGGTCACGTCCTCGGCGGTCATCCTGCCCACGCCCACCCAGATGTTCGACGGGATCCAGTTCCAGCGCGAGTTCGGCGAGACGACCACGACCTCGTGGGATCGCCCCAGCCGGCGGCGCAGATGCAGCGCGGCCGTGTGACCCGAGATGCCCGCCCCCAGAATCACGACTCTCGACATGTTCATCCCCTTCTCCACCGGTCGACCCGGTGGGCCCCGCGCCAGTATACCCCCTGGGGTATCAAATCGCAACGCCGGACGCCGGTGGTCGATCGCGGCGCCACGCCGCTACCGTTCGGGCATGGACGTGATCCTCATTCCGGGATTCTGGCTCGGCGCCGAGTCGTGGGAGCCGGTGTCCCGGGCCCTGGCGGCGGCCGGGCACCGCCCCCTGGCCCTGACCCCCCGCGGGCTCGAGAGCGTCGAGTCCGCCCGCACCGTCGGCCTGAGCGACCAGGTCGACGCGATTGTGGCCATGATCGATGAGCTGCGCGGGCCCGTCGCCCTGGTCGGCCACTCGGGCGGCGGCAACGTGGCCCACGCCGCCGCCGATCGCCGGGTCGAGCGCGTCGCCCACGTCGTCTACGTCGACACGCTCGCGCCCAACCCCGGCCAGGCCATCAACGATCAGTTGCCCGTCGTCGACGGGGTCATCCCCCTGCCCGACTGGTCGATCTTCGACGACCACGACCTGCGCGACCTCGACGAGGCCCTGCGCGCCCGCTTCGCCGGGCTGGCCCGGCCCGAGCCGGTGGGCGTCGCCCAGGATCCCGTGACCCTGGAGGACCCGCGGCGTCACGACCTCGCGGCCACCCTGATCGCCTGCACCTTCACGGCGGCCGACCTCCACGAGCTGATCGCGCGCGGCGCGGACTTCGTGGCCGAGACGGCCGCCATGACCCGCCTGCGCGTGGTGGAGCTGCCCACGGGCCACTGGCCCCAGTTCACGCGGCCCGCGCCGCTCGCCAGCGCCATCACCACGGCCCTAGTGGACGCTTAGCGCACCAGGAAGTTGCCGAACTGCCAGGGGTCCGCGGCGTCCAGGTGCACCCCGGCCCACTGGTCGAACCAGTCGGCGTGCGTGGACACCGGATCCCAGTCGAGGGGTCCGGACCACAGGGTGCCCAGGTAGGGCGTGGCCACCTCGAGCACCTCGCGCCAGGGCAGCTCGTCGGGCACCCGCACGCCGGCGTGCGGGTGGCGCAGCAGCCAGTCGACCGCGCCCACCACCGAGGCGGCCACCTGCACGGTGGTGGCGTTCTGGTGGGGAGCCACGGCCCGGGCCTCCTCGATCGAGGTCAGCATCCCGGTCCACCACGCCCGGTAGGGGTGGCCCAGCACCAGCACGCCGAGCTCGTCGCGGCCCGCGACGATGTCGTCGTTCATGATGCGCTGCGCCTCGGGGTACGCGTACTGGTTCCCCTCGAGCTCGATCAGGCTGGCCCAGGCGGCGTCGGCGGGGCAGTAGGCGTAGTGCACGGTGGGCCGGTAGATCGCCTCGCCGTCGCGCCACACCGTCAGGTGGTCGCTGATGGTGAAGGCCTCGCCGTGGCGGATCACCATGCCGACGATCGGACCCGAGGGGACGAGAGAGCGCACCAGGGTCTGGTGGGCCATGCGGGCCAGGCAGATCTGGTTGCGCGGCCCCTCGTCGTGGCTCAGGGCCAGGGGCGGCAGCGTGCGCTCGTGGGTCCCCCAGCCCATCTCGGCGGGCGCGACGCCCTCCTCGTAGAACCCGTCGACCGACCAGGTGTTGACGAACTCGCCGGGACGCTTGGGGGCCGAGCTGATCTGGGTGTCGCGCTCGGCGATGTGGATCGTGCGCACCTCGAGCAGGTGGGCCAGCTCGGCGTAGTCGTCGCGGTCCTCGGCGGCGCGCAGGGCGTCGTGGCGCTCGGGCCAGATCCCGTCGCGCACGACCGCGGCGGCGATGTCGACCAGGGCCTGCTTGACGAAGTGGCTGACCAGCCCGGGGTTGGCCCCGTGCTCGACCACCGCCGAGGGTCCGTCGTTGGCGCCCCAGCCCGCGATCTGGCGCCGCAGGGCCATGTGGCGCACGTAGAGGGTGCGGTCCTGGGGCCGCACCGTGCTGGCGTCCTCGTAGGGGTCCCACACCTCGATCGAGGTGTTCACGTAGTGCACCTCGTGCGCGCGGCACCACGCCAGCAGCTCGGCCAGGCCGATGTTCCAGGCCAGGTCGACCAGGACGTCGCCGGGGCCCAGGCGCGCCGCCAGCTCGGCGTCGAGGTTCTCGCGCGTGATGGTCAGCGCCTCGTAGCGCACGCCGCGCGCCAGGACGCCGGCCAGCCGGTCCCGGTTGTCACGGCTCTCGAGCACGCTCACGCGCGCGCCCTCGAGGCCGAAGTGGTCCAGCAGCAGCGGCAGGACGCACTGGGCGACGGACCCGGCGCCCAGGACGACCACGCGAGAGGGCAGGGGGAGGCTGGGCACGGGCACCTCGCTTTCGAACGTGTCGGGGGGTCTCGAGGTTATCCCACCGGGACCCGGCCCTAGCCCACCGGGCCCCCGTCGACGGGCACGTCGGCGCCGGTGATCCCCGAGGCGGCCGGCGAGCACAGCCAGGCGATCGCCGCGGCCACCTCGGCCGGCTCGAGCAGCCGGCCCAGCGCCTGGTGGCGCGCGAACTCCTCCACGTCACCCAGGCCGTAGAGGGCGGCCGAGGCGACGAGCATCGCCGTGCGCGTCGAGCCGGGACTCACGACGTTGGCGGTGATCCCGTAGGGCGCCAGGTCGCGGGCCGTCCCGCGCACCAGGCCGACGACGGCCTGCTTGGCCGCCGAGTAGGCCGCCAGGTGGTAGAGGGCCTGGTGCGCGGCGCTCGAGGCCACCGCGACGATGCGCGGGTGGGCCCCCGCGCCGCGGGCCTGGAGCACCGGCACGGCCGCGCGGATCAGCTGGTGGACCCCGAGCACGTTGACCGTCCACACCGCCTCGAGGGCCTCATCGCTCACCTGGTGCACCGGACCACCCCCGGCCAGCACCCCGGCCGCGCCCACCACCGCGTCGAGCTGGCCGAAGCGCCGCACGGCGGTGTCGACGGCCAGCTCCATGTCGGCCCGGCTGCGCACGTCGCCGACCAGGCCAGCCACCGCCTCGCCGTGGCGCGCGACGACGGCCTCGAGGTCCTCGGGCCGCGCCAGCGCGTAGGGCACGCCGGGCACGTCGCGGCAGCGGTCCACGGCCACCACGCGGTAGCCCAGCTGGACCAGCTCGTCGACGACCGCGGCGCCGATCCCGCGCGCCGCGCCGGTGACGACGGCGACGCGGCTCACGGTTGGGCCGCTCCCGAAAAGCCCGGCGGCACCCGCAGGTCACTCGGCCCCAGCTGGTCGATGGAGGCGTGCCCCAGTCCGCGCAGGGTGGCGCGCAGGCCGCTGGCCAGCAGGTCGATGACGTTGGTGACGCCGGGGGTCCCGGCCGCGGCCAGCCCGTAGAGGTAGGCCCGCCCCACCAGCACGCCGTGGGCCCCGAGAGCCAGGGCCTTGGCCACGTCGCTGCCCCGGCGCACCCCGCCGTCCAGGTACACCTCGACGCGCTCGCCCACCGCGGCCACGACCTCGCCCAGCACCCGCAGGGGTGAGGGGGTGCCGTCGAGGTTGTTGCCCCCGTGGTTGGACACCGACACCGCGTTGACCCCGAGATCGGCCAGGACGCGGGCGTCACTGGCCCGATAGACCCCCTTGACCAGGAGGGGACCCGGGTAGGCGGCGCGCAGCCAGACCAGGTCGTCGCGCGTGGGCGGCGGGGTCTCCTGCCACTCGCGGTAGGCGGCGAAGAAGGTGGGTGCGGCCTCGCCGGGGCGGGCCATGTTGGGCACGCGCAGGTTCGGGGGTCCCCCGGCGCGCGCGAATGACCACGCCCAGCGCGGCCGGGCGAGCACGCCGGGCGCCAGGCGGACCAGGGCGCGCGCGTCCAGGCGCTCGGGGATGAACGGGCTGCCCCAGTCGCGCCCGACGTCGAAGCTCCAGTCGAGGGTGAGGACCAGCCCCGCCACGCCGGCGCGCCGGGCCCGGTCGATGCGCGCGGCCAGGTCGGCGCGCGAGCCGGACCAGTAGACCTGGAACCAGACCGGCGCCCCGGCGGCCGTCACCTCCTCGACCGGCCGGCTGGCGAAGGAGCTCAGCCCCACGACCAGCCCCCGCGCGGCGGCGGCCCGGGCGACGGCGACCTCGCCCTCGGGGTGCACGGCCTGCACACCGACCGGGGACAGGACCACCGGCAGGGCGCTCGGGGTCCCCAGGACCGCGCGCTCCAGGTCCTGGGTGGACGGCACGTCGAGGATCCGGGGCACCAGGCCGATCTCGTCGAAGGCCCGGCGGTTGTCGGCCAGGGTCAGCCCGCGCTGGGACCCCGCGACGAGCGCACGGTAGACGTCGGGAGGCAGGCGGCGGCGGGCGCGACGCTCGGCCTCGGCGACGCTCTCGAACCACCGCGCGCCCATCAGCGCACGCTGCGCACGACGAGCGGTCGGGAGTGGTCGGCGCCCGGGCGCGGGCGCGCGGGGGCGCCCGGGGGCGCCGCGCCGAGGGCGCACTCGGGATCGGGCCCCGCCTCGTCGAGCCCGGTGAAGAACTTCGCGGCCCGACAGCCCCCGTGGCAGGCGTCGTAGGCGCCACAGGTGGCGCAGGCCCCCGCGGCCTCCGCGGTGCGCAGGGCCCGCAGCACCGGGCTGGTGCGCCACAGGTCGCCGAGCCCCTGCTCGCGCAGCGAGCCGGCGCGGAAGCGCTCGTGGATGGCGAAGGGGCACGCGTAGAGGTCCCCCACCGGGTCGATGAGGGCGACGACCCGTCCCGCCCCGCAGGTGTTGAGGCCCGCCAGGGCGGGCCCGAGGGCCGACAGGTGGAAGAAGGAGTCACCGGTGGCGACCTCGGGGTGCGCGACCAGCCAGGCGTGCACCAGGCGCTGGTCCGCCGCGCTCAGGCGCAGCTGCTCCCAGGTCGCCGTGCCCCGCCCGGCCGGCCGCAGGCGGGTCAGGCGCAGGCGGGCCCCCCGGTCGTGGGCCAGGGCGGCCAGCGCGTCGAGCTGGGACGCGCTGGCCCGGGTGACCACGGTCGAGACCGACGCCGTCGAGACGCCGGCGGCGCCCAGGGCGTCGAGCGCGCGCCGGGCCAGCGCGTAGCTGCCCGGACCACGGATGCGGTCGTTGGTGGCCGCGTCGGCCCCGTCGAGGGAGACCTGGACGTCGACGCCCGGCCAGTGGGCCAGGCGGCGCGCGACCGCGGGGGTGATCCCCCAGCCGTTGGTCGAGAACCGGATGCCGATCCCCCGCGACACCGCCGCGTCGACCAGGTCGAAGAAGTCGCGCCGCAGCGTCGGTTCGCCACCGCCGACGTTGACGTAGAACACGCCGAGGTCCCCGATCTGGTCGATCAGGCGACGCGCCTCGGCGGTGGTGAGCTCGCGGGGGTCGCGACGGCCCGACGCCGACAGGCAGTGCACGCACGCCAGGTTGCAGGCGAAGGTCACCTCCCAGGTCAGGCAGATCGGCGCGCGCAGGCCCCGGGCGACCAGGTCGGCGATGGGGGCCTCAGCGCGCACGCAGCACCCCGCGCCGAGCGAGGGCCGCCAGGGCGGCCGCCAGGGCCGGGCGCTCGCCGGTGCCGGCCAGCGCGTCGAGGGCGGCGTTGGCCGAGGGGTAGCGCCCCAGAGACCCGACCAGCGTGGCCAGGGCCGCGCTGCGCAAGAACGTGAGGCGGCGCGTCGCCGGGTCGTAGGCCAGGGCCCCGAAGTCCTCCTCGCGCAAGGCGACGCCCGGAGCCAGCTCCCAGGGGCCGGCCGCGTCGAAGGTCCGGGTCACGGACTAGTAGACGCCGCAGATCCCATCGATGGAGATCTCCTCGACCAGCACCGCGTCGACGACGGCGTCGTCGTCGAACTCCACGACCACCTCGGGCATCGTCCCCCTTCGTGCGTGCACCTCGCGCTAGAACTTACCCGGGTGGAGACCTCTCGTCACGCGGCGCGCGCACCAGGAGGTCAGCGCGTCGCCCACGGACCCGACGTGACCACCCTGGCCCCCGGCATCGTCGTGGCGGCGGGCCGCCTCTGGCGCCTCGCGCCCCGGGCCCGCCCGGTGCTGGACGCCGACCGGGTGCGCCTGCCCGGCGGCGACCTGGCGCCGCTGCGCCCCCTGATCGCGGCCGGGCTGCTGGTCCCCCGCTTCCGACCCGTCGGGCCCGCGGCGGCGCGTGACGCGATCGACGTGGTGATCCCCGTCCGCGACGACGCGGCGGGCCTGGCCCGGCGCCTGGAGGAGCTCGCCGGCTGGCGCGTCACGGTGGTCGACGACGGGTCCCGCGACGCGCGCGCCATCGCCGCTCGGGCCGCGGCAGCCGGTGCGCGCCTGGTGCGCCGAGACCGCGCGGGCGGGCCCGGGGTGGCGCGCGCCGACGGCGCGCGCGGCGCCACCCGGGCCGTGGTGTGGTTCCTCGACGCCGACGTCAGCGTCGGCGATGCCGCGGCGGTGGCGCGCCGGCTGCTCGCCCACCTGGGCGACCCCCGCGTCGCCGCCGTCGCCCCGCGCGTGCGCGGGCCCGGGGGGCCCCGCGCCCGCGACGCCTTCGAGCGGGACCACTCCCCCCTGGACCTCGGCGCGCGCGGGGGGCTCGTCGACCCGGCCGGTCCGGTGCCCTTCGTGCCCAGCGCCTGCCTGCTGGTGCGCCGCGAGCTGGCCGCGGGCTTCGACCCGGGCCTGCGCGTGGGCGAGGACGTCGACTGGGAGTGGCGTCTGGCGGCCGCGGGCTGGCGGGTCCGCTACGACGCCGACGTCGTCGTCACGCATCCCGCGCGTCCCTCGTGGTCGGCCTGGTGGCGCCAGCGCGTCTCCTACGCCGCGTCCCTGGGCCCCCTGGCCCGGCGCCACGGGGCGCGCACGGCCCCGTGGCGCCTCGGTCCCACGACGGGACTGGCCGCCGCCGTCCTGCTCGCCCAGCCGGCCTGGGCGCTGGTCGCGGGGGCGCGGCTGGCGCGGCGCCTGGGTCGCGCGGCCCCCGAGTTGGCGCCCGGCGCGCGCGGGCGCCTGGTGGTGCGCGCCGGGGGATCCTCGGTCGCGCTGGCCCGCGCCGCCGTGCGACTCCTCGGCCCGGGCCTGGTGGTGCTGGGTCGACGGCGCGGCCCCCTGGTGTGGGCCCTCGGCACCCTCGCGCGATTCGGCACCGGGCCCGCGCGCTGGGCGCACGTGCCCCTCGGGGTCGCCGACGACACGGCCGCGGCGGTGGGTCGCTGGCTCGGTGCGGCGCGGGCGCGGAGCCTCGCGCCGCTGCTCCCGGCCCGGACCGGGCCGACCCCCGACGCGCTCGACCTGGCGGCACCCCCGTCGCGGCGCGCGGGCACGCCACCTCCTAACTGAGGACCTTGGACAAGAAGCTGCGCAGGCGCTCGGAGCGGGGATGGCTCAGGACCTGGCGGGGGTCGCCGGACTCCTCGATGACCCCGGCGTCGAGGAAGTAGACCGAGTCGGCGACCTCGCGGGCGA
>JAJYEQ010000020.1:0-2628 GCA_021785695.1 Actinomycetes bacterium
ACGAACGACCATCGGACACCCCCTCCGGGGTGTCCACGATGACCCGACACATCGATTCAGCCCCGCCCGCAGTGTCCCCGATGACCCGACACATCTGTCCACGATGAGGTGGAATCACTCACCTCCACCGGCTCCCTCCTGAAAAAGCCTCAGCGTGCGCTCGGCGAGTCCCGGCGCGACCAGCATGGCCTCAGTAGCGTGGGGCGGTGAGTTCGCCCGCCCCGGCCCCGACGCTGAGGCGCAACCGCAACTTCCAGAACCTCTGGGTCGGCCAGTTCCTCTCCGACCTCGGCTCGGCCATGGGCGTCCTGGCCTACCCACTTCTCCTCCTCGACCTGACCCACTCGACGGCACTGGCGGGCATCGCAGCGACACTCGCCTCGCTGGCCGCGTTCGTCGTTCGCCTGCCCGCCGGTTCCCTCGCGGACCGCGTGGACCGTCGCCGCACGATGGTGATCACGGACGCCGTTCGAACGGTGGTGCTGCTGGCTCTGGCCGTGGCGGTCATCACGCACCACGTGTCCTGGCCCATCGTCTTGGGCGTCGCGATCATCGACCGACTCGGCGACACGATCTTCACCCCAACCTCGACCGCCATCCTCCCCGCGATCATCGACGACTCCCAGTTCGAGAGAGCAGTCGCCGCCAACGAGGGGCGCCAGTACGCAGCGAGCATGATCGGTCCGGCCCTCGGCGGCGCGCTGTTCAGCGCGGCACGGGCCATCCCGTTCCTGGCCGACTCGGTCAGCTACGGGATCTCCACACTGACCTCGCTGCGCCTCACCGGAAACTTTCGGCCCGCCGAGACCGAGCACCACGGCCTGTGGCGTGAGTCCATCGACAGCCTCCGCCATCTGTGGAACGACCGGGTGTCCCGTCTCGTCATCACCCAGGCGCCGCTGATCAACTTCGCGTTCAACGGCATGATCATCTCGATCGTCTTCGCGATGCGGAAGTACGGCTACTCGGCCGCCCTGATCGGTCTCACCCAGGCCGGCATCATGGTCGGTGGGCTGCTCGGAGCCCTCCTCGCGCCCCGTCTTCGCGGGCATCTCACCCTCCACCAGGTGGTGGCGCTCTTCACGATCATCGGCACGGCACTCTTCGCCTTGGCGGCCGTGCTCGCACCCACGCCGTGGATGGCCTTGCCGGTGGGGGCCTCCGCGGTCCTGGCCCCGACCGCCAATGCCGCACTGATGGGTGAGCTCCTTCGACGCACACCCGACGAGATGCGCGGTCGCGCCACCAACGCCGTGATGCAGGCAGCGACGGCCCTGGCGGTACTTTCTCCGCTCGCCGCCGGGATTGCCCTGGAGCACCTCAGTGCACGCGCCGCGGTCGCTATCTTCGCCGTCACCCTCGCCATCGCCGCCGTGATCGCCAATGTCAGCCGCGCCGGCCGCACGCCGGATCCGGCGTGACGCGCTCAGCGCGCGACGACCTCGACGACGTCGGTCCGGGCGCCACCAACGACCTGTCGAGCCACCACCAGACGGACCGAGCCGTCACCCAGGCGACGCAGGTCCCAGCGCAGGATCCGCGCCACGGCCAGAGCTCGGGCCTGCGCCAGCCGCACGGCAGCCGCTAGCGTCGTGCGGCGTCGAGCCAGGCCGTAGAGGACGACGGTGCGGTGTGCACTCGACACGACCGTGACCGCGACGCGTCGGACCTGGCCGATGAGGCCGGCGGGCAGGTGCGCGGACGATCGGGCGAAGGGGCCGACCGGGGGCAACATCACCGCTGCGCGATTGCTTCGCCACTGGGCGTAGAGGGTCGTGGTCGTGGTGACGCTGAAGTGGGACCCCGACCGCCAGCGCGCCCCGGCTCCCGATAGCGACGTGCTCCAGCCGGCGAACAGGTATCCCGGGTGGCTCCGTGCGGGAGGACTCGGCAGGGTGATCGCGGCTCCCGCGTAGGTCGACACCGGTGCCAGTCGAGCCGACGACGTCCCCAGGCTGAACTGCACGCTCACTGCCGGCAGGGCGCGCCACTGGGCGAAGAGCTCGATGGGCGCCGTCAGGGCCACCGACTGGCCAGCGGCGTAACTCGTTCCCGAGCCGTCGGTCTCCGTGTTCCAGCCCGCGAAGGAGTAACCCGGCCGCGTGAGGTCGGCGCCCGGAGGCACGGTGATGAGCGTGTCTTGCTGCGCGCTGAGCGTCGGCACCGTTCCCGTGGCGCCGTTGTCACCGAAGGACATCGGCCATAGGGGCAGCGCCGTCCACTGGGCGTAGAGGGTCGACGAGGTTGTGGGGGTGAAGGCGGCACCGGCCAGCCCGATCAGGGTGCCACCGGTGGGCGCGCTGTACCAGCCGTCGAAGGAGAACCCCTGCTCAGTTGGGCTCGGGAGCGTCAGCGGCGCTGACCCACTGGTGTAGACCCCCGACGCTGCGGCGAGCGCTCCACCGTCAGCGTCGTAGGTCACGGTGTAGGTGTTGGGCGTCCACTGGGCGTAGAGGGTCGACGAGGATGTGGGGGTGAAGGCGGCACCGGCCAGCCCGATCAGGGTGCCACCGGTGGGCGCGCTGTACCAGCCGTCGAAGGAGAACCCCTGCTCAGTTGGGCTCGGGAGCGTCAGCGGCGCTGACCCACTGGTGTAGACCCCCGACGCTGCGGCGAGCGCTCCACCGT
>JAJYEQ010000020.1:2728-28139 GCA_021785695.1 Actinomycetes bacterium
CTCAGTTGGGCTCGGGAGCGTCAGCGGCGCTGACCCACTGGTGTAGACCCCCGACGCTGCGGCGAGCGCTCCACCGTCAGCGTCGTAGGTCACGGTGTAGGTGTTGGGCGTCCACTGGGCGTAGAGGGTCGACGAGGATGTGGGGGTGAAGGCGGCACCGGCCAGCCCGATGAGGGTGCCACCGGTGGGCGCGCTGTACCAGCCGTCGAAGGAGAACCCCTGCTCAGTTGGGCTCGGGAGCGTCAGCGGCGCTGACCCACTGGTGTAGACCCCCGACGCTGCGGCGAGCGCTCCACCGTCAGCGTCGTAGGTCACGGTGTAGGTGTTGGGCGTCCACTGGGCGTAGAGGACCAGGTTGCCGAGAGTGAAGTCGTATGTGGCGCCATTCGCGTATGACGTTCCTGCACCATTGGCAGCAGTTGACCACCCGGCGAACGAGTATCCACTGTTCGAGAATGCCGGACTCATGCCCGACAAGAGTGTGAGAGTCGCAGACACGTGATTGCTCTCGATCGAGCGCGTGGTGTCAGATCCGTTGTCGTTCTCGTAGAACGTGACGGTGTTTGGAGCCCACTGCGCATACAGGGTCAGGTTCCCAAGGGTGAAGTCGTATTCCGCCCCGTCCAGATATGTCGTTCCCGAGCCGTCGGCGCTGGTGTTCCAGTCAACAAAGTGATAGCCCACATTGACGAAAGCGGTGGTGAGATTCGCAAATAGCGTTAGCTGCTGTTGAGTGTTTGAGATCTCATCTGTATATACCGAATCTCCAACGAATGCGTTTTCGTAAAATGTCACGGCGCTGCTTGCCGTTAGTCTTGGTGATAAGGCACCTGCTTGATTTACTTGCAGATATGAACTCGCCAGGAATAAGGCGCCAGCAATGACTAATGAAATAGCCCGCCTCAATGTCATAGTTGTCCAGTCCTAACTCACGTTTCAAGTGCTACGCTGCAGCACTTGATGTTTAAGCGTCGGAATAGACGCTACGACAACGACGTTCGTATCGTCCTTTAAAATGACTTCATTTCGTGGACGCAACCGGGCCTGTATCTTCAACACTATGTGAACACGCGCAATTTGGCATGATTCCAAGGTGCAAATACCCGGTGCAGCGACTCAATCGGTAACTCGGACAATCTTTTCCTCGACAAGCAGCCAGTAATTGCGCTCGAGATGGTTGGTCAGGCCGCGTTCTGCACGGAGGCCGTGCGGCAAGCTCGAGCGACGGCAACGAGACCACCCGGACCATAGAGCGGCCCAGGTGGTTAGCGACCGGGGCCACCTCGGGGCGCAAGAGGCCTTTGGACGCCCCCGGTTACCACTCCGTCAGAGCCTGACAACTCTCCGAGACGGGCAAGGACGCTACTGCTTCCCGATTGGATGCACGCCGCAGGCCCCGAGCGTGGTTCGGGCGAACTCGTCGAAGTTGTTCATGGCCGAGCCGCGTAGGAACGCCCGGGGACTCCCCACCGTCCGGGCGGCGTAGCGCGTCAGCTCGGCGCGCCACTGGCCGGTCGGAGCATGGGTCAGGGCCAGCGAGGTGTCGTGGTGAAGTCGGGCGAGGTCGGTCGATGCCACCGGGCTCGCGAGCGTCGGACCCGTCGGTGTTGGCGACGGCTGGGTCTGGCAGCGCTGCCGGGACCCGGTAGCGCTGGTGATGTTCACGCAGTTGATAGACGTCGGGGGCGCGTCGGGCAGCTTGATGAGCGCCACCGCATCAGCACCGACGACGCGGAGGATCGGACGGCAGAACGCCGTCGACCAGCGCGTGGTCCGGGTGAGTGCGTAGGCCGTCGACGAGATGGCGACGGCGACGACCACGGCCAGCGAGATCCACCATCGGTGTCTCTTGGGCCGAACACCGGTCATCTGACCCGCCCTCCTGGCACCGCCGCCTCGTCTCGGTTCCGACTGTACTCGGGGCCCGTTCTCGCGCCGCTGGACCGATACTCGGCGCGACAACGACGCAGTGAGCTGAACACTCGCCCGCGGGGACCGCGCAACCGCTCGGGGGACCGGTAGCACGCGCACCTCCCTAGGCTCACGGAGCAGAGGGGAGGCGCCAGGCATGAGCGCATATGTCGATTGGCCAGTCGAGACGCCAGACCCCGTCGGGCTGGCCGTACTGCTTCCGGGCCAGAACTACCCGACGACCATGCCGCTGTTCACCTTCGCGGGTCACGCGGTGCGCGAGCGCGGGTGGCGGGTTCGTGCCGTGTCGTGGAATGTGCCAGACCTGGATGCCAAGTCCCTGATCGCGTGGGTCGGGACGCAACTCGAAGAGGCCGTTGGGGAGTTCGCTGGCCGCGTACTGGTCGTCGCCAAGTCGCTCGGGACGTGCAGCGCGGACTACGCCGCCCGGCACGCCTACGACGCGATCTGGCTGACGCCGCTGCTGCGCCGGCCCGACGTCGTCGAGGCCATGACCCGCAACCCCGGTCGACAGCTGCTCATCGGCGGCACGCGAGATCGAGCGTGGGACGGCGAGATCGCGCGCACCATCGGGGGAGACGTCGTCGAGATCGAAGGCGCCGACCACGCAATGTTTGGCGAAGACGCGCTGCGCACCGCCGAGGCGCACGTCGACGTCACGCGAGCAGTCGTCGCGTGGCTCCGCGCCACACCCTGAGGAGCCCGAGGCCTTCCCCGGCGAGGGCGCCCGAGAGCACGCGCCGGACGTCACAGCTGGCCAGCCCGGCGTCATCGCGCCAGTCGACGTCGCCGTGGAGGTGTCCGGCCGGATCCGGGTCCTGGCAGCTCAGCGACGCGCCCGCTGCCGCGCAATCTCGAAGGCCGCGATCGACACGGCGACCCCGGCATTGAGCGAGCTGATGCGGCCCGACTGCGGGATGGCCACGATGTCGCCGCAGCGCTTGCGGGTCAGCGCAGCCAGACCGCGCTCCTCGCCTCCCACAACCAGGGCCACGGGCCCCTGAGACAGGTCGAGGTCATAGAGCGAGGACCGAGACTCGCTGGCCAGCCCCACGACCCGCACTCCGAGCCGCTGCATCTCCAGCAGGGCATTGGGGATGCCCGGCACGTCGCAGAAGCGGAGGTACTCGATGGCGCCGACCGCCGTCTTGGCGGCGGTCGCGGTCACCCGGGCCGAGCGGTGACGGGGCAAGACCACACCGGTCACGCCCGCCCCCTCAGCGCTGCGGAGCATGGCCCCCAAGTTGCGCGGGTCGGTCACACCGTCGGCGACCAGGAGGAACGGCGAGGACACGGCCAGGAGAGACTCCAGGGACTCGGTGGGCAGCGGCGCCGCCATCGCCACGACGCCCTGGTGCCCTTCGGTGCGGGCCTCCCGGTCGAGCCGTGACATCGAGACCACTTGGACGGGCACCCGCCGGCGCGCGGCCTCCCGCTCGATCTCGTCGAGGATCTCGGAGGGGTCCTGACCGTCGGCGACGAGGATGCGCTCGACGCGGCGTCGTTGGGCGCGCAGCAGCTCGAGCACCGCCTGGCGTCCCTCGACCTGCTCGCCGCCCACGCCCTCGTGGCGCGTCTCGCGGTGCGGGCGGACGTCGCGCCGGGCGGGGCGCGCCGCCCCACCGGGGCGGCTGGTCGTGCGGCGGGGAGGACGGGGCGTCACGTCGCCTCGACCAGCGCGACGGCCGTCGCCGAGATGCCCTCGCCCCGTCCGATCGCCCCCAGGCGCTCCGGCGTCGTGGCCTTGACCGAGACGGGGGCGCCGACGGCGGCGCTGAGGGCGGCGACCATCGCGTCGATGTGGGGGGCGAGGCGCGGGTACTCGGCCACCACGGTGACGTCGATCGAGATGGGACGGTAGCCCGCGGCGTCGACCTGCTCCCGGACGGCCGCCAGGAGTTGCGCCGAGGCGATGCCGAGAATCGCGGGGTCCGCGTCGGGGAAGTGCCGTCCGAGATCGCCGAGGCGGGCCGCGCCCAGGAGGGCATCGGCCACCGCGTGAGCAATCACGTCGGCGTCGGAGTGGCCGAGCAGGCCCGTCGCACCCGGGATGCGCACCAGACCCAGCCAGAGCTCGCGGCTCGGGTCGTCGCCGAATCGGTGGACGTCGAAGCCGTGGCCGATGCGCAGCCCGCGTCGGGCGCCCGGGTCGCTGAGATCGTCGGCCACAGTGATCTTGACGTTACGCGCCTCGCCGGCCACCACGACGACTCGCCCGCCCACCGCCTCGACCAGCGAGGCGTCGTCGGTGGCGTCGCCCCGGCCAGCGTGCGCCCGCTCGAGCACCTCGCGCCGGAACGCCTGCGGCGTCTGGACGACGACCAGGGCATCGCGATCCTCCGTGCCCACGACCACGCGACCATCACCGGCCCCCGACACCCGCTTGACGGTGTCGGTGATCGCGAGTCCGGGGACCGCGCCCTCGGCGCCCGCGCGCACCGCCGCCACCACGGCGTGGAAGAGTCCGGCACTCGCCCAGGGCCGGGCCGCGTCGTGCACGACGACGATCTCGGCGTCACCACAGTGCGCCAGGCCCGCGCGGACCGATCCCGCGCGTGAGTCCCCGCCCTCGACGACCAGGTCGGCCCCCTCACCGGTGCCCGCGTAGCCCGGCGGCGCGACCAGGATGACCCTGTCGGCGACCGCGCGCGCCGTGGCCACGCTGTGCGCGGCCACCGTCGTGGAGCCCAGGGGGGCAAACTGCTTGTGGCCCCCGAAGCGGACCCCGCGACCCCCCGCCACCACGATGGCCGTGATGGTCACGGTCAGGGCAGGACCGACGTGAGCTTCTCCTCGGCCTCCGACGTGTCCACGTTGAGCGCGAAGGTGAGCTCGGAGACCAGGATCTGGCGCGCCCGCGTGAGCATGCGCTTCTCGCCCGCCGACAAACCCTTGTCCTTGTCCCGGATCGACAGGTTCCGCACCACCTCGGCCACCTGGTAGATGTCGCCGGAGCGCAGCTTCTCCGAGTGGTTCTTGAAGCGGCGCGACCAGTTGGTTGGCATGCGCGCCTCCTTCTTGCGAAGCACCGCGAAGACCTCCTCGACCTCCTCGTCGTTGATCACGTCGCGCAGGCCCACGGTCTCGGCGTTCGCCACCGGGACCATCAACACGAGATCGGAATAGGCCACCTTCAGCTTCAGGTAGTCCTGGCGCACATTGAAGGCGGTGATCTTCTCCACCTTCTCCACCGTGCACGCCCCGTGGTGGGGGTACACGAGTCTGTCGCCCTTCTTGTACTTTCGCACCGTCATAGCGCTCCTCGCCGCTCCAGGCGGCGTCAATGGGGACTCACTATTCTACCAGACCCGGGCCCCCGTCCGACCGGGGCGAAGTCGGCCAGCAGGTCCCCCAGGCGCCGGACCCCGACCGTGCGCACGCCGGCGTCGTCGGTGACGTCGCCGGCCGGGACGTAGACGGTCGTCACCCCGCGGCGGCGCAGCTCGCTCACCCGCCGCCCGATCCCGCCCACCGCTCGCAGCTCCCCGGCCAGGCCGACCTCGCCGACCACCGCGACGTCGCGCGGCACGACGAAGCCGCCGGCCGCCGACGCCAGAGCCAGGGCCAGGGCCGCGTCCACGCCCGGCTCGCCCGCCGGCAGCCCGCCCGCCGAGGCGGCGAACACGTCGAGGCCCCCCAGGTCCCAGCCGCAGCGGGCCTCCAGCACGGCCAGCATCAGCGCCAGGCGCTGGGCCGACAGCTGGTGGGCGACGCGGCGCGGCGCCGTGCTGGCGGCCGTCGCCACCAGCACCTGGAGCTCGACGGCCAGGGCCCGCGACCCGTCGCTCGCCGCGCCCCACACGACGCCCGGCACGGCCAGGTCGCTGGCCGGCACGCCCGCGTCGGGCAGCTCGACGAGTCCCTGGTCAGTCAGGTCGAAGAGGCCGACCTCGCCGGTGGGCCCGAACCGGTGCTTGAGCGCCCGCACGACCCGCAGCGTCCCGTGGCGATCGCCCTCGACCCGCACCACCGTGTCGACCAGGTGCTCGAGGGCACGCGGCCCGGCGAGCTCGCCGTCCTTGGTGACGTGGCCGACCAGCACCAGCGGGCTCCCGGTCCGCTTGGCCGCCTGGCAGAGGCGCTCGGCGATGGCCCGCACCTGGGTGGGCGAGCCGGCCGACCCGCTGACGGCGTCGTCGCGCAGGGCCGACACCGAGTCGACCACCACCAGCGCCGGACGGGTGCGGTGGATCGACTCCTCGGCGACGGCGGCCTCCGTGGTGGCCACGATGCCGATGTCGCCGGCGGCCGCCCCGACGCGCCGGGCCCGGCGGGCCACCTGCCCGGCGGACTCCTCCGAGGCGATGAGCAGCACGTCGCGGTGCGCCCGGGCGAGGTTGCTGAGGACCGCGAGGGCCAGCGTCGACTTGCCGACGCCGGGCTCGCCGAACAGCAGGGTCGTCGAGCCCGCGACCAGCCCCCCGCCGAGGACCCGGTCCAGCTCGGGGATGTCGGTAGGGCACAGCGGCCCGTCCTCCAGGTCGGCGTCGCCCAGGCGCGTCACCACGCTCGGCGCCCGCCGCACGGCCGGCAGCTCGGTGACCGTGTTCCAGGCCCGGCAGGTCGTGCACTGGCCGGTCCACTTGGGGGCCAGGGCCCCGCACGATCCGCACGCGTACTGGGGGCCTCTCACCCCCGCGACGCTACGCGGACGCTGTCACGCCTTCGGGGTGACGTCTTCGAAGTCGACCGACGGCGGTAGGCCCTCGACGCCCTCGAAGGAGAGCGACGGGCCCTCGGGCCCCTCGACCATGTCCACCACGATCGTCTGGCCCGCGCGGAACTCCTTGAAGAGGATCTTCTCGCTCAAGACGTCCTCGACGTACTGCTGGACCGCCCGGCGCAGCGGACGGGCTCCCAGCTCGGGGTCGTACCCCTTCTCGGCCAGGTAGCTCTGGGCCGCCGCCGACAGCTCGAGGCCGAGTCCCTGCACGGCCAGCTGCTCGCGCAGGCGCCCGATGAACAGGTCGGCGATCGCGATCACCTCGTCCTTGGTCAGCTCGTGGAACACGATCGTCTCGTCGATCCGGTTGAGGAACTCGGGACGGAAGTGGGCCTTCAGCGCCTGGTTGACCTTCTCCTTCATGCGCTCGTGGCTGGCCAGGTCCCCGCCCTTGGCGAAGCCGATGGCGGCCCGGCGCAGGTCGGCGGTCCCCAGGTTCGAGGTCATGATCAAGATGGTGTTCTTGAAGTCCACCACGCGGCCCTGGGAGTCGGTCAGGCGCCCGTCCTCGAGGATCTGCAGCAGCGTGTTGAACACGTCGGGGTGGGCCTTCTCGACCTCGTCGAAGAGCACCACCGAGAACGGCTTGCGGCGCACGGCCTCGGTGAGCTGGCCACCCTCGTCGTAGCCGACGTAGCCCGGGGGCGAGCCGACCAGGCGGCTCACCGAGTGCTTCTCCATGTACTCGGACATGTCCAGCTGGATCAGGGCGTCCTCGTCGTCGAAGAGGAACTCGGCCAGGGTCTTGGCGAGCTCGGTCTTGCCCACGCCGGTGGGTCCGAGGAAGATGAACGAGCCGCCCGGGCGCTTGGGGTCCTTCAGGCCCGCACGGGTGCGCCGGATGGCGCGGCTGAGCGCGGTGATGGCCTCCCCCTGGCCGATGACGCGCTTGTGCAGCTCGTCCTCCATGCGCAGGAGCTTGGTGGTCTCCTCCTCGGTGAGGCGGTAGACGGGGATCCCGGTCCAGTTGGCCAGCACCTCGGCGATGATGTCCTCGTCCACGACGTCGTCGCGGCGCCCGGCGGCCACGGCATCTTGCGGGGACATCTCGTCGCGCTTGGCCTGGAGGACCCGCTCTTGCTCGTCGAGGGTCTTGGCCTGCTCGAGGGCGCCGCGGTTCATGGCCGCGTCCTTCTCGGTGCGCAGCCGCACCAGGTCCTCGTCGATCTTCTTGAGGGCCGGCGAGTCGTCCATGCGCCGGATGCGCAGGCGGCTACCGGCCTCGTCGATAAGGTCGATGGCCTTGTCGGGCAAGAACCGGTCCGAGATGTAGCGGTCGGCCAGGTTGGCCGCCGCGACCAGCGCCTGATCGGTGATCTTGACCGCGTGGAACTCCTCGTAGACGTCGCGCAGGCCCTTCAGGATCTCGATGGTCATGGCGACCGAGGGCTGCTCCACCTTGACTGGCTGGAAGCGCCGCTCCAGGGCGGCGTCCTTCTCGATGTGCTTGCGGTACTCGTCGATGGTGGTCGCGCCCACGGTCTGGAGCTCGCCGCGCGCCAGCATCGGCTTGAGGATCGAGGCGGCGTCGATGGCCCCCTCGGCCGCGCCGGCACCCACCAGGGTGTGGATCTCGTCGATGAACAAGATGATGTCGCCGCGGGTGCGGATCTCCTTGAGGACCTTCTTGAGGCGCTCCTCGAAGTCGCCGCGGTAGCGGCTGCCCGCGACCAGGGCCCCGAGGTCCAGGGTGTAGAGCTGCTTGTCGGCCAGGGTCACCGGGACCTGGCTGGCCACGATGCGCTGGGCCAGGCCCTCGACGATGGCCGTCTTGCCCACGCCGGGCTCGCCGATGAGGACCGGGTTGTTCTTGGTGCGCCGCGACAGGACCTGCATCACGCGCTCGATCTCGCGCTCCCGGCCCACCAGGGGGTCGAGCTTGCCCTCGCGGGCGTACTGGGTCAGGTTGCGCCCGAACTGGTCGAGGACGGCCGAGCCGCCGGCGGGCTCGCCGTCGCTCTTCTGGCCCGACGAGGACACCGTGGCCCCGGCCTCCCGGCCCGACTGGCCCGACATCATCTGCATCACCTGGGCGCGCACCCGAGCGGTGTCGGCCCCCAGGTCGTTGAGCACCTGGGCGGCCACGCCGTCGCCCTCGCGCACCAGGCCGAGCAGCATGTGCTCGGTCCCGATGTAGGAGTGGCCCAGCTGGAGGGCCTCGCGCAAGGAGAGCTCCAGGACCTTCTTGGCCCGCGGGGTGAAGGGGGGCGAGCTGGGCGACGGGTTGGTGTTGGTCCCGATCGCCTCTTCGACCTTCTCCCGGACGATCTCGAAGGTCACCCCGAGCGCGTCGAGCGCCTTGGCCGCCACGCCGTCACCCTCGCGGATCAGGCCCAGCAGGATGTGCTCGGTCCCGATGAACGCGTGGTTCAGCTCTCGGGCTTCCTCCTGGGCCAGGACCAGGACTCGGCGGGCTCGGTCAGTAAATCGTTCGAACAACGTTCATCCTTCTCGCGCTGTTGCTAGCAGTGTACCGGGGGAACGCCACACGCCAGTCCGCGCCTCGGGGACCGGGTTCGCGTCCTCATCTAGTGTGTGGGCGTGAACCCGCACGACCACCTGCGCCTTCCTCTGGTGGAGCAGGACCTCAAGCGCCTCGAGCAGCTCCTGGCGGACTCGGTGATCGTGGGTGACGCCTATCTCGACAGTGTTACCACGCACCTGATCTACGCCGGCGGCAAGCGCTTGCGGCCCCTCCTGACGCTCTCGGCGGCCACGCTGGGCGAGCGCGCGGCCAGCCTCGAGGACCTGATGGGCGGGGTGTCGGTCGAGCTGATGCACCTGGCCTCCCTCTACCACGACGACGTCATGGACGAGGCCGAGGTGCGCCGCAACGTCGACAGCGTCAATGCCCGCTACGGCAACCTGGTGGCGATCGTGGCCGGGGACTTCCTCATGGCGCGCTCGGCCGCCATCGCGGCCGACCTGGGGACCGAGGTCGCCAGCCTGCTGGCCCACACGCTGGCCTCGCTGACGCGGGGCCAGGTCTCCGAGGTGCGCACGGCCTTCTCGGTCGGGCGCACCGAGGAGGAGTACCTGCGCACCATCGAGGGCAAGACCGGCTCGCTGATGGCGGCCAGCTGCCGGGTGGGCGCCTTGACGGCCGAGCACGCGGGCGCCGTCACCACCGCCCTCACCGAGTTCGGCCGCTGCTTCGGCATCGTCTACCAGCTGCGCGACGACATCTTGGACCTGGTCGACGTCGACAACGAGCTGGGCAAGCCGGCCGGCCAGGACCTGGCCGAGGGGATCTACACGCTGCCGACGCTGGTCGCCCTGGCCGACCCGACCGTCGGCGACGAGCTGCGCGGCCTCCTGGGGACGCCGCTGTCGGACGCCGACCGCGAGCGCGCCCGCAAGTTGGTGGTGGCCACTGACGGGGTCGAGCGCACCTTGCAGATGGCCCACACCTACCGCCTCGCGGCCACCTCCGCCCTGTCCGTCGTGCCCGCGCGCGGGCTGCGCGAGGGCTTCGCACACCTGATCGACTCGCTGCTCGAGGACCTGCCGACGGCCTAGTCCCGGCCCTCGGTCAGGGGCTTGAGGGTAGGGAAGGCGATGACCTCGCGGATGTTGGCCTCGTCGGCCAAGACCATGACCAGGCGATCGACCCCCACGCCGAGCCCGGCGGTGGGCGGCAGCCCCCACTCCAGGGCGCGCAGGTAGTCCTCGTCGACGCGCATGGCCTCCTCGTCGCCGGCCGCGCCCAAGCGCGCCTGCTCCTCGAAGCGGCGCCGCTGGTCGACCGGGTCGTTCAGCTCGCTGAAGCCGTTGGAGAGCTCGCGGCCCACGACGTAGGACTCGAAGCGCTCGGTCAGCTCGGGGTCGCGGCGGTGGCGGCGCGCCAGCGGGGACACCTCGACGGGGTGCTCGGTGACGAAGGAGGGCTCCCACAGGTCGTCCTCGGCGGTGGCCTCGAAGAGCTCGGCCAGGAGCCGTCCGGGCCCCCAGGCCGGGGACACCTCGACCCCGCGCTCGGCCGCCAGCCGGGCCAGGCGCGCGCGGGGCGTGTGCACCGAGACCTCCTCGCCCACGCTGGCACTGGCCAGCTCGGCCATGGTGTGGCGCGGCCAGGGCGTGGCCAGCGACAGGTCGCGCCCCTGGTACTGGATCTCGGTCGTGCCCAGCACGTCGAGGGCCACGCCGGCCACCAGCTCCTCGGTGAAGGCCATCATGTCCTGGTAGTCCCAGTAGGCGCGGTAGAGCTCCAGCATCGTGAACTCGGGGTTGTGCCGCGGGCTGATGCCCTCGTTGCGAAAGACCCGGCCCAGCTCGAAGACGCGCTCGAAGCCCCCCACCACCAGCCGCTTGAGCCACAGCTCGGGCGCGATGCGCAAGAAGAACTCGGTGTCCAGGGCGTGGTGGTAGGTGACGAAGGGGCGCGCCGCCGCCCCGGTCGGGATGGCGTTCAAGATCGGCGTCTCGACCTCGAGGAACCCGTCGGCCCAGCAGCGCTGGCGCAGCGCCTGGAGGACCGCGCTGCGCCGCGCCAGGGTCGTGCGCGACTTCTCGTTGGCCCACAGGTCGGCCTCGCGGTGGCGGTAGCGCAGGTCGAAGTCGGCGATGCCGGCCCACTTGTCGCCGAAGTTGTGCTGGGCCTCGGCCAGGCGCACCCAGCTGGCCACCTTGACCGACAGCTCGCCGCGCTTGGTGCGCACCACCTCGCCGGTCGCGCCGACCCAGTCGCCCAGGTGCAGGTGCGTGAACTCGGCGAAGGACTCGGTCACCTCGGCCAGGGCGAACAGCTGGAGCTCGCCGGTCGAGTCGCGCATGGTGGCGAAGGCCAGCTTGCCCTGGGCGCGCAGGAGCATGACACGACCCGCGACCCGGACCACGGCTCCGGACTCCTCGCCGTCTTGGAGGTGGTCCCAGCGCTGCTGGACCTCGCCGGCGAAGGCCGACTGGGGAAACGCGTACGGTGTGGTCACAAATTCGCTCCTGCGTGGTTCCGCTCATGCACGATACGCAATCCGTGCAGGGTGAGCCACGGCTCGATGTGCTCGACCAGCCGGGTGTGCGGGACGATCAGCCCCGCCAGCCCGCCGGTGGCGATCACCACGGCCGGGCCGACCTCGTCGAGGATCCGCGCGCTCACGCCGTCGACCTGGGCCGCGAACCCGTACAGGACGCCGGCCTGGATGGATTCGACGGTGGAGCGCCCTACGACCGAGTGCGGCTCGACCAGCTCGACCGAGCGCAGGGCCGCGGCGTGCGCGTAGAGCGCCTCCAGCGAGATCGCCACGCCCGGGGCGATCGCTCCGCCCAGGTACTCGCCGCGCGCGCTGATCACGTCGAAGGTGGTCGCCGTGCCCAGGTCCACGACGATCGAGGCGCCCGGGTAGAGGTCGAAGGCCCCCACGGCGTTGGCCACCCGGTCGGGGCCCACCTCGCGCGGGTTCTCGTATAGGATCGGCATCCCGGTCCGCGTCCCGGGGCCCAGCACCGTCAGGGGCAGGTCGCTGAACCACCGGTTGGCCATGCGGCGCAGCTGGGTGGAGGCACTGGGGACCGAGGAGGAGATCGCGATGGCGCTGACCACGCCGCGCAGGTCGAGTCCCTCGAGGTCGAGCAGCTGGGTCAGGAACATGGCGTGCTCGTCGGGCGTGCGCTCGGCGACCGTCGAGAGGCGCCAGTGGAAGGCCAGGCCGTGCTCGTCGCCGGCGCGGGCGAAGCCCATCGCGCCCGGGTCGTCGGGCGGCGCGTCGCCGAAGAGCCCGATCACCGTCTCGGTGTTGCCCACGTCGATGGCCAGCAGCATCATTCCCCCTCGAGCTCGACGTCCGCGTTGTCGATCAGCCGGACCCCGTCGACGCGTCCGGCCACCAGGGCGCGGCGCCGCCCCGACTCGGTGTCGCGACTCGGGCGCAGGCTCACCGGGTCCACGACCTCGGCGTAGGCCACCTCGACGCCCGCCGCCTCGAGCACGCCGCGCATGCGCTGGCGCAGCACCGAGGCGGTGGCCGGCTGGGCCGCCGCGGCCGCCACGGCCCGCGACAGGCCCAGGGCCCGCTGGCGCCCGGCGCCGCTCAGGCGCACGTTGCGGCTCGACAGGGCCAGGCCGTCCTCCTCGCGCACGATCGGGCAGGCCACGACCTCGACGGCGAACCCGAGGTCGGTGACCATCTGGCGCACCATGGCCAGCTGCTGGAAGTCCTTCTCGCCGAAGTACGCCCGGGCCGGGCCGGTGAGGGCGAAGAGCTTGGCCACCACGCTGGCCACGCCGTCGAAGTGGCCCGGACGGTCAGCGCCCTCGAGGTGCTCGGTCATCCCGCCCACGTGCACCGTGGTGGCCACGGGCGCGGGGTAGGCCGGCCACATCTGCTCCAGCGAGGGCTCGACCAGCAGGTCCACGCCGAGCGCGGCGGCTCGCGCCCGGTCGGTCTCGGGCGTGCGCGGGTAGGCCCGCAGGTCGGCGGGGTCGTTGAACTGCCGCGGGTTGACGAAGATGGTCATGATGACGTAGTCGCCGCGGTCCCGCGCGGCCCGCACCAGCGAGTCGTGGCCCGCGTGCAGGGCGCCCATGGTGGGCACCAGCCCCACGGTGCGCCCCCGCTGGCGCGCGGCCGCGGCCGCGTGGCGCCACGCGTCGAGGTCGCTGACCACCTCCATCAGGCCGGCTGGGAGACGTCGCGGTCGCGCAGCGCCAGAGCCTCGCGGGCCAGGGCCACGTAGGTGTCGCGCTCCTCGGGCGGCAGCGCGGCCAGGTGGGCGTCGATGGTGGCCATGTCCCCCCGCGACGCCGGGCCCGTCAAGGCGGCTCGCGGTCCCCGCGCGGCCACATCGTCGAGGGCCTGGCGCGACAGGTCCAGGAAGTCGGCCAGCTCCAGTCCGCTCTCGCGCGCCAAGCGCTCCACGTGGCCCATCAAGGCCACCAGGTGGTTGGCGGCGACGGCGGCGGTCGCGTGGTAGAGGGCCCGGCGCTCGTCGGGCACGCGGATCGCGCGCCCCTGGAGCGAGGAGACGACCGAGAGGACCAAATCGTCGCCGGCCACCGCGTAGATCGCCCCGACCAGGCGGAGCGCTCCCACACGCGCTGAGGAGAGCACGGCCAGCGGGTGCAGCGAGGCCACGCGCGGGTGCCCGGCCAGCGGCGCCAGGGTCAGCGAGCCCGCGACGTGGGCCACGACGCGCTCGGTGTCGGGCGCCAGGCGGGCGGCGGTCTCGGCGACCGCGTCGTCGGGCGTGGCCAGCAGCACCAGACGCGCCCGGCCCACCGCGTCGAGCTGGTCGTGGTGCACCAGGCGCACCCGGTGCCCGTGGGCGCTCAGGGCGCGGGCGAAGGACTGGCCGGCACGCCCGGCCCCGACGATGGCGATCTCCATGGCTCCCCCCGTTCCGGCCCCGAAGGTGCCGTTCGGTCACTCCACATCGTCGAGTGTACCCAGGACGGCGACCTCCCCGCTCGCGGCGTCCCGGGCGGCGGGCGAGACCAGGTCCTCGGCCAACTCGCGCCAGGGGGCCAGGACGAAGGCGCGCTCGAAGGCGCGCGGGTGCGGGACGGTGAGCTCAGGGTCGTCGCTGGCGTAGCCGTCGATCCAGATCACGTCGACGTCGAGCGTCCGCGGTCCCCAGCGCACGGTGCGCTCGCGGCCCCGCGCGTCCTCGGCGCGCCGGGCCCGCTCGAGCAGCTCGGCGGGCGAGGCCTCGGTCATCACCTCGACGACCAGGTTCCAGAAGTCTGGCTGGGCGACGCCGCCGACCGGCGCGGTCACGTAGACCCGCGAGACCCGCACCGGCTCGCCCGCCCCGACCAGCGCGACGCCGGCCACCAGGTGCGCACGCCGGTCACCCAGATTCGACCCGAGGGAGAAGAACGCTCGCCTCACCGCGCCACGCGGCGCCGCACGCCGACGGTCGCGACGTCCTCGGCGACCGGGGGCCGCAGCTTGCGCGCCGTCACGGTCACGGCCTCGAGCGCGTCATCGCTGGCCAACACGGCGCGGGCCACGTGATCGGCCAGCGCCTCGAGCAGCTGGAAGTGGCCCGCGCGCGCCACCCGGGCCGCCAGGGCCAGGACCGCGCCGTAGTCCGTCGTGGCCGCGACGTCGTCGAGCTGGGCCGCGCGCTCCAGGGACCGCTCCAGGTCGAGGTCCATCTCCACGGGCTGCTCCCGGTGGCGCTCGTGCTCCAAGACACCCACCACGACCGACACCCGCAAGCCCCGCACCTCGATCCGGTCGATCATCGCGGCACCTCGCCCGGCGCCTCGGGCAGATCCGAGAGCATCGCGCGACCCTCGGGGCCCAGCGAGCGCCGGAAGAGCCGCTCGATCAGGGCGATGGCGGGAGGCACGGCCACGGTGCCGCTCCAGACCAAGTAGCCCGCGACCACCCCGAGGATGCGGTCCGAGACGTCGTCACCGTGCAGGAGCGTCACCTGGCCCGACGTCCCCGACGCGGCCAGGTCGCGGTAGCACGCGGCCAGCACGTCGCGCTGGCTGGAGCCCGCGCGCAGGCCGTAGTGGACGCTGGTCATCCCGTGGGCCTCGTAGGCGGCCGCGCTGGGCCACATGGGCAGCAGCGAGATGATCCGGGTGAACCCCTGGTGCTGGAGCCAGAGCAGCTCCTCGTCGCGGCGGACCCGGCGGTGCACGGCGGTCGAGCCGCCGGGCCGCTCGGCGACCGCCAGGCGCCCCCGGTAGACCCAGGTGAATCCTCGCGGCTCGATCCCGACGGACCACTTGGACTTCACGCGACCTCCTCGGAGCGGCGCTGGACCAGCAGGTCGCGCGCCTGGGCGGTGGCCGCGACGTCGTGCACGCGCACCAGGTCCACCCCGCAGGCCATGGCCCACGTGGCGGTGGCCAGCGACCCCTCCAGGCGCTCGGCGACGCTGGCCGTGTGGGCCAGCGTGTCCAGGAAGCGCTTGCGGCTCGTGCCCACCAGGACGTCGGCCCCGTAGCCGCGCGCCAGGCTCACGATGTCGCCCAGGTGCCCGAGGAGGGCCCAGTTCTCGTCGGCGGTCTTGGAGAACCCGATCCCCGGGTCCAGCCACAGCCGGGGCACGCCGGCCGCGCGCGCCCGGCGCGCGCGCTCCTCCAGGAACGCCACCACCTCCCCGACGATGTCGGGGGAGGTCGACGCCTCGGGCGTGGTGGCGGGCAGGCCGCGGCTGTGCATGGCGACGATCCCCACGCCGATCTCGCCGGCCAGCTCGACCAGCTCGCCGGTGACGTCGTTGATGATCGTGGCCCCCGCGGCCACCGTGGCGCGCGCCACCTCGGGCTTGGAGGTGTCCACCGAGACCACGACCTCGCCGGCCAGCCCGGCCACCACCGGGACGACCCGCGCGATCTCCTCGTCGACGCTCACCAGGGTCGCCCCCGGTCGCGTCGACTCCCCGCCGACGTCGATCACGTCGGCCCCGGCCTGGCGCAGCCAGCGCCCGCGCTCGATGGCCGCGGCCACCGTCGGGGTGCGCGAGTCGGGGAAGAACGAGTCGGGTGTGACGTTGACGATCCCCATCACGCGGGGGCTCAGCGCCACGGGGAGCGCCTCTGGTGGATGTACTGCAGTGCCTCGGCCCGATAGGCCGGGTCGTCGCGGAAGATCCCGCGCACCGCCGAGGTGACGGTGGTGGCTCCGGGCTTCTTGACCCCGCGCATGGACATGCAGAAGTGCTCGGCCTCGAGCACCACGATGGAGCCCCGGGGGTGCAGCTCGCGCTCGAGCGCCTCGACGATCTGGGTCGTCATGCGCTCTTGGACCTGCAGCCGGCGCGCGTAGCCCTCCACCAGCCGGGCCATCTTGGACAGCCCGGCGATGCGGCCGTCGGGCCCGGGCAGGTAGGCGACGTGCGCCTGGCCCACGAAGGGCAGCAGGTGGTGCTCGCACAGCGAGGTGAAGGCGATGTCGCGCACCATGACCATCTCGTCGTGCCCGGCCTCGAAGGTCACGCGCAGGTGCTCGCCGGGATCCGCCTCGATGCCGCCGAACAGCTCGACGTACATCTCGGCCACGCGGCGCGGCGTGTCGACCACGCCCTCGCGCTCGGGGTCCTCGCCGATCGCCGCCAGCAGCTCGCGCACCAGGCGCTCGACGCGCGGCTGATCCACCACTAGATGGCGCCCACGTAGGTGTAGATCGCGTCCAGGTTCCGGTAGCGCTCGGCTACGTCGAGGCCGTAGCCCACGACGAAGGAGGGTCCGATCGAGAAGCCGACGTAGCGCAGGTCCTGCTCGACGCGCTGCTCGCCCTCCTTGAGCAGCAGCGTGCAGACCTCGAGGCTGCGCGGCTCGCGCGCCCCCAGGTACTGGCGCAGGTAGTTGAGCGTCAGGCCCGAGTCCACGACGTCCTCGATCACCAGGACGTCGCGGCCCACCAGGTCGACGTCGAGGTCCTTGACGATGCGCACCACGCCACTCGTCTTGGTCGCCGCCCCGTAGCTCGACACGGCCATGAAGTCGACCTCGACGGGCAGCTGGATCGCGCGCATCAGGTCCGACATGAAGTTGACGGCCCCCTTGAGCACGCCGACCAGCAGCGGGGGCCGACCGGCGTAGTCCCGCGTGATCTGCGCACCCAGCTCGCTCACGCGCTGGGCCAGCTCGCCCGACGACACCACGACCTCCCCCAGATCGTGCGCCGCCCAGTGCGCATCCACGGCCGCATCCGCAGGGGAGTTCATGTCGGCCCAGCGTAGCGGAGGAGTTCCTTATCCCCCCTCGTCGAGGTGCAGGCGCCGCCGCGAGCGACTGAGCCGGCGGCCGCCCGCCAACTGGGCGGCGCGCGCGCGCCCCTCCACGACGGCGATGGCCCGCTCGACCTCGGCCGCCGAGGGCGGGTGGCGCTCCTCGTCGAGGCGCAGGCGGGCCCGCAGCCAGCGCCGCAGGCGGGCCCGCGGCCAGCTGGCCAGCTCCCGGCAGTCGACCTCGCCCAGGGCGCGTGCGTCGGCGGCGACCTCGTCGAGCCAGGCCCGCTCCTCGGCCAGCAGGGCGGCCTGGCGCGCCAGGAGCGGCACGATGTCGCGCTCGGCCACCGCGGCCAGCAGTGGCACGACCTGGTGGCGCACCCGATTGCGCACGAAGCGCAGGTCGTCGTTGGTCTCGTCGTGGGCCACCGGCACGCCGGCTCCCTCGACGAAGGCGTGCAGGGCGGCTCGCCGCAGCCCGATCAGCGGCTTGGTCGGGTCCCCGACCAGCGGGCTGAGGCCGTCGACACCCGCCCCGCGCAACAGGTTCACCAGCACGGTCTCGGCCAGGTCGTCCATGGTGTGTCCGCTCAACGCTCCCGGAGGCAGCAGCCCGCGCCGGGCCGCGCGCGCCCGAGCCTCCAGGTTGGGCCCCGGCGCCACCGTCGTGCGATGCACGATCACCGGCGCGCCGAGGTGCTCTCCGAGCTCCTCGACCAGGGCCGCGTCCCCGGCGCTGGCCGCGCGCAGACCGTGGTCGACGTGGTGCACGCGCACCTCGAGGCCCGCCGCCCGGGCCAGCAGCCACAGCCCGACCGAGTCCGGCCCGCCCGACACGGCCAGGTCGACCGCCGTGCCCGCCGGCGGGAAGCGGCACAGCGCCAGCAGCGCCTCGGCGGGGTCGCCCACGGCGCCAGGCTAGGCCGCGACGCGCTGGCCGTGGGTCTGGCCGACGCGCAGGCGGACCCGGGCCCCCAGGTAGCCCAGCGACGCCAGCGCCGTGATCCAGAAGCTGGTCGGCCCCCCGATCCAGATCGCCAGCGCCAGGCCGATCCAGGAGCTGGCCAGGGCCAGGGCCATCGCCAGGAGCATGGCGCGGGCCGGTCGGCCGGTGAGGGCCGCCGCCGTGGCCGCCGGGGCCACCAGCAGGGCGAAGACCAGCAGCACGCCCACGATCTGGATGGCGACGACCGTGGTCAGGGCGAGCAGCCCCATGAACAGCACCGAGTAGCCCATCGGCGAGACGCCCCGCACGGCGGCCGACTGGGCGTCGACCGACACGAAGAGCAAGGGTCGATACACCAGGGAGACCGTGAGCAGCACCGCGGCCGACAGGCCGGCCACCAGCCAGACGTCCCCGGTCGTGACGCCGAGGATCTGGCCGAACAGGATCGAGTACGTCGCGTTGGCGTAGCCGCTGTAGAGGGAGATGAACAGCACGCCGAGGCCCAAGGCGGCGGTCAGCGTCACCCCGACGACCGCGTCGCGGTCGTCCAGGGAGGCGCCCGCCAGGCCGATCATCAGGCCCGCGCCGAGGCAGAAGACGAGCAGCCCCACGACGGGTGCCAGCCCCAGCAGGACGGCCCCGGCGGCCCCGGCGAAGCCGATGTGGCCAATGGCGTGGGCGGCGAAGGCCTGGCGCCGCAGCACCACGAAGTAGCCCACCGCCCCGGCGGCCAGCGCCACCGCGGTGACCGCGTAGATGGCGTTTTGGACGAAGGTGAAGCCGAGCAGGGTCGTCAGGCTCATCGCGTCACCTCGTCGTAGACCTCGGCCAGGTGGGCGTGGGGATCCTCGTTCTCGTGGACGTGCCCGTGGGGGTGCGGGTGGGCGAACTCCTCGTCGAGCCCCACGATCACCCGCCGCCCGCGCGCCGTGTGGACGATCTCGATGGGGTGGCCGTAGAGCTCGCTCAGCGTCGCCTCGTTGACCACCTCGTCGGGGCTGCCGCAGCGGACGTGGCCGCGCGCGATCCACACCACCCGATCCACGATGGGCGCCAGCGGGTTGAGGTCGTGGGCCACGACCAGCACCGCCGCCCCCGTCTGGTCGCGCACCAGGTTGATCAGGTCGACCACCTCGGCCTGGGCGGCGAGATCCAGCCCGGCCAGGGGCTCGTCGAGCAGCAGCAGCTCGGGGCGAAAGACCGTGGCGTGGGCGATGGCGATGCGCTGGTGCTGCCCGCCCGACAGCGTGCGCATCGGTCGGTCGGCGAAGGTCGTGGTCCCGGTGAGGGCCAGGGCCCGCGCCACCACGTCGGCGCGCGCGCGGTCCCGGCGCCACCCCACCGTCGGCCCGTCGTAGCCGAGGCCCACGTAGTCGCGGCCGGTCATGGTGGACAGCGCGTCGGCCGCCCGCGACTGGGCCACGTAGCCGACCCGGGGGTCGCCCCGGCGCGGTGCCGCCCCAAAGACCGTCACCGCGCCCGCGCTCAGAGGCACCAGGCCCACCACGGCGCGCAGCAGCGTGGACTTGCCGGCCCCGTTGGGGCCCAGCACCGCGGCGACCGTGCCGCGCTCCAGGCGGAACGTCGCCTCCTGCCAGATCACCCGGCGGTCCAGGGTGACCGCGGCGTCGTGAACCTCGAGAACGCTCATGGTACGCATCCCTCCTCGTGCAGTGCGTGGCGGATCTCGCCGATCACGTGGCGCAGCTGGGCCACGTCGCTCGTGCCGATCAGTGTCTCGGTGACGCGGACGACCGGCACCCCGTGGGCTTGGGCCACCCGGACCATCTCCTGGGTCAGCGGCGTCGCGGTCTGCACGTTGTCGATGAGCAGGGCCGGGTGGTGGGTCAGCTGCACCAGGGCCAGCGCCAGGTCGTGGATCGAGGGGTCGACCGAGTTGCCAATCGCCAGGCGCAGCGGCTCGGGCGTCACGATGCGCAGCCCCATCGCCGAGACCAGGTAGGTGGCCACGTCCTCGGTGGCGGCCACCGGCACGCCCGCACAGCCCCGCGAGATGGCCCGGACCTGGGCCGCCAGGCCCGCCAACTCGCCCGAGACGCGCCGGGCGCGCCGGGCGATCGCCGGGCCGCTCGGGAGCGACGCCAGCCGCGTGGCCAGCGCGGCGACCAGGCGGCGCGATGCGGTCAGGTCGTAGAACAGGTGCGGGTTCTCGCCCGTCGTCACGTGCATCAGGTGGGCCACGTCGATCACCGCGACGGGCTGGGACCGTGCCGCCACCAGCTGGGCCAGCCACGCGTCGTAGCCGGCGCCGTTCTCGATGACCAGCGTCGCCTGGGCCACGTGCGTCGCGTCGGCGGGCGTCGCCTCGTGGTTGTGGGGGTCGGCGTTGGGGTCGGAGAGCAGGGACACCACCGTCGCGTCGGGCCCCACGACCGCGCGGGCCAGCGCGGCCCACTCCGAGACGCCCGCCACGATGATGGGGCGCGTGGGATGGGGACGACTGGCCACCTCGACCCGGGATCCGGAGCCCGAGGTCAGGGCCACCGCCGCGGCCAGGGTCAAGGCCCCCGCCGCGGCCAGCGCCACCCCGCGTCTCCAGACTGGAATCATTCCACATATGTTATCTGGAATCGTTCTGTATTGCAAGCACGCGGGACTACACTGGTCCCGTGGCCAGCGAGCGCAACACCGCCCAGCGGCGCGCGATCCTCGACGGTCTGGCCCGCACGGCCGGCTTCATCAGCGCGCGGGACCTCCACGCGGCCGTGGTGCGCGAGGGCACCGCGGTGTCGCTGGCCACCGTCTACGCCCAGCTGCGCCGCCTGGCGGCGGCCGGCCAGGTCGACGTCGTCATGACCGAGCGCGGCGAGAGCCTCTTTCGGCGCTGCGCGACCGACGCCCACCACCACCACCTCTCGTGCCGGGAGTGCGGGGCGACCGTCGACATCGACGCCCCCCTGCTGGAGCGCTTCACCGCCGAGCTCGGCGAGCGCACCGGCTACGACGATCTCTCCCACGTCCTCGAGCTGACCGGGCGGTGCCCCGCGTGTCGGTCCCGGTGAGCGCCCCGGGCGCCCTGCCCGTGCTGGACCTGCCGGCCGCCTGGACGCCGGGCGTGCGCGCCTTCGTCACCACCCGCGCCGGCGGGGTCAGTGCGGCCCCCTTCGACACGCTCAACCTCGGCGACCACGTGGGCGACGACCCCGCCAACGTGGCCGAGAACCGACGCCGCGTCGCGGCCGCGGCCCGCGTGGCCCCGCTCGCCCTGATCACCATGGCCCAGTGCCACGGCCGCGAGGTCGCCTGGGCCGCCCCGGGCGCCCCCGCCCAGGCCGACGCCCTGATCTGCGAGCGCGACGACCTGGCCCTCGCGGTGCTGGTGGCCGACTGCCTGCCCATCGTGCTGTGCGACCCGGAGTCCCCACGCTTCGCCGTGGTGCACGCGGGCTGGCGCGGGCTCGACGCCGGCGTGCTGGAGGCCACCCTGGCCCACTTCGCCGCGCCCCACCGCGTGGTCGCCGCGATCGGGCCCGGCATCTCGCCCGCGCGCTACGTGGTGGGACCGGAGGTGGCGGCGCGCTTCGCCCACGTCGCGGGCGCTCTCACGCCCGACGCGGGCGATCGCTCGCGCCTGGACCTCGTGGCCGTCGCGGTCGCCCAGCTGGGCCAGCTAGGCCTAGACCCCGCGCAGGTCCACCGGTTCGACGCGGTCACCGACGACGGCGCCCTCTTCTTCTCGCACCGCGCCGGCGCACCGACGGGCCGCGTCGCGCTGGTCGCGCGCCGTGACGGGGCGGCGTCGTGAGCCGCCGGCGAGCCGAGGTCTTCGCGTACCGCGGCCTGGAGGTCGGCGCCGAGGTCCTGCGCGCCCACTACGACCTGGACGGCCGCCCCTTCGTCGAGGAGGTCACCGTCACCGAGGCCGGGGACCTGCGCGCCCCGGCGCCCGCCGCCGTGGCCACGCTGTGGTACCTGGTCGCGGGCCTGTCGTACCTGAAGGCCGGGGCGGCGCGCCACGTCGACCTCGCGGCGACGCCCATCGGCCCGGCCGGCCGCGCCCTGCTGGCCGCGGCGATCCGCGACGGGTTGGGCGAGTTCGCCGTGCGCAACGACCTGGACCTGGCCGACGTCGACGTCACGGGAGGTGCACCGCTGGTGCCCACCGCGGCTGCCGGCGACCCGCGCCGGGTGCTGGTCCCCTTCGGCGGCGGGATCGATTCGGTCGTCGCCGTAGAGGAGCTGCCCGAGCAGCTCGACCAGGCGCTCTTCATCGTCAGCCCGGCGAGCGGCCCCTTCGCCGCGCTCGAGGCCACCGCCCGCGTCACCGGTCGGCCCATCGTACGCGCCTCCCGGCGCCTCGACCCGGCTCTCGTCGCCGACGCCAGCCTGTGGCGTGGCCACGTGCCGGTCACGGCCATGGTGGCGCTCCTGGCGGCCACCGCAGCGGCGGCCAGCGGGCGCGGGGGCGTCGTGATGAGCAACGAGCGCTCGGCCTCGGCCCCCAACCTGGTGCGGGCGGGTCGCCCGGTCAACCACCAGTGGAGCAAGTCCTGGGCCGCCGAGCAGCTGCTCGGCGCGGCCGTGGCCGAGTCGGTGGGCGATCGCCTAATCGTGGCCAGCCTGCTGCGCGACCGCTCCGAGCTGTGGGTGGCCGAGCGCTTCGCGCGCCTCACCCGCTACCACGAGGTCTTCCGCAGCTGCAACCGGGCCTTCGCCCAGGACCCCGCGCGCCGGGCCACCACCTGGTGCGGCCAGTGCGACAAGTGCCTGTTCGTCAACCTGGTGCTGGCCCCCTTCGTGGCCCGCGACCGCCTGGCCGCGATCTTCGGGAGCGAGCCCCTGGCCGACCCGGCCCGCCTCGCCCAGCTGCGCACCCTGGTGGGGCTGGGCGTGGAGCCCAAGCCCTTCGAGTGCGTCGGCGATCCCACCGAGAGCGCCGCCGCGCTGCGGCGCGCGCTGGCCGATCCGGCCTGGGCCTCCGTGGCGCACCTGGCCGCGCTGGCCGCCGAGCTCGGCCCGGCCGAGGGCGCCGACCTCCTCGAGCCCGCTGGAGAGACCCGTGTTCCACCCCACTGGCTTCGCTGACCTGGCCGGGCGCCGCGTGGGCGTCCTCGGCTACGGACGTGAGGGCCGCGCCACCGAAGCCCGGCTGCGATCGGTGGGGGCCGAGGTCGTGGTGGTCGACGACGATCCCGCCGTCGGCGTGCTGGTGACCGGGGACGGGGGCCTGGAGGCGCTGGCCGCCTGCGACGTCGTGCTGAAGGGCCCGGGGATCGCGCGCCGGCGCGCCGACGTGGCGTCCCTGCGCCATCGGGTCCCGGTGACCTCGGCGCTGAACCTCTGGTTTGGGGAGACCGACCGGTCGCGCGTCATCGCCGTCACGGGCACGAAGGGCAAGTCGACGACCACGGCCCTGGCCGTCCACGCCCTGACGTGCCTGGGCGCGCGCGCGCGCGCCGTGGGCAACATCGGCCAGCCCCCCTACGACCCGGCCCTCGAGGAGTGGTCGGGCTACACGGTCGTCGAGGTCTCCAGCTACCAGGCGCCCGAGATCGAGTGGGCTCCCGCCGTGGTGGCGATCACGTCGCTCGGGTCCGACCACCTCGACTGGCACGGCTCGCTCGACCAGTACCACGCGGACAAGCTCTCCCTGACGCGCGCGGCCGGGCCCCACGTGACCGTGATCGCCGACCAGCCCGAGCTGGTGGCGCGCGCCGACCTGCTGGGCGGGGCACTCGAGGTGGCCGGCCCCCTCGAGCTGGCCAGCGCCCTGCACCTGGCCGGCGCCCACAACGACGGCAACGTCGGCGTCGCCGTGGCCGCCGTGGCCGCGCTCCTGGGACGGGCGCGCGCCGACGTGGCCGCCGCGCTGGCCGCGGGGGCCGCGCACTTCGTGCCCCTGCCCGGGCGCCTCAGCGTGGTGGCCACCGAGGATCGCCCGGGCGGAGCACTGCGCTACGTCGACGACGGGCTGGCCACCGCGCCGCTGCCGGCCGTGGCCGCCCTCGCGGTCTTCTGCGCCGAGCCCGTCGCCCTGATCGCCGGCGGCCACGATCGCGGCGTCGACTACGCCCCGCTGGCCACGGCCCTGGCGGGCCGTGGCGCGCCCACCCTGGTGGTCGTCCTGGGGCCCGCCGGCGCGCGCATCGCGACCGCGGTGCGCGCGGCCGCCCCGGACGTGACGGTCGTGGGGGCCGACGACCTGGACCAGGCGGTGGCCCGGGCGCGCGACTTCCTGCCCGCGGGCGGCGTGGTGCTGCTCTCGCCCGCCGCGCCGAGCTTCGACCGGTACCGCAACTGGGAGGAGCGCTCGGCCGACTTCGCTCGCGCGGCGCGCGACGCTGGGAGCCCGTGGAGGTGAGTGATTCCACCTCATCGTGGACAGATGTGTCGGGTCATCGGGGACACTGCGGACGGGGCTGAATCGATGTGTCGGGTCATCGTGGACACCCCGGAGGGGGTGTCCGATGGTCGTTCATCAGCTGGCAGATCGACGTAGTGCTGCTCGAGGGACGCAGCATGCGCGAGGTGGCATCGAGCTTCGGGGTCTCCAAGTCCTTCGTCGCAAGATGGTCGTGCGCTTTCGAGAGGGCGGAACCGAGGCGTTAGAGCCGCGCTCGCGGGCCCACCTTCACGACCCTCAGAAGTCGCCACCCGAGATCGAAGAGCGGGTCATCTCGTTGCGCAAGGAACTCTTCGACTTCGGAGTCGATCACGGCGCGGTGACGATCCATGTGCTCTTGGGCCGCGAGATCGCCAACGCGCCCTCGGTCTCGACCATCCACCGGATCCTGGTGCGCCGCGGCTTCGTCACCCCGCAGCCCAAGAAACGCCCGAAGTCGAGCTTCATCCGCTTCGAGGCCGACCAGCCCAACGAGATGTGGCAGAGCGACTTCACCGAGTGGCGCCTCTCTGACGGCACCAAGGTCGAGATCCTCAACTTCCTCGACGACCACTCGCGACTCCTGCTGGCCAGCCGGGCCCTGCGCGTGGTGAAGGGACCTGTCCGCGTACACCCTGATATATCGCTTCGCGTACGGGCTGATATGTCGGTCACCGGAGGCTGAATTCAGCCTCCGGAGTTGACCAGGGGGATCACGTCCCGCCGAGTGGTGTAATTCGAAGGGAGCACTTCTCGATGCGGGACCATCTTCTCATTTGACCTTGGCCAAGGCAACCGGTGCTGACGGCAGTGCGTCAACCTTCAACTGATCCATGGA
>JAJYEQ010000021.1 GCA_021785695.1 Actinomycetes bacterium
TGAACGCGAAGGAGGTGAGTTAAGAGGATTCGACCTCACAACAGCGCCGGCCGCTGCGCGGCCATCGATCACCCCGAGACGTGTACGAGAACTCCGGACTGGGTGTTCGAAAACATCGGAATACGCAATCCTTCGCGTACTGAGCCAGTACGCCACCCAGCGCGACCTTTTAGATGTGGTGGCCATCTACCTCCCGAATGCCTGGGAACCCGCCTTCCGAGATGGCGACTTCGACCTTCACGACAGCATCAAGGCGGGAGCGGCGACGCTTGGCATCCCCACCCAACTACTCAATGACGATCCCTGGACGTACAAGTGCCGTGCCTCAGTTGCATGGCGATTGAGTATCGCGCTCTACAGCAAGTTCGGCGGAAACCCCTGGAAGATCGCAGACATCCCGCACATGCGCGACACCGCCTACATTGGGCTCGCCTACGCGAGAAGAGGAAAACCCGAGGAAGGTAACTACGTCACTTGCTGCAGTCAGGTGTTCGACGCAGACGGCGGCGGAATGCAGTTTGTCGCGTTCGATGTCGGCGACGGGGTCGACCTTCGCAACCCGTTCCTGAATCAAGAGCAGATGCGCAGCGTGATGGCCCGAAGCATCGCCCTCTACCAACGCAGAAACGGCGGTGTCCTTCCCCGCCGAGTCGTCATCCACAAAACGAACACATTCACCGATCATGAACTCGCCGGCGCCCGCGAAGCTCTACTCGGAGTCAAAGAAGTCGAATGCGTCCAAGTACAGACCCGTGTCGCTTGGCGTGCCGTCAAGCTCAATGCACCGCGAGACCCCGCCAAGCCCGGCCCAAAGTCCCTTCCCGATGGCTATCCAGTCCAGCGAGGAACCATCGTGCACTTGTCCGGCCGATCGGTGCTGCTCTGGACTGGGGGCAACACTCCAGACCCGGTGAGCGGTAGAAGTTACTTTCAGGGAGGAAATTCGATCCCCGGACCCCTGCTTCTCACACGGTTTGCCGGCCGCGGCGACCTAGAGGAGATGGCACTTGAAGTTCTGGCTCTCACGAAGATGGATTGGAACAATGACGCCCTCTTCGACCCCCTTCCCGTGACGTTGAAGTACTCCCAGACTCTCGCGAAAGTGATTTCACACGCGCCCGCGCTCGGAAACCAGGCCTACCCCTATCGACTGTTCATGTGATGTCTCCGCAACGGTTCGCGCTGCCCGAATCTCTTCGGGTGAGAGGTGGCCGAGGGTGACTTCTGTGGCTGCGTGGCAAGATTTCCACGACGGTTACTAGATCTGGACAAAAAACTCCGGCGCCGTAGTGGGACAGCCAGCTTCTACGAAGCCAGCTGACTCACCGATGAATATGAACTCATCGGGCGAAACAAGCCAGTAAGGCAACCACCGAGTTGCCGCACGCCAAGTCTGAACACTTTTTGTTGCGGTAATGCCGCGCTACTCCTCGGTTGCGAAGTTGGTCGTGAACTTGTCGCTCCGGTTGTCCGTGATATGTGGGCGGCTGAGGCGATGCGTCCGCCGCCTCACCAAGAATTCCCCCGCCCCTCGCGAGGAGAGACGGGGGACGTGGCGTATTGCCCATCGTGTGCGGCGTCCTACAACACAGGGCTCCTGCTGTTGTCGAGTGTGACTTGTCGGCGCGCATGGGCTTTGGCGTTCTTCACATCCTCCGCGGAGAGTTGCTTCGCGTACAGCGCCACCTCCTTTGCGGCGGCCTTCTTTCCCTCCTCGATGGTCGCCATGAGTTGAAACATGTATTCGAGTGACAGTTTGCTGACTGCTGACAATCTCTGGAATTGGTTCATTGGTAATTCCTTTCGCTGTTGGTACTGCATTCGCCTTATACCGTCCTCGAATTCTTGAGCAGCGCAGTCGAGGGGTTTTACGGACACGGGGCCACGGTGTGGCCGAGCGGGGGTAGGAGCTCCCCAACGTGGGATGGAAGTGGGACGGCTCTCGCACGGATCTGCGGCGAGAGCACGCTGCAGGTGCGAGACGCCGGATCGCGGCGCCCGATGAGTGCCGTCCCGATGTCGGACGTTCGTCAGTCGTGGCGAAGTCGTGCAGCCTCTTGAACAGCCGCCAGGTCATCGATCAAGGTAAAGCGTCGCGCGATCAGCGATGAGTCGCAATGGCCGGGTAGATTGCCCGTGCCGACAAAGACCGGCGGCCGCCTCGTTCGGTGTTGCGACAGTACTGCGACATCCGGCGATGGAAAACAGTGCAGAACAGGAGCGAACAGTGGCAAAGAGTGCAATGCTCGCCGAGCGAGCAAAGCCCAGCCTCCGTAAGGAGAACTGGAATGGAGCGGGCGACGAGAATCGAACTCGCGTCCTCAGCTTGGGAAGCTGATGTTCTACCGCTGAACTACACCCGCGTGGCCACCCATGGTAGTCGGGGACCTAGGAGGGGTGACGGCCGTCGAGGCTCTGGGCCAATTCCCAGACGTGCCCGTCGGGGTCCGAGAAATGTGCCGTGCGCATACCCCAGCGACGGTCCTCGGGTCCACGCAGGAAGACCACGCCACGCCGGGCCAGGGTGATCACGACCTCGTCGATGTCGTCGACGAAGCACACGAGCTCGCCGGTCGCTGGCGTTCCCGTACCAGTGGCGACGGCGTCGCCAACCAGGTCGACGGCTCCCGCGGGTGACAGCAGGAGGATCTTGCTGCCGGCCAGGTCGAAGAATGCCGACTGCGGGTCGGCATTGACGAGAGCTGCCCCCAGCGCGTCTCGGTAGAAGGCGGTGCTCGCATCGAGATCGGCACAGAACAGCACCGTGACCGCGATGGCCGTCAAAGGAGAGTCCATGGTTCCCCCTTCTTGCGCGGACCCTAGCGTCTCGACGCGAGAGGCCAGCAGGTCGAGGGGGGAATCTGAGCGCCCGCCCGCGCCCGGCAGTACGCATCCGGACTCCGCCGTCGCCGGGTGCGGAGCCAGGGCGCTGGGGTCCTCGGAGTTACTCACCGGTAACGGCTATGGTGACAAGGACTATGGTGCTGTCTGATCGCTCGATCCGCGAGGCCCTGGAAGTGGGCCGTATCGTCATCGACCCTCTGGGCGACGATTGCATCCAACCGTCCTCGGTGGACCTGCACGTCGACCAGCTGTTCCGGGTGTTTCGAAATCACACCCAGCGCGTCATCGACGTTCGTGCGGTCCAAGAGGACCTGACCGAACTCATCGACGTGGGGCCGGACTCCCCCATGATCCTGCATCCGGGTGAGTTCCTTCTGGGATCGACGATCGAGCGGGTGGGCCTGCCCGACGACCTCGTGGCCCGCCTGGAGGGCAAGAGCTCGTTGGGCCGGCTGGGACTCCTGATCCACTCCACGGCCGGATTCGTGGACGCGGGATGGGATGGGCACCTCACCCTCGAGCTGTCCAACGTCGCCAACCTGCCCATCACCCTGTACCCGGGGATGAAGATCGGCCAGATCAGCTTCTTCGAGATGACCACCCCGGCCGATCGCCCCTACGGCGCAGCGGGTCTGGGGTCCAAGTACCGGGGCCAGCGGGGACCCACGGCCAGCCGGTACTACGAGAACTTCCGTCGCGAGGCGGACTAGCACCAGGAGGGCGCCGTGGCCGCACGGATCATCATCGGACTGTTGATCACGCTGGCGGGTGGGGTGGTTGCCGGGAGGCGCTTCTGGTGGCTCTCGCGACTGATTCGCACCGGCCAAGCGGCGCCCCGACGCTGGAACGGGATCCGTCGGGTGTCCGAGGCCGAGCTGGTGGAAGTCGCCGGGCAGCGCAAGCTGCTGCGCTGGACCGTTCCAGGCCTGGCCCACTTCTTCACGATGTGGGGCTTCTTCGTCCTGCTCGCGACCATCATCGAGGCCTACGGGGCGCTCTTCAGCCGCAACTTCCACATCCCCTGGATCGGTCAGAGCAACTGGCTGGCCTTCGTCGAGGACTTCTTCTCCACCGCGGTGCTCGCCTCCCTGGTCGTGTTCACGGTCATCCGGCTGGTCAACGCGCCCTCGCGCAAGGACCGGGCGAGCCGGTTCTACGGCAGCCACCTGAAGGCGGCCTGGATCACCCTGTCGATGATCGCGATGGTGATCATCACGCTGCTCGTCTATCGGGCGGCCCAGATCAACACCGGACACTTCCCCTTCCCGCGCACCGTCGGGGCGGTCTACCACCAGCCGCCGCTCAGCGGCTCCGCGCTCAGTGCGTTCTACGAGCGGATCGCCTCACCGTGGGCCTTTGCCTCCCAGGTCGTCGCCCACTGGCTCGCGCCGCTTGGCTCCGGGGTCAACAGCGTCCTCGAGGCGGTCTTCGTGCTGGCGAACATCGGGGTAATCGCCGGCTTCCTGGTGTTCGTCTCCTACTCCAAGCACCTGCACATCTTCCTCGCGCCGATCAACATCGGGTTCTCGCGCCGGCCCCGGGCTCTCGGGGCCCTGGACAAGACGCCGGACATGGACATGGAGCACGTCACCGAGGACACCGTGTTCGGCGTGGGCAAGTTCGAGGACTTCACCTGGAAGCAGATGCTGGACTTCTCGACGTGCACCGAGTGCGGCCGGTGCCAGTCGGTCTGCCCGGCCTGGAACACCGGCAAGCCCCTCAGCCCCAAGCTGCTCATCATGGGGCTGCGCGACAACATGTTCCTCTCGGCGGACCGCCTGCTCTCGGGGGAGAGCGGCGACGCGGCCACGCTGGTGCCCACGGTGATCGACCCCGACGTGCTGTGGTCGTGCACGACGTGCGGCAGCTGCGTCGAGCAGTGCCCGGTGGACATCGAGCACGTGGATGCCATCATCGACATGCGGCGCTACGAGGTGCTCATGGAGTCCCGCTTCCCCTCGGAGGCCGCGCTGCTGCTGCGCAACCTCGAGAACCAGGGCGACCCGTGGGGTCTGGGCTCGTCCAAGCGCACCGAGTGGCTCGGCGCCCTCGACTTCGACGTGCCCGTCTTCACCGACGCGATCCCCGACGACGTCGAGTATCTCTACTGGGTGGGCTGTGCGGGATCGCTCGACGAGCGGGGCCGCCAGCAGATCGTCTCGACGGCGCGCATGCTGCACCGGGCCGGGGTGCGCTTCGGCATTCTCGGGGAGCGCGAGTCGTGCACCGGCGACCCGGCCCGGCGGCTCGGCAACGAGTACCTGTTCCAGGAGATGGCCAAGGCCAACGTGGCCACGCTCAACGCCGTGGGGGCCAAGAAGATCGTCGCCAGCTGCCCCCACTGCTTCAACACCATCAAGAACGAGTATCCCGACCTCGGGGGCACCTACGAGGTCATCCACCACAGCGAGCTGCTCGGTCAGCTCGTCGCCGACGGCCGTCTCACCCCGGGCGTGAGCTTCACCGGCACGGTCACCTACCACGACCCGTGCTACCTGGGCCGGCACAATCGGGTCTTCGACGAGCCCCGGGCGGTCCTGGCGGCCGTGCCGGGCCTCACCACCGTCGAGATGGCCCGCCACCGCGAGCGGGGCTTCTGCTGCGGTGCGGGGGGCTCGCGCATGTGGATGGAGGAGCACATCGGCAAGCGCGTCAACATGGAGCGCACCGAGGAGGCCCTGGGCACTGGAGCCGACGTGGTGTCGACGGCCTGCCCCTTCTGCATGATCATGCTGGACGACGCGGTCAAGGCGCAGGGGCGCGGCGACGACGTCGCCGTGCTCGACATCAGCCAGGTGGTCGAGCGCTCGCTGTCGTGATCACGCCCCGGCCAGAATGTCGACCGCGTTGACCCGCGTGGGCGCGATCGTCACGATCACGCGGCCGCCGGTGGGCCCGTCGAAGTCGCGCAGGTTGGCGTGGTACTTGTCTCCCACGCGCGCGGCGAAGGAGTAGTCGGCGTCCTCGGTCAGCACGGCGTCTCCCCGGATCTCCAGGTAGCGAGTGGGGGCCGCCGGATCGTGGATGAACAGGTTGACCGCCGGATTGGCCTGCAGGTTGCGCACCTTCTGGCGCGACGTGTGCAGCGACAGCCGCACGGTATCGCCTTCGGCCAGGAACCAGACCGCGGACAGCTGGGGGCGCCCGTCGGGGCCGATGGTCCCCAAGACGGCGGTGGCCGCGTCGAGCAGGTCGCGGTGGGAGTCGGGGATGGTGGCACTCATGGACCCGACGCTAGCGACGCCGGGCCCGGGTCTCACCACCGGGATGTTCACAGCGCGGAAACACGGCACTAACAGAGGCGAAACCCCCGCTTGCCACACTGGCCCCACACCGAGGTCAACGGCGCCCTCCAGGAGAGAGGAGCACGATGCTGGCGGCGAACATCCCCTATCCGAGCTGGCTGAACCCGGCGGACAACACCTGGCAGCTGGTGGCCGCGACGCTCGTGGGCCTCATGAGCCTGCCGGGGATCGCCGTCCTCTACGGCGGGCTGGTGCGCAAGAAGTGGATCGTCAACACCATGCTGATGACCTTCACCGGGTTCTCGCTGACCCTGATCGTGTGGATGCTCTGGGGCTACAACCTGGCCTTCGGGCCGGCCGCCCACCTGGGTCCGACCGGGTCGTTCTGGGCCAACTTCATCGGCCACTTCACCCCGCTGTCGACGGCGGGCGCCGAGCAGGGCCAGGCGGTGTCGGGGGCCAACACGCTGATCCCGTTCCACTTCCCCACCGCGACCCTGGCCTACTTCCAGTTCGTGTTCGCCGCCATCACCCCGCTCCTGTTCCTCGGGGCGCTGGTGGGCCGCCTCAAGTTCAAGGCGTGGCTGCTCATCGTGCCGCTGTGGATCACCCTGATCTACGCCGTCAACGCCAAGCTCCTGTGGGGCGGCGGCTTCTTCGCGCTCAAGGGCGCCGTCGACTACTCGGGCGGCTACGTCATCCACCTCTCGGCGGGCGTGGCGGCCTTCGTGGGGGCCGCGATCGTGGGACCGCGGCGCTGGCAGGATCGCGAGAACGCGTTCCCGAGCAACCTGATGATGGTCGCCATCGGGATGGGCATCTTGTGGCTGGGCTGGAACGGCTTCAATGGCGGCGACCCGTTCTACGCGGGCGCCGACGCGGCCGCCGCGGTGCTGAACACCAACGTGGCCACGGCCGTCGGCGTGGTGGCCTGGCTGGTGATGGACATGCTCTTCTCGGACCAGAAGAAGCCCACATTCCTTGGCGCCTTGAACGGGATGCTCTGCGGGCTGGTGGCGATCACCCCATCGGCCGGCTGGGTGAACGGGGTGGGCGCCATGCTGGTCGGGCTCATCGCGGCCAGCGTGGTCTGGGTCGCCTGGAACTACCTGTCCAAGGTCCGCCCCTTCTCCAAGGTCGACGACGCCATGGGGGTCGTCTACACCCACGGCATCGCGGGACTCCTGGGCGGCCTGCTGGTGGGGTTCCTGGCCGACCCGGCGATGACCGAGTACGGGGTCGCCGGGTCCCACTTCAAGGGGGTGGGCCAGTTCTCGGTCGGGGGCTGGTTCTACACCCACTCGTTCCACCAGCTCTGGGAGCAGTTCCTGGCGGCCCTGTGGATCATCGGCTACACCGCCATCGGCACGGCCGCCATCTTCTGGTTCGTGAAGGTGGTCCTCCGGGGACTGCGCGAGAGCGACGAAGTACTGTCCTTGGGGGACATCGCGATCCACGAGGAGGAGGCCTTCCCCGAGCCCATCTTCGGCGAGCCGCTGCTCACGCCGAGCCACCTGCACTCCGACAACGTCTAAGGAGGATCATGAAGCTGGTAACCGCAGTCGTCAAGCCGTTCAAGCTCGACGAGGTGAAGGTCGCCCTGACCAGGCTCGGGATCTCGGGCATGACAGTGACGCAGGCCCGGGGCTTCGGCCGCCAGGGTGGCCACATCGAGATCTACCGGGGCCGCGAGTACGAGTTCGACTTCGTCGACAAGATCCGCATCGACGTCGCGTGCACCGACGAGCAGGTCGAGGCGGTCCTCGACGCGATCGTCGCGGCCGCCCACACGGGCTCGGTCGGCGACGGCAAGGCCTGGGTGACGAGCATCGAGAAGGTGGTGCGCGTGCGCACCAACGAGCGGGGGCCCGAGGCTCTCTAGCCGGCCTGGCGCGCGACCGCCTCGGCGGCGGCGCGCGCCACGGCCGGGTCCCCGAGGTACTCGGCGCGAAGGACGCCGAGGTCGTCGTCGAGCTGGATGCGGTAGGGGATGCCGGTGGGGATCTCGAGGTCGGGGATGTCGGCCTCGTCGATGTGCTGGAGGACCATGCGCAAGGCGCGCAGGGAGTTGCCGTGGGCCACCACCAAGACGGCGCCGCCGCGCACGGACTCGCGGGCCAGGTCCTCGCTCAGCACGTCGCGCAGGTACGGGGTCACCCGGGCGACGACGTCCTTGAGGCACTCGGCGCGCGGCAGCAGCTCCGCGGGCACGTCGCGGTAGCGCGGGTCGCCCACCACCGAGCGCTCGTCGCCCTCGGGCAGGGCGGGCGGCGGGACCGCGTAGGAGCGGCGCCAGGCGTGGAGCTGCTCGGCGCCGTAGCGCTGGGCGGTCTCCTTCTTGTCGCGCCCGGTGAGGTCGCCGTAGTGGCGCTCGTTGAGGCGCCAGGAGCGCCGCACCGGCAGCCAGGAGCGGTCCACCTGGTGGAGGGCGATCTCGGCGGTGCGGATCGCCCGGGTGAGCAGGGACGTGTGCACGACCCGCAGGTCGAGGCCCTCGGCCGTGGCCAGCAGGTGACCGGCGGTCACCGCCTCGGCCTCACCGTTCGCGCTCAAGTCCACGTCCTGCCAGCCGGTGAACAGGTTCAGCGCGTTCCAGGTCGACTCACCATGGCGGAGCAGCACGAGATCGGGCATCGCCCCCAGCGTAGTGAGGTGGGTGAACCGGGCGCGGTGCACGAGGCGCGCCGCGATGCCAGGCTGGAGTCATGTTCCATGACCTGCCCCCTGCCCTGAGCGCCCGTATGCGAGTGCTCGAAGCCGCCGACGCGGTCGATCGCCAAGACGGGACGCCGCATCTGGAGCGTCTGCGCCAGATCCCGCCCGACACGGGGCGCTTTCTCGCGCTCCTCGCGGCCGGCGCCCCCGAGGGCGCCCTGATCGAGATCGGCACCAGCGCGGGGTACTCGACGCTCTGGCTGGCGCTGGCCGCGCGCCAGCGCGGGGGCCGCGTGACGACCTACGAGGTGCTCGAGGCCAAGGCGGCCCGCGCCCGCGAGACCTTCGCCGTCGCCGGGGTCGCCGACGCGGTCGACCTGGTGGTCGGGGACGCCCGCGAGTTCCTGAGCACCGGGCCCGCGATCGGCTTCTGCTTCCTGGACGCCGAGAAGGACGTCTACCTCGACGTGTGGCACCTGATCGTCGACGCCCTGGTCCCGGGCGGGCTGCTGGTGGCCGACAACGTCATCAGCCACGCCGAGGCGCTGGCGCCCTTCTGCGACACGGTGCTCGCCGACGAGCGGGTCGACGCGGTCGTCGTGCCCATCGGCAAGGGTGAGCTGGTCGCCCGGCGCCGCGTCTGAGCCGCCGGGGCCGGTTTCGCCGGCGAGGAACGGCCGGTTGACCAGGTATCGACCAGAGTTGTAACTAGCAGTATCTAGTTTCTTGACACGTCGGGACTCAAGTCTGTATACTGGTGCAGCGAATCTTGCCGCGGTGGATGGTCTAGCGCGGTCACGACGAAGGAGCACCATGGCCAAGGCAGTTGGCATCGACCTGGGAACGACGAACTCGGTAGTGAGCGTCCTAGAGGCCGGCGAGCCGGTCGTCATCCCCAACGCCGAGGGTGGGCGCACCACGCCGTCTGTCGTGGGCTTCTCCAAGACGGGTGAGGTCCTCGTGGGCGAGGTGGCCAAGCGCCAGGCCATCACCAACCCGGAGCGCACCATCCGCTCGGTCAAGCGGCACATGGGCGAGTCGTGGTCCATCGACATCGATGGCACCAAGTACACCCCCCAGGAGATCAGCGCGCGCATCCTCATGAAGCTCAAGCGCGACGCCGAGTCGTTCCTGGGCGACACGGTGACCCAGGCGGTCATCACGGTCCCCGCCTACTTCAACGACGCCCAGCGCACCGCCACCAAGGAGGCCGGCCAGATCGCCGGCCTCGAGGTGCTGCGCATCGTCAACGAGCCGACGGCCGCGGCCCTGGCCTACGGGCTCGACAAGGGGTCGGCCGAGCAGACCGTCCTGGTGTTCGACCTCGGCGGAGGCACCTTCGACGTGTCCGTGCTGGAGATCGCCGACGGCGTCTTCGAGGTCAAGTCGACCCACGGGGACACCCACCTGGGTGGTGACGACTGGGATGACGCCGTCATGGCGTGGCTGGTCAAGACCTTCAAGGACACCGAGGGCGTCGACCTGAGCCACGACAAGATGGCCGTCCAGCGCCTCAAGGAGGCCGCCGAGAAGGCCAAGATCGAGCTGTCGAGCCTCCAGGAGACCCAGGTCAACCTGCCCTTCATCACCGCGACGGCCGAGGGCCCCAAGCACCTGGACATCAAGCTGACGCGCGCCACCTTCAACGAGCTGACCGCGCACCTGGTCGAGCGGTGCCGGGCGCCCTTCGACCAGGCCATCAAGGATGCGGGGCTGACGCTGAGCCAGATCGACCACGTCATCTTGGTGGGCGGCTCCACGCGCATCCCGGCCGTCCAGGAGCTCGTCAACCGGCTCACCGGCAAGGAGCCCAACAAGGGCGTGAACCCCGACGAGGTCGTGGCCGTGGGCGCCGCGGTGCAGGCCGGCGTGCTCAAGGGCGACGTCAAGGACATCCTCCTGCTCGACGTGACCCCGCTGTCGCTGGGCATCGAGACCAAGGGCGGCGTCATGACCCGCATCATCGAGCGCAACACGACGATCCCCACCAAGAAGTCCCAGACCTTCACCACCGCCGACGACAACCAGCCCAGCGTCGAGGTCCACGTGCTCCAGGGCGAGCGCGAGATGGCCAACTACAACCAGACCCTGGGCAAGTTCCAGCTGGTGGGCATCCCCCCGGCGCCGCGGGGCGTGCCCCAGATCGAGGTGACCTTCGACATCGACGCCAACGGGATCGTCCACGTGTCGGCCCGGGACCTGGCGACGGGCGCCAGCCAGTCGATGACCATCACGGGCGGCTCGGCCCTCTCCAAGGAGGAGATCGACCGCATGGTCCGCGACGCCGAGGCCCACGCCGAAGATGACCGCAAGCGCCGCGAGGAGGCCGAGATCCGCAACAACGCCGACGGCCTGGTGTACTCGACCGAGAAGCTGCTCAAGGACCAGGCCGAGTCGTTCCAGGGCACCGAGCGCGCCGACGTCGAGTCGGCCCTGGCCGCCTTGAAGGAGGCGCTGGCGGGCACCGACAACGCGGCCATCTCGGCGGCGACCGAGCGGCTGCTCACGGCCAGCCAGGGCTTCAGCCAGCGTCTCTACGAGGAGGCTGCCAAGGCCAACGCCAGCGCGGCTCCCGGCACCGAGGCCCCGAGCGCGGCCAACGACGACGAGATCGTCGACGCCGAGATCGTGGACGAGAAGTGAGCGACGCCGAGGCCACCGGGGCGGTCCCGCCCGCCGACGACGAGCTGATGGTCATCGAGGAGGCCGAGCTGCCGGTGGCCTCGGGCGAGGTCGTCGACGAGCGCAGCGACGCCGAGCGCCAGCGCGACGACTACATCGACGCCCTCCAGCGCCTGCAGGCGGACTTCGAGAACTACCGCAAGCGCGTGGTGCGCGCGGCCGACGAGGCCGCGGACCGCGCCGCGGGCTCGCTGGTCCACGCCCTGCTGCCCGTGCTCGACGCGCTCGACCTGGCCGAGGAGCACCTCGGTGCTCGCGAGAGCGAGGAGGCGGTCGCCCTGCGCCAGACGCGCGACCTGCTGGTGACGACCCTGACCAAGGAGGGGCTCGATCGCATCGACGCCACCGGGGTGTCCTTCGATCCCACGATTCACGAGGCCGTGAGCCACGAGGCCGGGGACGAGGGTGGCGACCAGCACGTGGCCGAGGTGCTGCGCGCGGGCTACCAGTGGCGCGGAACGGTGCTGCGCGCGGCGATGGTGCGCGTGCGGGGCTAGGAAGGACTCGATGGCCGAGCGCGAGTGGTTCGAGAAGGACTACTACAAGATCCTGGGCCTGTCGTCTACGGCCACCGACCAGGAGGTCACTCGCGCCTACCGCAAGCTGGCCAAGCAGCACCACCCCGACGCCAATCCGGGCTCCGAGGAGCGCTTCAAGGAGATCTCGGCGGCCTACGACGTCCTGGGCGACAAGGCCAAGCGCACCGAGTACGACGAGGTGCGCCGGCTCGGCCCGATGGCCGGCGGCTTCGGCGGGCCGGGTGCCGGTGGGGTCCACCCGGGTGGCAACTTCGGCGACCTCGGGGACCTCTTCGGGGGGCTCTTCGGCGGCCGGCGCCCCCAGCGCCAGCGCGGCCAGGACCTCGAGACCGCGCTGCACCTGAGCTTCCGCGACGCGGTCAACGGCGTCACCACGACCGTGACGCTGCCCTCCACCGACGCCTGCCACACCTGCGGGGGGTCGGGGGCGGCCCCGGGCACCGGATTCGTGACCTGCGAGCGCTGCGGCGGCTCCGGGTTCATCCAGGCCGACCAGGGACCCTTCGCCATGTCGAGTGTCTGCCCGGTCTGCCAGGGCCGCGGCGGCCGCATCGTCACCCCCTGCCCGACCTGCCACGGCACCGGTCACGAGCCGTCCTCGCGGCGCGTCAACGTGCGCGTGCCCGCGGGCGTGACCGACGGCCAGCGGATCCGGCTGAAGGCCAAGGGGGCCCCGGGCGTGCGCGGGGGCCCGCCGGGCGACCTGTTCGTCGACGTGCACGTCACCCCCGATCCGCGCTTCGGTCGCCGGGGCCACCACGTCACGACGACGGTCGACGTCGCCGTGACCCAGGCGATCCTCGGGGCCACCGTGCAGGTCGACACCCTGGACGACCCGGTGACACTGCGCCTGAGCCCCGGCACCCAGCCCGGCACCACGCTGCGCGTACGCGGGCGCGGGGTGCCCGCGGCGGGCAAGCACGCCGCCGGTGACCTGCTCGTCACCGTCAACGTGATCGTGCCCACCGACCTGACGCGCGAGGCCCGCGGTCTGGTCGAGCGCCTGGCCAGCGCCCTGGGGAGCGACGATGCGTGAGACCCTGCCCGCCCGCTACGTGATCTCGGTCTTCGCCCAGATGGCCGGGGTCCACCCCCAGACCCTGCGCAACTACGAGCGCACCGGGCTGCTCAGCCCCCAGCGCACCCGGGGCGGCTCGCGACGCTTCTCCGACCAGGACCTGGCCACGCTGCGGCGCATCCAGGAGCTGACCGCCGAGGGCGTCAACCTCGAGGGCGTCAAGCGCATCTTGGCCCTAGAGCACGAGCTGAGCGAGGCCCGCGGGCGCGTGCGCGACCTCGAGATCGAGCGGCAGGTCGCCGTGGAGGCCACCCACCGCGCCTACCGGCGCGACCTGGTCCCGGTGCGCAGCGCGCTGGCGCTCTTCGTCACCCCGCACCGGCGCCGCCAAGGAGAACCGTGAGCCTCGACCCCCAACGCTGGACCATCAAGACGCGGGAGGCCTTCCAGGCCGCCTCGACCCAGGCGGCCGCCGCGGGCAACCCCTACGTGACGCCCGCGCACCTGCTGCTCGCCCTGCTGGGCCAGGCCGAGGGGATCGCCCGGCCGCTCCTGACGGCGGCGGGTGTGGACCCGGTCGCGGCCACGGCGGCGCTGGCCGAGCAGGTCGCCGCCGAGCCCCGCGCCGTGGGCGGATCCCAGCCGGGACTGTCGGCCGAGTCGCGCCAGGGCCTCGAGGACGCCGACGCGCTGCGCGCCGAGCTGGGCGACGAGTACCTGTCGGTCGACCACATCCTGGTCGCCTGGGCCCCGCGGCTGGGCACCACGCGCGAGGCGCTGCTCGGGGCGCTGCGCACGATCCGCGGGTCGGCCCGCATCACCAGCGAGAGCCCCGAGGACATCTTCGCCTCGCTCGAGAAGTACGGGCGGGACCTCACCGCCCTGGCGCGGGCCGGCAAGCTCGATCCCGTCATCGGGCGCGACGACGAGATCCGCCGGGTCATCCAGGTGCTGTCGCGGCGCACCAAGAACAACCCCGTGCTCATCGGCGAGCCGGGCGTGGGCAAGACGGCCATCGTCGAGGGGCTGGCCCTGCGCATCGCCGAGGGCGACGTGCCCGAGTCGCTGCGCGACCGGCGGCTGATCGCCCTCGACCTGGCCGCCATGGTGGCGGGGGCCAAGTACCGCGGGGAGTTCGAGGAGCGCCTCCAGGCCGTCTTGCGCGAGATCACCGACGCGCAAGGCGAGGTGATCAGCTTCATCGACGAGCTGCACACCATCGTGGGCGCCGGGGCCTCCGAGGGCGCCATGGACGCGGGCAACATGATCAAGCCGCTGCTGGCGCGCGGCGAGCTGCGCCTCATCGGCGCGACCACCCTGGACGAGTACCGCCAGCACATCGAGAAGGACGCCGCCTTAGAGCGACGCTTCCAGCAGGTCTACGTCGGCGAGCCCTCGGTGGCCGACACCATCGCGATCCTGCGCGGCCTGAAGGAGCGCTACGAGGTCCACCACGGCGTGCGCATCCAGGACGCCGCGCTGGTCGCCGCGGCGACACTGTCCCAGCGCTACGTCGTCAACCGCTTCTTGCCCGACAAGGCGATCGACCTGATGGACGAGGCCGCGTCGCGCCTGCGCATCGAGATCGACTCCATGCCCACCGAGCTCGACGTCATCATCCGGCGCATCCGCCAGCTGGAGATCGAACAGGTGGCCCTGGCCGCCGAGACCGACACCGCCTCGGCCGAGCGCCGCGAACGCCTGGAAGAGGAGCTGGCGCTCCAGCGCGAGGCCTCCGACGCGCTGGCGGCCCGCTGGCAGGGAGAGAAGAAGGCCATCGCGCGCATCCAGGAGGCCAAGGGCGCCGTCGAGGAGGCGCGCACCGAGGCCGAGCGCCTCGAGCGCCAGGGCGACCTCGCGGGGGCCGCCGCCCTGCGCTACGGGCGCCAGCCCGAGCTCGAGCGCGAGATCGACCAGGCCACCGCGGACCTGGCCGAGCTCCAGCGCGACGGCGCCTTGCTCAAAGAGGAGGTCGACGCCGAGGACGTGGCCGAGGTGGTGAGCCGCTGGACGGGCATCCCGGTCACCAAGCTGCTCGAGGGCGAGGTCGACAAGCTCGTGCACATGGAGGATCTCCTCCACAGCCGGGTGATCGGCCAGGACGAGGCGGTGGGCGCGGTCGCCAATGCCATCCGGCGCTCGCGCGCGGGGCTGTCCGACGCGCGCCGCCCCATCGGCTCGTTCTTGTTCCTCGGGCCGACCGGGGTGGGCAAGACCGAGCTGGCCCGGGCGCTGGCCGAGTTCCTCTTCGACGACGAGCGCGCCATGGTGCGCATCGACATGAGCGAGTACATGGAGCGCTTCGCGGTCAGCCGGCTGGTGGGCGCCCCTCCGGGCTACGTCGGCTACGAGGAGGGCGGCCAGCTCACCGAGGCGGTGCGCCGCCGGCCCTACGCGGTGGTGCTGCTCGACGAGATCGAGAAGGCCCATCCCGACGTGTTCAACCTGCTGCTCCAGGTCCTCGACGACGGTCGCCTGACCGACGGCCAGGGTCGCACGGTCGACTTCACGAACGTGGTCCTGATCATGACGAGCAACCTGCCCGGGGACCCGCTGACGTTCTTCCGGCCCGAGTTCGTCAATCGCATCGACGACATCATCCGGTTCCGGGCCCTGGAGCGTGACGACCTGCGCGCCATCGTCACTATCCAGCTGGCGCGCCTGCGGGACCGCCTGGGCGAGCGCCGTCTCAGCCTGGAGGTCAGCGATGCCGCGGCCGCGCACCTGGCCGATGCCGGCTACGACCCCCAGTTCGGGGCGCGTCCCTTGAAGCGCGTGATCCAGCGCCAGGTCGAGGACCCCCTGGCCCTGGCGGTGCTCGAGGGTCGCTACCACGACGGCGACACGGTGCGCGTGGACGTGCGCGACGGCCAGCTCGTCTTCACCCGAGGCGCTGGCTAGCCTGAGCGGGTGAATCTGACCGGCGCCGACGCCCCGCGCGTGGCGGTGGTCACGCTCGGCGGGACGATCGCCTCGGCGGGCCCCGCGGGGGCGCCCGTGCAGCCCACCCTGGGGGCGCGCGAGTTGGTCGAGGGCCTGGCCGCCGTGGCCGGGGTGTCCCTCGAGGTCCACGACCTGGTGCGCGTGCCCTCGGTCGAGGTCACGCTGGCCGATCTGTTCGCCGTGGCCGAGCGCATCGGCGCCGCCCGCGACCAGGGCGCCGTCGGCGCCGTGGTGGTGACCGGGACCGACACCCTCGAGGAGGCGGCCTTCGCCCTCGACCTGCTGGCCCCGCCCGGACCGGTCGTGGTGACCGGCGCGATGCGACCTCCCGGCACCCCGGGCAGCGACGGGGCGGCCAACCTGCTCGCCGCCTTGCGGGTGGCGGCGGCGCCGGCGGCGGCGGGCCTCGGCGCCCTGGTGGTGCTCGGTGACCAGATCCACGCCGCGCGCTACGTGCGCAAGACCCACACCGCGAGCCCGGCCGCCTTCACGTCGCCCTCGCTCGGGCCCCTCGGCGAGGTGGTGGAGGGCCGCGTGCGGCTGCGCGCCCGGGTGGGGCCCCTGCCCGGCCTGCCGGGCACGCGCCCGCAGCCGCCCTTCCCGCCCGTGGCCCTGGTCGGCATCGGCCTCGATGACGACGGGCGCGTGGTGCGCGCCCTGGCGGGCCTGGGACATGCCGGCGTGGTCGTCGAGGCGGTCGGGGGCGGGCACGTGCCGGCCGCACTGGTTGGCGCCCTCGGTGACCTGGTCGCCCGCGGTCCCGTGGTGCTGGCCTCGCGCACCGGGGCGGGACCCGTCCTGGCGTCGACCTACGGCTACGCGGGGGGCGAGGTCGACCTGCTGGCCCGGGGCCTCATCTCGGCGGGATCGCTCGACGCGCGCCACGCGCGCGTCGCCCTGCGGGTGCTGCTCGCGGCCGGGGCGTCGCCCGCGCAGGTCGCCGCGTGGTTCGCCGCCTGTGAGGCCGCCTGAGCGGACGGGGCAGCGCGCGCCGTCCAGTACGATTGACCGGTAACCACCGAGTCCTCCTGGGGGTGCCGTGCCCGCAACCGTCGTCGTCGGAACGCAGTGGGGGGACGAGGGCAAGGGCAAGCTGACGGACCTGCTGGCCGCCGACATGGACGTCGTGGTGCGCTACCAGGGCGGGCACAACGCCGGCCACCGCATCGTGGTGGGCGGGGAGGCCTTCGCCCTCCAGCTGGTGCCCTCGGGTGTCCTGTATCCCGGGGTTACCCCGGTGATCGGCAACGGCGTGGTGGTCGATCCGGCCGTCCTGCTGGCCGAGCTGGACGCGCTGAGCGCCAAGGGGGTCGACGTCTCGCGCCTGCTGGTGTCAGGCAACGCCCACCTGATCATGCCCTACCACCAGGAGCTCGACCGCCTGAACGAGCGGTTCTTGGGCAAGAACGCCCTGGGCACGACCAAGCGCGGCATCGGACCGGCCTACGGCGACAAGGCCTGGCGGGTCGGCCTGCGCGTCCAGGACCTGCTGGACCCCAAGATCTTCCGGGCCAAGCTCGACGTCGCCCTGGCCGAGAAGAACCAGCTGCTGGCGCGCGTCTACAACCGCCTCCCCCTGTCGGCCGACCAGCTGGCCGCGACCTACCTGGACGACTACGCGCCGCGCCTGGCCCCCATGATCGGCGACTCGGTCGGCTTCCTCCACGACGCCCTGGCCCGGGGCGAGCGCCTGCTGCTGGAGGGCGCCCAGGCCACCTTCCTCGACCTGGACCACGGGACCTACCCCTTCGTCACCTCGTCCAACCCGGTCGCCGGCGGCGCCTGCACCGGCTCGGGCCTGGGTCCGCGCGACCTGACCGCCATCGTCGGCATCGCCAAGGCCTACGTCACCCGGGTGGGCGCGGGACCCTTCCCCACCGAGCTCGACGGCGAGCTGGCCGACGCGCTGGTCGCGCGGGGCCACGAGTTCGGCACCAACACCGGGCGCCGCCGCCGGGTCGGCTGGTTCGACGCGGTCCTGGCGCGCCAGGCGCGCCGCCTGAACTCGCTGACCGAGGTCGCCTTGACCAAGCTCGACGTGCTCGACGCCTTCGACGAGATCAAGGTGTGCGTCGCCTACGAGGCCGGGGGCCGCCGCTACGACTACCCGCCCTACCACCAGTCGGTCCTCCACGAGGTCACCCCGATCTACGAGACGCTGCCGGGCTGGCACCAGGACCTGACCGGGCTGACCGACGCCACCGAGCTGCCGAGGGCCGCCCGCGACTACATCGACTTCCTGGCCGCGGCCATCGGGGTGCCGATCTCGGTCGTGGGCGTGGGGCCCGGCCGCGACCAGTTCGTGCGACCCTCGTGACCCGCGTCGTCGTGGTGGGCGGCGGGGGCCGCGAGCACGCGCTGGCCTGGGGGCTGCGCGCGTCGGCCGACGTCGTGGTGACGCCGGGCAACGACGGGATCGCCGCGCACGGGATTGCCTGCACCCCCGCGCCGGCCACCGCGCTCGACGCCGACCTGGTCGTCGTGGGACCCGAGGCGCCCCTGGTCGCGGGCCTGGCCGACGAGTTGCGCGCGCGCGGGGTGGCGGTGCTCGGGCCCGGGGCGGCCGGCGCGCGCCTCGAGGGGTCGAAGGCCTACCTCAAGGAGTTCCTGGCCGCGGCCGGCGTCGCCACGGCCGCGCACGGCACCTTCGAGGACGTGGACGCGGCGCTGGCGTACCTGGCGGCGATGGCGCCGCCCTACGTGATCAAGACCGATGGCCTGGCCGCGGGCAAGGGCGTCTTGGTGACCACCAGCCGCGACGAGGCGGCCGCCGACGTGGTGGCCAAGCTCTCGGGCGTGGCCTTCGGGGCGGCCGGGCGCCGGGTGGTGATCGAGGAGGGCCTGGTCGGCACGGAGTGCTCCTTGATGCTGCTGTGCGACGGTGAGCGCGCGGCCGCCCTGGTGCCGGCCCAGGACTTCAAGCGGGTGGGCGAGGGGGACCAGGGCGCCAACACCGGCGGCATGGGCGCCTTCGCCCCCCTGGCCCTGGACGCGGTGACCCGGGCCCGCGTGGACGCCGAGATCGTCGCGCCCACCCTGGCCGAGCTGCGCCGGCGGCGCATCGACTACCGCGGGGTCCTCTACGCCGGGCTGATGCTGACCGACGAGGGGCCCAAGCTGCTCGAGTACAACGTGCGCTTCGGCGATCCCGAGACCCAGGTCCTGGTGCCCCTGGTGCGCGACGACCTCCTGGCGACGCTGGCCGCGACCGCGGCGGGTCACCTCGACGAGGCGCCCGCGCCGGGCCAGGGCGCGGCGGTGACCGTCGTGCTGGCCGCCCCCGGCTACCCCGAGGCGCCCCGAGCCGGTGGGCCGATCCGGGGCCTGGGGCCCGACGGCCAACTGGCCGACCCGGTCGAGGGCGTGGTGGTCTTCCACGCCGGGACCCGTCACGACGGATCCGGGGGATTCGTCGCCGCGGGGGGCCGCGTGCTCTCGGTGACGGCGCACGCGCCGACGCTGGCTGACGCGCGGGCGCGCGCCTACGAGGCGGCCGGCCGCATCGACCTGCCCGGCATGGTCTGGCGCCACGACATCGCCGCGGGGGCCGCATGATCGGCCGCTACGCGCCCGCCGACGTGGCGGCGCTCTTCACCGATGAGGCCCGCTTCACGGCCATGCTCGACGTCGAGCTGCTGGCCGCCGAGTCTCTGGCCGCCCACGGGGTCATCCCCGCCGCGGACGCCGCCGCCTTGCGGGCGCGCCGTCCCGTGATCGACGCCGCCTTCGTCGAGGCCGTCGCCGAGCGCGAGGCCGTGACGCACCACGACACCGCCGCCTTCGTCGACGTCGTGCAGCGGGCCATCGGCGGCGCCGAGGCGGCCTGGATCCACTACGGCCTGACCTCCTCGGACGTGGTCGACACCGCCTGGTGCGCGGTCATGACGCGCGCCCTGGACGTGGTGATCGCCGAGGCGACGGCCCTGCGCGACGCGCTCGGCGACCGGGCGGTGGCCACCATCGACTGGCCCATCACCGGACGCACCCACGGCATGGCCGCCGAGCCCACGACGTACGGCGCGAAGTTCGCCCTCTTCGCCCTGCAGGTGGACCGCGACCGCCAGCGCGCCGAGCGCGCCCGGTCGGCCATCGCGGTCGGCAAGCTCTCGGGAGCCGTGGGCACCTACTCCAACATCGACCCGGTCGTCGAGGCCGACGTGTGCGCCGCCCTGGGCCTGACCCCGGTGCCCGCGACCCAGGTCATCGCTCGCGATCGCCACGCCGAGGTCCTCTACGCCTGCGCGGCGCTGGGCACGGGGGTGGAGTCCTTCGCCCTGGAGATCCGCCACCTGGCGCGCTCGGAGGTCGCGGAGGCCTCCGAGCCCTTCGCCGAGGGGCAGAAGGGCTCCTCGGCCATGCCCCACAAGCGCAACCCGGTGCGCGCCGAGCGCCTCTGCGGGCTGGCCCGCGTGCTGCGCGGCTACCTGGCCACGGGCCTCGAGGACGTCGCCCTGTGGCACGAGCGCGACATCTCCCACTCGAGCGTCGAGCGCATCGTCCTGCCCGACGCGCTGACCCTGACCGTCTACATGCTGCGCGAAGCGACGGCGCTGGCCCGCGACCTGGTGCTGCACCCCGAGCGCGCTCGGGCCAACCTGCTCGAGGGGACCCGGGGACTGGTCTTCTCCCAGTCCCTGCTGCTGGCCCTGGTGGAGGCGGGCTGGTCGCGCGACGACGCCTACCGCGCGGTCCAGGCGGCCGCGCGCCGCGCGCTCGACGAGGACCGCTCCCTGGCCGCCGTGGCCGCCGACGCGTCCCTCGGGCTCAGCGAGGCCGACCTGGCCCGCGTGTTCGACCCCGAGCGCCTGCTGGCGCACCGCGCCCGCTTCGTGGAGGCCCTGACGTGGCGCTGAGCGACGCCCTGGGCGCCCCCGGCTACCGCGGCAAGGTGCGCGACCTCTACGAGGTGGGCGGCGACCGGCTGCTGATGGTCGCTTCGGACCGCCTGAGCGCCTTCGACGTCGTGATGGCCGAGCCGGTGCCCGGCAAGGGTCGGGTGCTGACCGGCATCACGGACTACTGGGTGCGCCGTTTCGCCGACGTGCCCGCGGCCCTGATCAGCTGCGACCCGGCGGTCCTGGAGCGGGCCGTGCCCGCCCTGGCGGGCGCTGAGGGCTGGGCGGGACGCGCGATGCTGGTGCGCCGCGCCGAGATGCTGCCCCTCGAGTGCATCGTGCGCGGGCGTCTGGCCGGCTCCGCCTACGAGGAGTACCGGCAGCGCGGCACCGTGCACGCGGATCCGGCGCCGGCCGGCCTGGAGCTGACCGACCCGTTCCCCGAGCCGCTCTTCACGCCCTCGACCAAGGCCGCGGCGGGCCACGACCAGAACCTCAGCCGCGCCGCGGCGCGCGCCCTGGTCGGTGACGCCACCTACGAGGCCGCCGCCGCCGTGTGCCTGCGCCTCTTCGCCCAGGCCGCCGACGACCTGGCGCGCCGCGGCCTGGTGCTGGCCGACACCAAGTTCGAGCTGGGCGTGCTCGACGGTGAGCTGGTCCTGTGCGACGAGGTCGTGACCCCGGACTCCTCGCGGCTGTGGCCCGCGAGCGAGGTCCGGCGCGGCCAGGTCCCGCCGTCCTTCGACAAGCAGCCCTTCCGCGACTGGCTCGACGCCGCGGGCTGGGACCACCAGCCGCCGCCGCCCCCGGTGCCCGCCGCGGTCATCGCGCAGACCCAGGAGCGCTACGAGCGCGCCTTCGAGCTCGTCACGGGGGGCTCGTTGGCCCACTGGTACGGTGCGTAGGTGGAGTTCGCCCTGCAAGTCGACGTGACCCTGCGCGAGGGCATCGCCGACCCGGCCGGAGCGACGATCGAGCGGGCCCTGCCGGCCCTGGGGTTCTCCGGGGTGCACCGCGTGCGCGCGGGCAAGACGTTCCTGTTCACCGTGGAGGCGCCCGACGCGGCGGCGGCCCGCGCCATCGCGGCCGACCTCGCCGCGCGGCTGCTGTCCAACCCGGTCATCGAGGACGCGCGCGTGCGCGGGGACGTGTCGTGAGGCCCGTCGGCGTCCTGGTCTTCCCGGGTTCGAACTGCGAGCACGACGTGGTGCGCGCCCTGGGCGACCTGGGCGCGCCGGCCGAGCTGGTCTGGCACGCCCAGACCGACCTGTCGGGCTACGACGGCCTGGTGCTGCCCGGCGGGTTCGCCCACGGCGACTACCTGCGCCCCGGGGCCCTGGCCCGGTTCTCCCCGGTCATGGGTGCGGTGGCCGAGGCCGCCGCCCAGGGGCGGCCGGTCCTGGGCATCTGCAACGGCTTCCAGATCCTGACCGAGGCCGGGCTGCTGCCGGGGGCCCTGCGCCAGAACACGGGGCTGACCTTCATCTCGCGTCCCGTGACGGTGCGCGTGGCGTCGAGCCAGTCGGTCCTCACGCGCACCACGGCCGTGGGCACGCGCCTGGTGATCCCGATCAACCACTTCTCGGGGGCCTACACCTGCGACGACGCGACCTACGCGCGGCTCGTGGAGGGTGGCCAGGTCGTGCTGACCTACGAGGACAACCCCAACGGGTCGCGCGGGGACATCGCCGGCATCGCCTCGGCGGCCGGCAACGTGGTCGGGCTGATGCCCCATCCGGAGCGCGCCATGTCGTCACTGCTGGGCAGCGCCGACGGGCGCGGCCTGCTGCAGTCCTTTGTCGAGTCGACGGTCCTAGCGCGCTGAGCGCGACACATTGGCGCGTCGCAGCACCTCGGCGGGCACGCCGAGTTCGCGAAATGCGCTGTAGGTGATGGCGTTGCGGGTCGCGTAGGCGTGGGCGACTTTCACGAAGTCGGCTTCCAGCTTTTCCAGGTCGACCCGGGCGCTGAGACGCTCGCGCTCCGCGACGAGATCCATGCGCCGCTGCACCAGTTCGAGCTGCTGGATGGGCGTCGCCGTGGCCAGCCGCTGGTCGATGCGGGCGATGAGCATGCTGATCGACTCGGGAGTCCGTTTGCGGCCGCGCTTTCCCTTGCCCGCAGCCACAGCCTCCAGGTAGCGACTGACTACGCGATACTCGAGTCGACCCTGTGCCAGCTTGGCCTTGTGATCATCGGTCATTTGCCGCTTAACGGGCTTCTTCGCGGCGGGCTTGCGAGTTGTCGTAGCCATGTCTCTCCATTCGAATGGCGGGGGCGCGTTGACACTAGCGTGTCACGACCTTTTACTTTAATCACATTCAGGCATTTTGTGCCATAGAACAGAGATAATTTTCTCAACATGCTGTCGGTTCGTCCACCGCGACCGCCGCGCCGAGAGGCAGAATGGGGACGCGGTTCGGGTCCGACGTCCCGGCATCCGCGAAGGGGGTGATGTGCGCACGCTGCGGCTACTGGCGGTGGCGGCGTGCCTCGTCGCCTTGGCGGCCCCGGCGGCGGCGGCGACGCGCGCCCGGGCCGCGGGGCTCGTGAGCTCTCGCGCCGCCGGGCCAGTCGACCTGTGCGACGGGTCGACCGCCGCGCACGTGGGGCGTCTGCGCGTGACGCGCTCCCACCCCCTCAACCCGGAGCGCTTCGACCTCCCGGCGCTCGCCGCCAGCGAGCGGGTCCCGGCGCTGCGCGCGCTGGCCGACGTGCTGTGCGCCCTGCCGCGCGTGGGCCAGGGCGTCTTCAGCTGCCCGATCGACCTCGGCGTCACCTACACGCTGCAGTTCTTCCTCGCGCCCGGTCCCTCCCGGGACGCCCTGGCGGTGCGGCCCGTCTCCTACGACGCCACCGGCTGCCAGTTCGTCACCGGGGCCGGGACCACGCGGCGGGCCAGCCCGGCCTTCGCCGACGCCCTGGGCGCCGCCCTCGGCCTGCGCCACGCCACCGACGCCACGTTCGCCGGCGCGCTGGTCGGCTGAGGGCGCCGCGGCCGGGCGCGGGGCCCGTCGCGTAGGTTGGAGTGGTGACCCCCGAGCCGCTGCACCGCGCCCTCGGGCTCACCGACGACGAGCTCGACGCCATCGTCGAGGTCCTCGGACGCGAGCCCAACTTCCTCGAGTTGTCCTGCTACGGGGTGATGTGGAGCGAGCACTGCTCTTACAAGTCGTCGCGCCTGCACCTGCGCCGGCTGCCCACGACGGGCGAGCGCGTGCTGGTCGGTCCGGGCGAGAACGCCGGCGTCATCGACGCGGGCGACGGGATCGCCGTCGCGGTGCGCATCGAGAGCCACAACCACCCCTCGGCCATCGAGCCCTACCAGGGGGCCGCCACCGGGGTCGGCGGGATCTTGCGCGACGTCTTCACCATGGGCGCCCGGCCCCTGGCGGTGATGGACCCCCTGTTCTTCGGCCCGCCCGACGACGCGCGGCAGCGCTGGCTCGTCGAGGGCGTGGTCGCGGGGGTCTCGGGCTACGGCAACTCGGTGGGCGTGCCGACCGTCGGCGGCGAGCTGACCTTCGACCCGACCTACGCGGGCAACCCGCTGGTCAACGTGCTGTGCGCGGGGGCCCTGCCGGTCAGCCGCCTGGTGCTCGGCATCGCCTCGGGACCGGGCAACCTGGCCATCCTGCTCGGCTCGACCACGGGCCGCGACGGGATCGGGGGCGTCTCGGTGCTGGCCTCGGCCGGCTTCGGGGCCGAGGCCGCCGACGCGGCCAAGCGGCCCAGCGTCCAGGTCGGCGACCCCTACGAGGAGAAGCGCCTCATCGAGGCGTGCCTGGCCCTGCTCGACGCCGGGCTGGTCGTGGGCATCCAGGACCTGGGCGGCGCCGGGCTGATCTGCGCGACCTCGGAGACCGCCGCGCGCGGCGGGGTCGGCATGGACGTGGACGTGCGGGCCGTGCCCCTGCGCGAGGCGGGCATGGACCCCGCCGAGATCATGACCTCCGAGAGCCAGGAGCGGATGCTGGCCATCGTGACCCCGGAGAGCTGGCCGGCCGTCGCGGCGCTGTGCGCGCGCTGGGAGGTCCGCGCGACCGTGGTGGGCCGGGTGCGCGGAGCCGAGTCCGATGCGGCCGGACGCACGGTGGGCTGGCTGCGCGTGCGCGACGGGCTCGACGGGCCCGTGCTGGCCGAGATGCCGGCCGCGTCGCTGGCGGACGAGGCGCCCCTCTACGACCGGCCCCGGCGCGAGCCGGCCGACCTGGCCGCGCGCTGGGCCGACGAGCCCGACGCGGCGGCCCTGGTGGACCCGGCCGCCGACCTGGCCGCGCTGCTGGTCGACCCGGCCTGGGTCTACCGGCAGTACGACTCGCAGCTCTTCTTGAACACGGTGGTCGGCCCGGGCCGCGACGCCTCGCTGCTGCGCCTGGGCGGGCCCGGCCTGCCCGCCTCGGAGCGCGGCCTCGGCCTGACGACCGACTCCAACCCGCGTTGGTGCGCCCTCGACCCGGCCCGGGGCGTCGCCCTGACGCTGGTGGAGGCGGTGGCCAACCTGGCCTGCGTGGGGGCCAGCCCGCAGGCCGTCGTCAACTGCCTCAACTTCGGGAACCCCGAGCACCCCGAGGTCATGTGGCAGCTCTCCGAGACCGTCGACGGGCTGGCCGAGGCCTGCCGGGCCTACGAGCTGCCGGTCATCGGGGGCAACGTCTCGCTCTACAACGAGTCGCGCGGCGTGGACATCGACCCGACCCCGGTGCTCGGGGTCCTCGGCCTGGTCGACCAGGTGGTCGCGCCCCCGCCGGGCTGGGCCCTGCGCGCCGGCGACGCGGTGGTCCTGGTCGGGACCCGCCGCGCGGCCGGGCCGGCGCCCTTCCCCCTGGCCGGCAGCGCTTGGGCGGCGCTCCACGGGGCCCGGGGGGGCCGCCCGGTGCGGCCCGACTACGCCGCCGCCCGGGCGGCCAGCGCCTTCGTGGCCGCCGAGGTGGCCGCCGTCACGGCCGGCGAGGACCGGGGCCTGCACGGGGTCCACGACGTGGCCGGTGGGGGGCTGGCCGTGGCCCTGGCCGAGATGGCCGTGGTGGCCGGCGTCGGCGTGCGCGCGCCGGTGAGCGAGGTCGCCGAGCTGTTCAGCGAGCATCCCGGGCGCTTCGTGGTGGCGATCAGTGACGCGGCGGGCCTGCTGGCTCGCGCGCGGGCGGCCGGGGTCGAGGCCGAGGTGCTGGGCACGGTGGGCGGCGACCGCGTCGCGCTGGGACCCCTCGACGTCGCGCTGGCGCCCCTGGCCACTCGCCGGGACCGCGCGCTGGCCGAGGCGCTCGACCTGGCCTAGATACGGCGGTTTCAGGGAGTCAGCGCAACGGTCCTGTGAATCAACAACGATGAGTTGATCGATCAGGAGGTTGTCATGGCTGCGCGCCTAACGCAACGACAGAAGGAAACGGCACATCGATTACGAGCCGAGGGCGTCTCCTTAGAGGACATCGCTCACCAGATCGACTGTGATCAATCTTCCGTGTCATTGTTCGTCCGTTCTCGACGAAGTCCCGATGGTGTGGCCGATCCCTGGACACCTCGAGCGGGCCGGCTCAGCATCGATGAGCGCGAACGGATCCTGAAGGGTCTGGCCCAGGGCGGGTCGTTGAGCGCGATCGCCCGATCGCTCGGACGTTCACCGTCGACCGTCACCCGTGAAGTGAATGCCAACGGGGGCCGCGAGCACTACTCAGTGTGGAAGTCCCATCACCGCGCCCGAGATCGGACTCGACGCCCCAAACCAGCGAAACTGTGTCGAGGGCCGCTGCTCACTGAGGTCTCCAAGCGCCTGGGCCAACTCTGGTCACCCAAAGAGATCTCCCAGCGCTTACGTTTGATTTATCCCGACGACCCCGAGATGCACGTGAGCCACGAGACCATCTATCAGTCCCTTTACGTCCAGGGCCGGGGAGAACTGCGCCGCGAACTGGCGCGTTGCTTGCGCTCGGGACGCACGCACCGAAAAGGCCAGACGGGACCGCGCGGCGGTCGTGTCACCGACATGGTGATGATCAGTGATCGGCCCGCCGAGGTGGAGGACCGAGCCGTTCCCGGGCACTGGGAGGGAGATCTCATCCTCGGCGCTGGTGGTCGCAGCGCCGTCGGCACTCTGGTTGAGCGCACCACGCGGCTCACCCTGCTCTTGCACCTACCCAACGGGAAAACGGGCATCGACGTCGAAAAAGCCATGCGCAAAGCCGTGAGGACTCTGCCGAGGGAGCTCGCTCGTTCGATCACCTGGGATAGTCAGAATGCTTGCGCCGGTCTTCTTGCGCACTTCGAGCTTTCAAGTGAGAGCTGCGTCAAGATGATCGGAGGCCAGTTGTCGCGGGTGGCCTGACCCTACCTGTGATCGACGGAGC
>JAJYEQ010000022.1 GCA_021785695.1 Actinomycetes bacterium
GTCTCGCAGGGACCGCCCAGGCCGAAGCGCATCGAGACGGCCGCGGTGGCGGCGTTCGGCATCATCATGGGCACCATGAAGGGCGACACGCGCCCGGCACCCCGCTCGCGCATCACCTCGACTTGGGCCAAGATGGTCTGGAGCCCACCGATGCCGGTGGTGACGACGCTGCCGCCGTCCTCCAGGGGCCCGGTGAGGCCCGACTGGCGCCAGGCCTCGTCGGCGGCCACCAGGGCGTAGAGCGTGAAGGGGTCGAGTCGGCGCAGCTCCTTGGGGCCGCCGATGTGCGAGGCGTCGAAGGGTGCCACGCGCTTGGTGGGCGGGGCCACCGGCTCGTGGAGGGCTGACCACAGCGCCGCCACACCGATGCCCGCGCACGAGATCGCGCCCAGTCCGGTGACGGCGACGCGGCGACCAGTGACCGGCCCGGCGGGGGTGCGCGCGACGAGCACTAGAGCTTCGCGTAGATCAGGTCGAAGGCCTCGCCAACGGTCGTGATGTCCTTGAGCTCGTCCTCGCCCACCTCGATGTGGAAGTTCTCCTCGAGAGCCATCACCAGCTCGACCAGGTCGAGGCTGTCGGCCCCGAGGTCGTCAGCGAACGAGGCGTCGGGCGTCACCTTGGCTCGGTCCACCGCCAGCACCTCGACGGCGCTGTCCGTGAACATCTTGAAGGCCTCGTCGCGGTCCATGCTCATCCCTTCTCTGTGTCGCCGTATCGTACTAAATGCCCACGCGATCCTGCCCAATCCTGCGCGGTGGCCGTGCGCGCGGGGGAGCGCGCTCTAGGATGAGCCTGCCCGGGCACGGGCACACAGCCAAGGGGGGCGTGATGGGGCATCGGGTATACCAACGAGTAGCTGCCGTGGCGGCCAGCGCCATGCTGGTCGCGAGCGTCGTGGTGAGCGCCACGACCTCGGGGGCGGCCAGTCACAAGACCGGCTGGGGACAAGGGGCGCCGTACCTGGCCCTCGGTGACTCGGTGGCCTTCGGCTACACGCCACCCCAGACCACCCCGGCGGCGACCTACGCCGACGCCGCGAACTTCTCGAGCTACGCCAACGACGTCGCGGCGGCGCTGAACCTGCATCTGTTCAACGCGTCGTGCCCGGGGGAGACGACCGCCTCCATGATCAACGTGACGGCGGCCTCGAACGGGTGTGAGAACGCGCCGGGCCAGACCGCTGGCTACCGCACGGCCTACCCGCTGCACGTCAGCTACACCGGGTCCCAGCTGTCCTACGCCGTCCACTTCCTGCGCACGCACCCCGCGACGCGGCTGGTGACCATCGACATCGGCGCCAACGACGCGTTCCTGTGCCAGGAGACGACCACGGACGGGTGCTTGAGCCTGAGCGAGTTCGGCGCGGTGCTCAAGGAGATCGGCACGAATCTCGCGATCATCTACCACGCCTTGCGCGTCGAGGGCCGCTACTCGGGCGCCCTGGTGGCCGTCGACTACTACGCGTTGAACTACAGCCAGCCGCTGCAGGTCGCCGAGTCCCAGCAGCTCGACGCGACGATCAATGCCGTGACGCGGCAGTTCCACGGCATCATCGCGAACGGCTTTGGCATGTTCCAGGCGGCCGCGACGCCCTTTGGCGGCGACCCGTGCGCGGCGGGCCTGCTGGTCGCCTATCCGGCGAGCAGCAATCTGACGGGGTGCAACATCCACCCCAGCCCGCTCGGGCACGAGCTGCTGGCCACGACCATCGAGACCGCCCTGCTGAACGTGGCACCACCGTTGGCGGCGCGCGTCGCACGCCGCGGGCGGGGCTAGAGCCCGAGGGCCAGACCGCCGTCGACGGGGAGCACGGCGCCCGTGATGTAGCGGGCGCCGTCGCTGGCCAGGAACGCCGCGGCCGCCGCGACGTCGGCGGGCTGGCCGCTGTGGCCGAGGGGGATGGCGGCCGAGCCGACGGGTCCGTCAGCGGCCACGTCGCGGGTCATCTCGGTCTCGATGAGGCCGGGGGCGATGACGTTGACCGTGATGGAGCGCGAGGCCAGCTCGCGGGCCAGGGACCGGGCCAGGCCCACCAGGCCGGCCTTGGCGGCGGCGTAGTTGGCCTGGCCGGGAACCCCGAGGAAGGGGCTCACCGAGCCGACGAAGATGATCGACCCGTGCCGCGCGCGCACCATGGGTGCCAGGACCGCTCGGGCCGTGTAGAAGGCCCCGTCGAGATCGGTCGAGAGGACCTCGCGCCATTGGGCGTCGGTCATGCGCAGCGCCAGCCCGTCGCGGGTGATCCCGGCGTTGACGACGGCCACCGCGATGGGCCCGTGGCGCTCGACGAGACCCTTGACGGCCGCGGTCACCGCGGCGCTGTCGGCGACGTCGACGGCCAGGGCCTCGGCCACCCCAGCGGGCGCCACCGGGCGCCGCGACAGGGTCACGACCACGTCGCCCAGCTCGACGAAGCGCGCGGCGATGGCCGCGCCGATGCCCTGGCTCGCGCCGGTGACCAGGACGACGCGGCTCACGCCAGCGCCCGCAGCTCGGCGGGCTCGGTCAGGGCCACTTGGGTGGCGAAGGGGCGGATCCGGCGGGTGAGGCCCGTCAGCACGGCACCCGGCGGCATCTCGACGCTGGCCGTGACCGCATCGGGCAGGGCGGTCGTGGCCGCCACGAACTCGATGGGGCTGGTGAGCTGGCGGCTCAGGAGGCCGGGCCAGTCGGCGGCCGGGTGGACCTGGCCGTCCACGTTGGCCACCACCACGGCGTCGCTGGGATGCCACGGGGTCCGCGCCAGCTGGGCGTCCAGGGCTTCCTGGGCCGTCGCCATGAGGGGGGAGTGGAAGGCCCCGCCGACCGGCAGGCGGGTCGCGCGCTTGAAGCCGAGATCCCGGGCGTCGCCGAGGAGGAGGTCGAGGGCGGCGGTCTCGCCGCTCACGACCAGTTGGCCGGACCCGTTCACGTTGGCCACGTAGACGCCGGGTCGATCCTGGAGCAGCGCGCGGGCCGCCTCGTCACCGCCGAGCAGGGCGACCATCATGCCCGCGGTGGCGCGGGCGGCCTCGGCCATGGCCGCTCCGCGCACCGCGATCAGGCGCGCGCCATCGGCCAGCGTAAGCACGCCGGCGGCGGTCAGGGCGCTGAACTCGCCCAGGCTGTGGCCCAGGTGGTAGCGGGGACGCCACCCGAGCTCCAGCAGGTCGTGGTAGCCGACCAGCGACAGCGCGAAGGTCGCCAGCTGGGCGTGGTCGGTGCGGATGACGTCCTCGTCGGACGCATCGAGCAGCAGGTGGGCCACGTCGGTGCCGGTGACCTCGGAGATCTCGGCGATGAGGGACCAGTGGGGGCTGGCGGTCCACGCCCGGCCCGCCCCCGAGGCGATCGAGCCCTGGCCGGGGAACAGCGCGACGGCGTCGTCGCGCCAGGGGACGTCGGTGCTCACGGCGACACGCTAACAGGACGCACCGGGGCGAGGCAGCCTGGCGGCGGTGGGTGCCCGGAGTGGGACTCGAACCCACACACCCTTGCGAGTAAAGGCTTTTGAGGCCTCCGCGTCTACCGATTCCGCCATCCGGGCAGGCCGGTCTACCGTAGCAGCCATCGACTGGAGCACCGGGACACTGGAGGTGTGGCGCCGCGACGCGATGCTGGCGCGGCCGGTGCGCGCGGCCGACCAGCGCCACGATCGCCGGCCCCGGCTGTTCGCGCGCCTGGCGACGCCGGCCGGGGAGGGGTTCGGCGAGGTCGGCGTGCAGCCCCACGCGTTGAACGGGGACCCGGGCGTTGACGAGGTGGTCGACGTACTGGGGACCGAGGTGGCCGAGCGCCTGGGCGGGATCGTCGCGCGCGAGGCCGCGCTGCCGGCCTGGAGCCGCGTGGGCCAGCTGGCCGGTCCGCGCCCGGCATCGCGGGTCGCCTGGGCCCTGGTGGAGATGGCCCTGCTCGACCTCCACCTGCGATCCACCGGTGAGGCGCGGCCCGCCGGGTGGCACGACGGGGGACCGGTGCCAGCCCTGGCCACGATCTCCCTGCTCGATCCCCCTCCCGAGGGGGCGGTGGGGGGTGGGCGGATCCGGGCCAAGGTGCGCCCGGGCCAGTGGCGCGAGGACGCGGTGGCCTGGCTCGCCGAGCGGGGCTCCGAGGTGCTGCTCGACTACAACGCCTCGGGCACCAGCGTCGAGGAGGTCCTGGCTGACGAGGTCGCGCTGTGGGACCGGCTCCCCGTCGTGGCCGTCGAGCAGCCCTTCGCCCCGGGGGATCTGGCGCGCCTGACGGCGCTGGCCTCGCGCACGGGGGTGCTCCTCAGCGTCGACGAGGGGGTCCGCAGCCTTGCCGATGTACGCCTCATCGCCGCCCACCACGCGGCCCAGCTGGTGTGCGTCAAGCCCGGGCGGGTCGGCGGGCTGGCCGTGTCCCGAGAGCTCTGCCGCCGGGCGAGGGAGTTCGGGCTGCGCCCCTACGTCGGGGGGTTCTTCGAGTCCCCCCTGGGGCGCCGCGCCCTGCGCCTGCTGGCCGAGGACGCGGTGCGCGAGCCGAGCGACGTCGCCGACGTCGACGTCACCGGCGACGACGACGTGGTCGAGGCCGCCGGAGGACTCGGCTACCGCTTGGGCGACGCCGTGCGCGCGGGCGCCCGCGTCGCCGACGCGCAGTGGTAGGCCCGTACACTGAGGGCGATGGGCTTGCGGGTGCAGCGTCGCCGACTGGAGGACTGCCAGCGACGGCTGAGCGTGGCGCGCGAGAGCCTGCGCGTGCTCGAGGAGCAGGTGGCGGTGTGGAACGCGGCACTCGACGACGCCCGGATCCGGGCGCTAGTCTCGGAAACCCCGACGCAAGCGCACGAGTACGAGGAGTTGTCACGCCACGTCGCGGTCGCCGCGGCCGAGATGCTGCGCCGGCGGCGCGAGGTCGGGGAGCTGGTGGCGGAGCGTGACGAGCTGCTCCGGTCGTGGGTACCAAAGGACGGGGATGGAACGACGAGTAGTGATCGCGGATGACGAGTCGATCATCCGGCTCGATCTCAAGGAGATGCTCGAGAGCGACGGCTACCTGGTCGTGGGTGAGGCCGCCCGCGGCGACGACGCCCTGGCCCTGATCGAGGAGCATCACCCGGACCTCGCCCTGCTCGACATCAAGATGCCCGGCCTCGACGGGATCGAAGTGGCCCGGGCCCTCCAGGACAGCCCGACGGTGGTGGTCCTGCTCACCGCGTTCTCCCAGCGCACGCTCATCGAGAACGCCCGCGACGCCGGGGTGGCGGCCTACCTGGTCAAGCCGTTCCGCTCCTCGGAGCTGCTGCCCAAGCTGGCGGCCATCCTGGACCCCTCGAGCGCGGTGCCGGCGGCGGGCCCCGAGCCGCACCAGGTCGACGACAAGATCGAGACGCGCGAGCTGGTCCAGCGGGCCAAGGAGCGCCTGATGGCCGAGCGGGCCGTCGACGAGCCGACCGCCTTCGACACGATCCAGCAGGCCGCCATGCGGGCGCGCGTGCGGATGCGTGACGTCGCCCAGCAGATCCTGCGCGGGGAGTTCGGTGGCTGACCCGCCGGCGGGGGGCCCTCTCATCTTGCTCGATGGGATGTCCCTGGCGTTTCGCGCCTACTTCGCGCTGAGCGCCGACCTCACGACGGCCGACGGGACGCCGACCAACGCGCTGCACGGCTTCGCCGCCATGTTGCACACCCTGGTGCGCAAGTGGCGGCCCCGGGGCCTGGCGGTCGCCATCGACCTGCCCGGCGGGTCGTTCCGCAACCGCCTGGCCGAGGACTACAAGGGGGGGCGCGCCGAGACGCCGCCCGCGCTCGAGCCGCAGTTCGACTTCATCCGCGCGCTCTGCGAGGCGCTGGCCATCCCGGTGATCGGCGTGCCCGACTACGAGGCTGACGACGTCCTGGCGACTTTGGCCACCCGGGCACGCGACCGCCAGCACGCGACCGTCGTGGTGTCGGGGGACCGCGACACGTTCCAGCTGGTCGAGGATCCCTACGTGCGGGTCCTCTACAACCGGCGTGGCGTGTCGGACTACGACCTCTACGACGAGGCCGGCATCGTGGCGCGCTGCGGCGTCGAGCCGGCGCGCTACCGACTGCTGGCGGCGCTGCGCGGTGACGCCAGCGACAACCTGCCCGGCGTGCCGGGCGTGGGGGAGAAGACCGCGGCGCGCCTGCTCACCCAGTTCGGCGACCTGAACGGCATCTTCGCCCATCTCGACGAGCTCACGCCCAAGCTGCGCGAGAATCTCGCCGCCCACCAGGATCGGGCCCTGCACAACGCCGACGTCATGCTGCTGGTGCGCGACGTGCCCGTGGAGGTGGACGTCGAGGCCCTCGAGATGGGCGGCTGGCACCGCGGCGAGATCCAGACCTTCTTCGATCGCTTCGACATGGCGACCATGCGGCGGCGCTTCGGCCAGCTCCTCGACGACGGCCTCCTGGGCCCGGGCGCCGAGAGCGGGCCCGCGCCGGGGCGACCGGCCGCCGCGGCGGGGCCCGCGGCGCGTCTGGTCGAGCTCGAAGAGCTGGCCGGTGTGGCAGATCGCGTGGTCGCCGCGCGAGGGGATGAGGTGGCGGTGCTCGATGCGTCCAGCGCGCGCGTCGCCGTGGTGCCCCGGGCCCGGTGGATCGCCAGCTACGACGGATCGCCGCTCACCGGTCACGACGTCAAGGGCCTGGTGCGCGCGCTGCTGGAGGCCGGCCGGGAGGTGCCGACCCCGCGCGACGACAGCGCGCTGATGGCCTACCTGGTCGACTCGGCGAGCGGGCGCTACGACTTGGACGCGGTGGCCGAGCGCTTCGTGGCTTTGGCACCGCCCGCCACGTCGGGCCAGCTCTTCGACGACGGCGCGGGGTCGGCGGTGGTCGAGCAGGTGTCGCGGGCCGCCGCGGTGCGTGACGCGCTGCGCCGCGAGATCACCGCCTGGGAGCTGGAGGCCGTCTACGAGGGGATCGAGCTGCCGCTGGTCAACGTCCTGGCGCGCATGGAGATGATCGGCGTGGGCGTGGACGCGACGGTGCTGCGGGCCATCGCTGACGAGTTCGCCGCCGAGGCCGCCCACCTCGACCAGGAGATCCAGGAGCTCGCCGGCCATCCGTTCAACGTCAACTCGTCGCTCCAGATCCAGACGGTGCTCTTCTCCGAGCTGGGCCTGCGCCCGGTGCGCAAGATCAAGACTGGGTTCTCGACCGACGCGGCGAGTCTTGAGGCGATGGGCGACCAGCACCCCATCGTCGGGCGCCTGCTGCGCTACCGGGAGGTCGAGAAGCTGCGCAGCACGTACGGGAGCTCGCTGATCGACAGCATCGGCCCCGACGGACGCATCCACGCGATCTTCAATCAGATGGTCGCGCGCACCGGGCGGATCTCGTCGGAAGCGCCCAACCTGCACAACATCCCGGTGCGCACCACCGAGGGCCGTCGCCTGCGCACCGCCTTCGTGCCGCCGCCCGGCTGGTGGCTGGCGGTCGCCGACTACAACCAGATCGAGCTGCGGATCCTGGCGCACCTCTCCCAGGACCAGGGCCTGCTGGCGGCCTTCGCCGCGGGCCAGGACGTCCACCGCCAGATCGCCGCGCTGGTCTTTGGCCTGGCGCCCGACGAGGTGAGCCACGAGCAGCGCGAGCAGGCCAAGGCGGTCTCCTACGGGCTGGCCTACGGCATGGAGTCCTTCGGGCTCAGCCAGCGCCTCGGGCTGCCGGTGGCGCACGCGCGCGCCATCATGGATCGCTACTTCACGAGCTTTCCCACGGTGCGCGACTACATGGAGCGCACCGTGGCCGAGATCCGGGAGCGGGGGTTCTCGCGCACCGAGGTCGGTCGCATCCGGCCCTTCCCGGATCTGGCGACCGCCACCGGCGCCCAGCGCGCCGCCGCCGAGCGTCAGGCCATGAACGCCGGGATCCAGGGCATGGCGGCCGACGTGTTCAAGTCCGCCCTGGTGCGCCTGGACCGCGCCCTGGCGGCGGGGCCGTGGCGCTCGCGACTGGTCTTGCAGGTCCACGACGAGGTGGTCGTCGAGGTGCCCGACGAGGAGCGCGCCGCGGTCAGCGACGTGATCGCGGTGGCGCTCACCGAAGCGGCCACGCTGAGCGTGCCCCTGGAGATCTCGCTGCGCTGGGGCCGGGACTGGGCGACGGCCAAAGGGTGAGGTGCGCTAGGATCGTCCGTCGGGCCAGCACCGGTGGCCCCTCCCGTGTCGTCTAGTCAGATCCCGGTGCGATCACGAAAAAGGCAGTTGGTATGACGGAGGGCTCGCTCCTTTCCGGTGTCCCCATGGGCACGTTCGACGCCGAGGGCAACTACAGCCCCCGGGTCATCACCGAAGACAACCTGGTCGGCACGGACCTGAACGACCTGGTGGGCGCGACGGTGCTCGAGTTCGACGACGGCGACCTGGTGATCGGCACCGTGGTCAAGATCGACCGTGACGAGGTCCTCCTGGACATCGGCTTCAAGTCCGAAGGCGTGATCCCGGCCCGCGAGCTCTCGATTCGCAACGACGTGGACCCCCACGAGGTCGTGTCGCTGGGCGAGCGCGTCGAGTGCCTGGTGCTCCAGAAGGAGGACAAGGAGGGGCGCCTCGTCCTGTCCAAGAAGCGGGCCCAGTACGAGAAGGCCTGGGCCACGATCGAGGACCTGAAGACCCGCAACGAGGTCGTCCAGGGCGTGGTCATCGAGGTCGTCAAGGGCGGCCTCATCGTCGACATCGGCCTGCGTGGCTTCCTGCCGGCCTCCCTGGTCGAACTGCGCCGCGTACGCGAGCTGCAGCCCTATATCGGCAAGACCGTCGAGGCCAAGATCATCGAGCTGGACCGCAACCGCAACAACGTGGTGCTGTCGCGGCGGGCGTGGCTGGAGGAGACCCAGAAGGAGCAGCGCGGCGACTTCCTCAACAACCTCAAGCCCGGCGAGCGGCGCAAGGGCGTCGTGTCCTCGGTGGTCAACTTCGGCGCCTTCGTGGACCTGGGCGGCATGGACGGCCTGATCCACGTGTCCGAGCTGTCCTGGAAGCACATCGACCACCCGAGCCAGGTGGTCTCGGTCGGCGACGAGGTCGAGGTCGAGGTGCTGGACGTCGACTACTCCAAGGAGCGCATCTCGCTGTCCCTCAAGGCGACGCAGATGGACCCCTGGCAGGTCTTCGCCGAGGGCCACGCGGTCGACCAGCTGGTCTACGGCCGGGTCACCAAGCTGGTGCCCTTCGGCGCCTTCGTGCAGGTCGGCGACGGCATCGAGGGCCTGGTGCACATCTCGGAGATGGCCACGCACCACGTGGACTCGCCCGACCAGGTGGTCTCGCCCGGCGAGGAGCTGTGGGTCAAGATCATCGAGCTGGACACCGGGCGCCGGCGCATCAGCCTCTCGATCAAGCAGGCCCTGGAGGGCGGCGAGGTCTCGGCCGAGTACCGCGAGGCCTTCGGCGAGCACGCCTACGACGCCGAGGGCAACTACATCGGGACCATCGAGTTCGGCGAGTTCACGCCCGAGACCGAGGCGCAGGCCGCCTGGGCCGAGTACGCCACCGAGACCGCCCCGGGCGACGAGGACACCGCGGCCGCCCCGGACGACGAGGACACCGAGACGGCCCCAAGCGACGAGGACCCTGAGGAGTAGGGCGGTCGGCCCGCGATCGGCGGGCCGACGGTCGCTACGGTGAGGTCATGAGCGTCGTCATCGTGAGCGGCGGCATCGGGGCCGGCAAGAGCACCGTCGGTGCCTACCTGGAGGAGCGGGGTTTCCCCGTCGTGGACGCCGACGTCGCGGCCCGCGAGGTCGCCGAGCCCGGGGGACCCGTGTGGAGCGCGGTCGTGGACGCCTTCGGGGCCGCCGCCCTGGCCAGCGACGGGACGCTGGACCGCGCGTTCCTGGCCGGCGTGGTCTTCCGCGACGAGGCGGCGCGCCGGCGCCTCGAGGCGATCACCCACCCGGCCATCGTGCGCCGGCTGCGCCAGCAGCTCGAGGCCGCGGGCGGTCCGTGGGCCTTCGCGGCGGTGCCCCTGTACCGTCCCGAGCTGCGCGAGCTGCTGGGCGCGTCGGTGGTGTGGGCGGTGGTGGCCGAGCCCGCGGTGGCCCTGGAGCGCCTGGTCCAGGCGCGGGCCATGTCCGAGGACGACGCCCGCCGGCGCCTGGCCGCGCAGGTGGGCAATGACGTGCGCACGGCGTGGGCCGACGTGGTCATCGCCAACGACGGGTCCCTCGACGAGCTGCGCGCCGCCGTGGACCGGGCCCTGGCCCAGCTGGTTGGCGCGTGAGCGAGTTTCGCGTCGAGTCCCCCTTCGCCCCCGCGGGGGACCAGCCGGCCGCCATCGAGGCCCTGGCCCAGGGCGTCTCGAGCGGCCTGCGGTTCCAGACCCTCGAGGGGATCACCGGCTCGGGCAAGACCGCGACGATCGCCTGGCTCGTCGAGAAGGTGCAGCGCCCGACCCTGATCTTGGAGCCCAACAAGTCACTGGCCGCCCAGCTGGCGGCCGAGCTGCGCGACATGATGCCCACCAACCGCGTTGAGTTCTTCGTCTCGTACTACGACTACTACCAGCCCGAGGCCTACATCCCGCGCACCGACACCTACATCGAGAAGGACAGCTCGATCAACGAGGAGATCGACCGGCTCCGCCACGCGTCGACCTCGGCGCTGCTGACGCGGCGCGACACCATCGTCGTGGCCTCGGTGTCGTGCATCTACGGCCTGGGCAGCCCGCTGGAGTACCGCGACCGCATGCTGCCCTTGCGGGTCGGCGACTCGATCGACCAGCGCGCCACCCTGCGCCGGCTCATCGAGATGCAGTACACGCGCAACGAGTTGACCCTCGTGCGCGGGACCTTCCGGGTCCACGGTGACACCATCGAGGTCCAGCCGGCCTACACCAACGAGGCCGTGCGCATCTCGACCCTGTTCGACGAGATCGAGTCGATCGCCTTCTTCGACCCCCTGACCGGTGCGGGCCGGGGGCGCGTCGAGGAGACGACGATCTTCGCCGCCTCGCACTACGCGACCGGGGCCGAGACCCTGGCGCGGGCCTGCCGCTCGATCGAGGAGGAGCTGGGCGAGCGCCTGGCCGAGCTCACCGCGCAGGGGCGCCTGCTCGAGGCCCAGCGCCTGCGCCAGCGCACGGAGTACGACCTGGAGATGCTCGAGCAGACCGGGATCTGCTCGGGGGTGGAGAACTACGCGCGCCACCTGGACGGGCGCGCGGCCGGGGAGCGTCCCTACACCCTGCTCGACTACTTCCCCGAGGACTTCCTGGTGGTGATCGACGAGTCCCACGTGGCCGTCCCCCAGGTGCGCGGCCAGTTCGCCGGGGACCGGTCCCGCAAGGAGGTCCTGGTCGAGCACGGCTTTCGCCTGCCGAGCGCTCGGGACAACCGACCGCTCAACTTCGACGAGTTCATCGAGCTGGTGCCCCAGGTGGTGTTCGTCTCGGCGACGCCGGGCCCCTACGAGATCGAGGTCAGCGACCAGGTGGTCGAGCAGGTGATCCGCCCCACGGGCCTGGTCGACCCCGAGGTGCTGCTGGTGCCCACCCGCCACCAGATCGACGACCTGCGCGGCCGCCTCGACCAGGTGATCGAGCGCGGCGAGCGGGCCCTCGTGACCACCTTGACCAAGAAGATGGCCGAGGACCTGACGACCTTCCTGGCCAAGGCCGGCTACCGGGTCCAGTACCTCCACAGCGACATCGACACCATTGCGCGCATCGAGATCCTGCGCGACCTACGCCTGGGGGCCTTCGACGTGCTGGTCGGCATCAACCTGCTGCGCGAGGGCCTGGACCTGCCCGAGGTGTCCCTGGTGGCGATCCTGGACGCGGACAAGGAGGGGTTCCTGCGCTCGCGCAGCGCCCTGATCCAGACCATCGGGCGCGCCGCCCGCAACGCCAACGGGCAGGCCGTGCTCTACGGGGACCAGCTGACCGACTCGATCCGCGAGGCGATGGCCGTCACCGAGCACCGCCGCCAGCGCCAGGTGGCCCACAACCTCGAGCGCGGCATCGAGCCGCGCACCATCACCAAGTCGGTCACCGACCTGCTCAGCCGGCTGCGCAGCGAGCCCGCGGCGCGCCCGGCGCGCCGGGCGACGGTCCCGGTGCTGGAAGAGCCCCCCGCGCCCGTCGACGCCGCCGAGATCGCCCGGATCGAGGCGGCGATGCTGGAGGCGGCGCGCGACCTGCGCTTCGAGGAGGCCGCGGCGCTGCGCGATGCGCTCTACAGCCTGCGCCGACCCGGGCTCGAGGTCGAGCCCGCGCCGGCCGCGGAGTCCTGACCGGTAGATTCTCGACGTGACGGCGAGCATTCGGATCCAGGGAGCCCGCGTCCACAACCTGAAGAACGTGACCCTCGAGGTGCCCCGGGACCGTCTGGTCGTCTTCACGGGCCTGTCGGGGTCGGGCAAGTCGTCCCTGGCCTTCGACACCATCTACGCCGAGGGCCAGCGGCGCTACGTGGAGAGCCTGTCGGCCTACGCCCGCCAGTTCCTCGGGCAGATGGACAAGCCCGACGTGGACTTCATCGAGGGGCTCTCGCCGGCCATCTCCATCGACCAGAAGACCGCCTCGCGCAACCCGCGCTCGACCGTGGGCACCGTGACCGAGGTGCACGACTACCTGCGCCTGCTGTTCGCGCGCGTGGGCGTGGCCCACTGCCCCTCGTGCGACCGGGTGGTGACGCGTCAGACGCCCCAGCAGATCGTCGACCTGGTCCTGGCGCGTCCCGCCGGGCAGCGGTTCTTGGTCCTGGCGACCGTCGTCGAGGGGCGCAAGGGCGAGTACTCCACGCTGCTCGACGACCTGGCCAGCCAGGGCTTCTCGCGCGTGCGGGTCGACGGCGTGGTCCACGAGCTGTCCGAGCGCGAGGAGATCGCCCTGGCCCGCTACGAGCAGCACACCATCAGCGTGGTGCTCGATCGCCTGACGGTGGCGGCGCGCAATCGCCAGCGCCTGACCGAGTCGGTCGAGACGGCCCTGCGCCTGACCAAGGGCGTGCTCACCGTGGTGTTCGTCGAGGGCGAGCACGAGGAGGAGGTGGCCTTCTCGGAGCGCCTGGCCTGCACCCACTGCGGGCTGAGCTTTCGCGAGCTGGAGCCGCGGGATTTCTCGTTCAACTCCCCCTACGGGGCGTGCCCGGCCTGCAGCGGGCTGGGCACCCGCTTCGAGGTCGACCCCGAGCGCGTGGTGCCCGATCCCAGCAAGTCCCTGGCCGGCGGCGCTCTGGCGCCGTGGTCCGGCATGCGCTTCAAGTACTTCGACCGGCTGCTCGAGGCGGTCGCCACGGCCGGCGGGTTCTCGACGGCGACGCCCTGGCGCCGGCTGCGCGCGCGTGACCGCGAGATGGTCCTGCACGGCAGTGACCAGCCGGTGTCGGTGCGCTACCGGGGTCGCGGGAGCCACCAGCGGACCTTCGAGACGACCTTCGCGGGCATCGTCGAGTGGCTGGAGCGCAAGCGGTCCGAGGCCGACGGGGACTGGTCGCGCGAGCAGATCGAGCAGTACATGCGCGAGGTGGAGTGCCCGTCGTGTCGCGGGCGCCGGTTGCGCCCCGAGGTCTTGGCCGTGCGCCTCGGTGAGCGCAACATCGCCGAGGTCAGCGAGCTGACCATCGACGAGACGCTCGAGTACTTCGCCGGCCTGGACCTGGCCGAGCGGGAGGCGCAGATCGCCCGCGAGGTGGTCAAGGAGATCCGCGAGCGCTTGCGGTTCCTGGTCGACGTGGGCCTCGACTACCTGACCCTCAGCCGGGCCTCGGCCACCCTGTCGGGGGGCGAGGCCCAGCGCATCCGCCTGGCCTCGCAGATCGGCAGCCGGCTGGTCGGCGTCCTCTACGTGCTCGACGAGCCCTCCATCGGGCTCCACCAGCGCGACAACCACCGCCTGATCACCACCCTGGAGCGGCTGCGGGACCTCGGGAACTCGGTGATCGTGGTCGAGCACGACGAGGAGACCATCCGGGCCGCCGACTACGTGGTGGACATCGGCCCGGGGGCCGGAGAGCACGGCGGGCAGATCGTCTTCGCGGGAACCTGCGACGAGCTGGTGGCCAGCGCCGACTCGCTGACCGGGGACTACCTGGCCGGGCGCCGGCGCATCGAGGTGCCCTCCCAGCGCCGGGTCGGCGATGGGAACCGGGTGCGCATCCGCGGGGCGCGGGCCAACAACCTGCGCGACCTGACCGTCGAGGTGCCCCTGGGCACCTTCACCGCGGTGACCGGTGTGTCGGGATCGGGCAAGTCCACCTTGATCAACGGGATCCTCCTGCAGTCCCTGGAGCACACGCTGAACGGCGCGCGCACCGAGGCACTGGCCCACGAGGGCATCGACGGCGTCGAGCACCTCGACAAGGTCGTCGCCGTCGACCAGCAGCCCATCGGGCGCACCCCGCGCTCGAACCCGGCGACCTACACCGGGGTCTTCGACAAGATCCGGCGCCTGTTCGCCGACACCACCGAGGCCAAGGTCCGCGGCTACCAGCCGGGCCGCTTCTCCTTCAACGTCAAGGGCGGGCGCTGCGAGGCCTGCGCGGGCGACGGGACCTTGCGCATCGAGATGCACTTCCTGCCCGACGTGTACGTCACCTGCGAGGTCTGCCACGGGACGCGCTACAACCGCGAGACCCTGGAGATCCTGTACCGCGGCCGCACCATCGCCGACGTGCTGGCCATGCCGGTCGACGAGGCGTGCTCCTTCTTCGCCCGCCAGCCCGCGATCCTGCGCCAGATCCAGACCCTGGCCGACGTGGGGCTCGGCTACGTGCGCCTCGGCCAGCCCGCACCCACCCTTTCCGGGGGCGAGGCCCAACGGGTCAAGCTGGCCACCGAGCTCGCGCGCCGGCCCACCGGGCACACCCTCTACGTGCTCGACGAGCCCACGACCGGCCTGCACTTCGACGACGTGCACCGCCTGCTGACGGTCCTGCACCGGCTGGTCGACCAGGGCAACACCGTGGTCGTCATCGAGCACAACCTCGACGTCATCAAGACCGCCGACTGGATCATCGATCTGGGTCCCGAGGGGGGCCGGCGCGGCGGGGACCTGGTGGGCGAGGGCACCCCCGAGCACATCGCCCACCTGGACACCGCGACGGGGCGGGTGATCGGCGCGGCGCTGGCGGGGAAGCGATGACCCTGGCGCGGCCGGCGGGGATCCCGCGGGCCGCCGGCTGCTACCTGTTTCGCGACGAGCACGGCACGGTGATCTACGTGGGCAAGGCCCTCTCGCTGGCCCAGCGGCTGGCCAACTACTTCCAGCGCCGCGAGGCCCTGGACCCCAAGACGCAGGCGCTCATGGACGAGGCCCGCAGCGTGGAGTGGATCCTCACCCCGAGCGAGGTCGACGCGCTGATCCTCGAGAACGAGCTGATCAAGCAGAACCAGCCGCGCTACAACCTGAACCTGAAGGACGACAAGAGCTTCCCCTACGTGGCCATCGACCAGCGCACCGCCTACCCCGTGCCCTCCCTGACGCGGGCGCGCCACGTGCGCGGCGTGCGCTACTTCGGGCCCTTCGCCGACGTGGGATCGGTGCGCCGGGTTCTCGACGAGCTGGCCCAGGCCTTCCCCCTGCGCACCTGCACCCGCCACAAGTTCCAGTACCACGAGCGGCTCGGGCGGCCCTGCCTGCTCTACGACATCGGGCGCTGCCCGGGACCCTGCGCCGGCCTGATCGGCCCGGCCCCCTACGCCGAGCAGGTCGAGGCGTGGTCGTCGTTCTTCGAGGGCCGCGTCGCCCCCCTGCGCACGCGGCTGCGCGCGCAGATGGAGCAGGCCTCGGCGGCCCGCGACTTCGAGGCGGCCGCCGGCTTGCGCGACTCCCTGGCGGCCCTGGAGCGAGCGGCCCAGCACCAGAGCGTCATCCTCGACGACCACTCCGACCTCGACGTGGTGGCCGTGGCCAGCGACGGGGGCCGGGCCGCGGTGGTGCGCTTCCGGGTCCGCGGGGGACGGATCGTGGGCCGCGACGTCACCCTGGTCGAGGGGGCCGCGCCCGAGACGGGGGGAGAGATCATCGAGGCGGCCCTCGGCCACCTCTACGGGCCGGGCGAGGAGGTGCCCCCCGAGGTGGTCGTGAGCGAGGAGACCTCGACCCTGGCCGCCCAGCTCCTGGCCGAGCGCCGCGGCCGGGCCGTGCGCGTGCGCACCGTGCAGCGCGGACGGCGCCAGCGGGCCGTCGAGGTGGCCCGTGGCGACGCGCGCGCCGTCCTCCAGCGCGACATGGTGCGCCGCGAGCACGACCACCTGGCCCGCAGCGCCGCCCTGGAGGGCCTGGGCCGGGCCCTCGGCCTGGCCGCGCCGCCCTTCCGCATCGAGTGCTTCGACATGAGCCACCTGCAGGGGACCAGCTACGTGGGCTCGATGGTGGTCTTCGAGGACGCGCTGCCCGTCAAGTCGGCCTACCGGCGCTTCCACGTGCGCGAGGTGGCGGGCAACGACGACGTGGGGGCCATGGCCGAGGTGGTGCGCCGGCGCCTGGCCCGCGCGGTCGCGGGAGACCCGCGCTTCGCCCCGGCGAACCTGGTGATCCTGGACGGCGGTCTCGGCCAGCTCCACGCCGTCGAGGCCGTGCTGGGTGAGTTGGGTCTGACCGGCATCGAGCTGGCGGCCTTGGCCAAGCGAGAAGAGCTGCTGTTCCGACCCGGTGCCCGCACGCCGGTGGTGCTCGACCGCGGCAGCGAGGAGCTCTACCTGGTCCAGCGGGTGCGCGACGAGGCGCACCGCTTCGCCATCACATTCCACCGCTCGACGCGTGGGCGCGCCATGGTCGCCTCGGCCCTCGATGGGGTGAGCGGCCTCGGGCCCGCGCGGCGTGAACGTCTCCTGGAGCACTTCGGGTCGCTCGACCGGGTGCGCGCCGCCACGCGCGAGGAGCTGGCCGGGGTCGCCGGTCTGCCGCACCCGGTGGCGCGCAGCCTCTACGATCACCTGCACGGGCTGGGCGGCGCGAGAGGGCGTGACGATGAGTGAGATCGTCCTGGTGACGGGGATGTCGGGGGCGGGCCGGTCGACGGCGTCGGCGGCTCTGGAGGACCTGGGATGGTTCGTCATCGACAACCTGCCCCTCGAGCTGGTGGGCCGGGTCAGCGACCTGGCGGGGGGTGGAGTCGAGTACCCCGGCGTGGCGCTGGTCGTGGGCCGGGGCGGCCGCGTGCCCGCCGAGGCGGTCCTCGGGGTCGTCCAGGACCTGCGCTCGCGCCAGGGCGGGGTGCGCATCTTGTTCCTCGACGCACCCGACGACGTGCTGATCCAACGCTACGAGTCGAGTCGGCGGCGCCACCCCTTCCCCGCGCCCAGCCTGGCCGACGCGATCACGGGGGAGCGCCTCGCCGTCCAGGTCCTGCGTGACGCGGCCGACCTGGTGATCGACACCTCGACCACGAATTCCAACCAGCTGCGCTCGCGGATCCAGGAGTACTTCTCGACGCGTGAGGGCACCAGCATGCGCGTGTCGGTGGTGTCCTTCGGCTTCTCGCACGGGATGCCGCGCGACGTCGACCTGGTCTTCGACTGCCGCTTCCTGCCCAACCCGCACTGGATCGACGAGCTGCGTCCCCTGACCGGGCTCGACGAGGCCGTGGCCAGTTACGTGCTGACCCAGGAGCCCGCGCAGCACCTGATCAGCGACATTGTCGCCCTGCTCGGCTGGCAGCTGCCGGCCTTCGCCCGCGAGGGCAAGGCCTACCTCAGCGTCGCGGTCGGCTGCACCGGCGGGCGGCACCGATCCGTGGCGGTGGCCGAGGAGATCGCCCGGCGGCTGCCGGTGACCGCGACGGTCTACCACCGCGACATCGCTCGATGAGAGCCGTCGCCATTGGGGGCGGCCACGGGACCGCCGTGTCGCTGCGCGCGCTGCGCCGCCTGACCAGCGACGTCACCGGCGTCGTGTCGGTGGCCGACGACGGTGGCTCGACGGGGCGCCTGCGGGCCCTCCTCAGCGTGCCGGCCGTCGGCGACCTGCGCAAGTGCCTGGGGGCACTGGCCGACCCCCACAACTCGGTCGCCGAGTCCTTCGAGCACCGCTTCAGCGTGGGCGAGCTGGCCGGCCACACGGTGGGCAACCTGCTGCTGGTCGGCCTGATCGACGCGACGGGCGACCTCGAGGGGGCCATCAGCGCCGTGGCCGAGGTGCTGGGGGTGACGGGCCGCATCCTGCCGGCCACCCGCGAGCGGGTCGTCCTGTGCGCCTCGACCGACACCGGATCCGCGCGCGGGCAGACCGAGGTGCACCGCCAGCACGCGATCCGGCACGTGGTCCTGGATCCGCCGTTCCCGCCGGCCCCGATCGCCGCCGTGGAGGCCATCGAGCGAGCCGACATCGTGCTGGTCGGCCCGGGCTCGCTCTACACCAGCGTGCTGGCCGCGGCCGTCGTGCCGGGGGTCGCCCAGGCCCTCGCCGGATCGCGGGCCACCCGGGTCTACGTGGCCAACCTGCGCCCCGAGGTCCCCGAGACCGCCGGCTACAGCCTCCAGGACCACGTCGACGCGCTCGAGGCCCACGGGGTGGTCCCGGACGTCGTCCTGGTCGACCTGCACAGCCCGCTGGGCCAGGACCGGTGCTCGCTGCCGACGGTGCGCGCGCGCCTGAGCGGGCGGAATCCCTACGTACACCGTGTGCAAGACTTGGCACGCGCCGTGGGGCGCATCATCGAGGCCGACGGACGAAAGGGTGTGGGATGAGCATTCGTGTGGGAATCAACGGGTTTGGCCGGATCGGGCGGGGCTTCGTGCGCGCCGTCCTGGACCGCGAGGACATCGACGTCGTGGCCGTCAACGACCTCACCTCGCCCGAGGTCAACGCCCACCTGCTGGCTCACGACTCCACGCAGGGGCGCCTCGGCGTGCCGGTCCGCGTGACCGGCGAGGGCTTCCAGGTCGGCGAGCGGACGATCCGGGTCCTGGCCGAGCGCGAGCCGGCCCAGCTGCCCTGGGGCGAGCTCGGGGTCGACGTGGTGATCGAGTCGACCGGGCGGTTCACGACCCGGGCCGCCGCCGCCGCCCACCTCGAGGCCGGCGCGCCCAAGGTGGTCATCTCGGCCCCCTCGGGCGACGCCGACGCGACCTTCGTCGTGGGGGTCAACGAGGGCGACTACGACCCGGCGCGCCACCACGTGGTGTCCAACGCCTCGTGCACGACCAACTGTTTCGTGCCCATGGTCAAGGTGCTCGACGACGCCCTCGGCGTGCGGGCCGGCCTGATGACGACGGTCCACGCCTACACCAACGACCAGAACCTGCTCGACCTGCCCCACAAGGACCTGCGGCGGGCTCGCGCGGCGGCCATCAACATCGTCCCGTCCTCGACGGGTGCCGCGCGGGCCACGAGCCTGGTGCTGGCCGCGATGAAGGGCCGTCTCGACGGCACGTCGCTGCGCGTCCCGGTCCCCGACGGGTCGATCACCGACTTCACCGCCGTGGTGCGCACGACCAGCGTGGACGAGGTGAACGCCGCCTTCGCCGCCGCGGCGGCCGGCGCTCTCTCGCACGTCCTGGTCTACAGCGACGAGGCGATCGTGTCCTCGGACATCGTGGGCTCGCCGGCCTCGTGCACCTTCGACTCGCTGCTGACCATGGTCCAGCCCCTCGACGACAGCTCGAGCCTGGTCAAGGTGTTCGGCTGGTACGACAACGAGTGGGGTTACGCCAACCGCCTGGTCGACCTGGCCGCCATCGTCGGTCGCTCGTGAGCGCAGCGGACCTGCCCACACCCGACGACTGGGACCTGGAGGGCCGCACCGTCCTGGTGCGGGTGGACTTCAACGTGCCGGTGATCGCTGGGCCCGGGGGACCCGAGGTCGCCGACGACTTCCGTATCCGCACCGCGCTGCCGCTGTTCGAGCAGCTCCAGGCGCGCGGGGCCCGCGTGGTTGCCGCCACGCACTTCGGCCGGCCCCGCGGGACGGTGGACGCGCGCTACGACGTCGCGCCGATCCGCCAGCGCCTGGCCGAGCTGCGCCCCGGCGTCGAGCTGCTGGAGAACCTGCGCTTCGATCCGGGCGAGGAGGCCAACGATCCCGTCTTCGGGGCGTCGCTGGTCGCGGGTCGCGACTACTACGTCAATGAGGCCTTCGGCGCCTCGCACCGCGCGCACGCGTCGGTGATGGTCCCCCCGACGCTGGTGCCGAGCGCCGCGGGACCGAACCTGCGCCGCGAGGTCGGGTTCCTGCTCGACGCCTTGGCCGCACCGGCCCGGCCCTTCGTGGCGATCGTGGGCGGCGCCAAGGTGGCCGACAAGCTCGGCGTGGTGCGCACGTTGGTCGAGCGGGCCGACACGGTCATCGTCGGCGGTGCCATGGCCTACACCTTCGAAGCGGCCCTGGGGCGCGGGATCGGGGCGTCACTCGTGGACGTCGCGCACCTGGAGGACTGCCGGGAGCTGCTGGCCTCGGGCAAGGTGGTGATCCCCCTGGACACCCGCGGGCTAGCCGTGGGCGCGCCGGTCGGTGACGGCGGTGGCCCCGACGAGGTGGTGGACTTCGGGGCCGACATCCCCGACGGCTTCGAGGGCTTCGACGTGGGGTCCAGCTCCCTGGCCCGCTTCGCCGAGGTGCTCGACGGGGCCCGCACCGTCTTTTGGAACGGCCCGCTGGGCTTCTTCGAGGACCCGCGGTTCGCCGCGGGCACCGAGGCCATCGCCCGGCTGGTGGCCGCGTCGGCGGCACTGAGCATCGTGGGTGGCGGCGACTCGGCGGCGGCCCTGGCCCGCTTCTCCCTGAGCGAGCAGATCGACTTCGTGTCCAGTGGGGGCGGGGCCTCCCTGGAGCTGCTGGAGTTCGGCGACCTGCCCGGCCTGCGGGCCCTGCGTGAGGGGCGCCGCGCATGAGGCGCGCCCTGATCGTCGGGAACTGGAAGATGAACCTCGACCACGTCGAGGCGGTGCACCTGACCCAGCAGCTGGCCGTGATCCTGGCCAGCCGCCCGGCCGAGCACGTCGAGGTGGTCGTGGCGCCGCCCTTCGTCGACCTGCGCTCGGTGACCTCGGTCATCGAGGCCGAGCACAGCGTCCTGGAGGTCGGGGCCCAGCACGTGAATCCGCGCCCGGCCGGAGCCCATACCGGGGAGATCGCCGTCCCCATGCTCGCCCGACTGCACGTGCGCTGGGTGATCGTGGGCCACTCCGAGCGCCGCACGCTCTACGCGATGGACGACCAGACCGTCGCCGAGACCGCGCGGGCCGCCGTCGCCGGGAGGCTGCGGGCGATCGTGTGCGTGGGGGAGGCCGAGGACGTCCGGGCCCGCGGCGAGCACCGCGCCTTCGTGGAGAGTCAGGTCGCGGCGGCCCTCGGGGGGCTGAGTGCCGCCGAGGGCGAGGTCGTGGTCGCCTACGAGCCGATCTGGGCCATCGGGACCGGGCGCACGGCGTCGGTCGCCGACGTGGCCGAGATGACCGGGGTGATCCGGGCGGCCGTCGCGGCCACCGGGCTGACGGGCGTGCGCGTCCTCTACGGGGGCTCGGTGACCGGGGACAACGCCGCCGAGTTGTTCGGGGCCGACGTCGACGGATTCCTGGTGGGCGGGGCCAGCCTGCGCGCGGAGAGCTTTGCCGCCATCGTGGCCGCGGGCGAGTCCTGCTACGCTGGCTCACGCTAAGCGGAGGTTGCGGTGTTCACCTGGGCGTTCATCATCATCGAGGCCGTATCGGCGATCGCGCTCATCTTCCTGGTCCTGCTGCACTCGGGGCGCGGCGGCGGAATCTCGGACCTCATGGGCGGCAGCCTGGGCGCGACGGCGTCGGGGTCCACCGTCGTGGAGAAGAACCTCGACCGCATCACGGTCGCGACGGCCCTGGTCTTCACCTTCGCCACCTTGACGCTCGATCTGCGCCTGCAGTAGTGCGCACAGCGGGTCGCGCACTGCGGCTGGTCACGGTTCTGGCCCTGGGGGCGGCCCTGGGGGTCCCCGAGGTCACCGGCGGGGCGACGGCGTCGTCACCCCACTACACGCTGACCCTCTCGGTGCCCGACGCCCTGGTGGGGTGCTCGGTGCTCGACCCCTCTGCGTCCCCGTCATTGCGCGCCCTGCTCGACCTGGTGCGTCCCTCGGCCTTCCTCACGTCGCCGACCGGAGTTCTCGCGGGATCCCAGAGCGCGATCACGTCGGCCGAATTGGTCTCGCTGAGTCCCCAGACCGTCGTCTACACGCTGGCGGGGGGCCTGCGCTGGAGCAACGGCCACCCCTGGCGGGCCCAGGACCTGGTGGACTGGTGGCGAGCGGCGCGCGCCCAGCCAAGCGTGGCCAGCGACGGCTACCGCGACATCGCGCACCTGCGGCTCGGAGCGGGCGGCACCCAGGTGACGGCGGTCTTCGCCCATCCCTACAGCCCCTGGGCCCTCCTGTTCCACGATGTGGGGTACCGCGGCGAGCCCGTCACCTGCCCGGCCGGGGGACTGGCGGCCGAGCCCTCCCTGGGTCCCTACCGTGTAGTGGCGGCGTCGCCGCAGCGCGTCGTCCTGGTGCGCAACGCGACCTGGCCCGTCGATCACCAGGATCCCTCGCGGATCATCGCGGTGGTGAACGCGCCCCTGCCGCGCCAGGCCACCTCGACGTACGCGTCGTTCTCCCTCACCGTCGACCGGGCGCAGGTTGACGCGCTGAGCGCTCATGCGGCCGACCTGAGCAATCTGGGTTCCTCCAACGGGCTCGAAGAGGTGCTCTACGCCCCGCACCGGCCGCTGACGCGCACCCTGCCGCTGCGCGAGGCGCTCAGCATTGGGATGGATCGCACGGCCCTGCTGACGGCCCTGTGGGGTCGCGTGACCTTCTCACCGTCGGTGGCCGCCTCGGCCCTGTTCTCCCAGGGGGACCCCGCCTATCCCGGGGGGGTGGGACACGTCCCAACGACATCCTCGACGACGTCCACCGTGCCGCCGGTGACGTCGACGACGACGCCCGGGGGCCAGGTGTCCCTCACCGACTGCCTGGCCTGCGCGCGCGCCGTGCTGCGCGCTGCCGGCTACCGTCGCGGTCCCGCGGGCCTGGTGTCACCCCAGGGCGCGCTCGTGCACCTGATCGTCGCCTACGGGCCGACCGATCTGGACCGGGCGACCGCCACTTTGCTCGCGGCCCAGTGGACCGCCCTGGGTGTCACGACGTCGCTGGAGCCCACCCGCAGTGAGCGTCAGGCGGTCAGCGAGGTGGCCACCGCGCGGGCCGACGTGGCCGTCGTGGAGCGTCAGACCGGGCTCTCGCCCGCGACGATGGTGCGCGCCTTCGTGGGACCGCCCTACCCCGACGCCTACGCCACCGGGATCGTGGTCGCGGGCGTCCCCGCGCTCTATCACCGGGCGCTCGACACCTTCAACGCGGTGACGGCACGCAGTGTCTGGGCCCAGATCGACCAGCTCTTGATGGACAGCTTCTGGGTGCGCCCCCTGTTCACGCCGCCGTCACTCGAGACGTGGTCGCCGGACCTCGGCGGCGTGGTCCCGTCCGACACGCTGGCCGAGCTCGTCGACCAGATTCCCACCTGGTCGTACGCCGCGCCGGTGCCGACGACCACCACTACCGTGGGCGGGTCAGCCCGGGGGCGTCGGGTACACTGAGTCGCCGCGTCGGAGTGGCGGAATAGGCAGACGCGCCAGCTTGAGGGGCTGGTGCCCTCAGGGGCGTGCGGGTTCAAGTCCCGCCTCCGACACCATTCAGTGGGAAGGTTCTCACTTGTGGAACCTCCTTGACACCAACGGTCCGCACTTACCCACCGGCTCGGTTGGCCGTTTATTAACGATCCTCTCCAGGTGTTGCTGCAAAGTGGCCTGAGTGCGCGCGTGGAAGTCATCGCGGCCGTAGCCGACATGACACGACCCCCCGGACTCCTCATGGCCCGCCGGTCAACGGCAACCAGGTGACTGGCGCCTTAAGCAACCGCGCCCACGTCAGCCGACCCAGGTCGTGCGCCTCCGCGCTACTTCGTAGATGGCGTCCGCATCCTCTCGGCTGAGCGTTGCGGGCTGGGCGGTGAGCCACTTGGTGATCCGCTTGCGCCCAACGACGCTGACACCGTCGGGGGAGCCCTTGATTCGAAGTTCACTCGCCATGATCACGATGACGGGACGAACGGCGACGTCACGACCAGTTGCGGCTGTAAGGAGAGTCGCCGCCCGTTTCCCCTCGGCCCGCGACTTGGCGATGTACGGATGAAACGTCCCGTTGACGTATACCGCCTTGGCGTTGACGGTGACTCGCATCCCGAGGTGATTCTTCGTGTTCAAACTGAAGACACCGGGCGGGCCGATCACGACGTGGTCAATGTCGGTGTTGCCGGTCCCGACGGGGACGCTGTGGATGACACGCCAGTCGTCTCCCAGCTTTCGAAGCTGGTAAGCCACCTCCTCCTCGCCCTCCGCGCCGCGGCGCCAGGCGCGCTCGTCACTGTGAACATTGAGCACTCGCAAAATGAAGACCAACACCGGGTGGGCTCGCTTGATCTCGACGGACTTGGCGCGCACTGTCGACCCAGGCCGATTGAGCGCGAGATCGTCTGAACCGAGCGGGTCGTTGTCAGGCGATGGGGAACTCACTGCGCCGAGGCTACCTGGTGAGGTTGAGAACCGCTGGGCCTCGCGCGCGAACAATGGTTGAACCGCGCCGTGTTTCCTTGAGCCGCTGATTTGCATCGGGTTTTGTTAGCAACTCGTTTGTTGAAATTGGGTCCGGGCGAAGGATTCGCTCCATGTCTATGCCCCGACGCAGAGTTTGGGCGACGAGCGATCGATCGCTCCCAGGACCGGGTTGAACGCTCGCCAAGACCGTGCACGATCCTGACGGCACCCAGACCAGTACCTACAACGGGGTCAAGCAGGACCGCTTCGACCGTGGCGAGATTCTTGCTGTCGATGGCGGAGCCGAGGGGGTTAGGGAAGGCGACGGTACAATCGCGAACTCGAAGGCGAGCTTGAGATTCGCCGGCGCGAAGAGGAATTTCGCGGCGTTCGTACGACCACACGATCCGGGGAACTTCGCCGACACATCATTTAGAACTCCCATCCGGAGATTCACACCTGCGCCAAACGGTTTGACAATGTGACAACAGAACCGTAGCGTGAGGACTGCAAGGGCTCCGAGGGCGGCACTGTTCAGTGGCGTAATGGGAGGCATCATGAAGAGCGGAATAACGTCGCTACTTACCGGACTGAGTATGGTCTTGGTCTCATGTTTGGGGGCAGTGCCAGCGGGGGCGGCGCCAGCGGTCGGGTCATTCACGAACGGTACTTTCGCGAATGTAAGTGGCCTTTACAGTGACAACGGACTTGGCTACGAGACCTTGCGGGATGGTTCAACCGACATCTCTGGTTGGAAGGTTGCTGGCGCTGTCGACTGGATCAATACCTACTGGAAGGCACCGGGTGGTAATAGCATCGACCTGAACGGTGACGGTGTAGGGGGGGTCTCGCAGACTTTCGACACGATAATTGGGGCGACCTACGACGTGTCGTTCTGGTTGGCCGGAAACTTCGATCTGGGTTCGACCTCGAACAGGTGGACCGCGATGGTCTGGACTCTCCGCCCCGGCAATGTCAAGTACTTTACCGTGACGGAGCCCGATACATGGAGTCACCAAGCTATGGGGTTCCAGTTGGAGCACTATGTGTTCACCGCCAAATCGACCTCGACCACGTTGATGTTCTTCGGTGACCCGGAGACTAGGGTTTGGGGACCGGTGATTGCTGACGTGTCGGTGACGGTAGGTGCCCAGTGCAAGAACGATGGCTGGCAGAGTTTGATTAATCCCATCACGGGCGCGGCTTTTGCGAACCAGGGCCAGTGCGTGAGCTATTTCGCGAAGGCCGGTTACGTACCCATCGGCTCGTCGAAGAGCAGCTGGCAGAACTGAGCGGATCTCGCACGGCGCACACCGGTCCCGGGAACGGGGCCGGTGTGGGCTGGTTCGCAACGGACTGCGGTTCGGTGTCGTCGGCGAGAGGACTGCGCCGCCGGGCTCGGCGGAATGTCGGGTTCGGTGAACGGCATCCACGGGCGAGTAGTGTGCACGCAATAATCAACGGAAAGGAAGCCACCATGACCACCCGTCACGGTGGGGGCCTTCCCACTGAGTGGACGAGGAGTCCCGCCTCCGACACCATGCAGTGGGTCCAACTGCGAAGTTCCGGGTCGGGACTGCTGCACCTTTAGTCGCGTGGTCTCCGGGCAATGGCCTGGGGTGAGTTGGCAGTTCGGTCTCGTCGACCAGGACACACGTGATTCGAGTCTCGAACCGGTGGGAGTTGCCCTTTCGAGCCAGGCGACTGGGCCTCCGAGCAAAAGCTGTACGACAGTACTCTAGGGGTTGTACAACACAGTTATGGTGAAGATTTCCGTCAGCAAGGCCCGCGAACTGTCGACGACGCTCGAAAACTGGACACTTTCAACGCTCGAAAAGTGAACAGTTTCCGACACCCTAACTCTTGTCGTCGGTCGTCAACGTCACGCTCGGCAGACTGTCGACGCCCCGTCCCCT
>JAJYEQ010000023.1 GCA_021785695.1 Actinomycetes bacterium
GCATGGGTAATGCCCTCAGCCGCCAGTCTTCGAATCAGGGCCCAGTCTTCCAAAGTGATCACCCTCCATTTTCAGGTGTTCACTTTTCACCGTCGAAAGTGCTCAGTTTTCGAGCGTTGCCGACAAGGTTGCCAGCGGGCCAGATTGATGGCCGCGTTGAGGTCGCGGTCGAGCACCAGACCACAGGAGTCACACGAATAGGTCCGTGTCGACAGGTCGAGGTCGTTTCTGACCTCGCCGCAGCCCGAGCACGTCTTGGAACTCGGAAAGAACCGGTCGGCCACCCGCACCTCGACGCCGTGCCAGCGAGCCTTGTAGAGGATCTGACGGGAGAGCTCTCCCATCGCGGTGTCCGAGATCGACCTCGCCAGGTGCCGGTTTCTCACCATCCCCGCCACGTTCAAGTCCTCGATCACGAGGACCTGAGCTCGATCCACCAGAGTCTTGGAGACTTGGTGGACCAGGTGCCGGCGGGTGTTGGCGACCGTGCGATGTCGCTTGGCGAGTCGGGCCCGTGCTCGTTGGCGGCCTTTGGACCCCGGTGTGGTTCTGGCTAGGGCCTGGTTGGCCGCCTTGAGCGTGGCTTGCGCTTGCTTCAGTGTTGTCACCCCCTCGAAGCTCTCGAAGGGAACACCGTTGGCGTCCGCGGCGACGCAGAGCGAGATGATCCCCCGATCGACGCCAACGGGAACAACGTGACGGGTCGTGCGGCTTCGCTCGGTCTGATGGAGTTCGGCCGCCACGCCGGTCAGTGACACAGTCCACCGACCGGCACGCTGGGTCAGTGTCGCCGAGTAGATGTGGAACCGACCGGCGTCGATCATCCGGCGGACCTTGCGGGTGGGACCGAAGAGCTTGACCGGACCGAACTTGGGCAGGCGGAGGTGCGAAGGATCGCTGAAGCGGATGGGCTGGCTGGTGGGCGGACGATCCGGCGTCGCGCGGTTGCGCAATCGGAAGCTCGGGGTCACCTTGCCCTTCGCCTGGAAGCGCGGGAACCCGACGGGTGTTCCGCTGCGCTTGCCACTTCGTGACGCGGAGAAGTTCTCGAGGGCCCGGGCCGCGTCCACGCTGGCGCACTCGAAGACGTCGTTGGGCAGTTCGTGGCGCCAGGCCAGACCGCGACGGCCATCCTCGTTGATCGGTGAGTCCTCGGACGCTCCGTTCTTCCAGGCGTTGAACTCGTTGATGAAGGAGAACCCCGACCAAGAGAGCGGTGGGGTTGCGGGTTCGCCAGATTCACCGCTCTCCGAGAGAGCATCTCGCTCGGCCGACCTGACGTCCAGGTTGGCCTTGACCCGGGCCAAGTGGTGGTTCAGCGTGAAACGACGAGCGCCGGCGCACTTGGCGAGGAGAATCCTCTGCTCGACGTTCGGGTCGAGGGCGAACTGGAACGAGACGGCCCGTGAGAGCACCTGACCAGTGTGAGAGATGGCTGGTGCTGACGGTCGTGAGATCACCGGTCTCAGTCTCGGCCCCGGGTGTGACACGCGCTCCATCGAACGCAGAGTGGCCGGTCGAAGCGACCGAGCTCGACCTAGATCAAGCCGAGAGGAACCTCGAGCACCGGCTCAAAGTGGAAGGACGCGTCGGGCACCGCGTAGGTGACGCGGTCACAGAGGAAGGTTCCGCCAGGAACCGTCTCTCCCAACTGGGCGACCAACTCGTGAGTCTCGTCGAGGGTGATGAACTCGGCCACCGTCATGTGTGGCACGCGCGTGGCACGAGGTACGTCACGCCCCGCGAAGATCGAGGTTGCCTGGACCGCCTGTCGTAGGGCGAAGAAATCGTCCTCGGGGGCAATCGCGAAAGCGACGCCGGGGTAGGGTCCGATGCTCGTGAGTGGACCCTAGGAGAGATCGAAGGGGGCAATGTGCGCCAGCGCGGCACGCAGTTCGTCCAGATGCTCGCCGGTGAGCGGCCCCGCCAACGGCTCGCTCAGACTGATGTGGGCGTCGCAGATGGCGGCGGCCTTGGGGTCGTGACGTGCTCGCAGTTCATTGACGACAGCAGCGACGTCGGCGGGAGAAGAGGTAGAAGGCCCCGTGACGGTATTCGTGCTGCCACGGCTCCCAGGCTGGCCGAGCGTTCTTGTCCATCAGTCCTCCACCGTCTCCCGTTTGGCGCAGTGTCGCACGCGACGTGCGACAGAATTCTCGGCGTCGATGACTGAATGGTGATCGTCGTTCCATCTCAGCCAAGCACTCGCAGAACTTCGGTCACTGCAGCAACGTGCAGCCCTGCGGTGACTGACGCCACGGTGTTCTCGAAGCAGCGGGCCAGGCGTCGGCGACGCACGAGGTGGCCGTGGGCGACTTCGACCCGCCAGGCGTGACGGATCGGGCGAAAGACCTTGGCGCCATGCTCGTTGCGTGGTGGCTCGTCGCACCCGACGCGACGAACCTCGCAGCCGAACCGCTCCGAGAGTCGACGGGCGGCTGAGAGCGCGGTCCCGCGGTCCACGAGCACGAGTTCGAGGCGTTCGTCAGCGCTAGTCCGGGAGAGATCTTCGAGTATGAGTTCGACGGCCCGTGCCTCGCACGTCGAGGCGGGGACAACTCTCACGCAGAGTGGCAGACCGGTGACGTCCACGCAGACGATTCGCTTGGCCCCGTTGGTTCGACCATAGGGACCACCCTGGTTGTGGAAGGTGGCCCCTCCGTTCGATGCTCCTCGTGCGAGATGGGTGTCGATGACCACCATCGAGGGCTGCGCGTCTCGTCGACCAAGGGCGGTGCGTGACGACGCGTGAAGTGAGGCGAGAACCCGGGTCCACGTCCCGTTCCTCGACCCCCGGCGAAACGGGGACCACACCCTCGTCCAGGGGCCGAACTGGTCGGGCAGGAGACGCCACTGGCACCCAGTGTGCGAAATGTAGAGCATCGCATCGACGACGTGGCGCAAGTCATCGCCGTGTTTTGGCCCTCGCTGGGAGGAAGTTACGAGCAAGGGTTCGAGGAGGTTCCACTGGGCGTCGGTTAGATCACTTGAATAGGCCACGACGTGATGGTGCCGGCGGTGGCTCCCGACGCACTCGCCAAATAGAACACAGCCCCTGAGTCGATGCCGCCGGCTCGACCGGCGGCGTGTGAGACTCGGGACATGAGCTCCCTGTACGAGTACGTCCGCCACCCCCGCGCCGCCGAGCTGCGCACGGGCCATCCCGTGCGCACCCACGATCAGCGCCCGCTGCACCACGAAAACCTCCTGGTGCGCCTCAACGCGCGCGTCGGCCTGCAGGTGACCCTGGTCGTGGGCACCATGTGGGCCGCCTACCTGTTCTCGCTGATCGCCCTGCTCGCCCTGCCCTCGGCCGTCCACCAGGGCGTCTACTACATCGTGGTGTGGCTCTCGAGCAGCTTCTTGCAGTTGGTGCTGCTGCCGGTGATCATCGTGGGCCAGAACATCCAGGCGGCCGCCGCCGACAAGCGGGCCGAGGAGACCTACAAGGACGCCGAGGCGGTTCTGCACGAGTCCGAGGAGATCCAGCACCACCTGGAGGCCCAGGACGCGGCCATCACGGGCATCGTGGAGGACCTGAACCGCCTGCGCCAGCACCTGGGGATCGACGGGGCACCGCGTGCGAGTTGACCGGCTGGCCGCCGGCGCGCCGGCCCTCGGGCTCCATCAGGGCCAGCCGCTGCCGGTCGCGCGCGTGCTGGTGGTGATGATCCCGCTCGCGGCGCTGGCCATCTACCTCTGGCTGCGCCGACGACCCTGACTCAGTCCTCGCGGCTCACCAGGCGCAGGGTGTTGCGGTCGGTGTGCATCACGACCTCGGGCCAGCGCTGGTGCTCGATCACCGTCGTCTCGTCGTAGGAGAAGGTGTCGGCTCCGACCTCGATGGACACGTCGTAGCGGGTCGTGTGGGCGATCTGGTCCAAGTAGGGGTTCGACAGGATGCCGTAGGTCAGCGAGCCGAGCTCGGCCGACAGCCGGAAGCTGGTCGCGTCGGGCGCCACGACGCCGCCGGCGATGAGGGTCTGGGCCCGCGGGATCATGAAGCAGCGCATCACCTCGCCGCGCGCGGCGTCCCACATCCAGTAGCCGATCTCGGTGTGGAAGGGCAGGTTCTCGTCGCGCCGGTAGATGGCGGTGCGGTAGTCGAGGCCCCACAGGTGCTGGTCCCCGTTGTCGACGGGTCCGAACGCCTTGAACGACGTCTGCTCGCGGTACGGGGTCTCCCCGATCTTGCCGTCCTCGTTGTGGTACGACACGTCCAGGCCGTCGTAGTCCGAGGTCCAGGTGCCGATCAGTCCCGCCAGCGGTCCCCACTCTTCGAATGCCATCTCGCCTCCGTCGCTCAACTGGCGACATCATAGGGTCGCGGGCGCGCCGACCGACCGGCGTGCCAGGTGGCGCGGCGGCCCGACTAGTCTCCGACTGCGAGGAGGCCTCCATGTCCGAAGTGGGTGGGGTGACGCCAGCCGCCGAGCCCGTCGCGGTGGCCGATCTGGACCAGGTCGTGAGCAAGGTCGCGAGCCGGGCCGACGCGTGGAGCCGGGTCGGCCCGGCCGAGCGCGCCGCCATCCTCGACCAGGTGATCGCCGACACGGCCCGCGTCGCCGACGGGTGGCTGCGCGCGGCCTGCGCGGCCAAGGGCTACGACCCCGGCAGCGCCGAGGGCGGCGAGGAGGCCTTCAGCGGGATCGGGACGCTGCTGCGCCTGGCCCGCGCCCTGCGGACCTCGATGATCGACCTGGCCACCGTCGGGCGGCCCCGGTACGCCGGGCCGGTGGCCCATCGCGCGGGCGACCGGCTGTCGATCCAGGTGGCACCCGACGGCGCCTTCGACCGGATCCTCTTCCCGGGCCTGCGCGCCGAGGTCTGGATGGCGCCCGGCGTCACCGAGGAGGAGGTGCGCGCGACGCAGGCCGCCGCCTACCGCGACCCGCGGGGCCACGCCGGGGTGGCCGTGGTGCTGGCCGCGGGCAACGTGGCGAGCCTGGGCCCCCGCGACGCGCTGAGCCAGCTCTTCGTCGACGGCCGGGTCGTGGTGCTCAAGGCCAATCCCGTCAACGCCTACCTGGTCCCCTTCTGGGAGGAAGCCCTGGCGGCCCTGGTGGTGCCGGGATACCTGCGCATCGTCACCGGTGGGTCGGCGGTGGGCGCCCACCTGGTCGCCCACTCCCGGGTCGACGGCGTCCACCTCACCGGCTCGGCCGCGACCCACGACGCCATCGTGTTCGGCCCGGGCCCCGAGGGCGACCGGCGCAAGGCGGCCAACGAGCCTCTCCTGGCGACGCCGGTGACCTGCGAGCTGGGCAACGTCTCGCCGGTCATCGTCGTGCCCGGGGCGTGGAGCCAGCGCGAGCTGTCCTACCAGGCGCGCCACGTGGCCACGATGCTGGCCAACAACGCGGGGTTCAACTGCCTGGCGCCGCGCGTGCTGGTGACGGCGGCGGCGTGGCCCCAGCGCGAGGCGTTCCTCGGCGAGCTCGAGGGCGTCCTGGCGTCCCTGCCGGCGCGCCGCGCCTACTACCCCGGGGCCTTCGCGCGCCGCGACCGCTTCGTCGCGGCCCATCCCGACGCCCGGGTGCTGGGCGCCCCCGGTGCCGACGACACCATGGGCTGGACCCTCATCCGGGACGTGGACACCGCGCAGACCGAGGACATCAGCTTCACCACCGAGTCGTTCTGCGCGCTGATGAGCGAGACGGCCCTGGCGGCCGACTCGGCCGCGTCCTTCGTGGCCGCGGCCGTCGACTTCTGCAACGACGTGCTATGGGGGACCCTCTCGGCGACGATCCTCGTCGATCCGCGCACCGGGCGCGACCCGGCCGTGGCGGGCGCGCTGGAGCGCGCCGTCGCGGACCTGCGTTACGGCTCGATCGGCGTGAACGCCTGGCACGCGATGAGCTTCGTGCTGGGCACCACGGTGTGGGGGGCGCACCCCGGGCACACCGCCGCCGACATCCAGTCCGGTCGGGGCTTCGTGGGCAACGCGCTGCTGTTCGCCCAGCCCGAGCGGTCGGTGGTGCGCGGGCCCTTCACGTCGCGGCCGGATCCGCTGTGGTTCGCCACCAGCCAGCGCTCGGGCCCGGGCCTGCGGCGGCTGGTCGACTTCGAGTCCCAGCCCTCCTGGGGGCGCCTGCCCCGCCTGGCCCTGGCCGCCTTGCGCCCCTAGGGCGCGCGCCGCGCCCCGCGACCGCCTAGGTTGGCCGGATGACCTGGGTGGACGTGGTGATCTTGGTCCTGGTCGCCATCGCGGCCGTCCGGGGCTCCCTCGGAGGACTGGCGCGCCAGGTGGGCCAGCTGGCCGGACTCGTTGGGGGCCTGCTCCTGGGCGCCGACGTCGCGGCGGGTCTGTCGGGGCACGTCACGACGGGGCATCTGCGCCCCCTGGTCGCCCTGGGCCTGGTCGTGGTTTTCATGCTCATCGGGGCGTCCCTGGGCTCGTGGCTCGGGTCGCTGGTGCACCGGGCGTTGCAGATGGCCCGCCTGGGACTGGTCGACCGCATCGGCGGGGCGGTCGTGGGCGGGGCCGGGATGCTCATCGTCCTGTGGCTGATCGCCGGGCTCCTGGCTCCGGTGGCCTGGGGCAGCGTGTCCTCGGCGATCCAGGGCTCGCTGGTGCTGCGCGGTGTGGACAGCGTGGCACCGCCGGTCCCCGCGGTCGAGGCCCGCATCCAGGCCATCTTGCGCAACGCCGACCTGCCCAACGTCTTCGCCGCCCTCATCGCCCCCGCGACCCCCGCGCCGACGATCCACCTGGGGGCGCCGCGCTCCAACGTGGCGGGCCCCGCGGCCGTGCTGAAGGTTCTGGCCACGCGGGGCTGCCCGATCGGCCACGAGGGCACCGCCTTTGTCGTGGGCCCCCACGAGGTCGTCACCGACGCCCACGTCGTGGCCGGGGCCCACGACATCCGCGTGGGCGCCGCGCGCGGGACCGTGGTGCTCTTCGATCCCCGCGCCGACCTCGCCGTGATCCACGTGGCGGGCCCGCTGCCCGCACCCTTGACCCTCGCGACCAGCGCGCCGCCCAGCCACGTGCCGGCCGCGGTCGTGGGCTACCCCCTCGACGCGACGCGCACGCTCAGCCCGGCCGAGCTGCTCGGCACCGTGCGGGCGCCCAGCCGTGACATCTACGACCGCACGGTGATCCAGCGCACGCTGCTGGTGGTGGCGTCGCGGATCGAGCCGGGGAACTCGGGCAGCCCGGTGCTGCGCCACGGGGACGTGGTCGGCATCGTCGATTCGCGCTCGCTGTCCAACTCGCTCATCGGCTACGCGACGCCGATCGCGCTGGTGCGCCGGGTGGTCGCCCAGGTGACGAGCGACCGCGCCGTGTCGACCCAGTCCTGCGTGGGCTGAGTCAGCTGGCCGCGCGGACCGCCTCGGCCAGCACGTCGAGGCCGTCGCGCAGCTGGGCATCGGTGATGACCAGCGGCGGCAGCAGCCGGATGACGTTGCCGTAGGTGCCACACGACAGGGCCAGCACCCCGTTCTGGTTGCAGTAGGCCACGACCGCCTTGGCCGCCGCCGCGTTGGGCTCGGTGGTGCCCGGCGTGACCAGCTCGATGGCCATCATGGCGCCACGACCGCGGACGTCGCCCACCAGGGGGGACTCGGCCGCGATCGCGTGGAGGCGGGTCGACAGCGTCTCGCCGATGGCGCGGGCCTTGGCCGGCAGGTCGAGCTCACGCATGGTCCGGATGGTCGCCAGGGCGGCCGCGGCCGCCACTGGGTTGCCGCCGTAGGTCCCGCCGAGACCGCCCTCGTGGACGGCGTTCATCAGCTCGGCGCGCCCGGTCACGGCCGCCAGCGGCAGCCCGCCGGCCAGTCCCTTGGCCGTGGTGACCAGGTCGGGGATAACGCCCTCGTGGTTCACGGCGAACCAGTCGCCGGTGCGACAGAAGCCCGCCTGGATCTCGTCGGCGATGAAGACGACTCCGTGGGCCGCCGCCCACGCCGACAGCGCCGGCAAGAAGCCGTCCGCCGGGACCACGAAGCCCCCCTCGCCCTGGATGGGCTCGATGAGCAGCCCGGCGACGTTGTGCGCCCCGACCTGGGACTCGATGGCCGCGATGGCGCGCTGGGCGGCCTCGGCCCCGCTCAGGCCGTCCCGGTACGGGTAGCTCATGGGGGCGCGGTAGACCTCGGGGGCGAAGGGCCCGAAGTGCTCCTTGTAGGGCATGTTCTTGGCCGTGAGGGCCATGGTCAGGTTGGTGCGCCCGTGGTAGGCGTGGTCGAAGGCCACGATGGCCTGGCGACCCGTGGCCAGGCGGGCCACCTTGACCGCGTTCTCGACCGCCTCGGAGCCCGAGTTGAACAACGCGGTCGTCTTGGGGAAGTCGCCCGGGGTCAGGGCAGCCAGCTCCTCGCAGACCTCGACGTACTCCTCGTAGGGCACGACCATGAAGCAGGTGTGGGTGAAGTCGGCGACCTGCTGGCTCACGGCCTCGATGACGGCGGGCACGGCGTGGCCGATGGAGGTCACGGCGATCCCCGACCCGAGGTCGAGGAACTGGTTGCCGTCTACGTCGAGCAGGATGGCGCCCTCGCCGCGCTCGATGTAGACGGGAAAGCCCGTCGACAGGCCTGCGCTGACCACCTGGCGGCGGCGCTCGTGCAGGGCGCGCGACTTGGGCCCGGGCAGCTCGGTGACGACCTTGCGCTCGGTTCCGATCGGTGGCTGGCTTGACGACACCTCGACTCCTCTGCTTGGTCCGGTGTCGCCCAGCGTATCCCGCCCTCGAGCGGCCTCTTCACGGCAGCACGGGTGGCCCTCGGGCCACCCGTGCGCGCGGCGGAGGAGGTGGGATTTGAACCCACGGTGCCCGTAGACACAGCAGTTTTCGAGACTGCCCGATTCGGCCGCTCTCGCACCCCTCCGTCTCGAGTCTAGCCCCGGCCCTGGCGGGGTCCCCGGGCGGCGCGTCGGAGGGGGGAGGTGGCCTCGCGCTACCGTCGGGGGGTGGTCGGTGACGACGCGTACATGGCGAGCGCCCTGGTGTGGGCGGACCGGGCGGCCACCCACGACGACGTCCCGGTGGGCTGTGTCGTGGTCGTCGACGGCGAGGTCGTGGGTGCCGGCGAGAACCGGCGCGAGGCCGACGCGGACCCCACGGCCCACGCCGAGATCGTCGCGCTGCGCGCGGCCGCCCACCACCTGGGGCGCTGGCGCCTCAGCGACGCGACGGTCTACGTGACCCTGGAGCCCTGCGTGATGTGCGCGGGGGCGCTGGTCAGCGCGCGCGTCGAGCGGGTGGTGATCGGGGCCCGCGACGAGAAGGCCGGCGCCGTCGGCTCGCGCTACAACGTGCTGAGCGACCCGCGCCTGCTGCACGAGGTGGCGGTCGACTACGGGGTGGGTGCGGACGCCGCGGCCGGCCAGCTCCGCGCGTTCTTCGCGGGGCGGCGATGAGCGACCGCGCCCGCTGGGCGGGCGAGGGGTTCGCCGCGGGCACCCTCTACGACGCGGCGCGGCCCTCGTACCCGGCGGCGGCCGTCGCGCGCATCGTTGACGACCTGGAGCTCGACCGCTCGAGTCGCGTCGTCGACCTGGGCGCGGGCACCGGCATCTTCACCCGGCTCGTCGCCCAGCACGTGGGCGAGGTGGTGGCCGTCGAGCCCTCGGCGTCGATGCGCGCGTCCCTGGCCGAGGCCAGTCCCGGCATCACGGTGCTGGATGGTCGCGACGACGCCATCCCGCTGGCCGACGGGTGGGCCGACGCGGTCGTCGTGGCCCAGGCGTTCCACTGGTTCGACGCGCCCCGGGCCCTGACCGAGATCGCGCGCGTCCTGCGGCCGGGCGGCGGCCTGGGACTGGTGTGGAATGAGCGCGACGAGTCCTGGGTCTGGGTGCGCCGCCTCACGCGGGCCATGCGCTGGGACGAGAACCGCCCCTTCGACGGCCACGCCGACTGGGCGGGGATCGTGGCCCGCGGGCCCTTCCGGCGCGTGATGCGCCACGACCTGCCCTGGCTGGAGTCGGTCTCGCCGGTCGTCCTGCAGCGCCGGGTGGCTACCACCAGCTACGTGACGCTCCTGGGGGAGGCCGAGCGCGCCACTGTGCTGGCCGAGGTGGCCGAGGTCCTGGCGGACCAGCCTGACCCCCTGGCGCTGCCCCACCGCAGCATCGTGGTCACGGCGCGCCGGGCGTAGGCGGGGCGATCCGGGACCACAGGTAGTCAGCCAGGTCCTCGGGACTGACCTGGTGCGTGGTGCCGTCGAACATGATCCGGCCCAAGATGAGGGCTCCGGACTCCAAGACGTAGGCAGTGGCGTTGATCGAGGCGTCCACCCAGCCCCTCTCCTGGGCTCGCGAGAAGATGTCGATGCGCTGCTGCAGAGATGCGTCGTGGGCAACGACGAAGCGTGCGCGGGCGACCGGATCGGCGGAGATGTCGAGCAGGACCCGCGTCAGCTGCCACATACGCTCGGTCGTCTCCGGGGCGCTGATCTCGGTCAGGTACTGGCGGTAGCCGGCGACGAAGGCCTCACGGTCGTGCCGCTCGAGGGCGTCGGTGAGGACCTCGATGTGGCCGCTGCGATCGCCGAGCAGCCGGAAGAAGTTCTCCACCTGGGCCTCGGCCAGGAGCACCTCGCGCGAGCTGAAGTGGTAGTAGATCGTCGGCGTGCCCACGTGGGCCCGCTCGGCCACGTCGAGGACGCGGACCTCGCGGCTCGGGCCCTCCGACACCAGCTCGGCGGCAGCGCGGAGGATGCGCGCACGCGTCTCGGTGACTGAACGTCCCGCTATCCGTGCCACTGCGCTCCTGTCGTGAGGCGCGACGAGTCCCCAGGACGCCAGTCGCGGTGCCTCCATTTTGCCACGCTGCGGGTGGGGCACGGCGCCCGAGGGACTCACAGCGTGGCGACCCCTAGCGTTCTATGTTCGTGGGGCTTCCGCCATTCCAGCAGCTGGTCGACGCGCACTGGCGCGACGTCGCGCGCCTGGCCGCGGCGATGGCGGGCCCCCGGGATGGCGACGACGTCGCCCAGGAGGCCTGGGCGCGTGCTCTGCGGGCCTACCCGTCCCTGACGCACGCGGGGAACCTGCGCAGCTGGCTGCTGACCATCACCGCGCACACGGCCCGCGACGCGCAGCGCGCGCGCACGCGTCGCGACCGGGGTGCGGCCCGACCCCCCGAGCCGGCCGCCGACCTCGCGCCCCTGCCCGATGAGCGTCTGTGGGCGGGCGTGCGCGCACTGCCGGTGCGCCAGCGCCAGGCCGTGGTGCTGCACTACGTGGGCGGGCTGGCCCACGGCGAGGTGGCGCGCGCCCTCGACACCACGCCGGCGGCCAGCCGCCGCCTGGTCAGCGACGCGCTGGCCGCGCTGCGGGTGGCCCTGGGGGATAGCGAGGAGGGATGATGGACTTGGCTGTTGCACTGAGGGGGCTCGACGTGCGGGCGCGACCACCCCGGCTGGAGGGTGGAGACGTCTTCTACGCGCTCCACGACACCCCGGTCGGGACGCTGGTCCTGGCCGCGACGCGCCAGGGGACCCTGGTCGCGTGCAGCTACGACGCCGAGGAGGTGGTGACCGCGCGGCTGGCGGCGCGCCTGTCGCCCCGGGTGCTGCGCGAGCCCCAGCGCCTCGACGAGGCGCGCCGGCAGGTCGACGCCTACGTGGGGGGGCGGCGCCGCTCCTTCGACGTGCCCACCAGTGCCGTGCTGGCCACGGCTTTTGCGCAGCGAGTGCTCGGAGCGCTGTCGCGCGTGCCCTACGGGTCCACCACCACCTACCAGGCGATCGCGCGCGCCATCGGCGCGCCGCGGGCCGCTCGCGCCGTGGGCCACGCGCTGGGGTCCAACCCGCTGTGCATCGTGCTGCCCTGCCACCGGGTGCTGCGCAGCGACGGGTCCCTCGGGGGCTACGCCGGGGGACTGGCGGTGAAGCGGCGCCTGCTGGACCTCGAGGGGGGGCCTGACCCGGGAGCGCGGGCCGCTACGGTACGGGCATGATGACCGAGACGCCGGGCCCCGCGCTGCGGGTGGAGTTGCTCTACTTCGCGGGATGTCCCAACTGGGAGGCCGCCGCCGCGGACCTGGCGGCGCTGCAGGCCGAGATGGGCTTCGAGCTTGAGCTCAGCGAGGTGGCCACCCTGGAGGCGGCGCAGGCCCGGGACTTCCGGGGCTCGCCGACCGTGCTGGTCAACGGGCTCGACCCCTTCAGGGACCCCGCGGGCGAGGTCGGCCTGTCGTGTCGCATCTACGACACGCCCACCGGACGCTCGGGCAGCCCGGCGCGCGAGCAGTTGCGCGCCGCGGTGGCGTCGGCCCAATCCCGCTGAGCGGCCGGCGGCGCCCCGTCCGGCCACGTAGCCGGACCCCGCGCACGTCACCGGTCGTGGCTACCCTCGGGGGCGAGTGCCGAAACGGGCTCGAGGAGGTCCCCATGCGACAAGTCCGTCTCACCGTCCTGGCTGCTGTCGTGCTGGCATCTGTCGGGGTGGCCACGACCCCCGCGGGAGCGACCGCGACGGTGCCCGTCACGCGCGTCTGGGTCGAGCCGGCGGCCGGCCTGGGATTCCTCGACGCGGCGATCACCCAGGCGCGCACCAGCATCGACATGTCGATGTACGAGCTGAGCGACGCCGTCGTGGAGGGCGATCTCGTCGCGGCCGCCCACCGGCACGTGCGGGTCCGGGTCCTCCTGGACGCCGCCTACGCCGGGGCCTACGCCAACGCCGGGGCGGCCGCCAGGCTGCGCGCGGGCGGGGTGCGTGTCGCCTGGGCACCCGCGGGCCAGATCTTCCACGCCAAGTACGTCGTGATCGACGGCACCCGCGCCTACATCGGCACCGGCAACCTGACCAGTCGGTGGTACTCGTCGACTCGCGACCTGTGGGTCGAGATCACCGCTCGCCCGCGAGTGGCCGCCATCGAGGCGGTGTTCGGGCGCGACATCACCGGCCATCCGGGCCAGCCCGCGAGCACCGGGGGGCTGGTGTGGAGCCCCGGCTCCACGTCGTCCCTGGTGGGCCTCATCGACAGCGCCCACCACAGCCTGCTGATCGAGAACGAGGAGATGCGGTCCTACACGATCGAGGACGCTCTTACCGCAGCCGCACGCCGGGGCGTGGCGGTCACCGTGGTGATGACCGCGTCGGCCGAGTGGGCGAGCGCTCTGGGAGAGCTCGCCCGCGCCGGCGTCCACGTGCACACGATCTCCCCCCGGGGCCTCTACATCCACGCCAAGGTGATCTGCGCGGACTGCGCGGGCCCCCGGGGAACAGCCTTCGTGGGCAGCGAGAACTTCTCCTACTCCTCGCTCACCTACAACCGCGAGCTGGGTGTCATCACCACCAGTCCCGCCGTCGTCGAGGCCGTGGAGCGCGCCGTCAGCGCTGATGCGCATCGCTGAGGCACCGCGTCACCGCTCGGGATGCTCACGGGCGAACCGGCTGGCGTCGATGCGCTGACCGTGCACGTCGCTGGCGGCCCTCGAGGCGAGCCACACGATCGGAGGGCCCATGATCGCCGGGTCGAGGAGGCGGCCTCGCACCTCGTCACTCACGTCCTCGGGGATCATCCCGGTCGCCGTGGCCCCACCGGGCAGCAGAACGTTGAGCCGCACCGATGTGCCGGCGAGGTCTTCGGCCATGACGCCGGCCAGGGCCTCGACGGCCGCGCCCGCGGGGCCGTAGGGTACGAAGCCGCGACGGGACATCGTCGCGGTGTTCATCGAGATCACGACGACGCGTCCCCCGCCGGCGGCGAGCATCCGGGGGACCACCGCCCGCACGGCGAGGAACGTGCCGGCCACCTTGGTGTCCACGACGTCGCGGAACCCGGCCGGCGTCACCGAGAAGAAGGGTCGCGGCTCGGTGAGGAAGTGGGGATTGACCGTACGCATCCCGATGCCCGCGTTGGCCACCAGCAGGTCGAGGCCCCCCAGTTCGTTGTAGATCTTGGCGACCCCCGCGTCGACGGCGTCGGCGTCGCGCACGTCCATCGCGAGCCCCCGGGCTCCCGCACCGATCTCCCGGGCCGCGGCGGCCGCGCGGTCCGGGTCGCGACTGGTGACGACGACCCGCGCACCCGCCGTGACCAGGGCCTCGGCCATCGCCCGCCCCAGCCCCGAGGTGGCCCCGGTCACCAGGGCGCGCACACCTGCCAGCTGGGCGACCCCTCCCGGCGAGAGGTCCGACGGCGCGCGGGGGGCCGTGGGGTGTCCTAGCGGTTCACCGTGGACATGTCGGCATAGCGCGCACCGGCGGCCGCCCCGATCGGGGCGACGGCGTCCAGGGCCGCGAGGTCCGCAGGGCTCAGGACCACGTCGAGGGCCCCGATGTTCTCGTGGAGGTAGGCGAGTCTCTTGGTGCCCGGGATGGGCACGACGTCGGGTCCCTGGGCGAGGACCCACGCGAGAGCCAGCTGGCTCGGGGCCACGCCGCGCGCGGCGGCGATCTCCCGCACGCGCTCGACCAGCTCGAGGTTCTTCGCGAAGTTCTCCCCTTGGAACCGGGGCGAGTGGCGGCGGAAGTCGGTGGGCTCGAAGTCGTCGATGCTGCGGATGGTGCCCGAGAGGAACCCGCGACCGAGCGGCGAGTAGGCCACGAAGCCGATGCCGAGCTCGCGCACCGTCGCCAGCACGTCGTCGTCCTCGACCTCGCGCGTCCACAGCGACCACTCCGTCTGCAGCGCGGTGATCGGGTGAGTCGCGTGGGCCCGACGGATCGTCTCGGGCGCCGCCTCGCTGATGCCGAGGTGGCGCACCTTGCCCGCAGCCACCAGCTCGGAGAGGGCGCCCCAGGTCTCCTCAATGGGGACGCTGCCATCGACACGGTGCTGGTAGTAGAGGTCAATGTGCTCGACGCCCAGGCGCTGCAGGCTGGCGTCGCAGGCGCGGCGCACGTAGTCAGGCCGGCCGTTCACGCCCACCCGGCTGCCGTCCTCGCGGCGCTCGTTGCCGAACTTGGTCGCCAGGACCACGTCGTCGCGCCGGCCGGCGATGGCCTGGCCTACCAGGCGCTCGTTGGTGAACGGTCCGTACATGTCGGCGGTGTCCAGGAAGTCGACGCCAGCGTCGAGGGCGGCGTGGATGACCGCGATCGACCCGCGGTCGTCGCCCGTGCCGTAGAACTCGGACATCCCCATGCACCCCAGTCCCTGCGCGGAGACCTCCAGCGCGGCGGCTCCGGTTCCCAGAGTGCGACGAGGGACGGGCATGGCGGCCTCCTGGATCGAGTCGCCTCCACCCTAGGGGGAGCGCGGCGGAGCCGCGATCGCCAGCGAGGTCGAGGCCGTCAGCCCGGTGCCGCACCCCCGGGGGCCGTCGCCCCTGCCAGCGGGCCCCCTGCGCGGAGGTCGTCCCGACGTGCCGTCGCCTCAAGCAGCCCGACCGGCGTCGAGTGACGAAATGCCACCCGCCGCTCAGTAGTCGCTGACGTGCTCGACGCGCAGCTCGCGGGTCTCCCCCAGCGCGTCGGCGATCGTGACGACGAACTGCTCACCGAGCTGGTGTCGACGGATCGCCGACTGGATCTCCACCACGGCGTCGATACCCGCCGTGGCGATGGGCTGGCCATCGATCGCCACCAGTCGGTGGCCCCCCCGGGCCCCGCCGAGCGCCAGCGGACTTCCCCGCCGCGGGGGAGTGATGTCCAGTCCTGGGTCGTCAGAGTGGTCGGTGTCGCTGGCCGGCCACGCCTCATCGATCGTGGCCCGCCCCGCCACGGTGCACCCGCAGGCGCCGAGGCTGCACATCGGGCAGATGCACCGGCAGTCGAGTCCGTTGTCGTCGAGCTCCTCGACCACAGCGCTGGCGAGCAGAGAGTGCAGGCGGGAGATGGCTCGCGCGTGCGCTTCCAGATGGCGTGGTGCCAGCTCGCGCAGCGCGGGGTCGAAGAGCCGGAAGGACAGCTCGGTCAGCACCGCGTACTCACTCGCACCCAGGCCGTAGGCAGCCGCCGTGACGCATAGCGCATCCGCGGGCGACGCGGTCGAGCGAACCTGGGACAGCATCGCCGTCACCGCCGAGGTCCCAGCGGCGTGCTCGAGATCGGGCTGGCGAAGGCAGCCGCGAAGATCGTGCGCTCGCATCTCGCAGTCGTGGCGCATCGTCGCCAGCTCGGCTCGCAGCGTCGCTCGCGCCGACGCGTGCTCCATCTGCCAGCCCAACGCGTCGGCAATCTCCTGCTCGAGACCGAGCACCATCCGGACCTGGTGGTCCAGGACAGCGTCCGGGTCGCGCTCGCCACGCATCACCTCGGACCGTAACACCGCGCCTCACCGCCAGCAGTGAAAAGGGACTCAGCCGCGGAGCGGTTCCCAGCCAGACGCCGCGGTGCGCTGTGGCGCCGGTCAGACGATCGCTTCGCGCCCGGACCGCGACGATTCTCGACGTGCCCCGTGGGCGCTTGCGGCGAACGGTCTCGCTGATCAGCGTTCGTGACCTGTTGCTGACGCCGCCCGCTGCACGTTTTCGATCCGTGTGGTGCGGGCCGCCGTCGCTTCAACGGATGAAGCGTTGGACGAGGCGCCACGGTGCAGGCGGTCGCCGAAGAGTCCCCGCACCGCGGGGATCAGGGGAACTCTTGGTGGCAGCTGCGTCCAGCCGAAGGACCGATCGTCACCGCGACCTCACGGCCGACGAGCTGACGAGAGTCCCAGGAGTGAGCGGTGAGCGAGTCTGCGGTCGCCCCGAAGAGCACACCGCACGCGTGCGAACGCGGTGACCAGACGACTCTCGATGAGGAAACGTGAGGCAAGCTTCCCGGGTGGCGCCGGAGCTGGCTTCGCGCTCGGCGATGGTCAGATAGCCCGTCCGTGGCGGCCACGAGTCGGTGACGCCCGAAGGGACACGACCGACCGTGAGCATCCCGTCCGCCAGCGAGCTGTCCATGCTGAGCTGACCAGCCACCTCCCTGGGGGAGAGGTCCTCCACCTGGAGTCTCCGCCCGGTTCACTTCTGGCTTGTCGTCCACCGTGGCCCGCTCATCGAGCACCCGCCTGGTGCCGTGAGCGATCACTCCATCGAGGCTGGCGTTGCGTGGAGCGCTGGAAACCACCGTCATCTTTCGTCAAGACCCCGTGGCGGGTAGTTGACGAAAATCGCTGAGTCCAGCCCCGGTCTGGGATTCCTACCTCGTAACCGGAGCTCCCCACACACTCCTGGCACATGTGACCACACAGTGCACGCGCCGCGGAAACACAGGTGAGAGGGGGGGATACCGGGGCTACTGAGGGTCGGCACAACGATGGCGGCCCACCGCCACACAACTACGCGCAGCCTCACCCGAGAAGAAGGGCCACCAATGGTGCAAGCAGCGCCCACGCCGGATTCGTCACATCGCCGATGTTCCTCGTTGCCACGACTCCGCGCCCAAACTTGTCCTCAATGACCCTGGCTTCGCCACGCCAGCCGGTTGCTACCCACTTGGACTCAACGGGTGTGGTCATATGAGTTCCCGCGGCCGATCGGGAGGAGACGGGACCGAAATCCACCTCGTTGCCACTCCCCGTTCGAAGGTAGCCAATCGTGTCTTGGGCCAGCCAACGACCCGGTTCGGACTTCTCCACTGCACGCGCGAGCGCCACCGCGAGGGCACCCTCGGTGAGGACGGTGAAGTCCGGTCTGGCGAGTCCTGCGCGAAGTCGCGAGGGAAGGTGGGCAAGCAGCGGGTCCGCCAGGTACAACTTGGACTGTGACCCCGCGACGCGCCTACCCTTGTCGTCGATCTGGTGACACCACAAGGCACCAAAGCTATTCGTGAGCCGGTTGAGCCGGGTATCGAGCGTCTGGTGGCCGGCGTAGCCCAAGCGTTCGGCGAGCGCCGATCGATTCAGAGGGCTCGTCGAGTTCCTCGCCAACTCGTCCAGAAGCAGCGCGATCGAATCAGCCGCAGAGTCCGGATCAACATCCTGGTGTAGCCATGCGCCGAGATCCGCAAGAAACGCCGTACTCACGGTCCCGCGGGTGTGGAACTCGTGCACCGCTCGAGGGAAGCCTCCGGATTCGAGGTAGGCCTGCCACGCGAGGTCTAGGTCACTGGCCTCAAGCTCAGCGATCTTGCTTGCCTCCGCTACGGCTGCCGACTGCAACTCCCAGGGCGAGACTGCGCTGGGCAGCGTGATGCGTCGCTGCGTCGCCTTGACGAATTCGCGAAAAGACATCGGGAACAAGATCCGCAATCGACTGATTGAACTGACCCCTGACCTGCCCGCGATGAGGTCCGCAACCGCCGCGGTGTCGGCCGCCCACGACGAGCCCGTGCACACGACGGTGTCGTTGCCGAAGACGGTGTTGTCGCGTCGGTACTTCAGTGCCTTCGTCCAGCCAGCGATCGATGTGATTTCATCGAACAGCCAGACTCGTGGCGCGGCTCCTATCGACCGCGTGAGATCGCGGCCAATGATCTCAGCACGATTCAGGTCCTGCTCTTTCATGTCGTCGGTGGGCAGGTAGACGATCTGCCGAGGGTCGACGTCGTCGCGAGCGCACAGCGTCGCCGCGACATCCTTGAGGAGCACGCTCTTGCCCACCCGACGCGGACCCCGAACGACTACGAGCTTGTCGTCGACCGGACCGTGGGCGACGTCATCGAGCAGCGCGGGGCGGTATCCGAGGTCGAATGACTTTCGCGTGCGAAGAACCTGATCGTGAGCGACCCACTCCAGTCGATCCCTGGAGGCTGCGGCGGCGCCCCACCAGGGGTTCATCTCGACCAAGCGAGTCCGAATCTGGTCATCCCTCGTGGCGCTATCTGATTAGAACCCCCCTGGTTCTGCCCTCTAGAACTACCAGAACCCCCCCGTTATAATTCGCAAGCCGCGCCGACAAGCCCCAGTGCGCCAGTTGTCCGCTGGCGGCGGACTACCCGGCGGGGCCGCCCGTGGTGGTGGATCCGCCGAGCGGTCCTCACGCTCCGCCCGCATGCCCGCAGGCGACGAGAGTTGTCGACGGCGCCGCGCTCATCAAGCTCGCCCAGCGCGGTTACTGGTTCACGTCCCCTGGCGTGGTGTGAGTCCATCGGTCTGTTGTGACGGCGGGCCACCGGAGTAGTTCTTGATGTGTCCATCCACGACACGAAAGGAATACTCCGGTGACCCACCATGATTTTGACCTGTCCGCAGTGCTCGAACAACTCAGGAGCGACGAGAGCGGTGACCTCGTTCGCCAGATGGTCAGCTTCCTCTACCAGGCGTTGATCGACGCCGAGGCGACTGAGGTGGTTCAGGCCGAGCGCCACGAACGGACGCTCTCGCGCACCACCCAACGAAACGGCTCGCGACCGAGACTGACTCACTCGAACGACTCAACGCCGTGGTCATGCGGCGCACCAACGTCGTCGGGATCTTCCCCAACGACGCCGCGGCACTTCGTCTCATCACGGCGGTCTGTGTCGAACAGTACGACGAGTGGAGCGTCTCGGAGCGTCGCTACCTATCCCAGGAGTCCATGGCTCACTTGAAGAGTGACGCACTATCGTCAGCGCCTGTTGCCTTGGCCAAAGTCAACTGAGAAGATGGTCCCGCATCGAGAAGTGCTCCATCGGACTGACGCCACTCGGCGGGACGTGATCCCTAGTGACGACTTCGAGTGTTACGTTGCACCCACGGGCTGGTCAATGACACAGCACCGCCATCGAGGCCCGAGAGGCGTTACGGATGATGGGTCGGTATCGCGCAAATCTTGTCGTAGCCGTCAGTATCTCGGTACTGATCGCGGGTGGCCTCCTCGCGTACCTGTGGTGGCCCCATCACGCGAGCGTGGCGTGGGGTAGGGTTACCACGTTGCGCGGTGCACCAGGGGTAAATCTGGGTAGCAGCGCTTACCTCTACTCACTCTCGTGCTCCTCGCCCGGTGACTGCAGTGCGGTGGGAAGTTACTCGGTGAAGGCGAAACACAACCGAGCCATCATTGTGAATGAGAAACATGGCCAGTGGGGCAAGGTCGAGGTTCTGCCAGGATTGACCGCTCGAGAAGAGGGGCCCAACACCGGTGCGAGCGTCGTGTCGTGCTCCTTGCCCGGCGACTGCAGCGCGGTTGGGACGTACGCCACTGGCGGCAATCAGCTCCTCCTCTTCGTTGCCAACGAAAGCGATGGCGTGTGGGGGCGGGTCCAGAAAGTTCGGGGCGTCAGCACTCTCGGAACCGAGTACTTCGCGTATCTTTCGACGATCTCGTGCTCCTCGCCCGGCGACTGTAGTGCCGGCGGAGGGATCTCCAGCGCGAACGGCGCGCGAGCATTTGTCGTAAGTGAAGTACGCGGATCGTGGGGACCTTTCGAACTCGTCGCTGGCCCGACGACCCACGCCATGGAGGGTTCTGGAATTTCGTCGATGTCGTGTTCAGCGCCGGGCGACTGCAGCGCCGTCGGCACCGAGCAAAAGGGATTAGTTCCTTTGCCGGCCTTCGCCGTAAACGAAACGAGTGGCGTTTGGGGCCGCGCGAAAGTCATTCCGGGTCTCGCGGCATTAAGTCCGGGCGGTTCGGATTACGCGATCTCGCTCTCGTGTGCCGCGGTGGGTAGCTGTGGCGCACGCGGAACCTTTCGAGCGCAAACCGGTGTCACCCAATCATTCCTTGTTGATGAGACACACGGGGTGTGGGGCAGAGCCTTCGACATTCCTGGAATCGTGGCGCTCGATGGCAGACATCTCGAGCAGTTGTATTCGATCTCGTGTGGGGCTCCCGGTGACTGTGTCGCCGGCGGTTCCTACGGAACCGGCAGTTATCAACGGGCGTTTCTCGTCAGTGAAGTACGTGGCCGATGGGGCATGGCGATGCCGATCTCAGGGTTGTCGGCACTGAATCGAGGTCACTTCACTTCGGTGGTCAACATTTCGTGTGGGTCCGCCGGCAACTGTGGCGTTATCGGAAGCTACACCGGAAAGGGGGGCTACGTTCAGTCGTTTGCGCTGAACGAGACGAGTGACGCCTGGGGTGGTGTGACGGAGGTTGGCGCATCCTCGTTCCCCGGTGCAATCGGAGCACAGGTCAACGCCATCTCGTGCAACGCTTCGAGCAGTTGTGCGATCGTCGGCGTCGTTTTTGGTTCAAAGTCACCTGGTGCGATCTTCGTGCAGTCCACTCGGCCCACGCCGTAACTGCGGAATCCGATGGTTTGCGTACAGGCGGGGCCACGCGGTGCACGCTTCGCGCGTTGAATCCATCGGCGCTGACGTCGGTTCAGTTGACGGTTGCCTTCCGTAGTCTCACGTCGCGACACTCCATCTCGCGGCGAGATCGGTGGAGTCTGCTTCGGGGCGTTGTCCTGGACTAATTCGCGGTGCGTGAGTGGGTGTAGTGGCGGCCAGGGTCGTCAACCGGTAGAAGAGCAGTCCTTGATCTCGCGAGTAGCGCCGGTTGAACTTGAAGGTGAGCTCGCCGAGATTGACCTCCGGGCGGTCCTCGCCGATTGATCCCTGAAGGGTGTCAAGTGTCAAGCGGTCGAGAAGCGAAGCAGCGCGATGGAGGCCGAGAAGGACCTCGTGATCCTCGCTGCCCGAGCTCGAGGTGATGCGGCGTTGATGGGCGTAGAGACCGTTCGTCGCCACTGCCTGCCTCCGTCAGTGGAAATGATGAGGAATGACGTTGATGGAGTGATCAGGACAATGGCCGCACCGAGACGCGGCGATGCGAACGTTACGAGTTGAATGAATGCCGTCTGCGGGCTTGCCGTGTACACCGATGTCCAGGTCCTTCCGCCATCGCTCGTCGCGAAGAGATGCTCGGGTGACGTCTGACCCTTGTTGATGTACTTAGCAACGAAGATGGCGCCGGGAGAGGGCGACGCGGGGAGACCGGGAACCTGGTTGATCCACATGGTCGGAACTCCGACCCCGATCTGGTGGGTGGGAGTGAAGGTCAACCCACCATCGTGTGAGGTGAAGATCCACGTCGTACTCATCCTCAGCCTTCTCGGTGTGCCGGGTGCGACGTCTCCGCCGAAACCGCCAATGGTGCAGACATCGACGAGTGAGGTTGGTGAATACGCAACGGGAACCGCGAAGTTACCGCCGACAGTGGCACACGGTCCGGCCCACTTCACCCACTGACCCAAACTCGTCAGGCGCGCGGCGCCGGTGACACCGCGGTCATTGCCAACCATCAACCAGCCACTGGTGCCCTTGAACACGAGAGCGCCCTCCATTGAAGTTCCCCCGGCGGCCGAGATCAGCGTGGGCGTGTGGACACGGCGCCAGGAATCGGTCGTTATCGGAGACCGCCAGAGTCCGAAAGTTTGACTCGTGCTCCCCCCGATTGCGTAGACCTGACCATGGCTCGCGCCCACCGAGAGGACGGCGAATCTCAATCCGAGTGACGTTAGGGGGACTCGATGCCACGTGCGCCCTGCGTCGTGGGTGGACCACAGCAACGCGTTAGTGGTGCCGTTGGTGTTCCCGCTCGGCACGAAGCCGTAGATCCACCCGTTCTCTGCGTTGACGAAGTAGATGGTCGTTTGGGCGAAGGGGTCAAGGTCGGGAGTCGTTGTGCGCATGGCTCTCTGTAGCGAATTCGGAACGGCGGCGGTGGTCCACGTCTGGCCGGCATTCGACGTGTGCTCGACGCGAACACACGTATCTGTTCCGCAGTGGTAGGTGGCTAACATCCAGCCTTCGCCGGAGGGCAGGAATGACACCGATACCGGTGACATCGGAGCTGGTGTCGTGGACCCGGCCAAGGGCGCCCCCACCAGCGGGGTGAGCATGGTGAACGAAGTGGCCACCGTCACCGCGATCCGGCGCAACGCGCGCGACCTACTTCCCCGGCCACGATCGGGCGTGCACGACGTCGCACCGCCGGTAATTTCTTGTCTCCGATTCTGCATGCAATGGCGGCGATATGTGCCTCTCCGACGACGTGCGCGGGTACCAAACAGCCACGTGTAGTGGTGTACCACGTGGTCAGTATCGCACTGTTGCCAATTGGCATTGACCGTCCTCTGTGCGTATGGAATTGGCAAGGAGTGAACAAGAGTCACCGATGGCCGCAGTAGGGCGTATCAGAACCTCGGGGGAACCGTGACCGACCCAAGAACTTCACCGCTCGGTGACGTCACGATCAGAATGACGGACTGATCTTGCTTTTGCACTGACGTCACCCAGAGGTCACGACCGTCAAGACCGATACCGGGGTTACCACCCGTGACGCACCATGAACCCACTACGACCCCTTCTCGGAGATCTGATCGGGGTTGATAGGCACCGACCGCGAGCACGCCGGCAGTCGGCGGGTCCCGGACGAGAAGCCTCCGGTTGGTTCCGCCACCGGTGAGTTTCTTAACCAACCTGATCGCTCGCTCGCCTAGGTCGATTAGCCCGTCCAGGTAGGCGAGAATAGGTACTGCGACCAGGACATCGACGCCCCAGTTCGACGCACCCTTTCCTACGGTACCGCGCAACACCTTCACCGAGGAGCCGGGGATCATGGCGAGCACTTCCTCGGTGTCGATCTCAACAACTTCGTCGAATGTGGCCTCACTCAAATGCGGGTTGCGAAGTTCATCTGGGGTCAGAGAGAAGTTCAGATGGAGATCCACATCCCGATCGTAGGGCCGTAGCCGCACCAATTTTCCCACGAGTGATAATTCTTCTTCGTGGGCTACCTGCGGTAGGAATCCGCGTAGAGGACAGGGGACGTCAACGACGCTCAGCGGTACTTAGAACTCGACAGCGTTCAGAAAGAGTTCACTGACGGCCGGATTCAGATCTACGTGGATGGACTCTCCGTTGGATCAAGACTGATGAGTGACGGGCCCAGTCCGGGAGGCCGCGCGCGGCGGGCGGCCGGGGCACGTTCGGCCAGGGAGCGTAAGTTGCTGCGGGGGCTGTAGAAGACGCGCTCCTTTGCGTTGCTCAGCTGCACGCAGTTCAAGAAGTGGACGACCTCAGGGGTTGCCTGATGCCACTCCGGCTGTTCAATCAACGCAATGGCGAATCGGGGGCTGACTGGCAGTGCAATGGTGGTTGTCTTGTCGTACGAGACACCGGTCAACGGACCGAGTCCGAAGTAACCCGCCATCATCGTCGGAGCGGGGTCGTCGGCGATCATGAACTCACCAGACCCACTCCCAGCCTCGAAAACCTGAATGCTGGTGCTCGATAGGAGTGCGTTGAGCTCATCGATATTGGCCATCAGGCGCGAGTGCCAGAACTCCGGAGTGTCGAGCGCGGTGAGCGCTCGATTGGCATCCCATTGGGCCTGCTCCTCAAGCGCCTCGGGGCCGGCCGCATAGAGCTTCGTCCGTCTCAAGAAGGCCAGGGCAAGGTCTTGTGGATTCTGGCGCAGTTCCCTGAGCAAGTCTTCGCGGGCACGAAGCGCAACGATCTCGTGGACTTCACGCCTGGTAAGGCTCCTGACGACGTGTAAGGCGATGACTTCCTTGGCAAGTCGTACCATGTCAGGCTTTTCTGACGAGAATCATGGAAACTCCCCAGAGACGATCATCGAAATTCCCCACCCTGTGAGTACCGCAGTGGGCCACTAGGTCCACCAAATAGAGGTGGGCCCCTTCAAGGCTGGTGGTGCTTACGCCAA
>JAJYEQ010000007.1 GCA_021785695.1 Actinomycetes bacterium
TCGCCCGCGAGGTCGCCGACTCGGTCTACTTCCTCGACGCCGGGGTCATCGAGGAGTCCGGCGACCCCCGCCAGGTCCTGAGCCATCCCCGCTCCGAGCGCCTGCGCAGCTTCTTGTCCAAGGTCCTGGCGTGACCTGGGAGATCCATCCCTCGAACAGGGGAACGGGGCTGCCGCTGGAGGGTCTGCGTGTCCTGGACCTCTCGCGCGTCCTGGCGGGACCGCTGTGCGCCATGATTGCCGGCGACCTGGGTGCCGACGTCATCAAGGTCGAGGGCCCCGGGGGCGACCCGGTGCGAGCTCTCGCGCCGCCGGTGCTGGGCGAGGATGCCACCTACTACCTGGCGGTGAACCGGCACCGGCGGGCGATCGTTGCCGACCTGCGCGACGCGCAGGACTTCGCCGCCATCGCCGAGCTGGTCGGCCAAGCCGATGCCGTTGTCGAGAACTACCTGCCCAACCAGGTCGCCGCCTTGGGCATCGACGAGCTTCGCGCGGTCAATCCGGAGGCGATCTGGGTGACGGTCACTCCGGCCACCAGCGGTGGGCCCGTGGCGGCGCAGCCATCGTTCGACCTGCTGGCCCAGGCCCGATCGGGACTGATGGGGGTCACCGGCGAGCGCGACGGGGCGCCCACCAAGGTGGGCTCACCCGTCGCCGACGTGATCACCGGGCTCTACGCGACCGTGGCGCTGCTCACGGGGCTCTACGCCCGGGCGACCGGTCACCCGGCGCGGACCTTCGAGGCGCCGCTGCTGGAGTCCACGATGAGCGCTCTGGTCAACCAGGCCCAGGGATACCTGTCTACCGGGGTCAACCCGCAGCGACTGGGCAACGACCATCCCAGCATCGCGCCCTACGGGCCCGTACGCACCGCCGACGGCTACCTCTTGCTGGCGGTGGGAACCGATGCCCAGTACGCGCGCCTCGCGGCCACGGTCGGCGACCCGGAGCTGACGCAGCCGGAGTGGGAGACCAACGCCGGGCGGGTGCGCGACCTGCCGCGCTTGCGCACGGCGCTGGATCGCGCCTTCTCGCGCGAGGGGACCGAGACGTGGCTCGAGCGCCTGGCGCAGGCGGCGATCCCCCACGGCCCGATCTACGACGTCGCCGGGGCGTTCGCGCAGCCCCAGATCGCGGGGGGCGACTTCGTCAGCGAGATGGACACGCCGAGCGGGATGACCCGGGCCATGCGGCTGCCGCTGGTGGTCGACGGGAGACGTCCGGCGATTCGGCGCGGCCCGCGCCCCTTCGGCGCCGACAACCGCGAGGTCCTGGGCCGGGACTAGCGACCCAGCGGCGGTCCGTCGAAGGCGTCGCGCGTGGCGAAGTCGTCGACCTCGCGCCGGCGCAGTCGCGTGGTCTCGTGCTGGGGATAGCCGAGGGCGACCACCGCCGCGGCCGCGACACCTTCGGGAAGGTGGAGGATGGCGCGCAGCGCCGGCTCCCGGGCGACCGCCACCGTGGTCATGACCCCTCCGAGCCCCTCCTCGCGCGCGGCCAGCAGGATGCTCCACACGAAGGGGTAGATCGATGCACCGCCGATGAAGTGATACCGGTCGAGGTCCTGGTCGGTCGCGGCCAGGGAGCCCAGGCGTGCGCACACGACCAGCAGCGCCGGAGCGGCATCGAGGCGGGCGGGGAAGTCGTCGGACCCGATGCTGGCGCGTGCCTCGGCGTGGTGCGTGGCCACCGCGGCACGCTCCTCGTGCGTCAGGAGCGGGGAGAACGGTGTGACGCCGGCGCGCAGGTGCGCGAGGTACGCGACCCAGGCGTCCACGTAGGCGTCGCGGATCCCCCGGCGGCGTGCCGGGTCACGGACGTCGATCACGTGCCAGCCCTGCCGGTTGCCGCCTGAGGGCGCGAAACGCGCGGTGTCGAGGACACGCCGAATTGTCGACTCCTCGACGGGGAGGGGCAGGAAGTCTCGGACGGCGGGCGTGCTGCGCAGGGCGTGGCGCAGGTCCACCGCGCTACGCGTCCCGTCGCTCGAGGAGCACGGTCGCGACGACCAGGGTCACCACCACGTAGATCGCCAGGACGGCCGCGGCGGGCCAGGCGCTGAACATGTTGCTGGACGGTGAGACGGACATCATGGACCGGCCCAGAGCCGAGGGCTCGTATCGCGCCACGACGTTCTGCCAGCCCGACGGCAGGAGGATCACGATGATCGGCACGATCAGCAGCAGCGAGGTGTAGACGCTGATGGCGGCGGACTGGTGGCGGATGATCAGGCCGAGTCCGAGTCCGAGGAGGCCCAGCAGGGCGAGATACGCGCCGCCAAGGACCACCGAGCGTGCCACGCCCGGTCCCCCCAAGGAGGCCGTCGGCACGACGCCGGCGTAGATGCGCTGGCCGATCAAGAACGCCGCGAGGACGACGACCTCCGAGACGATCAGCGTTGTGACTCCCAGGACCAGGACCTTGGCCACGACTACGCGCCACCGCTGGGGGATAGCGGCCAGCGTGGCGCGAATGCTGCCCGACGCGTACTCACTGGTGATGAACAAGATGCCGATCACGCCGATGGCGAACTGGGCGAAGAGCGTGCCGGCCAAGCTGGTCGACACGGGATCGAAGGCGAAGCGTGCGATGGGGTCCATGGTGTGCCAGTGACTGCGGATCGCGAAGGTGATCAGCACGCCCAGCCCGATGGTGAGCAGCACCGTCACGGCGTACCCGATGGGTGTCGAGCGCACCGTGCGGAACTTCACCCACTCCGAGCGCACGGCTGCTCCCACGGCGGGCTCAGACATTGGCGGCCCCCGCGGAGCTCGTGTAATCGGTGGCGCTGGCCGTCAGTTCCATGAAGACGTCCTCCAGCGAGGCGCGCACCGGCGTCAGCTCGGAGAGGGCGATGGACTCGCGCAGGGCCAGCTGACCCACGGTCGCGGCGTCCAGCACCGCCACCTGGAGCGAGCCGCCCGGTCCCGGGCTCGTCGTGCCGCCCGCCGCGTTGATGGCCTCGGCCAGCCGGGCGTTGTCCTGCGAGCGCACCAGCACGTCCCGAGCTGCCGCCGAGGTCAGCTCGTCGACGGTCCCGCGGGTGATGAAGCTGCCGCGTCCGATCACGATGACCTGGTCGGCCGTCAGCGCCATCTCGCTCATCAGGTGGGAGCTGACCAGGATGGTGCGACCCTCGGCGGCCAAGGTGCGAAAGACGTCGCGGATCCAGCGGATGCCCTCGGGGTCGAGCCCGTTGATCGGCTCGTCGAAGAGCAGGACCGCCGGGTCGCCCAGCAGGGCAACGGCGATTCCCAGCCGCTGCGACATCCCGAGGGAGAACTCGCCGACGCGACGGTTGGCGACCGCGGTCAGGCCCACGAACTCCAGGACGTCATCGCAGCGAGACCGCGAGATGCCATTCGAGGCGGCCATCGCGCGCAGGTGGTTGCGCGCCGAGCGCCCCGGGTGCACGGACTTGGCGTCCAGCAGTGCACCGACCTGGTGGAGTGGGGACGACAGCTCCCGGTAGGTCTTCCCGTTGATCGTGGCGCGACCCTGCTGGGGCGCGTCGAGTCCCATGATCACGCGCATGGTGGTGGACTTGCCCGACCCATTGGGTCCCAGGAAGCCCGTGATCACTCCGGCGGGGACCTCGAAGGACAGGTCGCGCAGCGCAACCGTGTGACCGTAGTGCTTGGTCACATGGTCGACGACAATCACACCCGAGAACCTAGTGGGCGCGCTGCCTCGCCCGGTCGGCGGGGGCACCGGGCTCGCGCACACCCCGACAAGACGCGCACAGCCCGGCGATGGCTACGTGGTGCCGATCCAGCGCGAAGCCGAAGCGCTCCAGGAGCTCGCCTTCCATGCGGTCGAACAGCTCAGCGGGAACTTCGGAGCTCGTGGCGCACGCGGTGCATACGACGTGGCCGTGCGGGACGCCGGTCAGGTGGTACACCGTGGCGCCGTGACCAAGGTGCGCGTGCACGACGATGCCGAGCTCCTCGAACTCGTCGAGCACGCGGTAGACGGTCGACGGGGAGATCTCCGGCCGGGCCGCCTGCACGCGCTGGGTGATCTCGTCAGCCGACAAGTCGGTGCCGGTGGCCGCCAGGACGTCGGCGATGCCTCGCTTGGCGGCAGTCATCCGGCCGCCGGCCCGGCGCACGCTGGCGGCAATGTCGTCGCGCGACCACGTGCCGTCCACGCGCCGAGCCTAGGGCGATCGGTGCGCGCCGGGTGACCCGTAGGATTCGCGGCGTGTTGCGGCGAGAAGACATGGTCCCGGCCAGCGAGGCGCTGCCGGGACGCACCACACCCATCAGCGTCAACCGGGCTCACCTGGTCTACGGGCGTGCCTTCACCTCGTTGGACGGTCGGCTGCACCAGGCGTATCTGGCGCTGGGGTGCTTCTGGGGTGCCGAGCGGTCGTTCTACCGGCTGGCGGGTGTCGAGATGACGGCCGTCGGGTACCAAGGTGGCTTCACGCCGAACCCCACCTACGAGGAGGTCTGCACCGGCCGCACCGGGCACGCCGAGACCGTGATGGTCGCGTTCGACCCGGCACGACTGACCTACGACCGGGTGCTGGCCCACTTCTTTGAGAGCCACGACCCCACGCAGGGCCATCGCCAGGGTGCCGACGTCGGCACGCAGTACCGCAGCGCGATCTTCACGCGTGACGAGGAGCAGGCCGCCGTGGCACGGCAGGTGCGCGACGCCTACGACCAGATCCTGCGAGCTGCGGGGTTCGGTCCCGTCACCACGGAGATCGCGCCGGCGGGTCCCTTCTACCTGGCCGAGGAGTACCACCAGCAGTACCTGGTGGCCAATCCTGAGGGGTACTGCGGCCTGGGCGGCACGGGGGTTGCCTGCCCGATCGGGGTGCTGGGGACCTAGGTTCGGGCGAGGTCGTGTCGCTCCCTGAGCGGCGGCCAGCGCCAGATCAGGAGTGCAGCGGCCGCGCCGACCGTGGTGGCGAGCAAGAGTCCGGCGGTGAAGGCGTTGGTGACGCGTGCCTCTGAGGGGAACAGGGCGTCGGCGAAGAGTACGGGGATGGTGATGCCCATCGAGCACACCAGGCCTGATCCCCACAGGACACGACCGCGCACGCCGGCGGGTGCTTCGTAGCCGAACCGCTGCGCCAGCATGACCCCTCCGACGATGCCGAGGGTCTTTCCCGCGATGCGGGCTGTGGCGACGCCGACAACGATCCCGGGGACCGGTCCCCGCCACGTCAGCTGGGAGATGTCAAGCCCGCAGCTCACCAGTGCGAATGCGGGGAGGATGAGACGGGTCGACCACCATGAGGCCACCGGCTCCAGGCGCTTCGCGGAGTGAACGTCGCTCGGCACGACCAGGCCGACGAGGACGCCGGACAGCGCCGGCTCGACCCCGGTCCACGCGAACAGTGCCCACAGCAGCGCGAGGAAGGCCCATCGAAGGGTCGTGCCAGCCACCCGACGGGACAAGACGAAGAGGGCGATGCCCGCCACCACGATCAGGGCGAGGCCCCACAGTCGTACCGAACGCCCTCCGATGAATCCCAGGACCACGACGCTGATCAAGTCGTCGGTGACGGCTAGGGCCAGCAGGAAGAGGCGGGTCGTGAGGGGGAGCCGGTGTCCCGCTGCGGCCACGACACCGAGGACGAGTGCGACGTCGGTGGCCATGGGGACGCCCCATCCGTGCATGAGATCGGGTGTCGAGGTTGTCAGCCCTATCCCCGCCTGGATGATCGCCGTCGCGGCCATACCGCCCACGGCCGCGGCAATCGGGCTCACGGCATGGCGTCGCTGCGCAAGGATGCCGTGACGGCGCTCGCGAGCCAGTTCCAGCCCGACGCCGAGGAAGAAGATGGCCAACAGGGGGGACGCCACCAGTTCGCGCACGCTGCGTACGTGCAGTTGGGTCAGGATGGGCAAGCTTGTCCGGCCATCGATGAGTAGGGCGTAGGAGGCGTGGGACGTCGCCGACCAGACCAGCGCGCCCAGGGCGCCCAAGCCGACCCCCACCGCGATCTTGGTCTCACCGGCAATCCAGCGACGCCGTCGTGACACCGTCACGGGACGAGCCACCATTGGGGTCGGCCGCCATGTTGCACCCATGAGGTCACTAGAGACGTCAGGCTGTGCGCGATGATCTCCAGGCAGCGGTCGAAGTCGTGGTCGGTTCCGTAGTACGGGTCGGCCAGGTCCAGGGCGTGGGGCGAGCCGTCGAGACTGCGCAGGAGGACGACGCGGCGAGGGTCGCCGGAGGTGCGGCGCCTCACGTCGTCGCGGTGCTCGCGCGTCATCGCGATGATCAGGTCCTGCTCGTTGAGATAGTCCGGGCTGGCGAAGGCGGCCGGCGTTCCTGAACCGTTGAATCCGGCGCGGTCCAGCGCGCGGCGGGCCCGCGCGTCCATGGCGGAGCCGACGTGCCAGGCTGCGGTGCCCGCGCTCGAGACGATGACCTGGTCAGCCAGTGCGGAGTGCTGGGACACCAGGTGGCTCAGCACCACCTCGGCCATGGGCGATCGGCAGATGTTTCCAGTGCAGATGGTGGCGACCCGGATCATCACGCGCCGGCGCTGGATGCGGGCCCGAGGGGGCGCGATGATGTGCGACTTCGGCGGGCCGGACGGTACCATAACAGCGAGTGCGCGGAAGGAGGTGTGATGCCGCTGTCGGAGCACGAGCAGCGAATTCTGGCCCAGCTTGAAGAGTCCCTGAGTCGGCAGGATCCTCGCTTCGCGCGCAACGTGGCCGAGACCAACGTGTACTCACACGGCGGCCGGCGCGTGCGCTGGGGAGCGCTGGGCTTCGTGGCGGGCTTGCTGATCCTCGTTATCTTCTTCTCGCGATCCACGCTGCTGGGACTGGCCGGCGTCGCGTTGATGTTCGTCTCGGCGATCGTCATTGAGCGCAACGCCCGGCTCCTCGGGAAGGCATCGTGGCACGACATTACGCGCTCGCCTCAAGGGGAGGCCGAGACGGCCCGGGGCGAGCCGCGTCTTCGTCGCATTCGCGACTGGGTCTCACACATCCGACGTCGCACGGAGTGAGCGGGCGGGCCAGCGACCGACAAGGAGTGCGCGTCCAGGCTCCGGATGCGGGGCGCGACGCCGGGTGGCGCGCCCGAGAAGGCAGTCGGCGTCGCGAGTTGGAGGGGCGATGATGCCGTCTGGTCCTGACGACGCCGCGCGCTCGCGCGACGTGGCGTTCTCACTCAGGGTGCCTGGGCTGGCGTGGTATCTCTGGCGCCATCCCCAGTGGATTCCCTCCGTCATCCGGGCGGCCTGGCGCCTGCGTCAGGCCGACTGGTGGCGACGCCGCCCGTGGCTGCCCGTGCCCGATCCGGCGTACTGGGCGTTCCGGGTCCACACGGCGGCCGGGAGCGACGGTCGGGCGCTCAGTCCCCAGGAGGTCGTGGCTGTCGCACGATGGTCGAATCACCAGCGCGCGAGCCGGTAGGTTCTACGTATGGGCCGGGTGCTCCTGCTCAACGCCACATACGAGCCGTTGCAACTGGTGTCGGAGCGTCGGGCGGTCGTCTTGATGCTGGGTGGGCGAGCCGAGACCGTCGCCACCGAGGACGAGCCGACGGTGTACCACGCGGCAACCCTGTCGGTGACGGTGCCCTCCATCATTCGACTGCACGACTACGTGCGGCTTCCCGCCGCCGCCCGGATCCCACCGCTCACGCGACGTGCCCTCCTGGTCCGCGACGGCTTCCGCTGCGCCTACTGCTTGGGTCACGCCGACACCGTCGACCACGTGGTGCCCAAGAGCCGCGGCGGGCGCCACGAGTGGCTCAACGTGGTGGCAGCCTGCCGTCGTCACAACACGCTCAAGGGTGATCGTCTGCTCGACGAGATCGGCTGGCACTTGCACTTCGAGCCACGAGTGCCCGATGGCCTGTGGTGGCGCTGGCGGTCGGTGCCCGATCCCGAGCCGTCGTGGGCCCCCTTCCTGCCGCAAGCTTCGTGAGCGGCCCGGTTCCTGCGCTGCTGGACTACGAGGCGCTGCGCGCGCGACGGAGGGGCACCATGATCGTGCACCAGATGCGCGCGACCTACGTCGTGCTCGGGAGCCGCCAGGGCGTCGAGCTCCTGAGCGTGGCGGCGCGCGCCGACCTGGAGCTGCGGCAGCGGCGAGGGGGCGGAGGCATCGTCGTGCTGGATCCGGGGGGTCTGTGGGTGGACTGGTGGATCCCCTCGACGGACGCGCGATGGACGCCCGACATTCGTGCCGCCGCGCTCGAGGTCGGGGAGTGGTGGCGCGCCGTACTGGCCGACCAGGTGGCCGGAGCCGTGTCGGTGCACACCGGCCCGGTCGCGGGGGCCGTCGAGCATCGTGTCGTGTGCTTCGCCGGGCGCGGCCCGGGTGAGGTCTTCGTCGAGGATCACAAGGCGGTTGGCCTCATGCAGTGGCGCGTCCGAGAAGGGGCGCTGATCTCGACCCAGATTCCGTCTCAGCCAGCGGCCCGCGTTCTCGATTGGCTGGCCACCCCTCCGCCCGGCCTGGCCTCCCACCTGCACCACCACACCGTCGGTTCCCTGGGTCTCGGCGACCCCGATGCCGTGGTGGCCGGGCTGGCGGTGCAGGGCGGCCCGTGGGTGATCGACATCGTTGACCACCCCGCGACCTAGCCCTCACCAGTCCCGCGGCGCCCCGAGTCTCTCCCGCTGACCGGTCACGTCCCGACCCGGCCCCGCGACCTCGAATCACCGGGCGGCACGGCTACGTTCTCGGGGCATTTTTGGGTGACGAAGTGGCGACTTGTGGTGTACAGTGGCGCAAAGTGGTGGGGAATGGATGACGAAGGAGGTGGTGTGTGCTGGGTTTCGTCGGTAGCTTTCAGCACGCACTTGATGCCAAGGGTCGCCTGATCCTGCCGATTCGTTTCCGCCCCGCCTTCGAGCGCGGTGGGCACGTCAGCCCCCACCTCGACGGATGCGCAGCACTGTGGACGCCGAGCGAGTTCACCCGCCAGGCCGACGAGCGCCTCGACCAGAGTCGTCACGGCGGCGGCGACGAGCGTCAGCAGGCTCGGTACTGGGCGGCCCACTCGGCCGACGTGGAGATCGATCGGCAAGGTCGCCTCGCGCTTCCGACATCGATTCGGGACTACGCCGGACTCGAGGGCGAGATCCTGGTCATCGGGGCGATCGACCACGTGGAACTATGGTCGCCGGCCCGGTATGGCACCATCGTCGAGCCGGCCGAAGCGGCGTTCCGGGAGCCGCGGTGATGGCGGCGGAGCGGGGGCGCCGACGCGCTCCGGGACTGGCACGAGAGGTCCACGGGGAGAGCACGCAGCGCCAAGGTGCTGACGACTATCACGTGCCGGTCCTTGTCGATGAGGTCGCTGACCTGATCGCAGACGAGCCCGACATCGTCGTGGACGCCACGCTCGGAGGCGGTGGACATGCCGCAGCGGTGCTGACCGCGCGCCCGCGCGTTCGCGTCCTCGGCGTCGACCGTGACCCCGAGGCCCGCGTCGTGGCCGGTGGGCGGCTCGCAGCATTCGGCGACCGCGTCCGTGTGGTCGCTGGACGGTTCGGTGAGCTCAGCGCCATCCTCGAGCAAGAGACCGCCTACGTGGCGGGCTCGGCCATCGGTGCGGTCCTGTTCGATCTTGGCGTCTCGTCCCACCAGCTCGACGCCCCTGGTCGGGGATTCTCGCTGCGGGCCGATGCTCCCCTCGACATGCGTATGGATCCCACGCAGGGTGCGACGGCGGCGGAGTTCCTCGAGAGCGTTGACGAGGACACCCTGGTCCTCTTGCTGCGGGAGAACGGCGAGACGCGCTTTGCCCGGGTGCTGGCGCGGGCGATCATGCGCTCCCAACCGCGCACGACGAGTGATCTCGTCGCCGTGGTGGACCGCGCGGTTCCTCCCGGCGCCCGGCGCCGGGGCCCCAGCGCGGTTCGCGTCTTCCAGGCCCTGCGGCGTGCGGTCAACGAGGAGGGTGCCGAGCTCGTCGATGGGCTCCGTCAGGCGCTCACGGCGTTGCGCGTCGATGGTGCCCTGATCGTCATCTCCTACCACTCCGGAGAGGACCGCGTCGTCAAGGACTTCCTCCGTGACGGCGTGACCGGGGGCTGCACCTGCCCACCGGCATTGCCGTGTGTCTGCGGTGCTGTTCCCACACTTCGAGTTCGCAGCCTGCGCGCCATTACGGCCGGGCCGGCGGAGATAGCCGCCAACCCGCGCGCGCGGTCCGCACGACTACGCGTTGGGTGGAAGGTCGCGGCGTGAGCGTCGTCACCTTCCCCCGGCGCGTCGATCGCCTGGTGCGCGACGACGTCGCCCGTCCGCAGACTCGACCCGCGCCGACGCGCGTGCGGGTCCATCGGCGAGCGATCTCGCCGGCACGCCGCTCGGCGATCGTCGTTCTGGTGGCGGTCACCGTGTCGGTGGCTGGCAGCATGCTGGCCGCCAGTCGGCAAGTCCAGCTGCAGCTGTTGCAGAACGAACTGACGACGGCCCAGTCGCGCTACGCGCAGGCCGTGAGCTCGGTATCCAGCTTCTCGACACCCGGCGTCGTGGCCACCGAGGCCCGCGGGCTGCACCTCGTGGATCCGACGATCATCACGCAGGTGCCTGCCGTGTCGCTGGCCGTGCCCCTGGCACTGCCGCGCTTCACGACCCCAGTCTCCGTGACGTCGAGGACGGCTCGGTGAGCTCGACGACCACGCGGCGTGACCGGCCCGTGGTGCGTCGGACCAGGGTCTCCACCAGCAAGCGCCTCCAAGTGATTCGGCTGATCCTCGCCTCGGCCCTCGGACTGCTCTCCGTGCGCCTGGTGCAGATCCAGGTCCTCGAGCACCAGCGCTACGCGGCGCTCTCGATCAGCCAGGTCCGCCAGACGATCGTCACGCCGGCGCTGCGCGGGGGGATCTATGACCGCTACGGGCAGACGCTGGCGGTCTCGCGCCCGACGTCGGTCGTCATCGCCGACGACTTCCAGATCTCGGACCCCCAGGCGGAGTCCCGGGCGCTGAGTCCTCTGGTGCACGTGCGCGTAGCCACGCTGGTTCGCCTGCTCAGCCGTCACAGCGGCTACGTGGTTGTGACCCGCACTCTCGACGTCTTGACGGGTCGGAGGATCGCAGCGCTCAACTTCCCGGGGATCGTCGTGCAGCGCTCGGCGGTGCGCACGTATCCCAACGGCACCCTGGCGACCTCGCTGCTCGGCGGCACCAACGCCGCGGGCCAGGGTTCGGCGGGCCTCGAGTATCAGTACCAGCACCGGCTCGCCGGCCAAGACGGCCTCTCGCGGGCGTACGTAGCGGCCTCGGGCGTGAGCCTGCCCAGCACCTACACCCGGGTACTCAAGCGGGCCGTGCCGGGCACCGGCCTCGAGCTGACCATCGACTCTGCTCTCCAGTTCGTGTCCGAGCGCGCCTTGGCCGATGCCCTGCACTCGACCGACGCGATTGCCGGGACGGCGATCGTGATGGACGTCAAGACGGGGCAGATCCTGGCCAATGCCTCCCTCGTCAACACCAAGGCGCAGGCCGGGATCCTCGGCCCGGTTCCGAGCTGGGGGGCCAATGTCGGCGTCCCCGGGATCGACCAGAGCGTCAATGACCTGGCCTTCAGCTACGCCTACGAGCCCGGATCGGTCTTCAAAGCGGTGACCTTCTCGGCCGCCTTGCAGGCCGGCATCATCACGCCCTCGACCCGCTTCACCATCCCCAACACGATCACCGTAGGCGGTCGCGTGTTCCACGATGCCGAGACGCATCCGACCGAGCAGTTGAGCGCGACGCAGATCCTGGCGTACTCGTCCAACATCGGGACCTACGAGATAACCAACCGCCTCGGAGAGGCCGGCCTGCTGGCCCAGGTCGAGCGTCTGGGCTTTGGGCAGATGACTGACCTCAAGTTCCCCGGCGAGACCGCTGGGCTCCTAGTCGACGCGAGCACCTGGTATCCCAGCGACATGGCCGCCATGCCCATCGGGCAGGTGGACGCGGTTCCGCCGATCGAGGTGTTGGACGCCTACAACGCGATCGCCAACGGCGGTGTCTTCGTCCAGCCGCAGCTCGTGCGCGGCTACGTGGGTGCCAACGGCGCGGTGACCGCAGCCCCGCGCAGCGCGCGCCGCGAGGTCATGACGCCGACCACCGCCCACACCCTGACGCACATGCTCCAGCAGGTGGTCCTGGCCGGGACCGGCACCAACGCGGTCATCCCTGGCTACAGCGTGGCCGGAAAGACCGGAACCGCCACGATCCCGTATCCCGGGCGCGCCCAACTGCTCAACGCGGACTTCAATGCCACCTTCGTCGGATTCGCCCCCGCCACGCACCCGGTACTGTCGATGATCGTGGTTCTCGAGCGACCCGTCACCACCGTGTACGGGGGGACCGCCGCCGCACCGGTCTTCAAGCAGGTGATGTCCTACGCGCTCCACCACTACGGCGTTCCCGCTGACGGCGTCGTCGTCAAGCCGCTGACGGGCAAGGCTGCCATCTCCTCGGACGTGACGTGATGCAACTGGGCGATCTTCTCGATGACGCCACGCTGGACGTGGCGACGGCCAGCGTCGAGATCGAGCACGTCGAGCTCGACTCGCGGCGGTGCGCGCCGGGAACCCTGTTCCTGGCGCTGCCGGGCCACACGACCGATGGGGCGCGCTACGCGGCCGAGGCCCGCGATCGTGGTGCCGTCGCCGTCCTGGCCGACCACGATCTCGACGTCGGCATTCCGGTGGTCGTCGTCCCGACCAGCCAGTTGCGGGCACTGGCCAGTCACGCCAGCGCGGCCATCGTCGGTCATCCCGAGCTCGAGCTCGAGCTGGTCGGGGTCACAGGTACCAACGGCAAGACGACCATCGTTACCGTGCTCGAGCAGCTGGCCCGGCAGTTGGGCTGGAACGGCGCGAGCATCGGCACGCTGACGGGCGAGCGGACGACGCCAGCGGCCCCGGACCTGTTTCGCCGGCTGCGCGGTCTGGTCGACGAGTTCGACCCGGCTCGGCGCCGCCTGGTCGCCCTGGAGGTCTCCAGTCACGCCCTCGACCAGGGGCGCGTCGACGGCTTGCGGTTCGCGGCCAGCATCTTCACCAACCTGGGCCACGACCACCTGGACTACCACCACACGATCGAGGAGTACTTCCAGGCCAAGGCGCGACTCTTCACGCCCGAGTTCTCGCGGCTGGGCGTGATCTGGACCGGTGACGCCTACGGCGCGCGCCTGGCGGAGATGACGGCCATTGGCTGCATTCCCGTGTCCCGTGACGACGCCTCGAGCGTGACTCTGTCGATGGTCGGGGCGACGTTCTTCTGGCGTGGCCATCTGGTGCGGTCCCCCCTGGTGGGGGCGTTCAACATTGACAACGTGCTGCTGGCGCTGACGACCATGGCGTCGTTGGGGGCCGGCGAGGATGAGGTGGTCGACGCCCTCAGCCGGGTCCAGCCCGTCTCGGGTCGATTCGACGTCGTCCACGAGGGGGACTTCACTGTGGTCGTCGACTTCGCCCACACGCCCGAAGGACTCGCGCGGATTCTGGGTGACGTGCGCGAGCTGCGCCCCACGTCGGCAATGACCGTGGTCTTCGGCTGTGGGGGAGACCGCGACGTGCTCAAGAGGCCCGAGATGGGAGCCGTCGCGGGGCGCTTCGCCGACCGTGTCGTCGTGACGTCGGACAATCCGCGATCCGAAGATCCCGAGTCCATCATCGACGCCGTCGTGAGCGGTCTCGATGCGGGTCGCGACTACCACCGCGAGGCCGATCGACGCGAGGCCATCGCCTGGGCCCTCAAGTCCGCCCAGCCCGGTGACGTTGTCGTCATCGCCGGCAAGGGCCACGAGACGTCCCAGACGCTCGCGGACCGCGTCATCCCCTTTGACGATCGCGTCGTGGTGCGGGAGATCTTGGGATGAGTGCGCCGTGCTGAGCCTCATGGAGTCCGGGAGCGTCGGATTCGTGGTGGCGGTCTTCCTGACGCCGTGGTGGATCCGCTTCGTGCGGGCGCGCTCGCTGGGCCAGCACATTCGTGAGGATGGGCCCGCCACGCACCTGGCCAAGGCCGGCACGCCCACCATGGGCGGCGTCGTCATCGTGTTCGCGACCGTGGCGGGCTACGTGATGGGTCACGTGGCCACGTCGATCTCCTTTACCCGTGCCGGCGTGCTGGCGGTGAGCGTCATGGTCGTCTCGGGGCTCCTGGGATTCGCCGACGACTACATCGGCATTCGCAACGCCCGCAATCTGGGGCTGAACAAGCGAGGCAAGTTCGTCGGTCAGGTGGCCGTCGCGGGTATTTTCGCCCTGCTGGCCCTCACCTGGGTGCACACGTCGACGAAGTTGTCCTTCACCCGGCTGACCCTGCCGGGGTGGGACCTCACGTCGGTGGGCTGGTTCCTCCTGGCCGTCTTCGTCATCGTCGCCACTTCCAATGCCGTCAACCTGACCGACGGGCTTGACGGCCTGGCTGGCGGAGCGGCGACCTTTGACTTCGCGGTCCTGTCGGTGATCGGTTACTGGCAGTTCCGTCACTTCTCGATCTACCACCTGCACAGCGCGCTGGACCTGGGGCTGGTGGCCGTCGGGCTCGTCGGCGCCTGCCTCGGGTTCCTGTGGTGGAACGCTGCGCCAGCCCGGATCATCATGGGCGACACGGGTTCCTTGGCTATCGGCACCGCACTGGGCGCACTGTGCTTGCTCATGAACCTCGACTTGCTGCTGGTGGTGCTGGGCGGGCTGTTCGTCGCCGAGACGATGTCGGTGATCCTCCAGGTCCTGAGCTTCCGGTTCTTCCACCGGCGGGTGTTTCGCATGGCGCCCTTCCATCACCACTTCGAGCTCAAGGGCTGGCCCGAGACCACGGTGATCATCCGCCTGTGGATCCTGTCGGCCCTCCTGGCGGCGATGGCACTGGGCATCTTCTACGGAGACTTCTTGAAGATCGCGAAGGTGGTGTGATGGCGAACGTCTCGACCGCCCGCCGCGAGCGGCTCTTCCACCCGTGGCCCTCGGGCGAGTCGGCCTCACGCTCCTTGCTGCTCGTCACCGGGATCATGGTGGCCTTTGGCACGCTCATGGTCGCCTCGGCCAGCGAGGGGCAGGCCGCCTTGTCGGGGGGCAGCCCGTGGACGATCTCCATCCACGACGTGGCCTACGTCGCCGTGGGCATCTTGGCGCTGGTGGTGGGAGCGCGGATCTCGCTCGACGTGGTGATCCGTCTCGCCCCCTCGATCATGACCGTGACGCTGGTGCTCCTGGCGGCCGTCAAGGTGGCGGGCGTGAGCGTCAACGGTGGCAAGCGCTGGCTCAACCTCCACGTCTTGTACCTCCAGCCCTCCGAGATCTTCAAGCTGGCCACGATTCTCTTCATCGCATGGCTGGCGAGCACCCGACCCGAGGCGATCGCCCTGCCGAGCGTGCTGGCGCGCAAGATGGTGCCCGTCGTCCTCGGCATCGGCCTGATCGTGGTGGAGCCCGATCTGGGCACGGCCTTTGTGGGGGTGGCCATCGCGCTGGTGCTGCTGGCTGTCGCCGGCCTGGCCTGGCGCTACCTCCTGCGCATCGCCGGCGTCGGCGTGCTGGGGTTCATCGCGATGCTGATCATCAAGCCCTACGCCTTCCAGCGGATGTTCTCGTTCCTGCACTCGAACCAGAACCTTCAAGGAGCCGGGTATCAGCTCCTGCAGTCCAAGATCGGGCTCGGCGCGGGAGGGGTGACCGGGCTGGGGTTCGGACACAGTCGCGAGAAGTGGGGCCTCCTGCCCAATCCCCACACGGACTTCATCTTCGCGATCCTGGGCGAGGAGCTCGGTCTGATCGGGACGCTCGTCGTGATCGTGCTCTTCGTGTGGTTCTTGATGAGCGCCATGCGCATCGCGCAGCGGGCGAGCTCGCCCGCCTACCACCTGTTGGCGGTGGGCATCGGCGTGTGGATCGTCCTGGAGGCAGTGATCAACATCGCCTCGGTGGTCGGGCTGTGGGCGGTGACCGGGGTCCCGCTGCCTTTCTTCTCCTACGGGGGAACGGCTCTCATCACCGAGCTGGCCGCCGTGGGCCTGCTGTACAACGTGGGTCACGACAACGGCCGACACTCCGTGGGTACCCTCTGAGAGTCATGAGCGGTCCGATCGTTATCACCGGCGGGGGCACGGGGGGTCACATCTTCCCGATGCTCGCCATCGCCGACGCACTGGTGGCCCACGGCGTGGAGCCAGCCAACCTCCACCTCGTGGGGAGCCGTCGCGGTCAGGAGGCTCGGCTGCTGGGGGAGCGGGCCTACCCGCTCACGCTCCTCCCCGGTCGTGGGCTCCGGCGCTCGTGGCGCTGGCGTGCCCTGGTGGAGAACGTGGGCGCGCTGGTCGGCCTGGCGAGCGCCTTCGTCCTCGCCCTCGCCCGCCTGCGGCGCTGGCGACCCGCCGTCGTGGTTTCGCTCGGGGGCTACGCGGCCGCCGCGACGGGCACGGCGGCGCTGGCGTGGCGCAGCCCGCTGGTCCTGGTGGACCTGGATGCGGTCCCCGGGGCGGTGCACCGCGTCCTGGCACCGTTCGCCCGCCGGCGCCTGATCCCCTTTGGCCAGACGGCGGGGCGCGTCGTGGTCACGGGCGTCCCGGTGCGCGACGCGATCGCGGCCCTCGACCGGGGGTCCGCCGCTCGACAGCAGGCTCGCGCCGCGCTGGACCCGCCCCTCGCCCCCGATCGCGTGATCGTGGTGGTCATGACCGGGTCTCTCGGGTCGGCGCGCGTGAACCGGGCTGTTCTCGAGCTGGCGCACCAGTGGGCGGGCCGCACGGACCTGGCGCTGATCCACGTCACGGGCCGGCGCGACGCCGCGTGGGTCCGCTCCGGCGCACCCCCCTCCTCGGCCCTGGACTATCGCGTCATCGAGTTCGCTGACATGGTGCAGTGGTGGGCTCTGGCCGACGTCGCGGTATGCCGGGCCGGGGCAACGACGGTGGCCGAACTGGGGGTGCTCGGGATCCCCGCGGTGCTCGTGCCACTGCCGGGCGCACCGGGCGATCACCAGGCGCGCAACGCCGACCGGGTGGCGCGGGCGGGCGGCGCCGTGGTGCTCGCCGATGGAGAATGCGACGGTGCCCATCTGGCGGGGGCCTTGGACCCCCTGCTCGACGAGTCCACGAGGGACGCCATGGGCTCGGCGATGGCCGCCCTGGGCCGGCCGCACGCCACTGACGACATCGCCCAGCAGATCCTGGCGCTAGTCCGGGAGCGATCGTGACCTTCGAGCCCGGGAGTCGCGTCCATATCGTCGGCGTGGGCGGAAGTGGCATGAGCGGCGTCGCGCGACTCCTGCACGAGCGCGGGTGCCTGGTCTCGGGCAGCGACGCGGCCAACAGCCCGAGCCTCGAGGCACTGGCCGCGCTCGGAATGGCGGTCCACGTCGGCCACGACGGCTCGTACGGTCGTGACGCTGACGTCGTGCTGTGGTCGCCCGCGGTGCCGGAGGATCACGTGGAGCTCACCGCGGCACGCGTGCGAGGCGTCACCATGATTCCCCGGGCGCGCCTGCTGGCGCTGCTCGGGCGGATGCAGCCGGTGCTCGGGATCACCGGCACACACGGCAAGACGACCGCAACCTCGATGCTCGCGCACGTTGCCACGGCGGCGGGGCGCGATCCGTCCTGGCTCCTGGGCGCCGAGGTCCGGGGGCTGGGGCCCAACGGTCACTGGGGATCGGGACCTCTGGTCCTCGAGGTCGACGAGAGCTACGGAACCCTGGGTGAGCTCGAGCCCGCGGCGCTGGGTCTCTTGAACGTGCAGGCCGATCACCTGGACTACTACCAGACCTTGGGTGCCGTCGAGGACGCGTTCAACCATCTGGTGCGCCGCACCCGCGGCCCCGTCGTCGTCTGGATCGACGATCCCGGGGCGCAACGCGCGACGCGGACGCGGGCCGACGTGATCACCGTGGGCAGCGCGTCGGGCGCGTGGCGGGTGGCTGACGAGGTCGTGGATCGCCAGGGCTCCCGATTCTCCCTGGTCAGCGAGGACCAGATCGTGCCTGTGCGCCTCCGCGTGACCGGTCACCACACCGTGGCCGACGCGTCGGTGGTCGCCGTCTTGGCCCTCACGGTGGGCATGGCCATCGACGCCGTCATCACGGGGCTCGAGGCCTTTGCCGGAGCGCCGCGGCGCTTCGAGCTGCGAGGAACGTGGCGCACCAGCGACGTCTTTGACGATTATGCCCACCTGCCCGCCGAGATCGAGGCCACCCTGGCCGCAGCACGCGCTTCGGGATACCGCCGGATCGTGGCGATCTTCCAACCGCACCGGGTGACGCGGACCAGTGTCCTGGCGGCGACGTTCGCGGGGGCCTTCGACGATGCCGACGAGGTGATCGTGACCGACCTCTACAGCGCGGGCGAGCCCAATCCGACGGGCATCACCGGGGAGGTCGTCGCGCGGGCCGTCCTCTCCGACGCCGACAGCCCGCCGTGCCACTACGCGGCGACCTTCGCCGACGTCCTCACGGTGCTGGAGCGTCTCGCCCCGCCCGACGCCGTGGTGATCTTGGGCGCCGGGGACATCACGCAGCTGGCGGCCCAGCTCGTGGGGGAGGCGACGTGAGCGCCCTCCGCGTGGCCTCCGCCGTCGCCCTGGGCTCGCGGACTACCTATCGGGTCGGCGGGACGGTGGCCCACGAGGTCGTCGTGGACGCGGCGTCGCTCGATGAGCTGGCCGCGACGCTGGAGTCTCTGAGCTCCCCGAGCATCGCTGTCGGCCTGGGCTCGAACCTCCTCGTCGGCGACGGGCACCACGACCTGACGATCGTGCGCGTCGCGGTGCCCGCGGGGGCCGACGATCTGTCGTGGCGCGACGGTGAGGCCGGGGTGGCTGTCGAGGTGGGTGCGGGACTCGGCCTGCCGGTCGTGGCCCGTCGCCTGGCGGCCGAGGGCATCGTGAACTTCGAGTGGGCGGTGGGGATCCCGGGGTCGATCGGGGGCGCGATCGCCATGAACGCGGGCGGCCACGGGTCCTCCATGGATGCCGTGGTCAGCGCGGTGCAGGTGTGGCGTGCGGGCACCCTGACCTGGCGCGCGGCGCCCGAGCTCGCCTTCGGTTACCGCTCCAGCGCCATCGAGGCGGGCGACGTCGTCGTGCGGGTGCGCTTGGCGCTGGCGCGCGGCGACGCCCCGGCGGCTCGCAGCCGCGTGCGCGAGATCGTCCAATGGCGCCGCGAGAACCAGCCGGGTGGGGCCAACGCCGGCAGCGTCTTCCAGAACCCGGCCGGGGACCACGCGGGGCGGCTTCTCGACGCTGCGGGATGCAAGGGCCTGCGTCACGGTGGGGCCACCGTGAGCGCGAAGCACGCCAACTTCATCCTGGCCGAGCCCGACGGGTGCGCCCGCGACGTCTTGGCCCTGATGCGCGAGATGCGTCGCCGGGTGGCCGCGGAGTTCGGCGTCGTCTTGCGCACCGAGCATCGCCTGATCGGGGTGGGGGAGGACGAGTGGCCCGCCGAGCCCGCCGCCTGACGCCAGTCGAGGAGAGTCAGCGGCCCCCGCGGCGCAAGTCGTGGGTGCGCCGGGGGATCCTCATCGCGCTGGTGGCCCTGACGGCCCTGGTGGCTGGCGGGGACTGGCTGGTCCACCAGCCCTTCTTGCGGGTCCGCCACGTCGAGATGCTGGGGCTCCACCACGAGACACGCGCGCAGGTGCTCTCGGTGTCCGGGTTGGGAGCCGAGCCACCCATGATCGACGTGCGCGGCGCGACCGTCGCCCAGCGGCTGCGCGTGTTCCCCTGGGTGGCCAGCGCTCGGGTCACTTTGCGCTGGCCCAACACCGTCGTGGTGAGCATCGACGAGCACCGGCCCGTCGCCGTCGCCTACGACGCCAACCACGTCCTCCAGTACGTCGACGCCGCGGGCCAAGACCTAGGGCCGGCTCCGCTCCACGCCAACCTGCCCACCCTGCGCTACCTGAACCCGAGCAGCCGCACCTGGCCCTTCACGCGCGCCGGCTACAACGCGGCTCTCGTGGCTAGCCGGCTGCCGACCGCGTTTCGGGCCCAGGTCTCGGTCGTCGAGGTGACATCGTCGGGTTCGGTGACGCTGGAGATGACGACCCCGGTCACCTTCGTGCTCGGCCCGCCGACCGACTTGACCGACAAGTTCGTGTCGGTGGCCTCCGTGATCGCGCACGCCACCTTGCAGCCGGGCGACATCGTCGACGTGCGTGCCCCCGGGGAGATCGCGATCAGCGGTCCATCAGGGACGACGGCGGGATAGTGACCACGTTGCCCCGGGTATCATGGCAAACTAGCCTGCAGGAGCGCTCCCATCGCGTGCCGGGCGCTAGAGACGGTCGGCGCACGAGGAATCGTGACCGGAAGGGAGTTTCATGAGTCTGGCCCAGAACAACTACCACGCCGTGATCAAGGTCGTTGGCGTCGGTGGTGGCGGTGTCAACGCCGTGAACCGGATGGTGTCGGCCGGGCTGCGCAGCATCGAGTTCATCGCGGCCAACACCGACGCCCAGGCGCTCCTGCTCAGTGAGGCCGACCTGAAGATCGACATCGGGCGCGAGCTGACGAGGGGCCTGGGCGCGGGCAGCGACCCCGAGGTCGGCCGCCAGGCGGCCGAGGAGCACCGGGCCGAGATCGAGGACTCGCTTCGCGACACGGACATGGTGTTCATCACCGCCGGTGAGGGTGGCGGGACGGGGACCGGCGCCGCGCCGGTGATCGCCGACATCGCCCGGTCACTCGGCATCCTCACCATCGGCGTGGTGACGCGGCCCTTCTCCTTCGAGGGCAAGCGCCGGGCGACGCAGGCCGAGAAGGGCATCGAGGCCCTCCGGGGCAAGGTGGACACGCTCATCGTGATCCCCAACGATCGCCTCTTGTCGGTCACGGCGTCGGACACCTCGATGCTCGACGCCTTCAAGATCGCCGACGACGTGCTGCTGTCGGCGGTGCGGGGCGTGACCGACCTGATCACCGTGCCCGGGCTGATCAATACGGACTTCGCCGACGTGAACGCGATCATGCGCAACGCGGGCAGCGCCATCATGGGCGTGGGCCAGTCCACGGGCGAGGGGCGTGCCGTCAATGCGGCTCGTGCCGCCATCACCTCCCCGCTGCTGGAGGCGTCGATCGACGGAGCGCGGGGCATCCTGATGAACATTGTGGGTGGTTCCAACATGACCCTCACCGAGGTGACCGACGCCGCCAACATCATCCACTCGGTCGCCCACCCCGACGCCAACATCATCTTCGGCAGCGTGATCGACGACTCCATCGGCGAGGCCGTTCGGGTCACGGTGATCGCGGCGGGATTCGAGCACATCACGCACCCGAAGGCCCCGGCCACCTTCTCCGAGCCGGCCATGACCGAGGGACCGCGGACCGACATCTTCAGCGGCACCTCCGAGGACCTCTTTGACGTGGGGGGCGATGACGACCTTCCCAGCTTCCTCCGCTGAGGAGGCGTTGACCGGGCGCGTCCGCGTCAACCTGGAGCTGGTCCGACAGCGGATTGCGGCTGTGGGCCGGGATCCCGACGATGTGCGGATCGTCGCCGTGACCAAGTCGTTCGGGCCCCCGGCGGTTCGCGCCGCCGCGGCGGCCGGACTGGAGGACGTGGGGGAGAACTACGTCGCCGAGCTCGAGGACAAGCGCCGCCAGACCGGCTCGCTGGGGCTGCGCTGGCACTACCTGGGCGCCCTGCAGAGCAACAAGATCGCGCGGGTGAGCCGGGTCGCCGACGTCATCGAGAGCGTCAGTCGACCCAAGGAGATCACGCGGCTGGCGCACGACGCCCCGGGCGCGACGATCTACGTGGAAGTCGACATCACGGGCCGGGCGGGGCGCGGCGGGGCCGACCCCGACGGGGCGGCCGCCCTGGTCGCGCTCGGTCGCGAGCAGGGGCTGGACGTTCGGGGACTGATGACGGTGGCGCCGCCCGACGAGGCCGGCGCGCGGGCGGCCTTCCAGACAGTTCGCGCACTGGCGGACCGCCTGGACCTGGTCGAGCGCTCGATGGGCATGAGCGACGACTTCGAGCTGGCGTGCCATTGGGGGGCCACAGAAGTCCGCCTGGGCCGCGTCTTGTTCGGGGACCGAGTGCCTGCAGCGAAACCGTCCCCTAACATTGGGGGGCTGGACAGCGGTGAGGAGAGCGCATGAACAGTCGGGTTCGGAAGTTCCTAGCGTTCCTGGGACTGGTCGAGGATGAGTACAGCGACTACCCCAGCGCGCCCGCCCGCCCGTATCCGGAGCCGGCCGAGTACGCCGAGGAGGCCGAATGGCCCTCGGCACCCGTGCCGGGCCGTCCCTACGGCCGCTCGTCGGCGCCCGTGAGTCCACGCCCGCCGGTGCCCACGCGGCGGGCGACGTCGATCTCGGTGCTCGACGGCGGCGAACCGCCCCGGGTGCGCCAGGTGCCCGGGGGACGTCCCCAGCCCTCGTCGATGGCCTCGCGCCCGGCGATGGCGACGAGCCCGCGGCCGATGATCGTCATGCCGCGCTCGTACAACGAGTCGCGCCAGGTGGCCGACCCGCTGCGTGACGGCCACTTCGTCGTGCTCAATGTGCGTCGCCTGGAGCCCGAGACCTACCGACGGGTGATCGACTTCGCCGCCGGCGTGGTCTACATCCTGGACGCGCACATCGAGCGTCTGGATCACGGCGTCTTCCTGATCTCGCCGAAGGGCCGTCGCATGAGCCACGAACTGCGCGAGTCGCTTCAGGCGTCGAACTACCAGTCCTACGACCTGGCATGACCCTCGTCCACACGCTGATCTATCTGTACATCTGGATCCTCGTGCTGGCCGCGCTGGTCAGCTGGTTTCCCTCGTCGTCCTCGGGCTGGGACTCGACGCGCCGGTTCCTGGGACGGGCCACCGAACCGGTGCTGCGGCCGCTGCGCCGGGTGCTGCCCCGGCCCCGCCTCGGAGGGGTCGGGATCGACCTGTCGGTCCTGGTGGCGATCATCCTCCTGGAGTTCATCAACCGGCTCATCTGAACCGTGCCCGCGATAATGGCGGGCAGTAGGGTTGCACCATGGATACCTCCGAGGCACCCCGTTCCGCCCTCGACTCGATCGAGACCGTGGCCTTCAAAGTCGGCCTGAAGGGCTACAACGTCGATGAGGTAGACGAGTTCCTCGAGCGTCTGTCGGTGGAGGCGCGCCAGTTGAAGGATCAGCTGGCCCAGCAGCGCCAGCAGCTGCGCCAAGCCGCCGAGCGGATCAACCAGCTCGAGGCGGCTCGCTCGACTACGGCCGCCCCCGCCGCACCGGCGGCCCCGCCCCCCGCGCCGCGGCCCGCAGCGGTCGGGGCGGGCACCGAGCAGGTCACGTCGATGATTGCCATGGCCCAGTCGTTCATCGAGCACGCGCAGCACGAAGCCGAGGAGAAGGCGCGCGAGCTGACGACCGCGGCGCAGGAGCGCGCGCGGTCGATCGTCGGGGAGGCGCGCAGCCGGGCCGAGGACGAGGTGAACCGTCTCAATGGGATCAAGCAGCGCCTGGGCGAGGACGTGGAGAAGCTGGCCCGACAGCTCGACGCCGAGCGGGGGCGCCTGCGCTCCCAGTTGAGCGAGCTGCTGCGCTGGATCGAGTCCAGCCTGCTGGTGGGCAGCGAAGCAGCCACGGCGGCCCGCGAGCCCGAGCCGTCCCCGACACCCGCACCGGCACCGGTGCCTTTGCCAGTCGAAGGCACCGCGGGTCAGGAGTCCACGGCGGCCGGCGAGCCGACGGCCCAGCAGCCGGCGTTGGGGCGGGTCCTCGACTTCCCGATGCCCGGAGTCGACGAGGGGCACTAACTGCCCTTCCGACTGGTAGGGTCGGCCAGCGCATTCCACCTCGACAAGGAGACCCGAATGGCCACGCGACCTGCCAGAACCGCCAAGACGACAGCGGCCAAGGTGGCGGCACCCCGGCGCACGGCGTCCAAGACAGCCAGCGTGCGCGCGGCCAAGCCGATGACCACCAGCAAGCCGGCGACCACCAAGAAGGCCGTCCCCGCCAAGGCAGTCACGACGGGCAAGGCAGTCAAGGCAGTCAAGGCAACCAAGGCGGTCAAGGCGGTGAAGGCAGTGAAGGCAGTGAAGGCAACCAAGGCGGTCAAGGCAACCAAGGCGGCCGCGTCCGCCAAGGCGGTCAAGGCAACCAAGGCGGCCGCGTCCGCCAAGGCGGTGCCGGCACCGGCGGCCCAGCGCGAGCGCGAGGCCAGGGCCAAGGCGGCGGCCAAGGAGCGCGAGGCCAAGGCCAAGGTGGTCGCCGCAGTCAAGGCCGAGCGAGAGCGCGAGGCCAAAGCCAAGGCGCTCGCCAAGGAGCGCGAGGCCAAGGCCAAGGCCAAGGCGGCCGCGGCGGCCACGGCCCAGCGCGAGCGCGAGGCCAAGGTTAAGGCGGCGGCGGCCGCCAAGGCCCAACGGGAGCGCGACGCCAAGGCCAAGGCGGCGGCGGCCGCCAAGGAGCGCGAGGCCAAGGCCAAGGCGGCCGCGGCGGCCAAGGCCCAACGGGAGCGCGACGCCAAGGCCAAGGCGGCCGCCAAGGAGCGCGAGGCCAAAGCCAAGGCCAAGGCCAAGGCGGCCGCCGTGGCCAAGGTGCAGCGGGAGAAGGCGGCTGTCGAAGCCAAGCGGCTCCGAGACGCCGACGCGAAGCGTCGGGCGGTTGAGGCCGAGCGTCTGCGCAAGGAGCGGGAGCTCGAGCGGCGCAATCAGGAGGAGCTCAAGCGCCAGGAGCGCCGGGAGCTCGAGGAGCAGCGGCGGCGCGACGAGATCGAGCGCAAGATGCACTCCAAGCCCTACGCGGACGATCCCGTCTTCCTGGCCGAGCTGCACGACCTGCTGGTGGAGGCCCAGCGGGTGACGCGCGCGCAGATCGAGCTGCTGGAGAACGCGGTCGACGATCTCCTGGAGGGTCGCGAGCGGCCCGAGTACGACGAGGAGGACGGCTCCAGCGCGGGCTCGGACTTCGACCGGGACCAACTGAAGATGCAGCTTGACGGAGAGCGGCTGAAGAACGACTTGATCGTCGTGGCCCTGGGCCGCGTCGCGGACGGCTCCTACGGGCGCTGCGACACGTGCTTCGAGCCCATCGGGCGTGCGCGGCTGCAGGCCCAGGTGCCAGTCTTCACCTGCGTCACGTGTCGCGCCAACGGCTGACGCGCATCCGGCTGATCACCGTTGCGACGGCGGTGGCGACGGTGCTCGCGAGCACGCTCGGTTCGCACTGGGCGACGCGCGCCCTGGCCCACGGGGCGCGACACGTGGCGGGTCCCGTGTGGTTGCGGCTGACCTCCAACCCGGGTATCTCCTTCTCGATTGGCGCGCACTGGTCCCTGACGACGGTGCTGGAGGCGATCGTGGCGTTGGGGGTTGTCGGCGTTGCCTGGAACGCTCGGGGGACGCTGGCCGCAGTGGGCTTCGGGCTGCTCACCGGCGGGGGCGTGGCTAACACGCTCGAGCGCTTGACGTCGCCCAGCGGGCGGGTGTCGGACTTCATCGCGGTGGGCAGCTTTCCCGTCTTCAACGTGGCCGACGTCGCGGTCACCCTCGGAGCCGTAGCACTCATCGTGGAGGTCCTGCGGGGGCATCGGCTGGTCGGTCGCCCATGACCGGGGCTCCCGGCGGCCGCCTGGAGGCCGTCATCCCCCCCTCGCTGGACGGTCAACGCTGCGATCGCGCCCTGGCGCTGCTGAGCGGTCTCTCACGCTCCGCGGTCGCGGATCTGATCGCCGCGGGCCGCGTCCTGGTCGACGGCGAGGTCTGCCGGCGGGCGTCGCGGGCGCTGCGGGCCGGTGACGTGCTGGTAGCCGAGGAGCTGGCTAGCGAGCCCGCCGGGGTCGGGGCCGAGCCCGCCGTCGCGGTGCGGGTTGCCCGGGAGGCTCGGGACTATCTCGTAGTCGACAAGCCGGCCGGACTCGTCGTGCATCCCGGTGCGGGCAACCGCAGTGGCACCCTGGTCGCGGGGCTCCTGGCGCGCTACCCGGAGATCGGGGACCTGCGCGAGACCGGGGCCGGGGCCGTACGCCCCGGCATCGTGCACCGCCTGGACAAGGGCACCTCGGGACTGCTGCTGGTGGCCCGGACGCGTCTCGGGCTGGCGTCCCTGCGTGACCAGATGGCGCAGCGCGCCATCCACCGCACGTACCTGGGGGCCGTCGACGGGGTGGTCTTGGAGGAGCGAGGTGTCATTGACGCCCCGATCGGGCGCTCACCGCGCAGCCCGCTGAAGATGGCGGTGCGGCCCGAGGGCCGGCCCGCGGCCACGACCTACGTCGTCGTCGAGCACGTGGCGCAGCGCGACGCGACCATCCTGGAGCTCACCTTGAGCACCGGTCGTACCCACCAGATTCGCGTGCATCTGGCGGCAATCGGTCATCCGATCGTCAGCGACGACCGCTACGGACGCGTGCGCCCTGGTGGCCCGACTCGCCCGTTCCTGCACGCCGCGCGCCTGCGCTTCGCGGACCCCGAGACCGGAGAGACGATCGTGGTCACGTCGCCACTACCCGCCGACCTGAGCGACTGGCTGCCGACCCAAGTGGCCGAGCGGCTGTCAGGCTACGTCGTGGGCCGCGATGACCGCGCGGTTCCGCCGCAGGAGGGCTAGCGCCTCCTCCTCGGCCCGCCGCACCCGCCGCACGCCAATGTCGAGCGCGGTCGCGGTGGCCTGCAGGGACAGCGGGTGGCTGCCGTCGAGGCCGAAGCGCCGCGTCACCACGTCACGCTGGAGCTCGGTGAGCTCGTCGAGCGCACCGACCAACTCCTGGTCGACCATCGACTGCTCGATCGCGCCCACCCAGTCCTCATCACTGGGAGCGACCAGGTCGCCCAGGGTGGTCGCCGAGTCCGAGGACGCCGGCTGGTCGAGGCTGGCGGTGACCCCCGGGAGGCTGCGCAGATGGTCGCGCTCGGCCGCGGACATCCCGGTCGCCTCGGTCAACTCCTCGTCGGTGGGGCGGCGGCCCAGGTGCGAGGTGAGCTCGGCGCTCGTGGCCTCCAGGCGCTGGAGCTGCTCGCCGACCTCCAGGGGGATGCGGATCGTGCGCCCGTGCTGCTGGACGGCGCGCTGCAGGGCCTGGCGAATCCACCAGGTCGCGTAGGTCGAGAACTTGAAGCCGCGCTCCCAGTCGAACTTCTCGACCGCGCGCAGGAGGCCGAAGGTGCCCTCCTGGACCAGGTCCACCATCTCGACGCCCCGGTCCTGGTAGCGGCGGGCCCAGTGGAGCACCAGGCGGAGGTTGGCGGCGACCATCTGCTTCTTGGCGTCCTCGTCGCCTGCGGCGACGCGCTTGGCCAGTTCGACCTGCTCGTCGTAGTTGGGCATCGGGTAGCGATCGAGGTCGCGCATCAACAGCCCGAGCATGTCATTGGTGTTTACGCTGGTCCGGCGGGTCATTGTCATCGGAACTCCTCGTATGCTGCCTTGGATGGATTTCTCCTACCGCAACGTGTAAAACCTAGCACAGGGTTAAACACTGTGACAGTTGAAGTTATTCCCGCCACTTGAGAAGTGCGTGAGAAGAATGTGAGGAGTGTGCGAGATCAGGCGCTGTGGGGTCGAGCCACCGGCCGACCGCCGCGGGCCTGTATGACCAGGTCAGCCAGGGTATAGCTGGCCAAGTGCTCCCGCATGTGGGCGCCGACGGCCGCCCAGACGCCCAAGAGGACGCACTGGCCCTCGTGGTCGCAGGCCCCGTTCTCGTGCGGGGCGCCAAAGTCGCCCGCCACGATCGGCCCGTCGACGGCCGCGACGATCTCGGCCAGGGTCACGCTTCCGGGAGGGCGCGCCAGCAGGTAGCCACCGCCGGCTCCGCGCTTGGAACGCACCAGATTGGCCCCCTTGAGGGCCAGCAGGATCTGCTCCAGGTAGGGCTGGGGAAGGCCGGTGCGCGAGGCTAGCTCCTTGACCGAGGTCGGCTGGGCGAGATCGTCGTGCAGCGCCAGGCTGAGAAGGGCCCGACTGGCGTAGTCGCCCCGCGTGGACACCCTCACGCGCTCAGTGTACCGAGGGCCATTGGGGTGGGGGTCGATCGGTGAGCCTGGGGAATCTGGCACACTGCAGGGGTGAGCGAACAGAACCCGAATCCCGAGAACGTGACAATCGACCCCGATGCCGTGCTGCCGCCGGGCGAGCCCGAGAGCGACGAGCTGGGCGCCGACTTCATCAGCCAGCCGGCCAAGGTGATGCGGATCGGCGCGATGGTCAAGACCCTGCTCGACGAGGCCCGCAGCGCGCCCCTGGACGAGCCCGGGCGCACGCGACTGCGCGAGATCTACGAGACCTCGATCCACGAGCTGTCCGGAGCGCTGTCGCCCGACCTGGGCCAGGAGCTGTCGCGCATGGCCACGCCCTTCTCGGCCGAGGTGCCCTCCGAGTCGGAGCTGCGCGTCGCCCAGGCCCAGTTGGTTGGCTGGCTGGAGGGGCTGTTCCACGGCATCCAGGCCTCGCTGTTCGCCCAGCAGGCCGCCGCAGCCGCGCAGCTCGAGAAGATGCGCGAGCGCTCGTTGAACCCGGGAGCCCCGGACCCGCGGGCGGGCACCTACTTGTAGGCGTCGCCGGCCGCGAAGGAGGTCTGATCGGCCATGGGCGACGGCTTCGTCCACTTGCATAACCACACCGAGTACTCGATGCTCGACGGTGCTGCGCGCATCGAGGACCTCCTACGCGCGGCCCTGGCCGATGGCCAGACGGCAGTGGGCATCACGGACCACGGGAACCTCTACGGGGTCATCGAGTTCTACCAAACCGCGCGACGCCTGGGCGTGACGCCCGTCTTGGGCATGGAGGCCTACATGGCCGCCGAGTCACGCTTCGACCGCCCGGCCCGGCGGGGCCGGCTGGACGACACCGGTGGCGACGTCGAGGGTGGCCAGAAGCTGTACCACCACCTCACACTCCTGGCGACCTCCAACCAGGGCTACCGGAACCTGCGCTACCTGGCCTCGCTGGCCTTCCTCGAGGGCTACTACTACAAGCCCCGGCTCGACTGGGAGCTCCTCGAGCGCTACGCCGCCGGGCTGGTGGCCACGTCGGGCTGCCTGGGCGGCGTTGTGCTCCAGGCCCTGGTGCGCGGCGACTACCTGCGCGCCCGCTCGCTGGCGGGCCGCCTGCAGGACATCTTCGGGCGCGAGAACTTCTTCATCGAGCTCCAGGACCACGGGCTGGCCGAGCAGCGTCAGACGAACCCGCAGCTGATCACCATCGCCCGCGAGCTGGGTGCCCCGCTGCTGGCCACCAATGACCTGCACTACGTGCGCTCCACCGACGCCGAGATGCACGACGCGCTGCTGTGCATCGGCACCGGCTCGCGCGTGGCCGACCCGGACCGCTTCCGCTTCGCCAGTGTCGAGCACTACCTGAAGAGCGCGCTCGAGATGCGGGCGCTGTTCGCGGAGGTTCCCGAGGCCTGTGACAACACGCTGCTGATTGCCGAGCGGGCCGATGTGCAGATCGACTTCGACAACGACGCGTTGCCCCAGTATCCGGTCCCCGAGGGCGTTGCCGGAGACACGCACGCCGAGCAGGCCACGTGGTACCTGCGCGAGCTGACGATGCAGGGGGCCGCCCAGCGCTACGGCCCGATCACGCCCGAGGTGCGCGAGCGCCTCGACTACGAGCTGTCGGTCATCACCTCGATGGGTTTCGCCGACTACTTCCTCGTCGTGTGGGACCTGATCCGCCACGCTCGTGACCAGGGAATCCGCGTGGGCCCGGGGCGGGGTTCAGCGGCGGGCTGCTGCGTGGCCTACTGCCTGGGGATCGTGGAGCTCGATCCGATTCGCTACGGGCTGATCTTCGAGCGCTTCTTGAACCCGGGCCGTCGCCAGATGCCCGACATCGACATGGACTTCGACGAGCGCTACCGGGGCGACATGATCCGCTACGCGGCCGAGCGCTACGGGGCCGACCACGTCGCCCAGATCATCACGTTCTCCACGATCAAGGCCCGTGCGGCGGTGCGTGATGCGGCGCGCGTGCTCGGGTACCCGCCCCAGCTGGGCGACCGGATCGCCAAGGCCATGCCGCCCCTGCTGATGGGCCAGGACCTGCCGCTGGAGGCCTGCTTCACGCCCACGACCGGCTTCGAGGCCCGCTACGCCGAAGCGGCGGACCTGCGCTCGCTCTACGAGACCGACGACGAGGTGCGCCACGTCGTAGACGTCGCCAAGGGCTTCGTCGACAAGCGCCGCCAGGATGGGATCCACGCCGCCGCCGTCGTGATCACGCGCGAGCCGGTCATCGAGTACGTGCCGATCCAACGCAAGTCGGGATCCGGGGGATCGGTCGAGGACGCTCCGATCGTCACCCAGTACGAAGCGACGGCCATCGAGAAGCTGGGCCTGCTGAAGATGGACTTCCTGGGCCTGCGCAACCTGGCGATCATCGAGCGGACCCTGGACAACATCCGCTTGCGCCACGGGATCAGCGTCGACATCGACCACGTGCCCCTCGACGACGAGAAGGTGTTCGAGATGCTGCGCCAGGGCAACTCGATCGGCATCTTCCAGCTCGAGGGCGACAAGATGCGCCAGCTGATGCGTCGCCTGGCGCCCACCAGCTTCGACGACATCGCGGCCCTGAACGCGCTCTACCGGCCCGGACCGCTGAGCGAGAACGTCCACAACGACTACGCCGACCGTAAGAACCGGCGCCAAGACGTGCGCTTCGACCATCCGGACCTGGCCGAGATCCTGGGCGAGACCTACGGGCTGATGATCTACCAAGAGGACATCATGCGGGTGGCGACGCGCATCGCCGGCTTCTCGATGACCGAGGCGGACGACCTGCGCAAGGCCTGTTCCAAGAAGATCCGCGAGATGATTCAGGCCCAGCGGGCCAAGTTCGTCGACGGTGCCGAGCGCATGGGCTACGGTCACGAACTGGGCGAGGCGATCTTCGCCAAGATCGAGCCCTTCGCCGACTACGCGTTCAACAAGAGCCACGCCTACGGATATGCCCTGATCGGGTACCAGAACGCCTGGCTCAAGGCCAACTACCCGGTCGAGTACATGGCGGCGCTGCTGACCTCGTTCCGTGACGACAAGGACAAGGCGGCCATCTACCTCAACGAGGCCCGCCAGATGGGGATCACGGTCGGCGTGCCCGACGTGAACGGGTCGCGAGCCGACTACGCGCCCTCCTTGGCCGACCCCAGTCGCATCCTGTTCGGGATGGCGGCGGTGCGCAACGTCGGCGAGTCCCAAGTTGAGCGCATCGTCGTGGAGCGCGAGGCCCACGGACCCTTCACGTCGATCTACGACTTCGTCCAGCGCGTCGACCCGCTGGTGCTGAACCGGCGCACCATGGAATCCCTGATCAAGGCGGGGGCATTCGACTCGTTGGGGTACCCGCGTCAGGGTCTGCTCCTGGTGATCGACGAGATCACCGACGCGACGCTGAGCCGACGCAAGGATCTGTCGCTCGGCATCACCACGCTGTTCGCGGCCCTGGAGGGCGACGAGGGCCGCGGCGACTGGGAGGGCACCCAGATACCCATCCCGTCCAGCGAGTTTGAGCCCTCGGTCAAGCTGGAGTTCGAGCGCGAGATGCTGGGCACCTTCATCTCGGACCACCCCCTCTACAAGGTGGCCGACGCCCTGGCGGCGCGGACGGACGGGTCGCTCGCCGAGGTGCGCGAGCGCGCCGAGGAGTACGCCGGCTCGGGAAAGACGGTCACCCTCGGTGGCCTGCTCACCGAGGTGCAGGTGCGCACCACGCGAGCGGGCCAGCAGTACGCGCGCGTGGTGCTCGAGGACCTGAGCGGCTCGACCGAGCTCATCGTGTCCGCGCGGCGCTTCGAGCACGTGAGCGGCTACCTCGACAAGGACCGCGTGGTCCTCGTCAAGGGTCGCTTCGACAGCCGCGACGACGACTACCGGCTCAACATCCTCGACGTCCAGCCGCTGTCGGTGGGTCCGGGCGGGAACCAGTTGCGCCTCGCGCTGCGCGCCCAGGACCTCAACACGCACTCCATCGGCGTGCTGCGCGACATCCTGCGGCGCTACCCCGGGAGCTCCCCGGTGATCGTCGAGGCCGCCGAAACCGGCAAGGCCTTCAAACTCGGTGCCGAATTCAACGTCGATATCTCCAGCGTGGTACCGGATTTGCGCAGTGAATTCGGTCGCAACGTGATCCGCGCGTAGACAGCGTCCGGAGGGGGGTCCCGCGTCCCGTAAAATGGCTGGGTATGGCATTGACGGTGACGACCAAGGACACGACGGCGCTCAGCGACGCGGAGCTCGAGGAGATGGCGAATCTCTGCGTGGACCGCGAGCCGAACTTTGACATCGGTTTCCTGTCCAAGCAGCGCGAGGAGTGGGTGCTGGTGACTCAGGCCCGCGAGGGGGAGCGGCTGCGCGGCTACTCGTTCGAGACGCTTGAGCGGATCGGGGGCACGCCCTCCCTGCTGGTGGGGCTCATGCTCATCGATCGCAACGCCAAGGCGGATCAGACGCTGCGGGCGATCCTCCACGACCAGTTCCGGCGCGCGCTGCTGGCCTTTCCCGACGAGGACGTGCTGCTCGGCGCGCGCCTCTCCTCACCCGACGGCTTCCGCGCGTTCCACGGCCTCCAAGACGTCGTTCCGCGCATGGGCTACCGGCCCACGGGGGAGGACCGGGCCTGGGCCCGACGCCTGGCCAAGCGCTTCGGGGCCGAGAAGTGGATCGACGACCACACCTTCGTGCTCTCAGCGCCGGCCGCCCCGGTGGGCTGCCTCGACTACACCAGTGCCAAGGGCTCGATCCCCGATGGCGCCGCGACGCTCTTCGAGCACCTGCGCCCCGAGGAGGGCGAGCGCCTGGTGGTCTTCGGCTGGGCCATGGCCGAGACCCTGGCCTCGGGCAAGCTGCCCACCACGTCCTAGCCGCGCGGCAGAAGGCCGGTGCAGCTCTTGTAGACGTGCCCGTCGTGGGGCCTCGTCAGGGTCGTGAGCACGTAGGCGGGGCGGAAGCCCAGCGACGTGGCGAGATCCTTGCCGGCGAGCGCCGGGCGGCGGGTCGCCTCCATCGTCCGGATGGCGTGCGTGTCCTCGCACACCAGCCACACGTCGTCGCCCAGCCAGCCGAAGCGCACCCAGGTCGAGCCGTCCTCGTAGCGCCGCAGCAGCTGCGGGCCGCGGTCCGCCGCGATGAGAGCCACGCTGGGACGCTCGCCGCGGAACTCCCAGTACGGCGCGCTCGGGCCGCGAAAGCCGAAGAGGGGGCCATCGGCGGGCGTGGCCGCCTGCTCGAGCCACGGGCGGATGCGGCGCCCGCGGTAGGAGCCGAGACGGCGGGGGAGACCCTCCAGCGTGACCGCCTCGGGCATGGCCAGGTCGTTGCGCTCGACCTCGGCGGCGAGGAGACCCTCGACCACGTCGAAGGCGGCCAGGTCGGTCTCGACGCCTGCGGGCCACGGGATGCGCCAGCGCACGATGGTCTGGGAGGCCAGGTCCATGACGGTGGTCGACTCGTTGGTCGACCCCAGCACCAGTGCCGCCATCGTCGACGAGGGCGTCAGGTCCACACTCGAGCGCTGGGGCATTCGTTCGACCATCTGGCGGATCGCGCGGACGGCCGGGTCTCGACTCCACAGGGGCACTAGCGTGCCCCCGTCACTGGGTGCGCCAGCGCCGACACGCTGGTGGCCGGTGGCCAGCCCGGCGACTCGTCGCCGCCGTGGGCCCCGGGGGAGCGTCGGCGGACCAACGGGGGTGACGATCCGGATCCGGTGACCAGGACGGTGCGCGACATCGCGGTCCATCGTACGTGCTGGCTGCGCGCGCCTGGCGGCCCCCGGGCGACGATCGTGATCCCCTCGAAGGCGCAGCGCGCTGGAGCGATTCGGTGAGCCGTCCCAGATGGCCCCAGCCGTCGCGGTGCTCCTGTGCGACGAGGCCTCCGGGATCGCTGGGGCGACCCTGACCGTGGAGGGCGGCACCCTGGTCCGACCGAGCGGCGGGGTCGGCTAGCCCAGCGTGGCGAGCAGGTGCCGGCGAATCTTGCCGGTGGCGGTGCGGGGCAGCGCCGCCACGTAGCGAATCTCCTTGGGCTTGGCCCAGGGCCCGATGCGTTCGGCGGCGGCCGCGCGCAGGGCGTCGTCGAGATTGGTCCCCTCGCCCACAACGAGGGCCAGCACGCGCTGACCCCACTCGGGATCCGCAATCCCGGTCACCGCCACGTCGCGCACGCCGCTCACCGTGGCGAGTGCGGCCTCCAGGTCATCGGGCCAGACCTTCTCCCCGCCGGTCACGATGACCCACCCGATCCGCCCGTGCACGTGCAGCCGTCCCTCGTGCAGCTCGGCGGCGTCTCCCGTCGGGAACCAGTCGGTGCGGCCGTCGGGTCCCGTGGCCGCGGGCCGGGGCTGCGTGCGGTACGAGCGCAGGAGCGTGGGACTGCGCACGAGCAGCTCGCCCTCCACAATGGCCAGCTCGACCTCGGGCAGAGCCGTGCCGTTGTAGACGACGCCCGATCCCGTCTCGGTCATGCCCCACGTGGCGATGACGTTGGGCGGGCGGTGCGCCGGTGGACGGGCTCCGCCGACCAGCACGGCCGTAAAGCCCGCGACGCTGTGGCGAGCCAGATGCGTTCGCACCACCGACAGATGCGTCACCCCGGCGCGGCGCGCGGCCGCGAAGTCCGTGGCGTCTCCCCACCACAGGTCGGCCTCATCGAGCACCGACCGCAGGATCACCGCCAGGCCGCCAATGTGGCTGGCCGGCAGGACGGGAAACCATACGGGTGTCTGGCCCGGCTGGCGCAGTGTCGCCTGCGTGATGCGCGCGCTGGCCGCCAGCGCGTCCCAGGTGAGCTCAGCGGCCTTGGGCTCGCCGCTCGATCCAGAGGTCAGCATCACCAGGCCGACATCGGCGTCCACCCCCTGGCCGCTGCTGTGGACGTGGCGACCGGAAGGGTCCATGACGTGCGTCGCTCCCAGCGCGGCCAGCTGTCGCTCCCGGGCTCGCGGGGCGAGACGCTGGTCGAGGACGCAGAAGGCCGTGTCGTGGTCCACCAGCTCGCGGATGGCGGTTTCGAGCTCGGGCCCCAGGGGCAGATCGAGGGCCACGAGGGGGTGCACGGGGCCATGGTAGGGCGCGCGCCGTGCGAGCCCGGCCGGTAGCGTGGTCGCCATGGCTGAGACCGTGATTCAGGGATCGCCCGTGGACCCGGTGGAGCAGTTCCGATCGCTGCCCCTGCCGGCGTGGGAACGGCGAGGCGACTACGGCGACATCATCTACGAGGTCGGCGAGGGCATCGCACGCGTCACGATCAACCGCCCCGAGCGCCGCAACGCCTTCCGACCCCAGACCCTCTTCGAGCTGGCCGACGCGATGACGCAAGCTCGCGACGACACCCACGTCGGGGTGATCATCCTCACGGGAGCAGGCCCCGACGCGTTCTGCTCGGGGGGCGACCAGAAGATCCGTGGCTCGGACGGCTACCTGGGCGATGACGACGTGGCCCGACAGGGCATCGGACGGCTGAACGTCCTCGATCTCCAAGTACAGATCCGTCGCCTGCCCAAGCCGGTCGTGGCGTCGGTCGCCGGATACGCCGTGGGCGGCGGCCACATCCTGCACTTGGTGTGCGACCTGACGATCGCGGCCGACAACGCCCGCTTCGGCCAGACCGGACCCCGCGTGGGATCCTTCGACGGCGGGTACGGCTCGTCGCTCCTGGCGCGCACCATCGGCCTCAAGCGCGCTAAGGAGGTCTGGTTCCTGTGCCGCCAGTACGACGCGGAGACCGCCCTCGAGTGGGGGCTGGTGAACGCCGTCGTGGCGCTCGACGAGCTCGAGCGCGAGACCGTCGCCTGGTGCCGCCAGATGCTGACCCTCTCGCCGATCGCCCTGCGCATGATCAAGGCTGGGATGAACGCGGCTGACGACGGCCTGGCGGGCGTCCAGCAGCTGGCCGGTGACGCCACCATGCTCTTCTACATGAGCGAGGAGGGCCAGGAGGGACGCAACGCCTTCGTCGAGCATCGCGCGCCGGACTTCCAGCGGTTTCCGCGCCGGCCGTGAGCCAGACGCCGGGCCCCGTGGGCCGGTGGGTGAGTGCGGCACGACCGCGGACGTTGCCGGCCGCCCTGGTCCCGGTGGCCGTGGGGGCGGCGACCGTCGGGCACGTGGCGTGGCTCAACAGCGCACTGGCCGGGATCGTGGCTCTGGGGCTGCAGATCGCGACCAACTTCGCCAACGACTACGCCGACGGGGTCCGGGGGACCGATGCGAAGCGTGTGGGCCCCTTCCGGCTCACGGCCTCTGGTCTGGTCCCGCCCGCGCGGGTGCGGGCCGCCGCCGCGGCGTCCTTCGCGGTGGCCGCGGTGGCCGGCCTGGTCCTGTCGGCACGGGCGTCGTGGTGGCTGGTGGCCCTGGGAGCCACGGCGATCCTGGCGGGCTACTTCTACACCGGTGGGCCCCGCCCCTACGGCTACCTCGGCCTGGGAGAGCTGTTCGTGCTGATCTACTTCGGGTTCGTGGCCACGGTGGGCACCGCGTTCGTGCAGCACCGCAGCATTCCGCCCACGGCCTGGTGGCTGGGCCTGACCACGGGCGCCATGGCGTGTGCGCTCCTGGAGGCGAACAACCTGCGCGATGCGGCCTCCGACCGCGCGGCGGGGAAGTTGACGCTGGCGGCGCGTCTCGGTCGGCGCGCTGGCGGATGGCTCTACGTGGTGTGGGTGCTGGCGGCGGTCGGGGGACTGGTCGGCGCGCACCTGTGGTGGGCGGCGCTGGCCGCGCTGCTGGTCTTCGTCCCCGCGTGGCGCCTGGCGACCTCGTCGCGCGAGGGGCGTGCCCTGCTGCCGCTGCTCGCCGCGTCGGCGCGCGGTCAGCTGCTGGTGGGTGCCTGTGCCGTCATTGCGCTGCGCCTGACCCTGCCGTGAGGAAGCGCGCCACGAGGTCGGCCACCTGCTCGGGTCGCTCCAGGTGGGCCGCGTGCCCGGCCCCGGCGACGACCTCGACGCGGCCCTGAGGAGCGCCGGAGGCAATCGCTCGCGCCTCGGCTGCGAACTTGTGGTCGCGTTCGCCCGCCAGGGCCAGCACGGGGACGGCGATGTCGACGAGGCGCCCGCCTAGCCACTCTTGGGTCCCGGTCCCGCACTGGCGCAGCGACCGGGCCAGACCGCGCGGATCCCCACTGCGCGCGGCGCGCTCGCGGGGGTCGGAGCCCACGGTGGCCAACAGGGGCTGGGACAGCCACTCGTCGAGGAACCTCTCGGTGCCGATGGCCTCGAGGTGGCGGGCTCGGGCGTCGTCGTCGCGCCGCCGTTGCGCGCGCGCGATCGGGTCCTCGATCCCGCGCGTGGCCCCCAGGAGCACCAGTCGCGTCACGAGGTCCGGCCGGCGCAACACGAGGTGGAGAGCCACCCGGCCGCCGAAGGAGTACCCCCCTAGCGCGACGGGAGCATCCAGCGCCGCGGCCACGGTGTCGGCCACGCTCTCGAGGTCTCCGCCCAGATCGCTGGAGTCGCCGTGGCCGGGCAGGTCCAGCGTCATCAGGTCGACCTGGTCTGCCAGAATGGAGCGGAACCGCCACGCGCTGCGATGGGTCTGGGTGAACCCGTGGAGCCACAGCAGCGTCGGTCCGCGGCCCTCGTGGTGCACCCGGAGGAGTGACATTGGAGTCGAGCGTACCCACCACTAGCGCGGTGCAGGCGAGCTTCGCGGCCACGCTGTTCGACGAGTGGTCCCGCCTGGGTCTGCGTGACGTCGTGCTGGGCCCGGGCTCCCGGTCGACCCCGCTGGCTCTGGCGAGCGCGGCGGTCACTGGGCTGCACGTGGAGGTCCGCATCGACGAGAGGGGCGCCGGGTTCTTCGCTCTGGGCCGGGCCCTCGCCACGAGGCGGCCCGTCGCCCTGGTCGTGACGAGCGGAACGGCGGCCGCCGAGCTCCACGCCGCGATCGCCGAGGCCGACCTGGCCGTCGTGCCGCTGCTGGTCGTCACCGCCGACCGCCCGCCCGAGCTGCACGGTGTGGGAGCGGCCCAAACCATCGACCAGCTCCACCTCTACGGCGCGATGGTGCGGCGCTTCGATGACGTGGGCGTTCCCCGGCTCGAGGCCCAGTCCACGTGGCGCCCCCTGGCCGCGCGCCTGTGGCGGGCAGCCTGCGGCATCGACGGGGTGCCGGGTCCCGTGCACCTCAACGTCCCGTTCGTCGAGCCGCTGGTCGCCGCGCCCGCGCCCTTGCCGGCCGGCCGTCCCGCCGGGCACCCCTGGCGCGCCGACGACGAGCTTGCCGTGGTGTCGGCGTCCGTCGACCTGCGGGGGCAGAAGGTGCTGGCCGTGGTGGGCCGTGGCGTGTCGGGTGTTACCGTGAGCGCGCTGCGGGCACTGGGCTGGGCGGTGATCGGGGACGCCACGGCGGTGGGTGCCCTGGCCCACGCCGACCCCCTGCTGCGCCACGACGGGTTCGCGCGACAGGCGCGGCCCGACGTCGTGGTGCGCCTCGGCGGCGCACCGGCCTCGCGCGGCGTCGCTCAGTGGATCGCGGCCTGGGGGGCCCCGGTGATCGCGTGGCGCGGGGCGGGGCCCGTGAGCGATCCCGACGGCCTCATCGAGCGGTCACTGCCCGGCCTGCCCGATGGGGCGGCTCCCCAGCTGGTGGCTGACGCGTCCTACGCCACGTGGTGGGAGGGCGCCAGCGACGGCGTCGAACGGCTCTTCGACCGCGACACGGCGCACACGGCTCTCGACGAGGTGATCGTGGCCCGCTTGGTGGTGCAGGCGGCGGGGCGGGCGGACGCCGCCGTGGTCGTGGGATCCTCGATGCCGGTGCGTGACGTGGAGTGGTGGGCCCCCCCGCGCACCACGCCCACGTACGCCAATCGGGGGGCCAACGGCATCGACGGGGTGGTGTCCACGGTGCTCGGCGTGGCGGCCGGGGGCCGCGCGGTGGGCCTGGTCGGTGACATCACGTTCCGCCACGACCTGTCGGGACTGGCCGATGGACTCGGGCCGCAAGGAGGGAGCTGCGCCCTGGTGGTGGCCGACAACGGGGGAGGCGGCATCTTCTCGTTCCTGTCCCAGGCCACGGCCGTGGAGCCGGCCTCCTTCGAGCGCCTCTTCGCCACGCCGCGGACCACGGACGTGGCTGCGGTGTCGCGCTCCCTGGGCCTCGACAGCGTGCGCGTCGCCACGGCGGGCGACCTCGACCAGGCGATCGCCACGGCCCTGGAGCGTGGCGGACTCAGCGTGATCGTGGCCGACGTGCCCGACCGCTCGACCAACGTGGCGCGCCACGAGGAGTACGCGCGCGCGGCCGCGGCGGCCGCCGCCGCGGCCGCTAGCGTCGACCCGTGATCGCGGCCCTGCCCAGCTCACTGGTCGCTGCCTTTCCCCTGGCCTTCGCGGCCGGGTTGCTGTCCTTTGTCTCGCCGTGCGTCTTGCCGCTGCTCCCGGGGTACGTCGCGTTCCTCGGGGGTGCCGTGGGCACCTCGGGGACCCGCAGCCGCGGGCGAGCCCTGCGGGGCTCCCTGGCCTTCGTGGCCGGCTTCGCGATCGTGTTCGTCAGCTTTGGGGCACTCTTCGGTGGGCTGGGTTCGGCGCTGCGCACCCACCAGCGGGGTCTCGAGATCGGCTTCGGCGCCATCACGATCCTGATGGGCCTGTTCTTTGCCCAGTTCTGGCCGGGCTCGTGGCTCCAGCGCGAGCGTCGCGTGCACCACGTGCCGCGAGCGACGGTGGCGGGGGCGGGCGTCCTCGGGGTCACCTTCGCGCTCGGGTGGACGCCGTGCATCGGCCCGACCCTGGCCGCGATCTTGGGCCTGGCGGCCTCGTCGTCGGGCGCCACGGCACTGCGCGGCTCCCTGCTGGCCTTCGTCTACTGCTGGGGCCTCGGGGTGCCCTTCGTGGCCGCCGCGTGGGCCAGCGACTGGATGGCGAAGGCCTCCGCGCGCCTACGCCGCCACCTGGCGACGGTCGGGCGGATCGGTGGCGTCGTGCTCATCGCCATCGGCGTGGCCGAGATGACCGGTGCATGGTCGAGCTTCGTCCTGTGGCTCCAGGTCCACTTCCCGGCCACCACGGCACTCCTGTAGCCCAGAGTCGCGCTCGTAGACTGGCCGCCATGGCGCTGCGGCAGGACTGGGAGTTTCGAGGCTTGGTGTACCAGAGCACCGATCCGGCGCTGCTGGACTACCTGGGCGCGGGCGGGCGCACCGCGTACATCGGGTTCGATCCCACGGCGTCGTCGCTGCACCTGGGAAGCCTGCTGCAGCTGTGCAACCTGCGACGGCTCCAAGAGGCCGGCAACCGTCCCGTGGCACTGGCTGGGGGAGGCACCGGCCTCATCGGCGATCCCAGCTTCAAGGACGCCGAGCGTCGCCTGCTCGACGCGGACGAACTGGCGGCGAACCTCGAGGGGATCCGGGTCCAGCTGGAGCGCTTCCTCGACTTCTCGCCGGCGGCGGGTGCCGCCCAGGCGGTGCTGGCCGACAACGCCACGTGGCTGACGTCGATCTCGGTCACCGACTTCCTGCGGCAGGTGGGTAAGCACTTCACGGTGAATCAGATGGTGGCCAAGGAGTCCGTGCGCAGCCGGCTCGACCGCCCCGACAGCGGGTTGTCGTTCACCGAGTTCACCTACATGCTGCTGCAGGCCTACGACTTCCTGGAGCTGCACCGGCGCTACGACTGCACGGTGCAGCTGGGGGGCTCGGACCAGTGGGGCAACATCACCATGGGCGCCGAGCTGGTCCACAAGGTGACCGGACACAGCGCCTACGGGCTGACCTCCCCCCTCCTGGTGCGCTCCGATGGCCGTAAGTACGGCAAGTCCGAGGGCGGCAACGAGCGGGTCTGGCTCGACGCCGAGATGACCTCACCGTTTGCGCTGCACCAGTTCCTCTTGAACTCCGAGGATGCCCTGGTCCCAACGCTCCTACGGTTCTTCACGTTCCTCGATCACGACACGATCGCCCAGCTCGACGTGGACACGCGCGAGCACCCCGCCGAGCGGCGGGGCCAGCGTGCCCTGGCCAACGCCGTCGTCGCCCTGGTGCACGATGAGCACGCCGCGGCGCAGGCGGACCGCGCCGGGCGGGCACTGTTCTCCGAGGAGATCGCCGACCTGGACGAGAAGCTCCTGCTCGAGGTCGTGGCCGATGCCCCGAGCAGCACGATCGCGCGCGAGAGGATGCGCGAGGGCGTGGGGCCGGTCGATCTCCTGGTCGAGACGGGCCTGGCGGCCTCTCGGGCCCAAGCGCGTCGATTCCTCGACCAAGGGGGGGTCTACATCAACAACGTGCGGGCCGTGGCCGACCAGCCCGTGGACCTCACCCAGGCTCTCCACGGCCGGTACGTGGTCCTGCGGCGGGGCCCCCGACAGCTCCACCTGGTCGTCGTGGCATGATCCGGCGGGCGGCCGCCGTGGTGGCCGCCGCGGTGGTGCTCGCCGCGTGCGGCACGGTGCGCACGCCCGGCCAGGCCCTGCACTCGTGGTCGGTGGAGAGTGGGTTCTCCGCGGCGGTCGCCACGCTGCACCGTGACGCCGTGTCGGCCGCCCAGGTGCTACGCGGACCCCAGCCCACCGCCCAGCGGCTCCACCTGGTATGCGCCGTGTTGCTGGTGGACGCCGAGGCGGCCAACGCGTCGCTGCCTACGCCCGTCGACCAGGTCACGCACCTGCTGTCGCGCGCCTACGGCTCGCTGGGCGCGGGCGCGCACCTGTGCTACGGGGCGACCGGCGCGGGCGGGCGCCGGGCCGCAGTGGCGCAGCTCCAGCGGGCAGTGGCCCAGCTGGCCGAGGGGCGTGCGGCTCTGGCCGCGCTGTCGGGCTAGGACGGGCGCGGGCGCAGGTCGATGCTCAGGTGGAGGATCCCATCTTCCAAGACGGCTTCGGCGTCACCGAGCATGGCGAAGTCCTGGAAGTCGAGCTGGGCGGCCTCGGCGAAGCGCTGGCGCTCGGGTCCCTCCACCGGGGGCAGTCCCCGGCGGCGCACGGCGTCCGCCCTCTCGCGAAAGCGCGCGATCATGTCGTTGGGGTCAAAGCCGCTCGCCACGCCGAGATGTTAGGTCGATGTGGTCGTTGGCGGGGTACCAATTGGTAGTATCGACCATGGCGTGCGGGTCCAGCGCCGGGTTGCCGCCAGGTATGGCCCGCGACCAGTGAGGAGTTGCCGTGAAAAAGGGTCGCCATCGTCGCTTCGTCGAAGCCCGCGAGCTCAAGCGATCCACGGGTCCTCAGGCGACGGCGTGCCCGGAGTGCGGGGCGGCACCCGACGACGTTCACGCCGAGTGGTGCCTGGCCGAGGAGGATCGCTACGACGAGATCCTGGGCAGCCTGCCTCGCGCGGACGTCGCCGAGGACGACCCCCTGGCCGCCGAGAGCTGAGCTTCTCAGCTGCGGGGGGCGCGCCGCCGGGGAACGGCGACGGGGCGCGCCGCCGGGCGCGGCTTCGCGCGAGCCTCCAGGTAGGTGAGCAGTCGCGCGTAGACCCGAGGGCCCACCATCGCCGTGAGCTCGTCGGCCATCTCGTCGGCCACGCGGCGCGTGCCGACATAGGCGTCGGGAGACTGGGTGCACCACCAGTGGAAGTCATCACCGCCCGAGCCCCAGTGGCGGCGTAGCCACGGGCCGATGTGCGTCACCACGTGCCCGGAGTCGGTGACGTGATCCTCGCGGTGCAAGGGGAGCTGCCAGCACACGTCGGGCTTGACGCCCACGTAGCTGCGCCCCTCGTCGCGGGCCAGCAGGTGCAGGGCGCAGCCGGGCCCGCGGGCGAAGTCGGGCCGGTTCAAGAAGATGCAGGCGTCGTCGACCAGCCGCGTCATGAGCTCACCCGAGCGGGTGACGCGAGTCGTGGCGCGCCGGGTGCGGCGGTGGTTCTGCCACTGCTCGGGCGTGAGCCGGGTGGCGGCCTCCTCGACGCGCTGGCGATCGGCCTCGTCGGTCAGGTGCGCCCCGTAGCTGCAGCAGCCCTGGGCGAGCTCCGGCGTCGCCTCGGTCAAGACGCCCTGGCAGCCCTGCCCGAATATGCAGGTCCAGGCACTGGCCAAGAAGGTGACGTCGAGCATCCAGGTCCGTTGCTCGCGGTCGTCGTCGAAGGCCACCCACTCGTGCGTGTCGGCGGGGGGCATGCTCACGGGTCGAACCTAGTACGGTCGGTCGAGCGCTCTGAGCCCGCCTCTACACTGGCAGGGTGACGACCGTGGATAGCGCCGAGATCCTGACCATCACCGACGAAGCGCGCAATGTCGTGCTCGACGCCTTGACCAATGAGGAGCGCAGCGACGAGCTGGCACTGTGGGTCGAGGTCACCGGGACCCGCTTGGGGGGCTACACCTACGACCTGTACTTCTCAGACCTGGCCGACGTGCCCGCCGGCGCCTCGGTGACGCGCGACGGCGAGGTCAGCATCGTCGTGCCGGCTCCGAGCATCGAGCGCCTGCGGGGCAGCCGCCTGGAGTTCGCCGCCAATGGCGGCGGCGGCCTGGTGCTGGTGAATCCGAACGCGCCCGCGCCCAGCGAGATGTACCCGGGTGTGCCCGCCGACATCTTGAGCCTGGGCGTGACGGGCCCGCTGGCCCAGCGCGCCATCGCCGTGCTCGACGAGACGATCAACCCCTCCATCGCCTCGCACGGCGGCGTGGCCGACCTCGTCGCCCTCGATGAGGGCAAGCGAGTGGCCTACATCGTCATGGGCGGTGGCTGCCAGGGATGCTCGCTGAGCCGGATGACGCTGTCCCAGGGGATCGAGAAGGCTCTCGTGGAGGCCATCCCCGAGCTGACGGGCGTCGTGGACGTCACCGACCACGCCTCGGGGACCAACCCCTTCTACGGCGAGGAGTCCTGACGAGGGCCCCCGCGGGGGCGCGGACGCGGCCCTAGACTCGGGCGATGCTCCGCTTCCTCACGGCCGGTGAGAGCCACGGCCCGGCACTGAGCGTGATCGTGGAGGGGCTGCCCGCTGGTCTGGCCGTCAGTGCCGAGGAGATCGTCGACGAACTCGCTCGCCGCCGCCTGGGCTACGGGCGAGGCCCGCGAATGCGCTTCGAGCGCGACGAGCTGCGCATTGTGGGTGGCGTGCGCCACGGGCGCACCCTGGGGTCCCCGGTGGCGCTCGAGATCGCCAATACCGAGTGGCCCAAGTGGGAGCAGGAGATGTCGGCCGCCCCTGGTCAGCCCACCCGTCGGCTCACGGCGCCCCGGCCCGGCCACGCCGATCTGGCCGGCATGCAGAAGTATGGCTTCGACGACGCGCGCGACGTCCTGGAGCGATCCAGCGCGCGCGAGACGGCGGCCCGGGTGGCGGCCGGTGCGCTGGCCAAGGCGCTGCTGGCGCGCATCGGCGTGCGGGTCCTCAGCCACGTGGTCCGCATCGGCTCGGTGGCGCTCGAGTCGGGCTACCGCCCCGGGCCCGACGACCTGGACGCGATTGACGCCGACGAGGTGCGCTGCGCGGACGCAACGGTCAGCGAGCAGATGGTCGCCGAGATCCGCGCTGCGGCCAAGGAGGGCGACTCCCTGGGCGGCGTCGTCGAGGTCCTGGCCTTCGGCGTCCCGGTGGGTCTGGGCAGCTACGTGCAGTGGGATCGCAAGCTCGACGGTCGCTTGGCGGGCGCCCTCATGAGCATCCCTGCCGTCAAGGGCATCGAGTTCGGCGACGGCTGGACCCAAGCGGCCCAGCGCGGCAGCCAGGCGCACGACGCCATCTTCGCGGACCCGGCCTTGCGCGACGCGGGCGGCTTCGGGCGCCGTAGCGACCACGCGGGCGGTCTCGAAGGTGGCGTGACCTCGGGGGCGCCCCTGATCATCCGGGCGGCGATGAAGCCCCTGGCCACGCTGAATCGTCCCGTGCTCGAGACGGTGGACCTGGCCACGGGCGAGTCGACCGTCTCGTTCAAGGAGCGCACCGACGTGACCGCGGTGCCGGCGCTCGGCGTGGTGGCCGAGGCCATGACGGCGCTGATCCTGGCCGACGAGGCGCTGCGCAAGTTCGGCGGCGACTCGGTCGCCGAGTTCGTGCGCAACCGGGACGCCTTCGTGGACCATCTGGGGACGGCGCCGTCGGCCGCCGGGTGACGCGGTGGCCCGCCTCGTCCTCGTCGGGCTGCCCGGGAGCGGCAAGACCACCGTGGCGCGCCGCCTGGCCCAGCACTGGGGCTGCGACGCCATCGACATCGACGACGCGCTCGCGGCGCGCTACGGGTCCTCGGCCGCGGACCTGCTGCGCGAGATCGGCGAGGAGCGCTTCCGCGACGAGGAGGCCGCGGTGCTGCGCGCGTGCATCGAGTCCGACGCCGTGATCGCCACCGGCGGTGGGGTCGTCGAGAATGCGCTGGCGCGCGACCTCCTGCGGGCCCAGACCACCGTGTGGCTGCGGGTTGGCGTGAACTGCCTGGTGACGCGGGTCGCCGAGGGTGACCGCCCGCTGCTGAGCGGAGACGTCGCCGAACGCCTGACGCTGCTGGCCGCGCGCCGGGAGCACTGGTACGCGTCGGTGGCCCAGGTGAGCGTGGACGGTGAGGGGCCCCTCGACGCGGTCGTCGAGGCCATCACGGCCATGGTGCGCTCGTGAGGATCTCCGTGGCGACCACGCCGCCCTACGACGTCGAGGTCGGCTCCGGCGTGCGCGGCCGGGTCGCCGCCCTGATCGCCGCGGCGCGGCCGCAGGCGCGCGCCGCGGCGGTGGTCACCACGGCGGAGGTGCGACGCTGGCCGTGGAGTGACCTGGACACCGGGCTCGACCAGACGGTGCTGGAAGTCCCCGACGGCGAGCGGGCCAAGAGTCTGGCCGAGGTCGAGCGGCTCTGCGAGGCGTTTGCCGAAGCGGGGCTCTCGCGCGACGACGTCGTGGTGGGGCTGGGGGGGGGAGCCGTGACGGACCTGGCGGGCTTCGCGGCCGCCGTCTATCTCCGCGGCGTGCGCGTTCTCCACGTGCCCACGACCCTCCTGGCCATGGTCGACGCGTCGGTGGGTGGCAAGACCGGGGTCAACCTGCGCGCGGGCAAGAACCTGGTGGGAGCCTTCCACCAGCCCCTCGGGGTCCTGGCCGACACCGACGTCCTGGCGACCTTGCCCGAGCGAGAGCGGCGCAGCGGGCTCGGCGAGGTCGCCAAGTGCTGGCTGCTCGACGGGCGCGACGGCGACGCCGTCACCCGGGCCGACGACGAGACGCTCATCGCGGTGTCCCTGGAGCTCAAGGCCCGGCTGGTGGCCCGCGACGAGCACGAGCTCGGCGCCCGGGCGCTGCTCAACTACGGGCACACCCTGGGCCACGCCGTCGAGCGCACCGTGCTCACGCGCGACCCCGACGGCCTGCGTCACGGCGAGGCCGTGGCCGTGGGCATCGCCTTCGCGGTGCGCCTGGCGGCGCGGCTCGGGCGCGTGGACGCCGGCGTGGTCGACGAGCACGACCGCGTGCTGGCGGCGCTGGACCTGCGGCGCTGGCTGCCCCGAGAGTTGTCGGTGGACGACCTGATGGCCTACATGGCGCGCGACAAGAAGGCCCGCCACGACCTGCGCTTCGTCCTGCCGGGACCCAACGGGTTCGAGCTCGTCGCCGGCGTCGACGCGGACGTCGTGCGCGCCGCCCTGGCCGCGTTCGCCCTCGAGTCGTCGGGCCGCGAGGCCACCCGTGAGTAGGGTGACGGGACGGAGGTGACGATGGACGCGCAGCGAGAGATCCTCCTGGTATCGGGTCCGAACCTCGACCTGCTGGGCCAGCGCGACCCGCGCCACTACGGCACGGTGACGCTCGAGGAGATCGTCGAGCGCACGCGGCGCCGGGCCGCGGCGGCGGGGCTGGCCGTGCGCCACGTCCAGTCCAATGCCGAGAGCGTCCTGATCGAGGCGGTGCACGAGGCGCGCCAGGGGGCGGTCGCCCTCATCATCAACGCGGGGGCCCTGACGCACAGCTCGTGGGCGCTGCGCGACGCGCTGGAGGCCTTCGCCGGCGTCAAGGTGGAGGTCCACCTCTCGAATCCCGCCGCGCGGGAGGGATTCCGCCACCTGTCGACGCTGGCGGGCGTGGTCAACGGCACGGTGGCCGGCTTCGGGCCCCTCGGCTACGACCTGGCCGTCGACGCCGTCGTGGCGCTGCTCGGCGCGCCGGACACGCCGAGCCGCCTAGACTGATCCACTGCCGCGCAGCGAAAGGATCGGGTTGATGGCCGCCATCTCCAGCAACGACTTGAAGAATGGGATCACCCTGCAAGTCGAGGACGGGCTCTTCACGGTCGTCGAGTTCCAGCACGTCAAGCCCGGCAAGGGTGGCGCCTTCGTGCGCACCAAGCTGCGCAACGCTCGCAGCGGCGCCGTGATCGAGAGGACCTACCGGGCCGACGAGCGCCTGGAGCAGGCGATCATCGACAAGCGGGACATGCAGTACCTGTACCGCGACGGCGAGGACTACGTGTTCATGGACCAGGTCAGCTACGACCAGGTCTCGGTGGCGGCTGGGCGCCTGGGCGACGCGGTCAATTTCCTCAAGGAGACCGGAACGGTCATGCTGATCTTGCACGGTGACGAGATCGTCGGCGTCGAGCTCCCCGCATCGGTCGAGCTGACCATCGCGGAGACCGAGCCCGGGATCCAGGGCGATCGGGTCTCCGGTGCGCGCAAGGCGGCCACCCTGGAGACCGGACTGGTGGTCCAGGTGCCCCTGTTCGTCGGGCCCGGCGAGGTGATCAAGGTGGACACCCGTACCGGCGAGTACATCACCCGGGCCTAGTGACGACGGCCGACGTCCCGCGCCGACAGGCTCGCGAGCGCGCTCTGGAAGTCCTGTACGAGGCGAAGCTCAAGGGGCGTTCCGTGCCCGAGATCATCGCCGAGCACCCCTTGCCCCTGGACCCCTACGCCGAGCGCCTGGCGCGCTCGGCCGACGAGCAGCGCAGTGACCTGGAGGCGCGCGTGGCCTCCGTGCTGGAGGGCTGGACCCTGGAGCGCCTCGCGGTGATCGACCGCCTGGTGCTGGTCCTGGCACTGGCCGAGCTGAGCTGGCCCGACGCACCACCGCGCGCCGTCGTCTTGAACGAGGCCGTCGAGCTGGTGCGGACCTACTCGACCGACGCGTCGCCCTCGTTCGTCAACGGCGTGCTGGTGGGCTGCCTGGCCGCGGGGGACTGAGGGCGCGACGTCGGCTCCGTGGAGTGCACGCGGCGCAGGTAGTCGTTGTAGCGCTGGCGCGCGATCTCGTCGGAGGGGTTGGTCGGCGCGGCGGGGGAGGCGGGTCGCGCGGGGTCGCTGCTGAGAAGTTTCTTCCACATATAGATGGCGTATCCCGCGAGGATGGGCCACTCAAAGACGTAGGCCCACGACAGCGAATTCCCCTGAATTGCACGGTGGAGCTCGATCCCGAAAGCCGACCAGCAGATCAGCTGGGCCAGGGACACGAGCACGTGGAGCTGGTGCCGCGAGCGAGCATTCTTAGCCTTCTCAGACACGAAGCCTCACTGTAGCGAGGGCGGACGTTACCCTCGACCGCGAAGCAGTCCCGGGGCACAGCCGCGGGAAGCGAAGGAGAGCGCGATGTCGATTCAAGGGAGGTTCGCCACAGTCGCGGTGCTGTTCTTGGTGGCGGTCGGCTTGATCATCTGGAGCTTGGTCGCCTTCCTCACGCCGGGCATCCCCGGCGGGGTCGTGAACTTCACCGACGCGCAGGCGGCCGGTCAGCCGGTGAACCTCACGGTGCAGACGGTGGGCTCGATCGGCTATGGACCGCACCCTACCTGGGTCTCCTACCTCGTCAAGGACCCCCACACCGGGTCCTGGATCCAGGACACGACCTGGGAGCTGCCCGCACACCGACTGATCCACATGACGGTGCTGCAGTACGACTCGGGCGGCCCGCTGCGCAACCAGGAGTGGGGCCAGGTGCAGGGGACGATCGGCACCACGGCCTCGCTGAACGGCTCGGCTTACAGCCTCTACAACTCGAACGCCGGCAACGGCGTCGGGCACACCTTCTCGGTTCCCGGGCTCAACATCAACGTGCCGCTGGTCGGCGTGAGCTCGACGGCCCAGGTGTGCGGCTCGGCGCCGTGCGCACCCAGCCAGCCGCACAACACGATCACCTTCAGCTTCCAGACACCGGGACCGGGCAACTACCACTGGCAGTGCTTCGTTCCCTGCGGCCTGGGGTACCTGTTCGGCAACGGCGGCCCCATGGCGACGCAGAACTACATGGGCGGCTTCTTGGACGTGGTCCGGTAAGCGATGGCAACGGAGCGTGCGACGATGAATGAGACTCACCACCTGCGTCGGATGACGATCGCCTGGGTGATCGTGTCCGTGGTGGCCGATGTGCTGTTCTGGTTCTTCGTGGGCCCCCACGTGCCCCCGGGGCGCATGACAGACATGGCCACGTCGAACCAGTTCGACTTCAACATCCTCTTCGTGATCGCCCTACCCGTCCTCATCGGGGTGTGGATCTACCTGGGGTACACGATCGTGGTCTGGAGCGCCAAGCGCGGCGGGCCCGAGCCCGTGGGGGGAGAGGCCGCTCGGACGAATCGCACCGCGCAGGTGGCGTGGATCACCATCACGTCGGTGGTGGTCCTCTTCTTGGCCGGCTTCGGGACCGTCGAGCTCGTGGTGAACCACGGATCGGGCGGAGGAGAGGGGCCCAACCCGGTCTGGTCTCCGGCGGGTGCGACTAAGGCCGAAGCCGCGGCCCTGGCGGGGACAGGGACCTGGTCACCCCACAGTGGCCAGGTCCTCCCCGTCCAGGTCATTGCCCAGCAGTGGAAGTTCACGTACCGCTACCCGACCTTCGGCGGCTTCGAGACGACACAGCTGGTGCTGCCCACGAACACCACCATCGTCTTCAACGTCACTTCGCTCGACGTGACGCACAGCTTCTGGGCCTACCAGCTGGGTGTGAAGGCCGACGCCAACCCCCTGATCAACGACGTGGCCTACACCGCCACCACGCAGCAGGGCCAGTTCGTGGTCCGCTGCAGTGAGCTGTGCGGGATCTGGCACGGCGCCATGTACAACTACGGGCGCGTCGTGTCCCAGCAGGCGTTTGCCACCTGGGCCCAGCAGACCGAGGCCACCAACGCCGCCAACACCCAGCTGCTGCCGGCTTTCGCGTGGACCTACACGCCCGACGCCAACGGAGCCGCCGGCGGCTACTACCCCGACGGGAAGGTGACGCCCTACAGCTCGGCCGAGGTCTACGGCGCCAAGCAGCCGGCGTCGTGAGCGTGGGTCCGCGTAAGGAACGTTCGATGAGCACTGGGGAGAGGGAGACAGGGCGATGAGCACAGTTGACGAGCGCCCACACGAGGTCGCGCTGGCCGCGTCGGGCACCAAGCCACCGCTGACCCAGCGGCCGGGTTTGCTGAGCCAGCATCTGGGAACCGCCCTGGTGGGAGCCATCATCGGCTACGCCATCGGCCACTGGCTGGGCAACACCATCTCGTCGCACTACGCCTACATCGTCAACAGCGGGCAGAACGCCATCGCCGACACTTTGGGCCTGATGTTCGGCGTGGCGGGCTGGCTGCTGGGCATCGGTGCCCTGAACTACCCGCTGGCCAAGCTGGTGGGTCGCCAGCCGAACAGCGAGGTGGAGATTCAGGGCTGGAGCAAGTACTTCCGCTACAGCACGAACCACAAGACGGTCGGCCTGCAGTACGTCGTGGGCGTCTTGCTGTTCATGTTCACTGGTGGCCTGCTGGCCATGGCGATCCGCACCGAGCTGCTCAGTCCGACGACGCACGTCTTCAGCCCCGACACGTACATCAAGATCGTCAGCGAGCACGGCACCGTGATGATGATGATGGCCACGTCCATCGTCGTGGGGCCGCTGGGCAACTATCTGGTGCCCCTGATGATCGGCTCGCGCCGCATGGCGTTCCCCCGCATCGAGGCCTTCAGCTTCTGGGTCTTCGTCGCGGGCTACATGGTCATCTTCTCGGCCCTGCCCTTCGGCGGCTTCCCCACGGGCTGGACCGGCTACGCGCCCCTGCAGACCCAGTCGGGTCCGGGCATGGTGTCCTACCTGTTCGGGTTCGCGGTGATTGGGCTGGGCATGATGGCGGCGGGCTTCAACATCGCCGTCACCATCATCAACTACCGCGCTCCGGGCATGACCTGGAGCCGGGTTCCCATCTTCGTGTGGTCCATCCTGGCCACGGCGGCGCTGCTGACACTGGCCACGCCGACGCTGTTCGCCGCGGGGGTCTTCGGGCTGCTGGACCGCACCGTGCAGACGGCCTTCTACGTCACCGAGCATGGGGGCAGCTCGTACCTGTGGGAGAACCTGTTCTGGTTCTTCGGGCACCCCGAGGTGTACATCATGGCGCTGCCGGGCTTCGGCATCGCCGGGGAGATCCTGCCCGTGTTCACCCGCAAGCCGCTGTTCGCCTACAAGGTGGGCGCGGCGGGGATGATCGGTGTGTCGCTGCTGTCGTTCTTCGTCTGGCAGCACCACCTCTTCCAGAGCGGCATCAACCCGGACATGCGGCCGCTGTTCATGCTGACCACCGAGTTGATCTCGATCCCCACGGGCTTCATCTACCTGGTCGGGATGGGGACGATGTACAAAGCGAAGATCCGCTTCGACCTGCCGATGCTGTTCGTCATGGCCCTGTACTTCAACTTCCTGATTGGGGGGGTCACCGGGGTCTTCCTGTCCGACGTCCCGGTGAACGTGACGGTCCACGGCGGGTTCTTCGTGCTCGCCCACTTCCACTACACGATCATGGGCGGCCTGCTGTTCGCCTTCATGGCGGGCCTCTACTACTGGCTGCCCAAGATGACGGGTCGCATGATGAATCGGCGCATCGGGCTGTGGCACTTCTGGACGATGTTCATCTTCTTCAACCTGACCTTCTTCCCGATGTTCATCATCGGGCTGCTGGGCCAGCCGCGACGGGTCTTCACCTACGCGAAGAACCTGCAGGGCCTGAACGACTTCTCCTCGATCAGTGCCTTCGTCCTGGGCTTCTCGTTCCTGATCTTCTTCTTCAACCTGGTGTGGTCGCTCTACATCAACCCGGTCAAGGCACCGGCCAACCCTTGGGACTCCCTGGGCCTGGAGTGGCAGACGGCCACCCCGGTCCCCGCCCACAACTTCGACCGGATCCCCGTGGTCCTGGCGGACCCGTACCACTACAGCGAGGTGAACGCACCTGCGGTAGCCGACCTGGGACCCGCGAGTCCCCCCGACGAGCCCTCCCTTAGCGGGGCGCCGGCATGAGGAGCACAGAATGAAGACGATTGAAACTCACAGCTACACCTCGACCCCCGAGGAGGCCGAGTTCGAGCTGCGCGCGCACATCGGCTCGATCTGGTCGGGCGGGCGGCTCTTCATCGGCATGTACACGTTCCTGCTGGCCTCGCTGGTGTTCGCCTACTTCTACCTGCGCTCGGCCAACAACGGGCTCCTGTGGCGGCCCGACCACATCACGGCGCCCACGCACTACGGATGGACGGTCTTCCTGGCCACGGTGGCCACCGGGATGATGGCGGTGATCGGTCAGCGACGCCTGCGTGGCGGGGCCCTGATCGACTGGCAGGTCGCGGGGTGGACGGCACTGACCACCTCGGTCATCGCCTTGATCGTGCAGATCTGGGAGCTGTCGTCGCTGCCGTTCTATCCGGGCTCCAGCGGCTACGCGTCGACCTTCATCGGCTTTAGCGTCTTCAACATCATGACGCTGGTGATCACGACGTTCTGGTTGGAGACGACGCTGGCCCGATCGCACCGCCTGGGACGCGAGCGCGGGCGTAACACCCTCCTGTCGACCGACGCCGACGCGCAGTCCTGGCGGGCGAACGTCTCGGCAATGACGTACTTCGCGGGCTTCGTGGCGCTGAGTGGGGCGTTCCTGTTCGCGATGTTCTATCAGTTGTAGGCCTGGCAGAAGGGGACGCGCGTGATCGCAGACATGTACCTGGGCCCGCAGGTTCAGACGACGCTGGTGCTCCTGGGCGTGCTCATCGCCGTCTTGATCTGGGGGTTCTTCCAGCGTCACCCCTCGGAGTGAGGCGGTGGCCGAGCGGCGCCTTCGGGGCTGGCTCGCCGCCGCGGGACTGGCCGCGTGGCTCGTCGTGCTCGTGCCTCCCCTGGCGCCGCTGGCCCGGCGCTACGAGGTCGTCGAGACCGCGCAGTACCTGACGTTCGCCTTCGTGGCGCCGGCCCTCATCGTGGTGGGCGCACCCTGGCGGGCGCTCGGCTGGGTGCGCGTCGCGCCCAGTGGCGAGGTGCACTTCTGGGGACGCGTTCGTCCCGCGGGGGTCGCGGGTCAGCGGCGGTCCCTGCTGGAGGCCTTCGCCCTGGTGGCCCTAGCGATCGCGTGGCGCACCGCGCCCGTCGTGGACGCGCTGGTGCGCGATCCGGTGCTGATGGTGGTCGAGGCCCTGACCCTGACCGGCGTGGCCACGGCCCTGTTCGCCGACCTGATCGTCTCGCCGCCGCTGCGGCCGGGCACGTCGCGGCCCTACCGCATCGGGATGTCCGCGGTGGTCATGTGGGTGGTCTGGGTCCTGGCGTACCTGGACGGGATGGCCGCACACTCGTGGTACAGCGTCTTTAACGGCACCCCGACGCTCTCGCGGGTGGCCGACCAGCAGCTGGCCGCCGGCTCGGTGTGGGTGGTGACGGCGGGGGTCTTCTTGCCGATCATCTTCGCGAACCTCGTTCGCTGGCTGCAGAGCGAGGAGGATCCCGACGACGAGCTCTACCGGCTGGTGCGCCAGGAGAAGGACCGCGGGTTCTTCGGTCGGGGCTCCTAGGAGGTGGCGAGGGGCGGGAGCTTGGGCAGGTGCAGCGGCGTCAGGGGCCGATGGAGGATCGCTGCCGCCGCCGCGACCAGCTGCTCGACGCGCACGCGGTCGGCACGCAGGTAGGCGTCACGGCGCCGGAGGTCGCGCTGGGCGGCCGCGCGGTGGGCGGGTTGGGTGATGGCCGCGATGATGTCGGTGACGGCGTCCTTGGCGTCATTGGTCGCCCAGCGGATCACCTCTTGGTAGGCGCTGTCGATCTTGCGGCCCGCAGCGGTGTCGACGGGCTGGATGTTGTTGGACAGGTCGTAGAGCGGGCCGCTGGCCAAGGTGCACGAGGTCTGGTCCTGGGCCAGCAGTGGGGGGACCTGCTGGGACTGGGCCGACGTGAGGGACCCGTGGCGCCAGTCGTTGTAGAAGCCGTAGCTCTCGGTGAGGGCGTAGCTGCACGCGGCGATGTCGGTGTTGATCAGCGCGATGGTGGCGTTCTGGTCCGCGGCGTCCTGCGCCGTGGTGAGGCGGTGAGGCAAGTCGGCCGCGACCGAGACGGCCACCAGCACCGCGATGGTGAGCACGATCAGGAACCAGGGTCGCCGGTACCAGACCGCCTTGCGCAGGACCAGGGAGGATGCCGGCATCGAGCCGGGGTCGTAGGCGCTGGCGCGCTCCTCGCTGCCCTCGCCCGTCACGCGTTCACCCTACCGGCCAGCGATGCCAGGGCCGTCGCGAAGGACTGCTCGGTGGTCGCGTCGAGCCAGAAATGGCCGGCCCGGGTCTCGTTGGCGAAGGGAGTGACGACGTCACGGAGTCGGCCCCGAGCGTCGATGAGGTAGAGGACGTCGTTGTGGACGGGTGCCGCGCTCGCACTGGTCAGGCGCACCTGGACGCCGTAGGCGGTCCAGACCGCCGTGAGAGCGCGCAGGGAGCCAGTCAGGAACCACACGCGCCCCGTCAGCAGCTGGGGAACGACCAGGGCCGGCGGGCGCGGCGCGACGGCGGTCGCCCGCGGATCGGTGTTGACGATCACGATGTTGGGTGCACGTGACCCCAGGTCGTCTCGGACCTGGCGCAACTCGGCCCCGAGCACCGGGCAGATGTCGTTGCACGACGCGTTGACGAAGGCGACCAGCGTGGTCCGGCCCCGATGGGCCCGCAGGGACCAGGCGTGCCCGGACTGGTCGAGTAGCGCGATCGCGGGCGCCGGTGCTCCCGAGAGCCTTCGCGCGCCCAGGATGTCGGCGGGTGAGGGGGGAGCGACCTGGCGCGGCGCCGTCGTGGTGGGGGGCGCCGGCGCGCCCGTCGAGCCGAAGGCCCGCTCGAGCAGCACGCCGCCGCCGCCGAGCACGACGAAGGCCGCCGCGACCAGGAGGATGAAGCGCTGGGGCACCGGTGTGCGCCCGGCTCGCAGCGCGGCTGCGCGAAAGGCGTCGTCGTCACGTTCCGGTGGTTCGGGCGGAGTTGACATTCTTCTCAGGGACGGTAGTCGTCTGACCCGCGTCGTACGTCGCAGCGCAGGGAGGACCGGTACAGTCGCATCGTGGTCGCCGACGCATCGTCGTGGGAGCGGGACCGGTGAGCCCAGCGGAGAGTCCGCGAGCGACGTGGCGGACGCACGCGCTCCTGGTCGCGGGCCTGGCCCTGTGTGCGGCGGCCTTCTGGTTCGAGCTGCGGCGGGCCGAGGGCGGCAACACCCTGAGCTGGGCGTACGTGTTCGAGTGGCCACTGCTGGCGGTCTTCGCCGTCTACATCTGGTGGCGCGTCCAGCACGGAGAGCCCCGACCGCGTCGGGCGCGTCGTGAGCCCGGTCTGGCGCCCGAGTACGACGCGATGCGTCAGGCCTGGCTCGACCACCAGGCCCACAGCGCCGCAGGCGACGATGAGGACCATGACCCGCCGCGATGACTCGCCGGCGCGGAGGGCCCCGTGTCCTACCTGACGCAGCACTGGAGCTTCGACCCGGTCGTGGTGGTCGTCGCGCTGGTGGTCGTTGCCCACGAGCTCGGGCTCTCGCGCCTTCGTCAGCGTGCGACGCCCGCGCACCGCCGCCAGCGCCGTCGCCGCGCGTGGCTCTTCTACGCCGGGCTCGCGCTCCTGCTGATCACCATCAACTCACCTCTGGACTACTGGGCCAGCAGCTACTTCTTCGTGCACATGATCGACCACGTGGTGGCGGCCTTCTTCGTCCCCATCCTGATCGTTCGCGGTGCCCCCTGGATCCCGCTGCTCTTCGCGCTGCCCGCCCCGCCCCGTCGCGCCGTCCTGCGCTCGCTGCTCCACTCGCCACGGTGGCGGTGGCTGCGCTCGCTGGGGCGGTTCATCCGGCATCCCTGGACCGCGCTGATCTCGTTCAACGCAGCGATGCTGGCCTGGCACGTGCCCGCCCTCTTCGAGCTCTCGGAGCGCAACGCGCTGGTCCACGTGTGGCTCATGCACGGCAGCTTCCTCGTCACCGGCACGCTCTTTTGGCTGCAGATCTTCCCGTCGCACCCCCTGCGGCCCCGCCGGGGACCCGTTTTCCAGATCGGCGCCGTCCTGGCCACGAACGGCATCATGACCCTGCTGGCCATCTCGATGAGCATCCTCACCACGACGTCGTGGTATCCGAGCTACAACCACATCGCCGGCGTGACCCTGCCGGCCTTCGCCGACCAGCAGATCGGTGCGGCGATCCTGTGGGTATGCGGCGACTTCTGGGCCTTGCCAACGCTCGCCGTGCTGATCCGCCGGGTCATCGAGTCCGAGGGCTCGGTGGGCGACGTGCTCGACCACTGGCGTCAGCGGTCCGCCCGCCTGGCCACCGACATCGTGCGCGCGCCCAAGTCGGTTGGGCGCTGAGCGGCCGCGCCCCTGCTAAGGTCGCTCCAGCGTCGTGAAGCGGGTCCGGTGAGGCCCATACGGCGGGAGGCTACGTGAGCGACAGGTCGACCGATGCGCCCGGTGGCGGCTTCGTGGCGCGCGCTCAGGTGCTCGATGCCGCAGCGGTGCGACGGGCACTGCGACGCATGGCCCACGAGATCCTCGAGCGCAACGCCGAGCAGGCCGCCCTGGTGGTGCTCGGCCTGCAGCACGGTGGCGTGGCGATTGCCGAGGTCCTGGCCGCAGAGCTGGGGACGCTGGGCGGCACCACGATCTCCCTGGGAGCCATCGACGTGGCGTACCACCGCGACGACCTGGACCGGCGCCCCCTGCGCGGCCCTCAGACCACGGCCATCCCGGTGGACCTCACCGATGCCACCGTGGTTCTCGTCGATGACGTCCTCTTTACTGGCCGCACCATCCGGGCCGCGCTGAACGCGGTGGTCGAGTGGGGACGACCGCGGTCGATCCAGCTGGCGGTCCTGGTCGACCGGGGGCACCGCGAGCTGCCGATTCGCCCCGACTTCGTGGGCAAGAACGTGCCGACCTCGCTGCGCGAGGCCGTCGTCGCGACGGTCGATGGCGTCTGGATCGGCGACCGGCCCACTGGAGGGACGCGAGTGTGAGCACGATCCGCGGACGCAGCCTGCTGTCCTTGTCCGACCTGACACGCGACGACCTGATCGAGGTGCTCGACGCGGCCGAATCCTTCGTCGAGGTCCATCGTCGCACGGTCAAGAAGGTCCCCGCCCTGCGCGGGCGCGTGGTGGCCTCCCTCTTCTACGAGGAGTCGACGCGGACCCGACTCAGCTTCGAGACCGCCGCCAAGCGCCTGAGCGCCGACGTCCTGTCCCTGGCGGTGGCCTCGAGCAGCGTCAAGAAGGGGGAGTCCCTGCGCGACACGATCGCCACGATCGAGGCGCTGGGGATCGATGCCGTGGTCCTGCGCCATCGCGCGAGTGGTGCGGCCGAGCAGGTGGCCCGCTACGTGCCCGACGTCCGGGTGATCAATGCGGGAGATGGGCAGCACCAGCACCCCACCCAGGGCTTGCTCGACGCCTTCACGGTGCGCCAGGTCCTCGCCGAGCGTCAGGGAGCCCGCGGCTCGGAGACCGGCAGCGCGCTCTTCGCGGGCCTGCACGTGCTGATCGTCGGCGACATCCGCCACAGCCGCGTGGCGCGCAGCGACATCGACGCCTACGCGGCTCTGGGTGCCGAGATCCGCGTCGTCGCCCCGCCGACCCTCCTGCCGCCGGGGATCGAGACGTGGCCCGTCCAGGTCGTCGACCGGCTCGACGACACCCTGGAGTGGGCCGACATCGTGTCGCTGCTGCGCCTCCAGCACGAGCGCGGGACCGGACGCTTCGTGCCGAGCCTGGCCGAGTTCACCGCGACCTTCGGGCTCACGGTCGAGCGTCTCACCCGGGTGCGGCCCGAGGCGCTGATCATGCACCCCGGGCCGATCAACCGCGGAGTCGAGCTGGACGCGGCCGTGGCCGACGCGCCCGCCGCGGTGATCACGCGCCAGGTGGCCAACGGCGTCCCCATCCGCATGGCCGTGCTCTTCTTGACGATCGCCGGAAACCGGGAGGACGAGCCGTGAGAGTGCTGATTCGCGGTGGGCTCGTCGTGGGACGCCAGGCGGCCCTCGCCGACGTCCTGGTCGCCGACGGCCGGGTGCACGAGGTGGGGCCATCGCTGAGCGCCCGTGGCGCATCGGTGATCGACGCCGAGGGCTGCTGGGTCGGACCCGCTTTCGTGGACCTGCACACGCATCTGCGCGAGCCGGGAAACGAGGATGCCGAGACCATCGAGAGCGGCGCGCGCGCCGGGGCCGTGGGGGGATACGGGGCCCTGGTGGCCATGCCCAACACCGATCCGGCCCTGGACTCGGTGGCGGCGGTGCGCTTCGTCCTGGAAGTCGGCCGCCGAGCCGCGATCGACGTGGCGGCCGCCGCCAGCATCACGGTGGGCCGGCGCGGTCAGGACTTGACGGCCATGGCCGAGCTGGTCGAGATCGGGGTGCGCCTCTTCACCGACGATGGCACGGCGGTGCGGGACCCGGCGGTGCTGCGCCGCGCGCTGACCTACGCGCGTCCGCTGGGAGTGCGCATCGCCGAGCACGCCGAGGACGCCGATCTGGTGGGCGACGGCGTGATGAACGAGGGGACCTGGAGCGGCCGGCTCGGGCTGACGGGTCGACCGGCCGTCGCCGAGCTGGTGACGGTCCTGCGCGACATCGAGCTGGCGCGCGAGACCGGGGGGTCGCTGCACATCCTGCACGTGTCGACCGCGGCGGCGCTGGCGGCGATCGTGCGGGCCCGCCGTGAGGGCGTCGACGTGACGACCGAGGTGACGCCCCACCACCTGACCCTGGACGAGTCGGCGTGCGCGTCCTACGACGCCAACTTCAAGGTGAACCCCCCGCTGCGCACGGCGGCCGATGTGGCGGCGCTCCAGCGGGCACTGCGCGACGGGGAGATCGACGCGGTGGCCACGGACCATGCGCCCCACGCGCCCGAGACGAAGGATCAGGCCTTCGACGAGGCACCGGCGGGGGTTCTGGGCCTGGAGCACGCGGCGGCGCTGACGCTGGAGGCCCTGGGAGGCCTAGGCAGCGATCCGCAGCGCTTCTTCGACCTGTTGAGCCGCCGCCCGGCGGCGCTGGCCGGCCTGCGCGGGCCGCGCTGTCCCCAGGGTCTGGGCCAGCACGGCGGCTGGGTCGAGCTGGGCGACGAGGCGCACCTCGTCGTGTTCGATCCGCGCCGCCAGTGGGTCGTCGACCGGGCGACGCTGCAGAGCCGCGCGCGCAACACGCCCTATCACGGACGCGAGATGACGGGCCGGGCCGTCGTGACGATGGTCGGGGGACGGGTCGTGGCCCGGGACGGAGCCCCGGCGTGACGCGGCCCCCCGCCACCTTGGTGCTGGCCGACGGGCTCGAGCTGGCGGGCTGGGCCGCCGGGTACCTGCCGCCCTCCGGGGTCACGACGGGTGAGTTCGTCTTCAACACGGCCCTCAGCGGCTATCAGGAGATCATCACCGACCCCAGCTACTTCGGCCAGATCGTCACCTTCACCTACCCGCACCTGGGCAACTACGGTGTCACTCCCGACGACGACGAGTCCCGCCGGTCGTGGTGCTCCGGGGTGGTCGCGCGCGCCCTCACCGAGCGTCCCTCGGGGTGGCGGGCCCAGCGCTCGCTGGAGGACTACCTGGTCGAGCGCCGCATCGCGGCAATCGTGGGCGTCGACACGCGGCGACTCACCCGCCACCTGCGCGAACACGGAGCCCTGGCGGGCGCCTTCGGGCACGCCGAGCCGGGCATCGTGGCCGGCGCGGCCCGGGTGGCCCGGGGAACCGACGGGAGGGACTTCGTGCGCGAGGTCTCCACGCCCGAGCCCTACCGCGAGGGCCACGAGGGGCCCCACGTGGTGGCCCTCGACTACGGCATCAAGCGCTCGATGGTCCGCCAGCTCGCGCAGCGCTTCCGGGTCACCGTGCTGCCCGCCGACACGTCGGCGGCCGACGTGCTCGCGCACGAACCCGACGCCGTCTTCCTGTCCAACGGGCCCGGGGACCCCGCGGCCCTGGACTTCCAGGTCGCCCAGATTCAGGCCTGGCTCGGCCAGGTGCCCCTGATGGGGATCTGCCTGGGCCACCAGCTGCTGGCTCGAGCCCTCGGGGCGAGCACGTTCAAGCTGCCCTTCGGACACCACGGGAGCAATCACCCGGTGCGGGACCTGACGACCGGGCGCATCGAGATCACGGCGCAGAACCACAACTACGCCGTCGACGAGAGCTCGCTGCGCGCCGCGGTGGTGACGCACCGCAACGCCAACGACGGCGTCGTCGAGGGGCTGGCCGACGCGTCGCAACGCTGCTTCTCGGTCCAGTACCACCCCGAAGCCGCGCCGGGCCCCCACGACGCCCGGTACCTCTTCGAGCGCTTCGCGGGCCTGGTGGCCTCGGGACGGATGGACGGCTAGTGCCCCGCCGCGACGACCTGCACTCCATCCTCGTGATCGGCTCGGGACCCATCGTCATCGGACAGGCCTGCGAGTTCGACTACTCGGGGACCCAGGCCTGCCAGGTGCTGCGGGAGGAGGGCTACCGCGTCATCCTCGTCAACTCCAACCCGGCCACCATCATGACCGACCCGGCGACGGCCGACGCCACCTACGTCGAGCCGCTGGACGTCGCGGTCCTGACCGACATCTTGGAGCGCGAGCGGCCCGACGCCCTGCTGCCGACGCTGGGTGGCCAGACGGCCCTGAACCTGACGATGGAGCTCGTGCGCAGCGGCGTGACCGACGCCCTGGGTGTCGAGGTCATCGGCGCGCGCCCCGAGGCGATCGACACGGCCGAGAACCGCGAGCTGTTCAAGATGGCGATGACCGACATCGGGCTGGCCGTGCCCGAGTCGGGGTTCGCCCACGACATCGACGAGGCCGTGGCGATCGCGATGCGCATCGGCTGGCCGATCATGGTGCGGCCCAGCTTCATCTTGGGCGGGGCGGGCACGGGGATCGCGCACGAGGAGACCACCTTTCGCCAGCTGGCCGCCGAGGGCCTGGCGACGTCGCCGATTCACGAGATCCTCGTCGAGCGGTCGATCGCGGGCTGGAAGGAGTTCGAGCTCGAGGTCATGCGCGACCGAGCGGATAACTGCGTCGTGGTCTGCACCATCGAGAACATGGACCCGATGGGGATCCACACCGGTGACTCAATCACCGTGGCCCCCGCGCAGACCCTGTCGGACTTTGAGTACCAGGCCATGCGCGATGACGCCTTCGCCGTGCTGCGGCGTGTCGGGGTGGAGACCGGGGGCTCCAACGTGCAGTTCGCCGTCAACCCCCAGACGGGGGAGCGGCTCGTCATCGAGATGAATCCGCGGGTGAGCCGGTCCAGTGCCCTGGCCTCTAAGGCGACGGGCTTCCCGATCGCCAAGATCGCGGCCCGCCTGGCGGTCGGCTACACGCTCGACGAGATCCCCAACGACATCACCCGGCTCACCCCCGCCAGCTTCGAGCCGGTCATCGACTACGTGGTGACCAAGATCCCGCGCTGGGCCTTCGAGAAACTGCCGGGCGCATCCTCGCGCCTCGGCACGAGGATGCAGTCGGTCGGCGAGGTGATGGCGATCGGCCGCACCTTTGGCGAGTCGCTGCAAAAGGCCGTGCGCTCCCTCGAGCAGGGACGCCCGGGCTTCGCCGCGGGCCCCAGTCGAGAGTTCGCCGAGGTGCCGGTGCCCGAGCTGTGGGATCGCTGCGTGAACGCCACGCCCGAGCGTCTCTACGCCTTGCACGAGGCGCTGTGGCGCGGCATCGGGGTCGACGAGCTGGCGCAGCGGACCCGCATCGACCGCTGGTTCCTCGACCAGCTGGCCGAGATCGTGGATACCGAGCGGTGGCTCCACGAGGGGGGCGTGAGCGTCCTGGACGATTCCACGTGGCGGGCGGTGCGCCAGCTGGGCTTCAGTGACCAGCAGGTGGCGTCCATCACGGGGGCGCCGCTCGCCGAGGTGACCGCGAAGCGCCAGCGTGTCGCCCCGGTGACCTTCAAGACGGTGGACACCTGCGGGGCGGAGTTCGCGGCGACGACCCCGTACCACTACGCCACGACCGAGGACGAGTCCGAAGTCGTGACCTCCCCCCGAGATCGCGTGATCATCCTGGGCTCGGGCCCCAACCGCATCGGCCAGGGCATCGAGTTCGACTACTGCTGCGTGCACGCGGCCTACACGCTGCGGGACCTGGGCTACGAGTCGGTGATGGTGAACTGCAACCCGGAGACCGTGTCCACGGACTACTCGACGGCCGACCGGCTGTACTTCGAGCCCCTGACCGCCGAGGACGTGGCCGCGGTGATTGCCGCCGAGCGCGCCGCGTGCGCTCCCGGAGCTCGCGTGGCCGGCGTGATCGTGTCTCTGGGCGGCCAGACCCCGCTGAAGCTGGCGCCGACCCTCGCCGACGACCCGATCTTGGGGACAGCCGTGGCCTCGATCGACACCGCGGAGGACCGCGAGCAGTGGTCGGCGATCTGCACCGACCTGGGCTTGCGCCAACCGCCGGGCGGTGTCGCCCTGACGCTGGACGAGGCACGGGACGTCGCCTCGCGCATCGGCTACCCGGTGCTCGTGCGGCCCAGCTACGTGCTGGGCGGGCGGGCGATGGAGATCGTCTACGACGACGACGCGCTGGTGCGCGTCATGGCGAACCTGACCCGCTCGCACGGGGCACTGGCCCGCGAGGGCGGCGTCAGCGCGTCGCGGCCCATCTTGCTGGACCGCTTCTTGGAGGACGCGATCGAGGTGGACGTCGACGCGGTGCGCGACCGGGCCGGTGGCCTCTACGTCGCGGGGGTCATGGAGCACGTCGAGGAGGCGGGCATCCACTCGGGTGACTCGGCGTGCACGCTGCCGCCCCAGACGCTGAGCGCGGCCACCTTGGCCACGATCGACGACTACACGGCCCGGATCGCCCACGCCCTGGGGGTCATCGGGCTGATCAACGTGCAGTACGCCGTCAAGGACGACGAGGTCTTCGTCCTGGAGGCCAATCCGCGGGCCAGCCGCACGGTGCCCTTCGTGTCCAAGGCGACCGGGGTCTCGGTCGTCGACGTGGCGGTGCGCGTGATGCTCGGCGCCGAGCTGGCCGACCTGCGCGCGCAGGGACGGGTGCCCGCCCAGACGCCGCAGCCGCGCCACGTCAGCGTCAAGGAGGCGGTGCTGCCCTTCACCCGGTTCCCCGAGGTCGACACCCTCCTGGGGCCCGAGATGCGCTCGACGGGCGAGGTCATGGGCATCGGGGAGAGCTTCGGGATCGCGTTCGCCAAGGCGCAGCTGGCCGCGGGAACGCGGCTGCCCAACGAGGGGCAGGTGTTCCTCTCGTTAGCCGATGCGGACAAGCCCACGGGCCTGGTCCTGGCGCGCCAGTTCGCGGACCTGGGCTTCACGCTGGCCGCGACGGTGGGGACGGCCGGATACCTGCGCGCCAACGGCGTCACGGTGGCGACCCTGGTGAGCAAGCGCGGCCTGCGCGACGTCGGCGTGGACGCGGTGGCCCTCATCGAGGCCGGCGCCGTCCACCTGGTGGTAAACACCCCGACCGGGGCGGGTGCGCGCGCCGACGGCGCCGCGATCCGCCACACCTGCCTGGTCAAGGGGGTTCCCTGCATCACGACCCTCAGCGCGGCGCTGGCCGCGGCGCGGGGGATCTCCGACACCCGCGAGCACGGGTGGCGGGTGCGCACGCTGCAGGAGCTGCACGCGTGACCCCGGCGCTCGGCACGCGTGTGGGGTCCGTGGTGTTAAAGAGCCCCGTCATGACGGCCGCCGGGACGGCCGGATTTGGTCTGGAGCTCGCCGGGTACGGGGACCTGGCGGCGCTGGGGGCCGTGGTGACCAAGTCCCTGGCGCCCTTCGCCTGGGACGGGAATCCGGCACCCCGCCTGGCGACCATGGACGAGCACCTGGTGAACTCGGTGGGCCTGGCCGGTCCCGGGATCGAAGCGTGGCGCCGCGACGACGCGCCGCGCCTGCGCGCGGCGGGCGCGACGGTGGTCGTCTCCATCTGGGGTCGGCGCACCAAGGACTACGCCGCCGCGGCCGCCGCGCTGGCCGACGAGCCGATCGCGGCCATCGAGGTCAATGCCAGCTGCCCCAACCTGGAGGATCGCTCGCAGATGTTCGCGCACTCGGCGCGCGCGACCGCCGAGCTGGTCGCGGCGGCCCGCGCGGGGCGCCACCCGGTGTGGGTCAAGCTCAGCCCCAACACCCCGGACCTGCTCGACATCGCCGCCAGTGCCGTCGCGGCGGGCGCCGAGGCGCTCGTCTTGGTGAACACCTTGCTCGCCCTGGTCATGGACGTCGAGCACCGGCGCCCGGCGCTCGGGGCGGGCGGGGGAGGGCTGAGTGGCGCGGGCCTGGGGCCGGTGGCGTTGCGGGCCGTCTACGACTGCCGTGGTGCGCTGCCGAGCACGCCGATCGTGGGCGTGGGGGGCATCGCCCGGGGGAGAGACGCGGTCGCCATGCTGATGGCGGGCGCCAACGCCGTCCAGGTGGGCACGGCCTCGCTGGCCGACCCGCGCGCCCCCTGGCGAGTCCAGCGGGGCCTGGCGCGATGGATGCGCCGCCACGGCGTGGCCGAGGTGGCCGACCTGGTCGGGGCGGGCCATGGCTGAGAGCTTCTACGAGCGGCTGCGCCGAAGGGTGGCGACCTCGGGCCCCCTGGTCGTGGGCATCGACCCGTCGCCCGCCGTCGCGCGCGCGTGGGGTGTGGCCAGCGACGCGGCGGGCCTGCGCACGATTGCGCAGACGCTGCTGAGCGCGTGCGGGCCCTTCGCCGCGGCGATCAAGCTCCAGGTGGCCTTCTTCGAGCGCCTCGGGGCGCGCGGCTACGCCGCCCTGGAGTCGGTGCTGGAAGATGCCCGAGAGACCGATCTGCTGGTGATCGCTGACGCCAAGCGCGGGGACATCGGCACGTCGAACGAGGGGTACGCCGAGGCGTGGCTGGCCGGCGACTCGCCCCTGGTCGTCGACGCGGTGACGCTGAGCCCCTACCTCGGGGTCGGGGCACTGACTCCCCTGGTGGAGCGGGCCGCGCAGGCGGGACGTGGCGTCTTCGTGCTCGCGCGGACCTCGAACCCCGAGGGGGAGCGCCTCCAGGGCGCGCGGATGCCCGAGGGAGTCACGGTTGGCGAGGACGTCGTCTCCCAGGTGCGAGCCTGGAACGGGGGTCCCTGGGCCGGTGCGGCCGGGGTCGTGGTGGGTGCCACGGTACCCGAGGGGGTGGCGCTGGCCGACCTGGGCGGAGCGGTCCTGGTCCCCGGCGTGGGCGCCCAGGGCGCATCAGCGGCCGACGCGCGCCGGGTGACGGCGTCGGCCGCGTCCCATGCCGTGGTGGTCTCGGTGTCCCGGGCGCTCAGCGACCTCGGTCCCCAACCGCGCCGGCTGGCCGCCGCCGCCCAGCACTGGCGAGACGAGCTGATGCGAACGCTCGCCTGACCAGGAGCAGGGTCCGGCCACGGAGCGTGTCGACGCGGTAGTCTGGGGCCGTGACACCTACTCCACCTCGACTGACCCAGGATCAGAGGGTTGAAGCGTCACGCCTGGCGGTGGCCAATCGGCGCCGCCGCGCCGAGGTCAAGCGCCAGGTCAAGGCGGGTGAGCTCACGCTCGCCCAGATCTTCGAGCTGGCCGACCGTGAGGAGCCCGTGGCCCAGATGCGTGCGTTCGACCTGATCAGCGCGCTGCCGGCCATCGGGGAGATCAAGGCGGAGCGCATCATGGCCAAGGCGCGCATCGCCCGGTCACGGCGGATCCGCGGTCTGGGGCCCAAGCAGCGGGCTGAGCTCTTCCGTGTGCTGACCCGCTGACGCGGTGATCGTCGTCCTCATCGGGCCCGGAGGCGTGGGCAAGGGCACCGTCGCGCGGCGCCTCGTGGAGCGCGACGCGCGGCTGTTCTTGAGCCGCAGCTGGACGACGCGCCCGGTGCGTCCCTCCGAGCGCGGCGACGAGTACGTCTTCGTGGACCGGGAGCGCTTCGCCCAGGCCATCGCCGCCGACGAGTTCCTCGAGTGGGCCCAGTTCCACGGCAATTTGTACGGCACGCCGGTGCCGCCGGCCCTCTCGGGACGTGATCTCCTGCTGGAGATCGACGTCCAGGGCGCGATCCAGGTGCGGCGCCACGACCCGCAGGCGGTGGTGATCCTGGTCGAGGCGCCCTCGACCTCCGAGCTGGAGAATCGGCTGCGTCGACGGGGCGATGATGACGAGCACGTGGCCAGTCGCCTGGCCAGCACGCCGGGTGAGCTGGCGGCGGGGCGCGCGCTGGCCGATGCCGTGGTCGTCAACGATGACGTCGAGCGGGTCGCGGGCGAGATTATCTCTATACTGGATGGCATTCGCCGGGAACCTCGTCCCCCAGCGGCGCAAAGGACCTGAACTATGGCTGAACGCCCGACGCTTGTGGACCCGCCCATCGAGGACCTCCTGAGCAAGGTGGAGTACTCGCGCTTCACCCTGGTCGCGGTAGCGGCCACGCGCGCGCGGGAGATCAACGACTACTACAACGGCCTGGGCGCCGGCCACGGTGCGGTGATCCCCCCGCAGGTGTCGCTGGTGTCCAATAAGGCCTTGTCGCTGGCGCTCGAGGAGCTCTACGAGGGCAAGTTGGTCTTCCATCGTCCGACGGCCGAGGAGCTCGAGGACGAGAAGCGCGCGCGGGAGACAGCGACCCAGGAGTCTTCCACCGACTTGGACGCCTTCACCGATGCCCTCCGGGACGCCTGAACCGGAGCGCCCCTTCGTCGTTCTGGGGGTGAGCGGCGGCATCGCCGCCTACAAGACCGTCGAATTGGTGCGCCGCCTGCGCGATCAGGACTACCACGTGGCCGTCGTCGTGACCGCGGCGGGCGAGCAGTTCGTCTCGCCCCTGGCGCTCGGGACGCTGGCCAGCGAGCCGGTGGTGCGCGAGTTGTTCCGGCCCGAGGGCGGGCCGATCCCGCACACCCGACTGGGCCGTCTCGCCGACATCGTGGTCGTGGCTCCCGCCACCGCCGACCTGCTGGGCCGCTACGCCGCGGGCCTGGCCAATGACGTCTTGACCGCCACGCTGCTGGCCACGTCCGCGCCGGTGTTGGTGTGTCCGGCGATGCACCAGGAGATGTGGGAGCACCCGGCGGTCCAGGAGAATGTCGCCACGCTGCGGCGCCGGGGGGTCCACGTGCTCGAGCCGGAGCGGGGCGCACTGGCCGGGGGCGACGAGGGCGCTGGTCGGCTGCCCGAGGTCGCCGTGATCGTCGACGAGGTCGCCACGATCCTCGAGGGCCACGCGCAGACCCTGGTCGGTCGCCGGATCCTGGTCACCGCGGGCGGGACGCGCGAGGCGATCGATCCCGTTCGGGTGCTCACGAATCGCTCGTCGGGGCGCCAGGGGCACGCGCTGGCCGAGGTGGCCGCCCGCTGGGGGGCTCAGGTGACGCTGGTCACGGCCAGCGAGCTGCCGGTGCGCGATCACGCGGGCCGGATCGCGCTGGTTCGGGTGGCGAGTGCCGCCGCCATGCGCCAGGCGGTGCTCGAGCACCTGGACGACTCCGACGTGCTGGTGATGGCGGCTGCGGTGTCGGACTTCACCGTCTCGGCCGCACCCACCAAGCTCAAGCGGCGTGATGGGGTGCCCGAGTTGCACCTCGAGCCCACCGCGGACATCCTGGCCGAGGCCGTCGCCCACCGACGCCCCGGACAGGTCATCGTGGGCTTTGCGGCCGAGTCCAGCGACGCGCTGGCCAACGCGCGCGAGAAGCTGCGTGACAAGCGCGTGGACCTCCTGGTCCTCAACGACGTGTCGCGGCCGGGGGCGGGATTCGACGTCAGCACCAACGAGGTCGTCCTGCTTGACTCCGCGGGCGAGCAGACGCTCTCGCAGCGCTCCAAGGACGAGGTGGCGCAGGCCGTCTTGGCTAGGGTGGCCTCACTGCTTTCACGAGGAGACGCATGACGGATCGCACCTTGTTCACCTCGGAGTCGGTCACCGAGGGGCATCCCGACAAGATCGCCGATCAGATCTCCGATGGCGTCCTCGACGCGATCCTGACGCAGGATCCGGACGCGCGCGTGGCCTGCGAGACGCTGCTGACGACAGGCCTGTGCGTGGTGGCGGGCGAGATCAGCACCTCGGCGATCGTCGACATCAGTGCCGTGGCTCGCGAGACCATCGTGTCGATCGGATACGACTCGAGCGCCAAGGGATTCGACGGGCGCTCGTGCGCGGTGCTGGTGTCCCTGGACAAGCAGAGCCCCGACATCGCTGGCGGCGTGGACGCGGCGCTCGAGTCGCGCGGCGGCGCCGGCGGCGAGGACCAGCTCAACGCGCTGGGTGCGGGCGACCAGGGCATGATGTTCGGCTACGCCTGCGACGACACCGAGGACCTGATGCCCCTGCCGATCTGGCTGGCTCATCGGCTGTCGATGCGTCTGAGCCAGACGCGCCGCTCGGGCCTGATCCCCTATCTGGGACCCGACGGCAAGACGCAGGTCACCGTGGCCTACGAGATGGGCGAGCCCGTCGCCGTGGAAACGGTGCTGGTGTCCACGCAGCACGAGGACGGGATCGAGTGGCGCTCGATCCACGACGATGTCCTAGAGCACGTGATCCGTCCCGTCCTGCCTCCCCACCTGGACACCAGTTCGCTGCGCGTGATCGTCAACCCGTCGGGGAAGTTCGTGCTGGGCGGGCCCCACGCCGACGCGGGCCTGACCGGTCGCAAGATCATCGTGGACACCTACGGCGGCATGGCACGTCACGGTGGCGGAGCGTTCTCGGGCAAGGACCCCTCCAAGGTGGACCGCTCGGCGGCGTACGCGGCGCGCTGGGTGGCCAAGCACGTGGTCGCCTCGGGCGCGGCGCGTCGCTGCGAGGTGCAGGTGGCCTACGCCATCGGGGTGGCCCGCCCGGTCTCGGTGCTGGTGGAGACCTTCGGGACCGAGACCGTCGACCGGGCCCGCATCGCCAAGGCCGTTGACGCCCTGTTCGACCTGCGACCGGCGGCCATCATCCGGGACCTCGACCTCCAGCGCCCCATCTACCAGCGCACGGCGGCCTACGGACACTTCGGGCGGGCGGACTCGGCCTTCACCTGGGAGCAGACGCCGCGTCTCGACGACTTCCGCCGGGAGCTCGCGCTGGACTAGCGGTGAGCACGCACGCGGTGCAGGTGATCACCGAGGTCGGGGCCATCGACCGCCCCCTCGACTACCTCGTCCCCGAGGGATGGGCGGCCCTCGACGTGGGCGATCGCGTCCGGGTGCCCCTGCAGAGTCGCTCGGTGCGCGGATGGGTGGTCGGGCCAGCGACCCCTGACGACACCCTGAAGGCGGTGCGGACGCGCCTGGATGGCGGCGTGACCCCTGAGGTCGTCGACCTGGCCCGGTGGGCCGCGGAGCGCTGGATGGCCCCGACCGCGCGGTTCCTGGGCGCGGCCAGCCCGCACCGGCTGGTGCGCGAGACGCCGGCGGCGCCGGTGGCGCCGGCGGTGCCCGCGCTGACCGACAGCGCCTGGGACGTCGCACCCGGCGTCGTCCAGGTGGGACCGACCGCCGACGTGCTCGGGGTGGTCGCCACGGCGTACCGGGCGTGCGCGACGCGCCGGGGCTCCCTCATCGTGGTGGTCCCCACCGAGGGCTGGGCGCAGCGCCTGCGCCACCGTCTGGAGCGGCGCGGTGTTCCCGTGGCCGGCTCGGAGGACGCCGAACGGGTGGTCGCCGGTTGGCCGGTCGTGGTGGGCACGCGCTCGGCCGTGTGGGCCCCGGTGCCGGTCCTGGGGGCCCTGGTGGTGCTCGACGCCGACGATCCCTCCCTCGTCTCGAGCGCGTGGCCCCGCTGGGGTGCCACCGAGGTGGGCCAGCGGCGCGCCGAGCTGGCCGGGGCTCCGTGGTGGGCCACCACCGTCGTGCCGCCGCCAGCCCTGGCCGTCCAGGTCACGCGCCACGAGACGCGCCCCGCACTGTGGCCGGCCGTGCGGGTGATCGACCGGCGGCGCAGCGATCCCCACGACGGCTGGCTGGCCGCCGAGGCGGTGCGGGCGGCACACCAGGCCCTGGCGACCAGCGAGGACGTGGCCGTGGCGGTCCTCCTCCAGCGCCTGGGGACGGGGCGCCTGCTGGCGTGTGGGCGATGCGGCGAGCTGTACCGCTGCGAGGTTTGCGGCGGAGCCGAGATCGAGCAGGGCGAGATGGTGGCGTGCCGGGACCAGCACGCGCCCCGGCCGGCCTTCTGCCGCCACTGCGGCTCGACGCAAGTCCGGCGCCGGCGCGTCGGTGTCCAGGGTCTGGCCACGGCGGTGGCGGCTCAGCTGGCCCAGCCCGTCAGTGTCGTCACGTCGGGTGCGCGCGTCGAGGGTCGCGAGCGGGTCGTCGTGGGCACCGAGGCGCTCTGGAGCCGGGTGCGTCGCGCGGCCCTGGTCGTCGTGGCCGACTTCGACCAGTATCTCCTGGCTCCGCGAGCCGACGCGCGCCGGGAGGCGCTCCTGGCGGTGGCGCGGGCCGGTCGGGTGGTCGGTGGCCGCGGTGAGGGGCGCGGCGCGGTGATCCTCCAGACGCGCCGCAGCGAGGACCCCGTCGTGCGGGCCCTGGAGAGCGGCGACATCGACGAGGTCCTCGACGAGGAGGTCGCGACGGCCCGGCAGCTGGGACTGGCCCCCTTTGGGGCGACGGCCGTGCTGCGCGGGCCCGACGCGGCCGCGGCCGCCGCAGCGGCTGCGGCTCTGGCCACGGGGCTGCGCGTATGGGCGGGCCCCGACGACTGGACCGTCTGGGCACCCGACGGCCGCGTCCTCCACGACGCGCTCGCTGGGATGGCGCTGGGGGCCGGGGTGCGGATCGACGTCGAGTGAACCGGTAGCGTGGCTCCGTGAGTACGCTGCCGATCCGCGTCTTTGGGGACCCGGTCCTCTCGACGCCCACGCGGCCGGTCCTGGAGATCGACGGGCGCCTGGCCAGCCTGGTCGACAGCATGATCGAGACGATGTACGACGCCCCGGGGGTGGGGCTGGCCGCCAACCAGGTGGGCATCAACCGGCGCCTCTTCGTCTACGACAAGGGGGAGGGGCCCGTGGTGGTGATCAACCCGGTCCTGGTCGAGAGCACCGGGACGTGGGTCTTCGAAGAGGGCTGCCTGTCGGTTCCCGGGCACAGCTGGGAGATCGAGCGGCCCAACCAGGTCCACGTGCGCGGCTTCGACATCGAGGGCACCGAGCTCGACCTGCAGGTCGACGCGTTCGAGGGGCGGATCCTCCAGCACGAGCTCGACCATCTCGACGGGATCCTGCTGGTCGAGCGGCTCGACGAGGAGCAGCGTCGTGAGGCCAAGAGGATGCTTCGCCAGGGCGTGCTGCGCCAGCGCGCGGACCCCGACGGGCTGCGTCAGCTGCTGGACGACTAGATGCGGGTCGCCTTCTTGGGGACGCCCGCCGAGGCGGTCCCCGCACTCGAGGCGCTGCTCGGGGCGGGCCACGAGGTCGTCACGGTCGTCACGCGTCCCGATCGCCGGCGCGGCCGGGGCGGTCGCGTCGAGCCCAGCCCGGTCGGGCAGGTCGCGCACCGGCTCGGACTCGAGGTGGTGCACCGCTTGGCCGACCTGGACGCGTCGCGGGCGACCCTCGGGGTCGTGGTCGCCTACGGCGCCTTGGTGCCCGCGGCGCTCCTGGAGCGGCTCCCCATGCTCAACGTCCACTTCTCCTTGCTGCCCCGGTGGCGCGGGGCTGCCCCGGTGGCGCGGGCGATCCTGGCCGGTGACGAGCAGACCGGCGTGTCCATCATGTCCCTCGAGCCGACCCTCGACACCGGACCGGTGCACCTGGCGCGCGCGCTCGAGGTGGGGGAGCGCACGCTGTCCGAGCTGAGTGGCGAGCTCGCCCGCCTCGGGGCATCGGCCCTCCTCGAGGTGCTCGCGGACCCCGCGCTCCTGGCGCATCCGGCCCCCCAGGAGGGCCAGCCGACCTACGCCGAGAAGCTGACGCCCGCGGACTTCCGTCTGACGCCGGCGCTGGGGCTGGCGCAGGCGCAGCGGGTGGTGCGCCTGGAGCGCGCCTGGCTCGAGATCGACGCCGAGCGCGTACACGTGCTGGCCGCCCGCCCCGCGTCGTCGGCGTGCGCGCCGGGGCAGATCTGCGCGCCGGGACCGGTGTGCATCGGGGTGGCCGATGGGGCCCTCGAGTTGAGCCAGGTGCGCCCCGCCGGTCGGCGCGCCATGGCCGGCGACGCCTGGTGGCGCGGGCGGCGTAGCGCCTCGCGTGCGTGGGCGTGAGGACGGCGCTGCGTAGGCTGGGCGCGATGAGTCCCCGAGACCCCGGATCCCCCGCGGCCGTGCGGATTGCCCCGTCGATCCTGGCCGCGGACTTCGCCTCGCTCGGTCCCGCGCTGCGCCAGCTCGACCCGGCAACCGACTGGGTGCACCTCGACGTCATGGACGGCCACTTCGTGCCCAACCTGACCCTGGGCCCGGCACTGGTCGCCTCGCTGCGCCCCCACAGCAGTCGCCTGTTCGACTGCCACCTGATGGTGACGGACCCTCGGCACCATCTCGAGGCGTTCGCGCGCGCCGGCGCGGACAGCTGCACCGTCCACGTCGAGGCGCACGAGGTGGGCGCCGCGATCGCCGACGCGCGCGCGCTCGGCGTGCGCGTCGGCCTGGCGCTGAACCCCGACACACCGGCTTCGGCCGTGCTCGATCACTTGGGAGACGTCGACGTGATCTTGGTCATGAGCGTGTTCCCCGGGTTCGCGGGCCAGGCGTTCATCCCCGAGGTCCTGGGCAAGGTGCGCGATCTGCGCGACGAGATCGACACCCACGCGCCGCGCGTCGACCTCGAGATCGACGGCGGCATCGATCAGGACACCGCCGCCGACGTCGTGGCGGCGGGGGCCCGGGTCCTGGTGGCCGGGTCAGCGATCTTCCGCGCGGCCGATCCGCTCGGCGCCGCCCGCGCGCTGCGCCAGCGGGCGCAATCGGCGTGACGCGCGAGTCCGACCTGATGGTCCGCGCCCTCGAGGCGTCGGCCGCCGCCCGGATCGACGCCCCGCCCAATCCCTGGGTCGGCGCTCTGGTTCTCGACGAGCAGGGCACCGTGAGGGGACTCGGGGTGACTCGTCCCCCGGGAGGTCCCCACGCCGAGGTGGTTGCCCTGCACGAGGCGGGTGACGCGGCCCGCGGCGGCACGCTGGTCGTGACCTTGGAGCCCTGTGACCATCACGGGCGCACGCCGCCGTGCACCGAGGCGATCATCGCCGCGGGGATCGGCCACGTGGTCGTGGGGGTGCGCGACCCGGACGCCCAGGTCGCCGGGCGGGGGGTCGCGCGGCTGCGCGAGGCCGGTGTGGACGTGACCGAGGGCGTCATGGCCGATGCGGTGGCCGAGGCTCTCGCGCCGTACCTGTGGCAGCGGCGCACGGGGCGACCCTGGGTCGTGCTCAAGGTCGCGGCCACGCTCGACGGCGTCGTCGCGGCCGCGGACGGGTCCAGCCAGTGGATCACCGGCGAGGAGGCGCGCGCCGACGCGCACCGCCTGCGCGCCGAGAGCCAGGCGATTCTGGTGGGCGCGGGGACCGTGCGCGCGGACGACCCGACCCTCACCGCGCGGCTCCCGGGGCGCACCCTCGAGCCGCTGCGCGTCGTGCTGGGCACGGCGCCGGCCACCGCGCGGGTGCGCCCGTGCTGGGAGCGCTCGGGACCCCTCGAGGACATCCTCGACGAGCTCGGGGGCCACGGCGTGCTCCAGGTGCTGGTCGAAGGGGGTCCCGCGACCGCCAGCGCCTTCGTGGGCGCGGGGCTGGTCAACCGGGTGGTCTGGTACGTCGCGCCGGCCCTGGCGGGCGCCCGCAATACGCTAGGAGCGCTGCGGGACCTCTCTACGGCATCGATCGACCGCCTGCGTCGGGGGCACCTGATCGCGGTCGAGCGGCTGGGTGAGGACCTGCGAATCGAAATGGAGGTGTGATGGCCCTGTCGACCATCGAGGAGGCGATTGACGCCATCGGCGCCGGTGGAATGGTGGTGGTCGTCGACGACGAGGACCGCGAGAACGAGGGCGACCTCATCATGGCGGCCGAGCACGTCACGCCCGAGGCCATCGCGTTCTACCTGGAGCACACGTCGGGCATCTTCTGCGTGCCCCTGGAGCCCGCCCGGGCCGACGAGCTCGAGCTGCCCCTGATGGTGGTGGAGAACACCGAGTCCCAGCGCACCGCGTTCACGGTGTCGGTGGACTACCGCGTCGGCACCACGACGGGCATCTCAGCCCACGACCGCGCCGCGACCATCCGCGCGCTGATCGACCCGGCGACGCGCCCCGCTGACCTCAGCCGACCGGGCCACATCTTCCCGCTGCGCTACCGGCCCGGCGGCGTGCTCAAGCGCGCGGGCCACACCGAGGCCACCGTCGACCTGTGCCGGCTGGCCGGGATGGCCCCCTCGGGCGTCCTGTGCGAGATCGTGAGCGCCGACAAGTCCGACATGGCGCGGCTGCCCGAGCTGGAGGTCTTCGCGGCCACCCACGGGCTGCCGATCATCACCATCGCCGAGCTCATCCGCTACCGGCGCCAGCACGAGAAGCTGGTGCGCCGCGTATCGGAGGCGAGCCTGCCCACCGAGTTCGGGATCTTCCGCGCGATCGTGTTCGAGTCGGTGCTGGACGGCGAGCAGCACGTGGCCCTGGTGTGCGGCGAGGTCGAAGGGCGTGATTCGGTCCTGGTACGGGTGCACTCGGAGTGCTTGACGGGCGACGCCCTGGGCTCGCTGCGCTGCGACTGCGGTCCCCAGCTGCAGACGGCCATGGCCAGCATCGCCGAGGCGGGCCGGGGCGTCATCGTCTACCTGCGGGGCCACGAGGGCCGCGGGATCGGGCTGGGCCACAAGATCCGGGCCTACGCGCTCCAGGAGGATGGTCGCGACACGGTTGACGCGAACCTGGAGCTGGGCCTGCCGGTCGACTCGCGCGAGTACGGGATCGGCGCCCAGATCCTGGTCGATCTGGGGGTCAGCTCGATGCGGCTGATGACGAACAACCCGGCCAAGTACGGGGGGCTCGAGGGCTTCGGGCTGAACATCGAGGGGCGCGTGCCCATCGAGAGTCGCCCCACCCCCTACAACATCGACTACCTGCGCACCAAGCGCGAGCGCCTCGGACACCTGCTGGAGGGCCTCGATGACATCGAGTGACGAGACGGCCTTCGACGCCAGCGTGGCCGAGGCGCTGCGCGGGCGGGCGGGCACCTGGCTGGACGTCGGCGCCCTCGGTGCCGGACGTCGGGTGGTGATCGTGGCGGCCCGCTTCAACGGCGGCATCACGCTGCGCCTGCTCGCGGGAGCTCTGAGCGCCCTCGACGGTGCCGGGGTGGCGCGCGAGGACGTCACCGTCGCCTGGGCGCCCGGAGCCTTCGAGCTGCCCTTCGTGGCCAAGGCGGTGATCCAGGCCGGCGCCACCGACGCGGTCATCGCGCTCGGCGCGGTGATCCGGGGCGAGACCGGCCACTACGACTTCGTCGCCGGGCAGTGCGCCCAGGGCCTCCAGGCCGTTCAGCTCGAGACGGGGGTGCCCGTGGTCTTCGGCGTCCTGACCACCGACACCGTGGCCCAGGCGCTCGCGCGCTCCCAGGACGACGAGGCCAACAAGGGGCGGGAGGCGGCGCTCACCGCCCTCGAGATGGCGGCCCTGGCCCGCCACACGCGTCGGGCCTAGACCGTCGGCGGCGCCGCGAGCTTGACCCAGACCTGCTGGACCTCGGACAGCGCCGTGCGATACAGCGGCACGTTGTCGCCCAGGCGCTCGCCGCCCGCGCCCACGATGGCCCCGGCGATGTCGATGGCCAGCTGGGCCGCCGGGAGATCGGGGGGCTCGGCCGCCAGGCGGATCGCCGCGGCCTGGAGGAGCTGGAGCAGTTCGGTGGCCACCAGGATCTCGACGGGCGTCGAGGCCAGGAACGAGTGCTGCTCGTCGTGGTCGAACGTCGGGTCCTCGGGCGCGGCCATGGCCTCAGGGTAGCCCACCGCCCGGGAGCGTCGGGTGGGTCTGCTAGGCTGTCGCGGCACGAACACAGCAAGTGGGGTTGGCGCTGCCAACGTCCACCTGGCCATCGCTGGTGGTCCAGGTTCAAAGACTCGCCTCGCTTGTCGTGGCGGCGCACCGGCGCCGTGGAATGAGATGAGGAGACGAGTATCGCAACTGGACCTGGAGACCACCGCATCAACGAGCGGATCCGCGTGGAGTCCGTTCGCCTGATCGATCAGGACGGGACCCAGCGGGGCATCATGGCCACGCGCGAGGCGCTGGCGCTAGCCCGCAGCCTGGATCTGGATCTCGTCGAGATCGCGCCCACCGCCAGTCCACCGGTGTGCCGGATCATGGACTACGGAAAGTTCAAGTTCGATGAGGCGCAAAAGGCGAAGGAGTCGCGGCGCAAGTCGACCAACGTCGGGATCAAGGAGATGAAGTACCGGCCCAAGATTGGGGCCGGTGACTTCGAGACCAAGACCCGACTGGTGGACAAGTTCCTCGGCGAGGGTCACAAGGTCAAGATCACCATCATGTTCCGCGGGCGCGAGACGGCGCACCCCGAGTTGGGGCGCCGCATCCTGGACCGGATCGTCGAGCGTCTCGGCGAGGGGGCCAAGGTCGAGGCGGCCGCCAAGCTCGATGGACGGAACATGACGATGGTGCTGGGTCCCGAGCGACGGGCCAAGACGAAGAACGAGACGACGCGTCCGGCCTCGGTGGAGGCGGCCGCGTCGCCCGAGGGGCAGTGAGAGAGGGAAGGCCGACATGCCAAAGATGAAGACGGACAGTGGGGCCAAGAAGCGCGTCAAGGTGACCGGGACCGGTCGCCTGCGCCGGGGCAAGGCATTTCGCGGCCACCTGATGGAGAAGAAGACGTCGGTGCGGGCGCGCCGTCTGGGGCGCGAGACGGACTTCGCACCGGGCGTTGAGCGCAAGGTCAAGAAGCTGTTGGGTCTCTAGGACGAGAGAGGAGTCATCATGGCGCGCGTCAAGCGAGGAGTTCACGCCAAGAAGCACCACAAGGCGATCCTGGAGCAGGCCAAGGGCTACTACGGCGACCGGAGCCGCACGTTCCGGGCTGCCAACCAGGCGGTGCAGCATTCAGGGGTCTACGCGTTTCGCGACCGGCGAGCGCGCAAGGGCGAGTTCCGCCAGCTGTGGATCCAGCGGATCAACGCGGCAACGCGGATGCACGGCCTCAGCTACAGCCGGTTCATCGCCGGGCTGCACGCGGCGGGCATCACGGTGGACCGGCGCGTCCTGGCCGACTTGGCCGTGAACGACCAGGCGGCCTTCGCCGCCCTGGTGGCTCAGGCGTCGGCGGCGCTGAGCGAGTAGCGACGCACCCGGTCGACATCGGCTCGTCCCACCAGCGCGTCCGACGTCTGCGGCGCCTGGCGCGCAAGCGCGACCTGCGCTGGCGCGAGCAGGTGTGCGTACTCGAGGGTCCCGACCTGGTGGCGGCGGCGCTCGAGGCCCACGCGGAGGTCGAGGCGCTGTACGTGGACCGGGAGCGGTGGGCGGAGAGCCCCACAGTCGATCTGGTCGCCCAGGCCGCGGCCCGGGGCGTGGCCGTCTACGGCCTCGCGCCCGAGGTCGTCCGTCTGGCGGCCCAGTCCACGACGCCCCAACCGGTTCTGGCGACGGTGCGTTTCGTCGCCGCCGACCTGGCCACCGCGCGCCTCGACGGTCTCGTGGTCGTGCTCCACGACGTCCAGGATCCGGGCAATGCCGGAACCGTGATTCGCAGCGCCGAGGCTGCCGGCGCGTGCGCCGTCATCCTGGCGGGCCACAGTGTGGATCCCTACAATCCCAAGACGTTGCGCGCGACCACCGGCGCGATCTTTCGCCTGCCCGTGATCGTGGCCGACATCGACGACGTCCTGGCGCGCCTGCGTCGCGACCACGTCCCCACGTGGGCGACGGTCGTGCGCGGTGGTCACGACCTGCTCACCGCCGACCTGCGCGGTCCGACCGCCATCGTGATCGGCAGCGAGGCGGCGGGACTCGACGCGTCCCTGGTGGAACGCTGCGATGGTCGCCTGACGATCACGATGGCCGCGGGCGAGTCTCTCAATGCCGGCGTGGCCGCATCGCTGATCGCGTTCGTCGCGCGCTGGCAGTCGCAGGGTCAGATCGGTCCCAGCGCACCGCCTAGCCTGGAGAGACATGACTGACTGGGACCAGGAGCTCGGCCACGTGGAGTCGGCAGCGCTCGACGCCCTCGCTGCGGCCGACTCGCTCGAGACGATCGACGCGGCCGCGGCCGAGTCAGTGGGGAAGCGCTCGGCGCTGGCCGTGATGCAGCGATCGCTGCGCGATGTCGATCCCGACGAGCGCCGCCGACGCGGCGCGCTCCTGCAGGCGAGCCGGACGCGCATCGAGGAGGCCGTGGCCTCGCGGCGCAGCGAGCTGGTCGGAGCACACCGGCGGGCCCAGTTGGCCAGCGACGCGCTCGACCTGGGCGACGTGATCACCGGCGCGCGGCCCTGGGCGCTGACCGCGGGGCACGGCGGACTGATCCCCGCGGTGCAGGCCGAGCTCGAGGACGTGTTCGTGGCCATGGGCTTCACCGTGGCCGAGGGGCCCGAGGTCGAGACGGACTGGTACAACTTCGAGGCGCTGAACATCCCGCCGGCCCATCCGGCACGGGGCCTGTGGGACACCTTCTACGTGGAGCTCGGCGATCCCGAGACGATCGTCCTGCGCACGCACACGTCGCCAACCCAGGTGCATCTGATGGAGCAGGCCGTCGCGGCCGGGACCCTGCCGATCCACTCGGTCATGCCGGGCCGCTGCTACCGGCGCGACACGCCTGATGCCCGCCACCTGGCGGTGTTCCACCAGGTCGAGGGGCTGGTGGTCGACGAGAACATCAGCTTCGCCGACCTGGCCGGCGTCATCGCGACCTTCACGCGCGCCTTCTTCGGTCCCGACATCCGCTCGCGGCTGCGACCCGGCTACTTCCCGTTCACCGAGCCGTCGGCCGAGTTCGAGATCACCTGCACGATCTGCCGGGGCGCCGGTTGCCGCACCTGCTCCCAGACCGGGTGGATCGAGCTTGGCGGGTGCGGCATGATGGACCCGGCGGTCTTCGACGCGGTGGGGATCGACGCGGAGCGCTGGAGCGGCTTCGCCTTCGGGTTCGGCATCGACCGTTGCGCTCAAATGCGCGCCGGGATCGCTGACCTGCGCGCCCTGACGGAGAACGACGTTCGTTTCCTGGAGCAGTTCTGATGCGCGTACCTCGATCCTGGCTCAGCGAGTTCGTCGACCTGCCCGAATCCGACAGCGAGCTGCGCGACATCCTCGACGACCTCGGACTGGTTGTCGAGGCCGTGGACCAGGTGGGCGCGGGCCTGGAGCAGGTCGTCGTGGCTCGCGTCGAGGAGATCCACGCCATTCCCGGTGCCGACCGCATCCGCCGCGTCGTGATCGATGCCGGGGACGGCCCCGTCGAGGTGGTGTGCGGGGCGTGGAACTTCGCGGTGGGCCAGCACGTGCCCTTCGCACCGGTCGGCACCGTCTTGCCCGGGGGGCTGGCGATCAACCGCCGGGTCATGCGCGGCGTCACCAGCAACGGCATACTCTGCTCGCCCCAGGAGCTCGAGATCGGCGACGACCACGGCGGGCTGCTCATCTTGGACGACCGGGGCGTGGACCAGGTGGGCCAGCCCGTGGGCGAGGCGCTCGGACTGGCCCCAGACGTGGTCTACACGCTGTCGGTCGAGGGCAACCGCCCCGACGCCTGGTCCATCTACGGGGTGGCTCGCGACCTGGCAGCTCGTCTGGGCCGGCCGGTGCGCGCGCCGGGACTGGCGGCTCCCGATGGCGGACCCGCCACGGCGGACGTGGCCCATGCCGTGGTGGACGCACCCGCGCTGTGCGCCCGGCTCACGGTGTCGGTCCTCGACCACGTGGTGATCGGCCCCTCACCGGCGTGGGTGGTCCGGCGCCTCGAGCGCGCCGGGATGCGCGCCATCTCCAACGTGGTCGACGCGTCCAACTACGTGATGCTCGAGCTCGGACAGCCGACGCACCCCTACGACCTGGAGCGGGTGGCCGGGGCCACCCTCCAGGTCCGCGCGGCGCTGCCGGGCGAGACGCTGACGACTCTCGACGGCGTGCGGCGCGACCTGGCGCGACCGGGACGGGGACTCGGGGACACGGGCATTGACTGTGTGATCACCGATGGCGACGACCAGGTCATTGGCTTGGCCGGCATCATGGGCGGCGCCTCCACCGAGATCACCGAGTCCACGACGCGCGTCCTGGTGGAGGCGGCGTGCTTTGACGCGATGAGCATCGCGCGCTCCTCGAAGCGCCATGGACTGCGCACCGAGGCGTCCACGCGCTTCGAGCGCGGCGTGGACCCGGAACTCGCCCTGCGTGCGGTCGCGCGCCTGGTCGAGGTGCTGCGCGCCTCGATTCCCGGTCTCGTCTGGTGCTCGGACCCCCTCGACGTACGCGGCGAGGTGACGCCGCCCGCGCGGGTCGAGCTGCGCTCCGGCGACGTCGAACGGGCACTGGGGGCCCCCATCGAGGAGGCCGAGGTGCGCCAAGGTCTCGAGGCGCTGGGCTTCGCCGTGGCCGCCGGCGCCGGCGGGGGCCTGGTGGTCAGCGCGCCGAGCTCACGACCGGATGTGCGCGAGGGCGCGGCAGGCCGGGCCGACGTCATCGAGGAGATTGCCCGGCTCCACGGCTACCGCCGCCTGCCCCGCCGCACGCCGACCTGGGCCGCGCCCGGCGGGCTGAGTGACCGCCAGCGGCTGCGTCGCCGCCTGCGCACGGCCGTCGTGGACCTCGGGGTCACTGAGGTCTGGACGCCGTCGCTAGTCAGTGAGAGGCAGTTCGCGCGGACGCATGCTCAGGCGCGGCCGGTCCGGGTGACCAACCCCTTGGCCAGTGACAGCGTCATCTTGCGCCCGACGCTCGTGTCGGGCATCGCCGAGGTCTTTGCGCGCAATCGGGAACGCGGTCTGGTGGACCTGCGCCTGGGTGAGCTGGGCGTGGTCTTCGCGCATCCGGGCGACGTCGCCGAGCCGCGTCGCAGTCGCGGCGGCGTGGGCGGGTCGGCGCAGCTCGAGCTGCCGACCGAGACCGAGCGGCTCACGGTGCTGCTGGGGCATCACGACGACGACGCCACGACGGCCGTCGCGCTGTGGGTCACCCTGGCCGGACTGTTCGGGCTCGAGGAGTCGGACTTTCGCCTGCGGACTCGTGCGGACGTGGCCGCGACGCATCCCACGCGGACCGCCGAGGTCGTCACGCGCGGCGGTGACGCGGTGGTGGGCGTGGTCGGTGAGCTGGACCCGGACCTGGTGCTGGAGATCAAGGGCGCCCCGGGACGCATTGGCCTGCTCGACCTGGACATCAGCGTGCTCGAGTCAGTGCTGGCGGCCCGGCCGGACCGGGTCGCCCAGGTCCCGAGCCGCTTCCCGAGTGCCCTCATCGACCTGGCCTTCACCGTTCCGCTCGCCGTGCCCGCCGGCGACGTCGCCGACGCTCTGCGGACCACGTCGGTCCTGGTGGAGTCGGTACGGCTCTTCGACGTCTACCGGGGCGCCGGAGTGCCCGCCGACACGCGGAGCCTGGCCTTCGCCGTGCGGCTGAGTGCTCCCGATCACACGCTCGAGGACGCCGAGGTCGCAGCGCTGCGCCAGCAGCTGATCGATGCCGCGGCGGCCGGGGGGGCGCGCCTGCGGTGAGCGCGTCGGCGATTCCGGACCCCAGCGTCACCTTCGCTCCGCGGAGGGCCCGCAGCCGCGCCTTCGCCACGCATTGGCCGGTGCGCCTCGGCGACTGTGGCCCCGACGGCCGGCTGCGGCCTGACGGCCTGGTCCGCTACCTCCAGGACGTGGCGAGCGACGACTGGATCGACACCGGGCTGCCCCCGGGCCCGACGTGGCTGGTGCGCCACGCGGCGGTGCGGCTGACGCCGGGCGCCCGGTGGCCCGAGCTCGGTGACGAGGTGACGCTCACGACCTGGTGCTCGGGCAGCGGTGCCGCGTGGGCGGAGCGGCGCACCGACATCGCGGTCGGCGGCGAGTGCCGCCTCGAGACCGTGACCCTCTGGGTGTCTGTGGGCCCGTCGGGCCGTCCCGTGCGACTCGACGCGGGCTTCTTCGCCGCCTACGGGGAGTCCGCGCAGCGCAAGGTGTCGGCTCGCGTGAGCCTGGCGTCGCCGCCACCCGACGCCGAACGCCGGCCGTGGCCCCTGCGGCGCAGCGATCTCGACGTCGTGGGGCACATCAACAATGCGGCGCTGTGGTCGCCCCTGGTCGAGCTGGCCGCGGCGCCCCTGACCTTCGCGCGGGTGATCCACCACGCGCCGGTGACGGGAGATGATGCTCCCGAGTTGGTGGTGGCGGGCACCCGGTGGTGGCTAACCGTGCAGCAGCTCGTCCACGTCGAAGGCGTCTACGCGCTCGGCGGCTGACGCCGGCGCCGTGGCCAGGATGCTGCCCAGCAGCACTAGGGGGAAGCCCACCGCGATGGCCGACGTCAGGGGCTCGTGCAGGAACGCGATACCCAACACCACGGCGATGGCCGTGTTGGTGTAGGTCACCACGACGCCGCGCGTCGAGCCCACTTCCTTGACGAGCTCGAAGAAGATCAGGAAGGCGCCGGCCGTGCAGATGAGTGAAAGGATCGCGACCGAGCTCACCGTCTCGCCGTTGACGTGGCGGGGCCAGTGCGCGATGGCCCAGGGCGTCCAGGCGATCGCGACCATGGCGGTGGCGCCCGCGACGACCGCGACGCCCGGCACGTCGGCCAGCTTCGTCGCGAGGATCATGGGTCCGAAGGTGTAGCCGAGGGTGATCACCATCATGAGCCCGATCCAGCGCAGGGACCCACTGTGGGCGCCGCTAACGACGAGCAAGATGACGCCGGCCGCACCGACCAGCAGGCCGCTGTAGCGCCTCGGCGCGAAGCGCTCGCCGTTGCGCCGCAGGAGCTGCACGACCACCGAGATCAGGGGGACCGCCGCGATGAGCAGGCTGGTCAGCGAACTCGAGATGTGACGCTCGGCGGTGGCCATGAGGTACCAGGGGATGCCGAACTCGACGAACGCGAAGGCGGCGATCCAGCCCAGGTGACGGCGCACCGCGGACAGGTGGTGGCCGCGCAGGACCAGCGGGATCAGGACCAGGGCCGCGGGGGCGGTGCGCCCGAGAACCAGAACGCCCGGGTCAAGCTGGCGAACGGCGATCCGGATGAAGAAGTACGGGATGCCCCACACGACCGACATGGCCGCGAAGAGCACCCAGCCGCGACGTGACACCCAGCCAGTGTATCGGGCGGGCGCCCGTTTGCATAAACGGCCATTTGTGTGCATAAACTTGCGTCGTGGACATTGCGATCATCGGGGCCAGCGGCTATGCGGGATCCGAGCTGTACCGGCTGGCCGACGCCCATCCCCGCCTCAACGTGGTGGTGGCCACCGCTGCGTCGCAGGCGGGACGTCGCGTGAGCGAGGCGGTGCCGGCCCTGGCGGCCATTGCGGGCGACCAGCGCTACGCGCCGACCGCGGCGGCCCTGACGGCCGAGGTCGACACGGCGTTCATCGCCCTACCCCACGGTGAGAGCCAGTCGCTGGTCCCGGACCTCCTGGCGCGCGGCGTGCGCGTCATTGACCTCGGGGCAGACTTTCGCCTGAAGGACGCCGCGACCTACGCGCACTGGTACGGGCACGAGCACGTAGCGCCCCAGTATCTGGGCGACGCCGTCTACGGACTGGTCGAGCGCCACCGCCACGAACTGCCCGGGGCGCGCCTGGTGGCGTCGCCGGGGTGCTACCCGACGGCCTCGATCCTGGCCCTGGGACCCTTCGCGGACGCCGGCCTGCTCGAGAGGGGCAGCGTCATCGTCAATGCGCTCAGCGGCACCTCGGGTGCGGGCCGGTCGCTCAGTGAGCGCCTGCAGTTCAGCCGCCTGGCGGGCAACGCCGAGGCCTACGGGCTCTTGAACCACCGTCACACCGCCGAGATGGAGATGGAGCTCGGCGAGGGCGTGCTGTTCACGCCGCACCTGCTCCCGGTGAGCCGCGGGATGCTGGTGACCGCCTACGCTCGCGTGCGCGACCCGAATCTCGACCCGCTGGCTCTCCTGCGGGAGGCCTACGCCGATGAGCCCTTCGTCGTGGTCCAAGATGAGCCGCCCGCGCTGAAGGATGCGGTGGGCTCGAACCTCTGCGTCGTCTCGGCCCGCATCGATCCGCGCACCGGCTGGCTGATCGCCCTGAGTGCGATCGACAATCTGATCAAGGGGGCGGCCGGTCAGGCGATCCAGGCCTGGAACGTCGCGACGGGCCTCGCCGAGACCACCGGCCTGCCGCGAGCAGGAGTCACGCCGTGACCGTGGTGATCAAGCTTGGGGGGCACGCCCTGGACCGGGTGGACGCCGAGGCGCCGCGCCTGGTCGAGCTGGCCGCCGACGTGTGCGCGCTGCGCGACGAGGGTGTCCTCATCGTGCACGGCGGAGGTCCCCAGATTGCCGAGCTGTCCGACCGCCTGGGTGTGTCGAGCCACTTCACCGATGGGCTGCGCGTCACCGACGCGGAGACCATGCGGGTGGTGGCGTGGGCGCTGAGCGAGGTGAACCTGGCGGTGACCTCGGCCCTGGTGCACGCGGGGCTCCCCGCCGTCGGCCTCGCGGGAGTCAGCGGTGGCGTGGTCCGGGGGGCGCCGGCGGGCCCCGCGTGGGGACGCACGGCCCAGGGCGTCACCGTGGAGCCGGCCGCGCTGGTCGCCCTGGTGGGCGCGTCGTGGATCCCCGTGATCAGTCCGATTGCCCTGGCGAGCGACGGCGGGGTGGTCAACGCCAACGCTGACACGGTGGCCGGCGCGATCGCCGGGGCCCTGGGCGCTCGCGCCCTGTTCCTGCTCAGCGACGTGGAACAGCTGCGCGCCGATCCTGACGACCCGGCCTCCGCGCTGGCGCACGTCACGGGCGCGGACATCACGCGGATGCTGGCGTCGGGGGCGATGCGCGACGGCATGCGGCCCAAGGCGCGCGCGGCGTTGGACGCCGTGCGCGCGGGAGCTCGACGGGTGGTGGTCGGCGACGGCACGCGGCCGCACGCGCTGCGCGAGCTGCTGGCCGGGCAGGGTCCGAGCACGGAGGTGGTGGCGTGAACCGACATGTGGTGACTCTCGAGGAGCTGGGGGGGCGCGAGCTCGCCCAGATCTGCGCCTACGCGCTCGACGCGCCGCGCGACGTCCTCCAGGGCCAGGGCGTGGCGCTGGTCTTCGAGCAGCCGAGCCTGCGGACCCGGAGCTCCAGCGCCCTCGCGGTGCGCTCCCTGGGGGGATGGCCGATGTTCCTCACCGACGACGAGATCGGCCTCGACCAGCGCGAGTCGGTCGAGGACGTGGGGCGCACGCTGGCCGAGTACTACGCGTTCTGCGCCCTGCGCGTGCGCGACCACGGGGTCTTTGGACGGCTCGTCGAGACGGTGGGCGACCGGCTCGGCGTCGTGAACCTCCTCAGCCGGGCCGCCCACCCGACGCAGGCGGTCGCCGACGTCTTGACGATGGCCGAGCACTTCACCTCGGGGCGGGTCGAGGACCTGGCGGGACTGCGCGTGGCGTACGTGGGTGATGTCACGAACGTCGCGCGGTCACTGGCGGTCGCCCTGCGCCTGCTGGGCGCGGACGTCGTCCTCGGTGCACCCGACGCGTACCAGCTGGGGGAAGGCGGGCCCGAGGATCCGCGCCGCATCGCGCACGGGTCGTTGCGTCTCGTGGGGTCCGCGCGCGAGGCGGTGGCCGGCGCCCACGTCGTCTACACGGACTCGTGGATCTCCATGGGCCTCGAAGCCGAGCGGGGCGAGCGGCTGGAGGCCCTGCGGGACTTCCAGGTGAGCGAGGACCTCCTGGCGGGTGCGGACCCCGCCGCCGTGGTGATGCACTGCCTGCCCGCCCACCGGGGCGAGGAGGTCGATCCGCAGGTGCTGGACACGCCACGATCGCTGGTGTGGCGTCAAGTCGCCCATCGCGTCTCGGCGATGCGCGGCGCGCTGCGCTGGATGAAGGAGACCTCATGACCAAGACGCAGCGACAGCACCGCATTGCCGAGATGCTCGAGCACGAGACCATCTCGACGGCCGCCCAGCTGGTGGGTCGCCTCCAGGCCGAGGGCGTCGCGGCCACGCAGGCGACGGTCACGCGTGACCTCCACGAGCTGGGCAGCATCAAGGTCCGCGACGACCAGGGCGTGCGCCGTCTGGTGCTGCCCACGGTGACCAAGATGAGTGCCCCGCCGCTGGACCACCTGCGCCGCATGATGACCGAGTGGGTGGTGTCGGTGGAGGGCTCGGTCAACCTGGTCGTCCTGCACACCCCGCCGGGGTGCGCGCACGTCGTGGCATCGGCTCTCGATCGAAGCGTCCTGCCGGACGTACTCGGTAGTGTGGCGGGGGACGACACCGTGCTGGTCATCGCGCGCGATGAGCGCTGCGGGCGGCGTCTGGTCAGTCAGTTCCGCCAACTGGCAGCCCTGCCGGTGGGCAAGGAGGGAAAGGGCGCGTAGTGGCCAAGCGGGTAGTTCTGGCGTATAGCGGGGGACTGGACACCTCCGTAGCGATCCGGTGGATGACCCAGGAGTGGGGCGTCGAGGTGGTGGCGCTGCTGGTGGACGTGGGCCAGGACCCGACCAGCTCGGAGAGCTTCGACTCCATTCGTTCGCGGGCGCTGGCGGCCGGTGCCGTCGACTGCGTCATCGTCGATGCGCGCACCGAGATGGCCGAGGAGTTCTGCGGTGCGGCGATTCGTGCGAACGCCCTCTACGAGGGGAAGTATCCGCTGGTGTCGGCGCTGTCGCGCCCGGTGATCGTGCGCCACCTGGTGGACCAGGCCCGCCGGTTCGATGCGACCGCCGTGGCCCACGGGTGCACCGGCAAGGGCAACGACCAGGTGCGCTTCGAGGTCGGCACGCACGCGCTGGCGCCCGACCTGGAGGTCCTGGCGCCCGTGCGCAACTGGGGCATGACGCGCGCCGACTCGGTGGACTACGCGGAAAAGTGGGACATCCCGGTGCGGGCCACCCGCGAGAAGATCTACTCGATCGACGAGAACCTGTGGGGTCGGGCCATCGAGTGCGGCGACATGGAGGACCCGTGGGCCGAGCCACCCAGCGAGCCCTACACGCTGACGCGGGTGAGCCAGAGCGAGGCCCTGGAGGTGACCATCGGGTTCGCCCAGGGCACTCCCGTCTCCCTCGACGGGGTCGCGATGCCCCTGGCCCAGATCATCGGCGTCCTCAATCAGCAAGCGGGCGCGCGCGGCTTTGGGCGCATCGACATGGTGGAGAACCGCCGGGTCGGCATCAAGAGCCGGGAGGTCTACGAGTGCCCCGCGGCGCTGGCCCTCATCGCGGCGCACGCGGACCTCGAGGACCTCAACCTGGAGCGCGACCTGCACCACGAGAAGGCGCGACTCCAGTCTCGCTGGGCCGAGCTCATCTACGACGGCATGTGGTTCTCGCCGCTGAAGGAGGCTCTCGACTCGTTCATCGTCGACTCCCAGCGCCACGTCACCGGCGAGGTCCGCCTGCGCTTCGAGGCCCCCGGCGTCATGCGGATCGTCGGTCGCCGCAGTGCCGAGGCGCTCTACGACTACGGCCTAGCGACCTATGAGGCCGCCGACACCTTCCGGCACGCGGACTCCGAGGGGTTCGTACGCATCTACGGACTGGGCGTCCAAACGTGGGCGGCGCGCCAGGGCGCCAAGAACGCGACGCCGCCCGAGCGATGACCCTCTGGCACGGGCGGTTCAGCTCGGCGATGGCCGCGTCGCTGTGGCAGCTCTCGGAGAGCTTCCCCTTCGACCGCCTGCTCTATCAGCAAGACTTGGCCGGCTCGCGGGCTCACGTGCGCGGCCTGGTCGAGGCGTCGCTCCTGAGCGCGGCGGAGGGTGAGCAGATCCTCGCCGCACTCGACGCCGTCGACGAGGAGTTCGCTCGCGGCACCTTCGAACGCGGCGCCGGCGATGAGGACGTCCACATGGCGATCGAGCGCCGGGTGACGGAGATCGCCGGACCCGTCGGCGCCAAGCTGCACACGGGACGCAGCCGCAATGACCAGGTCGCCACGACAGTCAAACTCTTCGTGCGTGACGCCACCATCGACATCGCCGAGGGAGCCCTGCGCCTCGCCGAGGCCCTGATGGAGCAGGGGCAACGCGACCCCTCGCGATATCTGCCGGGCTATACCCACCTGCAGCGCGCCCAGCCGGTCCTGTTGGCCCATCACCTGGCCGCCCACGCCTGGGCACTCACGCGCGACGTCGATCGGCTGCTCGAGACCCGGCGGCGCATGAACGTGTCGCCGCTCGGTGCGGGGGCTCTGGCGGGAACGTCGCTGCCCCTCGACCCGGGCTACACGGCGCGGCTGCTCGGGTTCGACCGGTCGTTCGCCAACTCCGTGGACGCGGTCAGTGATCGGGACTACGTGGCCGAGCTGCTCTTCGACATCGCGATGTTGGGTGTGCACCTGTCGCGCATGGGCGAGGAACTGGTCCTGTGGACCAGCAGCGAGTTCGGCTTCGCCACCCTGGGTGACGACTTCACGACCGGCTCGTCCATGCTGCCGCACAAGAAGAACAGCGATGTCGCCGAGCTGGCGCGCGGGAAGTCCGGCCGGCTCATCGGCAACCTGACGACCATGCTGGTCGTGCTGAAGGGCCTGCCTCTGGCGTACAACCGCGACCTGCAGGAGGACAAGGAGCCCCTGATCGACTCGGTGACCCAGATCTCGCTGGTCCTGGAGGCCCTGCGCGGAGCGTACGGGTCGCTGGAGTTCCACGAGGAGGTCGCCCGCGCGGCCGCCGACGATCCCTACATGGCCGCCATCGACCTGGCCGAGCGCCTGGTGGAGCAGGG
>JAJYEQ010000024.1 GCA_021785695.1 Actinomycetes bacterium
AGGCCCATGCCGTGGACCCGGTGGCTCATGCGCTCGGGTTGGCCCCGCGCCGCCCGGAGCGTCCCTCGAGCCTCCCTAGGGAGAGGGTGGCGAGACCGGAGACGGCGAAGGAGATCAGCGATGCCGACATGGATGCCTGATCGCGCAGGTGGACCCAGCCGTCCACCCGCGTCCACAGCGACACCCACCAGCCGATGTAGCCCGGATTGATGAGCTGGTAGGCGACGAAGCCGGTGAGCCAGGCCACAATCATCGCCGGCCGGCGCGCCAGCGCCACCGTGGCGGCCCTCCGACGCGCCAGCACGAAGTAGTCGACGAGGAAGACAGCCGTGAGAGGCACGAAGACCGATCCGAGCAAGATGAGGAAGTTCTCGTAGTCCGAGATGTTGATCGTCAGAGCCAGTGCCGTGATCACGACGGTCACCACTACCCCGAGGATGCGGCGATCCCAGAGCGGTCGGGCGTTCTGGATCGAGACGACGCTCGAGTACACGTCGGCGAAGGACTGGTCGAGCTCGCGGGCCGCCAAGATGGCGAAGGCCACCGCACCGAGGGGCACCGCCACAAACGCTCCGTAGATGTCCGACGGGTTGCGCGCCACGGTCACCAGCGCGAGGAGGCCGATCACGTAGCACAGCGTTTGCGTCACGCCATAGCCAATGAGGGCGCCCCAGAAGCTGGCGCGCACCGAGCGCGAGTGTCGGGTGTAGTCCGCGGCCAGCGGGGCAAAGGAGACCGCCGCGGCGACGACGGTGTCGGTAGCGACCCAGAAGCCTGACCAGGAACCGTGGGTCAGGTTGGGCAACGGGTGGCGCAGCAGCTCCACGGACAGGTAGGCCAGCACCACCACGACTGCGGGGGTCGCCACGCGGCGCAGGATCCGCACGGCGCCCAGGGGACGCAGCGTCAGCAGGCCCGTGAGCGCCCCGGCGATCAAGATGTAGAGCCAGCGCGGCACGTGGGGTGCGACGACGTGGGCCGCTGTGGCGATCGTGACCAGCTCGAAGATGCCCCAGCCGAGCAGCTGGACGACGTTGAGCACGGTGGGCACGTAGGACAGGCGTGGACCAAGTAGCCGGCGCAGGAGCACCATCGCGGGCGCGCCGGTGCGCGCCCCCGAGACCCCGCAGGCGGCGATAGCCAGGGTGCCCAGCACCGTGCCGAGCACGATGGAGAGGAAGGCCCCCGCTACGGGCAGTGCACCGGCAGCGGTTCCGGTCGGCTCCAGGACAAAGATCGCTCCCGTGAAGCCGAGCAGGCTGACGCCGAGGTTCCCCCACAGGCCGAACTGGTCGACGACGCCCAGAGCTTGCGGGACCGGCTCGACCAGCGTGTGCCCCACCTCGGAGTGAACGTCGCCGGCAACGATGGTAAATGACGTGAGATCGTCCATGCTCCTCCTTACGCCGGCATTACCCGGACAAGTTCGTCGGTCGGTGATGGAGCGGACAGTCCGCGCGCTCACCCTCTCAGCCCGGTTCACCCGAGCTCCCGATGCAGCTGCCTGCACTGTAGCGCCTCGTCGCGCGTCGAGAGACGTGCTTGCTTCGACGCCGGTAGGTCCGACCGCACCGCGCGCCCACGCACCCAGGCCGACTGGCCCGCCCCCACGGCGCATCGATCACCTCCGAACTCCGTCGGGCCAATCCGTGGGGCCTGCCGGGAGTTGACCTACGCCATACGGGGTCGGCGTGCACGACCACGCGCCTGGTCCGGCAAGACTCCCTGGGCTGAGGGTCGGTAGCCGCAGCGCCGCAGGATGCAGTTCAGAACAAGGACAAGGTCGTCCCTGGTCCCGAGTGCAACAGGTGATAGTCCGCCGTGGCCCTAAGCCAAACTCCTACGGGAAGCGCCTGCCGAGCACGACACCCGAGGTGAGCGTGCTGGCGAGTCTCGTGCAGACCGCCTTTCTGCGCAGCGTGTAGTAGAGAGTGGGCCCCTGCGCGAATGCCAGCCGCACGTGCGAGACGTTGGCTCTCGCGCACTTTGCCGAAGGGTAGTTGACAGCCGTCTCGATGCCAACGGTGACGCTGGCGACGGCCCCGGGCTTGACGACGATGGTCCTACCGCGACCGGCGTAGGTGAGCTTCGTCGCCGCAGGGCCGACACCCCTGAAGACAATCAGCCCGCCCGAGCCAACGAAGTTGCCGAACTGGGTTGCGGGTGTCCCCGACAGCGTGCAGGCGTGTGGTGAGTGGTTCTTGATGAGAAGCGTCTCGTAGCCGGTGCCAGCTGCCGCGCTGCCGCGTCCTAGCGTGGCCGTAAGCGCCACGCTGCGGCAAGGCAACACCTTCGTCGACGCACCGGACGCCCAGACCGCGTGGGATGCACTGAGCGGGATGGCCAGCGCTATCGCCGTCAGTGCCCCGACCACGAGTCTTCGCAGACTCATCAACTCTCCTCACCTCCGGGCACGCTATTGGCCCCTATCGCCCACAGTCTGGGTTCTCGTGCACCCTGAATGCCAGTCAGAGCGTCAGCTGGCACGTGAACCCACGGCACAGGGCCGCAACGACTGCGGCGCTCCTACAGGCCGAACCGGAGGAACGATGACTATGGCGCAGGCGGAGGCGGGGACGGCCGAGGCGGACGGCCCGCACTGAGCGTGAGCTTGCCGGGTTGGGAGTCGAGACTGGGGCCCGTAGCGTTCGTCGCGCGCACCACGACGACGTAGGTTCCCGCGCGTATCAACAGCAGATTTGCCGACGTCACCGTGCCGCCAACGGTGAAACTCCCCGAAGACGGACCGGTCCAACTGACGGTGTAGGACGCGATCGCCGAACCGCCCAACTGGGTCGGCGGCGCCCAGGACACCGATGGGCTCTTCCTGAAGCCGCCGCCAGAAGTGGCTGTGATGGTCGGCGGGCACGGGACCGTGGTACCCGACGTGGCGCACACCGCCGAGCTCGACAGTCCGTCGCCGGCGCTGTTGCGAGCGAGCACTCGAAGGAAGTAGTCCCCGGGCGAGCTGAGCGTCACCGTGGCTGACGTCGTCGCGACGACCTCGCTCCCCCAGCCTCCCGACGAGCCCCATTGGACCAGGTACGCGTAGATGGCCGACCCCCGGTCGGGTGGCGCGAGCCAGCTCAGCGAGATGGTGTTGCCAGTCCCGGCGTGCAGCTGGAGCCCCGTGGGAGCATCCGGAGGGGCCACGGCCGCTGTCGAGGCGCACGGTGAGGTGGGTCCGTTGCCCAGGGCGTTGGACGCGATCACGCAGAAGTTGTACGTAACGCCCCAGGCGGGCAGGTGGATGACTGCTTGGGTCCCCACCGTGACGGGCTGGGTGAACTGACCACCCGTCCACGAGATCTCGTAGCTGGTCAGCGGCAGCCCGCCATCGGAGTCGGGAGGCGCCCAGGTGAGCGTGGCCGCGGGTCCGGTGTAGGTCGCCGACGACAAGAGGCCGGCGCTGACCGACACGTTGACGGGGGCACCAGGGCTCCCCGTTGGCGTCAGGGTCAGTGCGTTGGACGCCGCGCCCGTTCCCTCGTTGCTCGTGGCCGCTACGGTGACGCGGTAGGGAACGCCCCAGGCGGGGAGCAGGAAGGTGTCCGGCGAGCTCGCAGTGTCGGCCGTGCCCGAGGTGCCATCCCCGGACCAGGAGATCTGATAGCCCGTCACCGCGGCACAGTCCGAACACGAGGAGGGCGCGAATGTTGCCAAACCGGCCGCCTGTCCACTGCCCAACGCCGTGGTCACCGTCGCCAGGGTGGGCGCTCCGGGCGGCGCAAGGGGGGTGGTGACGGTGGCCGACGCCTGGCTCGTGCCACACGAGCTCGTCGTCGCCGTGACGGTCACGGTGTAGGTCGTTCCGCCCGTCAGGCCGGTGAGCGTGGCCGCGGTCGCCGTCGAGCCGACGGTGGTCGTGACGGAGCCCGCGCTCACGCTGTAGCCGCTTATGCCGCACACGCCCGGCCAGACCGGTGCCTCCCAGGAGACGTCAACCGAGGTAGCCGGCGCGCTGGGGTCCGGTGAGACCATGACGTCGCCGGGGGGGCTGGGCTGCGTGGGCCAGCTGCCGCTGGCCAAGGTCACCGACGCTATGGGTACGTTGACCGAGTCCGAGTACGAGAAGCCGAGCGCCGACAGGGCGAAGCCGACCGAGGCCTGGACACCACCTTGGAAGCTCCACCCCGTCTGGGTCCCTTGCAGGGTGGCCGTGTCCTGCACGCCCACCTGGGGTCCGACACCTGCCACGTCAGGGATGCCGTAGAGGACCTGGAGGGCCGGGCCGATGGCCACGCCAACGGATCCCACCCACACACTTGAATCGGTCGACGAGCCGCTGAGCTGCAGGGTATTGGACGTCTGGAAGCTGCTGCCGTTGTAGCCGAACGAGAACGACCCGCCCGAAGCGCCTCCCAGGCTCTCGGTGAAGCTCTGGGTGAAGGCTTGGTCGACGCTTCCGCCGACCGAGGCCGTCACCACCAGATTGAACGTGAAGCATCCGATCTCGGTGCACACCACACCAATGGTCACCGGCGGCAGGGTCTCGCCCACGTGGCAGGAGACCCCGGCGGTGTCGGAGACCGTCACCGAGCCACTGACCCCGGGAGCCAAGGAGAAGCTGCCCGATATCTCCACTTGCCAGGGCGCGTACCACGGCCCCCACGACCATCCCAGGTTCATCGACACCGAGGGCTGGAAACTCGCGGAGCCGGCCACCGAGAACGCCGAGCCGCAGCCGAAGCTCAGATCGTGGGGAGAACGAGCGTGGGGGGCGACGCTGAGTCCGCCCAATGTCGCCACCGCGGCCACGGGATGCGTGACGTGCATGCGGAGGAGGCCGCGCGAGAACGCGCGGAACGGCGTCGTGGCCTGCGTGAAGAGAGAGACAGTGCCGTTGAGCGTGCGCACCGCGGCGACCGTGCCCAAAAGTCCGTGCGGTAGTCCCACCGCAGCGGGCGCCACCACGATGTCCCCCGGGCGCAGCGAGGTCGCGGCCGGCGACAGGTGCAGTGCGACAGCGCCAAAGGCGGGCAGGAACCGCCCGGTGGGGACGATGACCTGAGAAGGCGTGAGGACCAGCGTGCTCACCGGGGCCTGATCGAAGTAGTTGACGGTCTCGACCAGGGGGAGAGATGCCCCCGACGCTGCGACCACGATGCGGTGCACCTCGACGGCGACGGCACCCCCGGGGCCCGACGGGTACGCCCGCCACGGACGTCCCCGATCCGTGGTGAAACTGACGGGTCGCGCTACGAGGAAGTAGGTGCCCGGTGTCGTGAGACACGTGGAGCCCGAGACGGGGAACGCTTGGACCATCCCGTTGGGCCCCCGCAGGACTACCGCCGCCTTCGACCCAGCGGGCACCTTCAGCACGTTGACGCGCAGTGGTGTGCACGCGCCGCTGGTGGCGTGCGGTGCCGGCGGCGCGAATGCTCCCGCCGCGCTGGCCAGTGTCGGTGTGCTGACGACGAGTGCCGCCGTAGTGGCGACCACGAGCCGTCCGAACCGGCTACTGGCGAAAGAGAGATTCCGTCCCACGCGCCCCCCCCTTGCGGGTCGCGGCGGACCGGGTGGGCGGCCCCACGACACCGCTCTCGCAGCGACCATCTCGTGGGGGGTGCGACTTGGTCGCCCGAACTCATAGTAAAGCCCAGTCGCACCGCGAGCAAGAACGTTTTCGTCGGCCGAGACCTCACGCCGAGCCCCGTCGCGACACGTTCGGGCTCAGCGCCCCGACGCGAGGGGCGTAGCGATCTCGCAGGAACGGCCCGCGCCACGGCGCGCGTGGGCCGGGGCCCACCACCCGCTCCGATCCCGGGGAGCGGCGCATCGCGCTGCTGTACTCACGCGATTGTCAGCCGAGCAATTTCGCTGCGCACCGGGGGGCTCGGAGCACCACAACGCCTACCCGATACTCATCCCCAGGCTCGAGTACGACGACACGTACCATCGTCTGGCGAGACGGACGACCGTCACGGTCGCCGTCACCGTGGACGTCGTCCCGGCCACGCGCTCGTTGATTCCCACGCGGATCTTCTCGCTGCCGGGCCGGCGTGCGAGAACGGTGATCTTGCCTGCCGACAGCGCGACCGAGCTGGGCTCACCGAAGAAGAGGTGCCCTTCGAACGTCGCGCGCTGAGCACTCGACATTGCCGCCCACTGCGCACGCAGGTGCGCCAGAGCGCTCGGTCCGCCAAACAAGGTGAACAACGCCAGCGAGCGCGCCGTGTAGGAGACGGTGAGCACGCTGCACGCGGGCACCAGACCCCGCGTGCGTGCGATGGTGCGCGCCGCTCCCACCGCCGTCGTCACGCCCTCTCCGCTCACCAGTGGCTGCACCGAGAAGAGGTCGTGATGCCACGGGGTTCCGCCGCCCAAGAGGTCGTTCCACACCTTCAGGATGCCGACACGACACGCCGGGGAGGTGGCCTGCGGGTGAAGTGCGCCTCCGTTGCCCGGGACGCCGGTGGCGCGAGGACCGATCCCGACGACCACACTCAAGAGGGCGGCGGTGAGCGCCGAGGACGTGCGTACGCTGCTTACGGGTGACACGGGGACTCTCCTCTCGTGATGCGTGAGGCGCAACTACCCAAGCCACGCCTCGACGGGCGGACATCGCGGCACGTTCCGGTCAGGTGGATGGGTAGCACCAGGAAGGAGGCAGGGACCGAGGCTCACGCCGGGCTCGGGGACTCCCGCAGCGTCCAGGCGCACCAGCACCCGGAGGCGATAGGGCACGATGCAGGCCGAACACATATTCACCAGTGGATACTGCAGCGTTGCCGTGTTCCCGGTAGCCGGATCGGACTCCACCCACCCACTGAGGCCTCCCATACTTAGCCCGGACCCACCTGTGGGAAGTGGGTACCAGCGCGCCAGAGCCGTCCAGCCAGGCCCGCCCGGATGCACGACCGGTGTCGTGAGACCCCTCGTGGAGGTCACCAGCACCGTCGTCCTGCAGCCACAGTCCATAGGCACGAGCGAGAGCTCTTCGCCGAAGTTGATGGCGCCGGGACGCCATCCGATGAGGTAGGCGCCGTGATACATCACGAAGGACACGGCACTGGTCGGGGCACCGTGGGCGAGCAGGTAGTGCCGCAAACACGGCGTCGAGGCAATCTTGGAGTTATAAAGGCACGCGGTGGCTGCGGAAGGCTGGATGCGCACCGCACCGGGCCAGACGGCCCGGGCGGTGACCGGCGGGCCCGGCGCCGTGAGGGTCACCGGGAGTGTGGCCCAGTGCACGCCGCCATCGCGGGAGACGAGCAGGCGATCAGGACCGGCCAGCCCCGGACCACCCTCCACGACGACAGCACTGGTCGGGCTGGTCCAGGCCAAGCTCGTCAAGGACGCTCCCCCGCCGGCCAGCGTGGTGGTGACGTAGTGGAGTCCGCCGTCGGCCGAAACGTCGATCTCGCCAGCACCCGAGGTGGCCGTCAGGGCGACCACGTCGACGCCGTAAGCGGCCACCTGCCCGAGTCCGCCCGTGAGCGGCGCCGGGCCAACGTCGACGAACGACGTCCCCCCGTCAGAGGAGGCGAAGAGCACCTTGCCCTGCTGACCCGTCCCGGGTGACCCGGCGCACACCACGAGGATGCTGCCCCCTCGCGTGACGGCGACGGCCCCGGGCGACATCTGTGCCAGCTGGCTGCACGGCTGGTCGCCGACGGACCAGGTGACGCCGCCGTTGCCGGTGCGCCAGAGTTGACTCGATCCGAACGGGGGCAGACTGGTGAGAGCGATGACGCCAACCTGGCCTTGCTGGGCGCTCATCCACTGCCCGGTGCCCGCGAGCCGCGCGACCCGGGACATCCTGACCCCCCCGAGCGGGGCACGCCAGACGGCGAGTGCCGCCGACGCACAGCTGGGCGCGGAGGGCGCACACGTCTGGGCCAGCACGTCGACGGCCTGGGCGCTTGGGAGCACGGCGACGACGTTGGTGGCCGCCAGCGCGGTCCAGTGGCGTGCGCCGTCGGTGGTCATCCACAAGCCCGGTCCCCAGGCGTACCCCACCTGGAGGCTGACGAACACCAGTCGGCTCACGGCGAGGATCGCCGCGGGGTCCTGGGGGGCCAAGGGGACGGGAGGCCCCGGCTCTCTCGTGAAGGTTCGGCCGCCATCGCGGGTCACCAGAATCGACGTGCAGTTGGAGGGGCGCGGTCCGCACGCGCCTTCGCCAAGGACGAATCCTGTAACTGGGCTCAACCACGAGGTGGCCGCTGGCGCGACGGCCGGGTTACCCGTTGGTGGCAGTCCGGCGGAGGTCGCTGGCGCCGGCGTCCCGAAGGCCAGCATCGCCGCGGTGGCGAGCGCCGCCAGGCGCCACCGGTGGCGCGTCACCGCGCTCACGCGGCGACGGGACGGGACTGCCGCGACGTCGCGCGTGCCATGCTCTGGAACGTGGGTGCGCATCCACGCCCTCCCCCATCCAGGTGACGGGCGACGACACCTGGATACGTTTCGCTCCTGGTGCTGGAATCTGTCGTCGCGCGCCACTGCGCCCGCGTACGAACACGCGCAGCATAGCGTCGCGGTCCCCGTGTGGGGGGTGCAGTGGCGCAGGGATTCTGGCGCAGCTCGGAAAGATGCCGATGACCTCTCGGGGACGTCAGCATGCAGGAGCGCGATGGGACCTGACAAGAGGGCTCGCGTCTCGTCGCGCTCGAGGCCCGACATCTCCGGCATCGACCAGCGGCTCGTCGATGACGAGCCACGCCGTTCGGCCTGGAGCCGTCGGATGGCGAAGAGATACGCGAGGCTCCCCGGGGCAGTGCGCTACCGCTGCTGCCTGGGGACCTCATTGTCTGCAGACGCGGGCACTACGTGCGCCGCGCCTCAGTCAGTGGCGCTGCACCGCTGTGGAGACTCGCTCACGAGTCTGCTAGCGGTGCTCGCTCAGATGACGCGAACGTTACGCGCTTCCTCGCCCTTCTTGCCAGGCGCGACGTCGAACTCCACGCTCTGGCCCTCGTTCAGGCTCTTGTACCCATCTCCCTGGATGTTGGAGAAGTGCACGAAGACATCGTCACCCTGCTCGCGCGAGATGAACCCGAATCCCTTTTCTGCATTGAAAAACTTCACTGTGCCGATGGCCACAAATACTCAATTCTCACGACGCCAGACCAACCAATAGGCCTGCTCGCCCTGATGATCCTAGCCGCAATCTCGCGGTGCCGCGCGCGATGGCCGCAACCGCACCGTCAACCCCACCCGGAAACCGTCGGGGCGGGCTGCTCGAATCGGCCCCGTGGTCAGGCAGTCCTCCGGGATCTGGACCCGCATGTTTTCCCGCGCGCGTTGGACCGTACGCTGGCAGGTATCACATCACGAAGGGTTGCCACACTCGTGCGCACTTCCGCCGCTCCCTCGCCCGTCTTGACCGGGGGCTTCGCCGGCGCTCTGACTCGGGCGGTCAGCGCGCGGCTCGATCCCGAGACCCTGCGAGCAGCGCGGCGCCGTCTGCACGTCAAGGCCATCGTGATCGCACTGTGGTACCTGGCGAGTCTGGCTGGCGTCATCCTGGCGTCGGGCTGGCTGGAGGGAACTCTCGCCGCGGCATCCCTCGCTCTGGCCTTCGCTGCGGTCGGCTTCAACATCCAGCACGACGCCAACCACAACGCATTCTTCGCGGCGCCCACCAAGCGCCTGTCGCGAGCCAATCGGATCGTCGGCTGGAGCATGTTCGTCGTGGGTGCCGACGCCAATCGCTGGCTCTACCGGCACAACACGTTGCACCACGGCTCGCCCAACGTCGTGGGCCTCGACTCGGACATCAATCTGGGACCGCTGGCCCGCCTCGCGCCGTTCCAACGCCGGTACTTCTGGCACCGCTACCAGCACCTCTACCTCTGGCCGCTCTACTGCTTCACGGTCCTCGAGATCATGTTCAACGATTTGGCCACGCTGGTCGGCGCCTCACGTCATGTCCGCAAATCGCGCTCGCGGCTCTCGGACGCGTCGGTCGCCATTCTCACCAAGGTGGCCTTCGTCAGCGTGATGCTGGGCTTGCCCTCGCTGACCCACCCGTTCTGGACCGTCGCCATCGGCGCCCTCGCCGTGATGCTGGCCGTCGGCTTTCTGCTGGGCGTCGTCTTCCAATCAGCTCACATCGTCGAGGGTGCCGAGTTCGCCGAGGCGGGATCCCGCCCGCCCTACCAGTGGCACGAATGGCAGGTCCGCTCGAGCCTGGACTTCTCTCACGGCTCGGGCCTCCTCAGTCGGCTGTTTCGCTGGTACGCCGGGGGCCTCGATCACCAGACCGAGCACCATCTCTTTCCCCGCGTGCCCCATACGGCCTATCCCCTCATTGCTCCCGTGGTCACCGCCGTGTGCGAGGACTACGGGATCCCGCGTCACGTGCAGCCCTCTTTTCACGCGGCCGTGGCCTCGCACTTCCGCCACCTCCGGGCCATGGGTCGGCGACTCCAGCCCCCGCCCGCGCTCCACTCCTAATCGACCCGCCGGGCGCGCCCGCCGGCCGATCGGGCTGGCGAACACCAACGAGCAGGTTGCCCGACGCGGGCACAACGGTGCGGCCCCCTGCCAGCATCGGGACCGCGTCGCGCGTCGCCCGCGTGCGTAGCGACCGCGCCGCTCGGTGAGCCCACCCTGGCGCACCCGTCGACCCCACGCCAGCGGCCGCCCCGTCGACCGCGTTGTGCCGTCGCCGCGCGACGTTCGCCGTCGTCTCGTGCCCTGAGTGTGCCTAGTCCGCGACCCTTCGCGCCGGGCGGTCCAACAACCGCCCGGCGCGAACGGCTACTTCGACGGACTGGTCACCACCCAGACAATGGGCTGAAATGTTTGGAAGGTGAGGACACCCGCACTCGCCGTGCTCGGGAGAGCCTTGATGTACGGGTTCGCGCCACTGGCTGCAGCGACGGGATTGTAGATGTAGACAGTGTCACCACCAGTGTTCACCTGGATCGTGACCAGCTTGTTGATTAAGGTGCCAAAGTTCACGCCCGACTGCAGGCCGCCAGTGAAAGGGACCGTCTGGCCAGCGATGTGCTCGGTTGCCCCGGGTGCGTTGGCGTAGTTGCCAAACTCGCTGGTGCACCCGGTCGTGCCATTGCACACCTGCAGGCCGAAGGTCTTGACCGCCTGACCGCTCGGCGGCGCACTGTCGAGTCCACTGGCCCAGTTCGTGAGAATGACCTGGCTCTTCGTGGTGACCGCACCGGGGGCAAAGGTCGCCGAGATGCCAAAGCCGCTAATGGTGCCGCCGCTCGGACCAATCATTGCGGTGACGAACGCCGTCGCGGCCGGTGGTGCGGCGGCCACGGCCAACGCCGCCGGCGACACGACCAGTGCCCCGGCGCCGAGCAAGCCGACGAACAGTTTGCGACGAGAGTGTTGCACGATAACTCCTTTGCTAGATAGGTGGTCGGTAGTAGAACGTCCCAACCAGCCCGATGGTTCAACGACCTCACCGGATTCCCGCGCGGGGTCGTTGAACCAAGCACCTTCCCCGTGCGTTTGAATGGGTAGCGCAACATCGAGCGGTGGGGAAACGAGAACCAACCTGAGACCACGATCCGAGCGACCAACCAACCAAGCCAGGATCGACCACGTCGGTCCAACTCTGGGGAGACGCCGTGCCGAGATCACCGAGCAGCTGTCCGATGAACTGCTCAGCGCGCTTCACGACGCGTACGCCGGTCCCCTCTTCGCGTTCGCCCTACGGCTCTGCAACGACCGCCAGCGGGCCGAAGAGGCCGTCCAGGACGCGCTGTTGCGGGCGTGGCAGCACCCCGAGGCCGTCGACGGGAGTCACGGGTCAGCGCGCGCGTGGCTCTTTACCGTCGTGCGCAACCGACTCACCGACGGGTGGCGGCACGACGCAGCGCGACCGGTGGCGACGTCGGGCGACGAGCTGGTCAACCTGGCGGCGCCCGACGACGTCGAGCGCGCCGTTGAGGCGTGGGGTATCGGCGAGGCCGTCGCGCAGCTCAGCGAGCCCCACCGCGTCGTGCTCTACCACGCCTACTATCTGGGTCAATCGGTCGACGAGACGGCGGCCGCACTGCACATCCCGCCGGGCACCGTGAAGTCCAGGACCTACTACGCGCTGCGCGCCCTCCGGGCGACGTTGGAGGAGATGGGATACGTCCAATGAGCGAACACGACGACCTTCATCTCGCGCTCGGCTCGTACCTCGTGGGCGCACTCGACGCGCAGTCTCGCGCGCACGTCGAGCACCACCTGCGCACTTGCGATGCCTGTCGCGCCGAGGTTGCGGAACTCTCGGTCCTGCCCGGATTGCTGGCGCGCCTGACCCCGGAGCAGTTCTCATCGGGGGTGGCCCGCCCACCCGAGGACCTACTGCCCAATCTGCTCGCCCGGGCGCGCGCGAGCCGACGCACGTCGCAGCGCCATCAGCGCCTCTGGCGCGGTGCCGCGGCCCTCGCCGTGGCGGCGGCCCTCGTGGTGGTGGCGTTTCCTCGATCGAGCGTTCCCGCGACGTCGCACTATCGACTGCGAACGGCTATCAGCGGCGCCGCGGGAACGGTCGATCTGGCGACGATGGCGTGGGGAACGGCGATCACTCTCTCGTTGCAGGGGCTACCCAACAAGGTCGAGTGCGTCGCCTACGTGACTGATCGCAGCGGGCGGACGCAACCGATCGGGACGTGGGGACCCACCCCCAACCACGACGCGGTCGTGGAGTTGGCGACCGCGCTGACGTCGCGCTCGCTCGCGCGACTCACCGTCGCCACCACCGCCGGTCGAACGCTCTTTGCCACCCGCCTCGTCGCGTCGTGAAGCGCCCATGGCTGCCGCCGGCGTGCTGATCGCTCGCGAACCCTAGACCCCCCGAGGACGCGCGTGCCGGTCACGAAGGAACGAAACGCCGTGTCGTCACCTCGCGCCGTCGTCGCGTCGCACGTTCGCGACATCCGTGCCCTGGCTCGACGCCCCGTCGGTTAGCCCGGTTCACCTCCGCCTGGTCCGATGGGTACCGCGCCCACCACTGGGGCCGAGCGAACGCGAGTGAGGAGGCGGGCGCACTCGGGCGTCGCGGTACGGCCAGCTCCGCCCACGCCGCAACGTCGGGTCGACTCGCTGGTCGGGGTCACTGCGTCGCCCAGGCCACACCCCCGGGGCCCACGAGGCGAAGGGTGCCCGCGTTGGTCACCGCCACGATGTCGTTGGAGTGACCCGAGGTCGCCGAGGACCACGCGGCGGCACCAGAGGTGGTGAGGGTCACCAGATTGCCCGAGCGCGCCAGGACGGATCGACCATTGGGCGCCTTCGCGTCGTTCCACCACAGCGTCTGGTGATCCGCGCTCACCAGGCGTAACGCACCGGTCGCCGTCATGACCAGTCGGCAGCGCAAGTTCGGCGACGACACGTACCACCCCGGCAGCAGAACGGTCCCGGGGCGCATCGCGGTCAGCCGGCTGTGACTCGTCCACAGGATGCTCGTGCCCCGCACCAGAGCCAGCGCGCCATTCGACTCGAGCTCCAGGTCGGCGTCAGGGCCGCCGCTGCCCGCTGACCACAGCGACTGGCCTGAGGTCCCCATCACGCTGAGCATCCCGTTGGCGATCTGCGCCGTGGCGCCCGGTGAGGGGCGGGCGGGACGGGCCCACAGCGTCGGTCCCCCGACCTCGGCGTAGGTGAGCTGCCCGTTGGCCTTCATCGTCAGGGCGAACTGACGATTGGCCGAGAGCCGGGTGTCGCCACTGGCCAGGACGGTGCCACTGCGCAGCACGCTGTAGGTGGGGCCAAGCACCGGCGCCCGCGGATTCCCGCAGGCTCCGGGCGGACCCGTGCGGCCGAGGAGGTCGACGAAGGCGTAGCCGTGCTGCTCGAAGTGGCGAATGATGTCGGGCAGGGCGGCGACCGTCGCTGGCTGGGCCATCATCTGGTTGTGCAGCAGGATCACCGGGTGGTCCTGGCCCGCAGCGCCGGCGATCACGGACGTCTCGATGGCGTGGACCCACCTTCGGGCAGCCGACCCCCGAGCCTCCCAGTCGTTGCCGTTGACACTCCACATCCACAGCGACAGTCCGTGGTGGTTGGCAATCGACAGCGTGGTGGCGTTGTAGTCGCCGTAGGGCGGACGAAAGACGCACGGCATCGTTCCGGTAAGCCGACGTTGGAGGGTGCTCACCTGCGTGATCTCTTGCACCTGGGCGGGTCTGGAGAGCTTCGTCATGTCCGGGTGGCTGTTGGTGTGATCTCCCAGGAGGAACCCGTCGGCGGCCTCCTCCCTGACCAGTGCGGGGTAGTCGGTGATGTCCCATCCAACGTTGAAGAACGTGGCGCGGACGCGAAACCGGCGCAGGATGTTGATGATGGCCTGGGTACTGCGTCCGGGACCGTCGTCGAAGGTGAGGGCCACGGTCTTTCGCCGCCCGAGGATGGAAGGCGCGACGTTGCGGGCGCCCGCGACGGCCGGGGGGCACGACGACGAGGGATCGGCCGTGGCCGGTGCTGGGGCGCTGTGCGGCTCTGGCGCACCGGAGCGCCCCAGCACCGTCGGCGTAGCGACGACCAACACGGCGACGACGCCTACGAGACCAGCCCGCCAGGCCAGGGAGCGAACCACGATCCCATCGTTCAACCTGGGGTGAGACCCGTCAAATCCGCGCGTGCCCAGCTGACTTCGAGACGTCGGGCGCACGGGAGAAGTTCGACGATGGCTGAGTGTCCGGTCGGACTCCTCGAAGGGGCCTCATCTAGATCCGAGGGGTGACGTTCCCCGTGGAGCGCCTATCTCGGCGAGGTCGCCCCAGCAAGCTCAGGCACTGCCCACCGAGGTCGCGTACTCGACGGTGTTGGTGCGGATCGTCTCGCGGTACCAGGCGTAGCTGGCCTTGGGCAGTCGGGTGCCGGTGGGAAAGTCGACCCAGACGATGCCGAAACGCCGCGAGTAGCCAAAGGACCACTCGAAGTTGTCCAACAGGCTCCACACGAAGTAGCCCCGCACGTTGACGCCCACGTCGATCGCGTCGTGCACCGCCGAGATGTGCTCTTGGAGGTACGTGATGCGATTCTGGTCGAGCACCGCGCCGTTGGGGTCGACGTAGTCGTCAAAGGCGGCCCCGTTCTCGGTGATGTAGATGGGCAGGGGCGTGTACTCGTCCCGTATCCGCACCAGCAGCGAGGTCAGGCCCGTCGCCTGGATCTCCCAGTCCATCGCCGTCTTGTCGCGGCCCGGCGTCTCGAGTGATCGTAGGTGCAGGTCGGGGAACTGCTCGCTGCGCGCGACCACGTAGCCGGCCGCGCGCGCTTGCGCCACGCGCGACGAGTCCACGACGGTGGACGGGAAGTAGTAATTCACCCCGAGGAAGTCGAGCGGCAGCGAGATCCGTTCCAGGTCACCGTCGCGCACCACGGAGAAGCCCGGCTCGACCGCGGCGTAGTGCTCGAGCATGTCCTCGGGGTAGCGACCGTGGAAGATCGGGTCCAAGAAGAGCCGGTTGAGGTTGCCGTCGGCCCGCCGCGCCGCGGCGACGTCGAGCGCGTGCGTCGACCCGGCCCGATGATCGCCCAGGTTCAGCGTGACGCCGACCTTGGTCGACGGGGCCATAGCGCGCAGGATCGGCACCGCCAGGCCGTGGGCCAGCAGGAGGTGGTGGTTCGCGGCCGCGGCCGCGCCGATGTCGCGATGGCCGGGAGCCTGCTCGCCTGACCCGTAACCGAGCCACGACGAGCACCACGGCTCATTGAGCGTGATCCATCGCTCGACGTCATTGCCCAGGGCGCGCGCGACCAGTTCGACGTACTGGGCGAATCGCTCCGCAGTGTCTCGTACGCGCCATCCCCCGTCGTCCTCGAGCGGTTGGGGAAGATCCCAGTGGTAGAGCGTCACCGTGGGCTCGATGCCCCGATCGCGCAGTCCGTCGACCAGGCGCCGGTAGAAGTCGAGTCCGCGCTGGTTGGCCGGACCGCGACCGGTTGGCTGAATCCGGGGCCACGCCACCGAGAATCGATACGTTCCCACCCCGAGCTGCGTGAGCAGGTCGAGGTCTTCGCCCACGCGGTGGTAGTGGTCACACGCCACGTCGCCGTTGTCGCCGTTGACCACGGCACCGGGTCGGCGACAGAACGTGTCCCAGATGGACGGGCCGCGTCCATCGATGGTCGCCGCGCCCTCGATCTGATACGCGGCGGTGGCGGCTCCCCACAGGAAGTCCGGGGGGAACGCTCGGGTTGAATCACTAGCGGTCCTGCAGGTGGCGATCACTTGGTGAATCTCCTGGTGTAGGTCTCGATGGGTGCGATGGGAGGACCCAGCGAGGGACCGCGCCGGGCTGGAGGTGGCGCGGTCCCTCGCTGGGCGAGGCTTAGGCCTTCTTCAGGCGCATCAGAATCAGCGGCAGCTGCGGGTCACCGGGTGACGGGTCAGCGTAGGGATTCTGCGGCGTCACGAAGCCCGTGAAGTGGGCCGTCGAGTACTCGTCCCAGTCCGCCCCGTAGAGCAGCGGCGCCACCGGCACCTGGCTGGAGACGAGGTTCTCGAGCGTCTGGACCGCCTTGACCAGTCCGGTCTTGTTCGCCGGGTTGGTGTTGGCCAGGGTGGTCAGCGCCCGCTGGGCCACCGGGGAGTGGTAGCGCCCGTAGTCGCTGTTGGCCGACGAGCCGATGGGCGCCGACTGGGTGTAGTCGAGCCAGTTCTGGTACTGGACGTACGGGCTCGAGCCGCCGTTGCCCCAGTGGATGATCGTCTGGAAGTTGCCGCTGGCCGAGTCCGAGTACCACTGCGAGGCCTGCACGCCGTCGACGGTGGCGTCAATGCCCTCGGCCTGGAGCTCGTTGGAGATCAGCTGGCAGTCCGCGTAGTAGTCCGAGTAGGCCGTCGGGTCCTCGATCGAGAACTGGATCTCCTTGCCGTTCTTCGCGTAGAACCCGTTGGCGTCCTTGACGTAGCCGTCGGCCGTCAAGATGGCGGCCACCTTGGCCGGGTCGGCGTGTGGCGACAAGTCGTTCTTCAGCTTCGGGCTGAGGTACGAGGCCTGGTTCGGCAGGATCAGGCCGCTCGACGACGTGGCGGGCTTCTCGTACCCCGTCTCGCCCTTGACCGACAGGGCGGTGCGGTCGATGCCCGCACTGATCGCCTGGCGAACCGCCGGGTCGCTCAGCGGCCCGTTGCCGGTCACGTTGAACTCCAGGGTGACCGTGCTGCCGGGCGCGAAGAACGTGTGATTCGTCCGCCGGTTCTTGTTCACGAAGATCTGGTTGACGTTGGCGATGTCGTTGCCCGCCCACGTCAGCTGACCGTCCGCGAGGGCCGTGGCGGCCGCCGTGTTCGTGGAGAAGGAAGGAACGTCCACGCCGCTCGCGGCGGGCTTTCCGCCCCAGTAGTGCGGGTTCACCTTGTACTTGACCAGGGTCGAGGAGTAGCTGCTCAGCTCGTAGGGTCCCGTGCCCACCGGATGGGTCACGATCGCCGTGGCCGGCTTGGCTATCTTGGACCACACGTGCTGGGGAACGATCAACACCGAACCGGCAATCGACGTGATGTTGAGGTACTCGGGTGCCTTGTAGTGCAGCACGACCGTGTACTTCCCTCGCGTCGTGGCGTTGCTGGCCATCGTCGGCGCTCCCCAGACATTCGCGGCCGGCACCCGGTTGATCAGGTCAAACGTGTACGCGACGTCGGCCGCGGTGAACGGCTTCCCGTCGCTCCACTTCACGCCCTTGCGCAGTTGGAAGGTGAGCGTCCGTCCCCCGTTGGCCCACGCGTAACTGGTGGCGAGCCACGGATACTGGACATTGGCCTTCAACGTGTCGAACTCGAACAGCGGCTCGTTCACCAGTGAACGCACACTCAGCTGGGTGGCGAACGAGCTCGAGTCAAACGGGTTGAAGTTGTTGGTGAAGGTGACTCCCGTGTTGCCTTCGAGCGTGATCACCGAACTGGTGCTCGCCGAAGCGGTGTCGATGGCGACCGTCGAGATGCCGAGCGTCAAGCACGACAAGGCGGTGAGTGCGATTCCTACTCTTCTATGCATACCTATCCTTTATATTGATAGCGTCCAGCCGGCCTTCGCCGACGACTCTTTGAACCGTGTGGGTCCACATTGCCTGACGCGGGGCCGGTTGGACCTTCGCGCCACTGTTCGATCAACCGCGGCGATGGCGCTCACGTGACCGATCACCTGATCATGGTCATGTCTTCGTGGCTTCCCCCTCTCGTTGGCGACCTGGCGTCGCGAGATCACTCGACGCCGGCGCCTGGTCGGCGTGCAGCCAGCACCGCGACACGTGACCCTCGCCAATCACGAACGCCGGTGGGCACTCGTGGCGACAGCGCGACGTAGCGTGCGGACAGCGCAGGGCGAACGCGCAGCCCTCCTCGGCGCGCACGAATGGTCGACTCTCCCCCGCGCCTCGATCAACCCTCGCCGCGCCCGAGGGATCGGGCACCGAGGCGATCAGCAGCTGGGTGTAGGGATGCGCCGGCTCGTCGATCAGCACGGTACCGGGCGATCGCTCGACCACCTGGCCCGCGTACATGACGATCGTCTCGTCGGCCAGGTACCGCGCCGACGCGATGTCGTGCGTGATGTACAAGATGGCGAGGCGCTCGTGATCCGCCAGACCCTTGAGCAGGTTGAGAATCCCCAGGCGCACCGACACGTCGAGCATCGAGATGGGCTCGTCGGCCAGCAGCACCGACGGCTGGACGCACAGGGCCCGCGCGATGGAGACCCGTTGGAGCTGGCCGCCCGAGAGCTCGTGGGGGTAGCGATCCAGGAATCGGTCGGGCGGGTCGAGGGCGACCCGGGCCAGGACCGACCGGGCCAGCTCGTCGACCTCGGCCTTGTGCGCACCGTGGATCAGAAGTGGGCGCTCCAGGCTGTGGCGCACGGGGTGTACGGGATTCATCGAGGCGAAGGGATCTTGGAGGACCAGCTGCACCTGGGCGGCGTAGTCCAGCGTCCGCCGGGCCCGCAGCGCGATGGCGTTGCCCTCGAGGAACAGCTCGCCCGACGTGGGTGTCACGATGCGCGCCAACATCCGCGCCAGGACCGACTTGCCCGAGCCGCTCTCACCCACCACGGCGGTCACCCGACCCGCCACCAGATCGAGCGAGACGTCCTCGACCGCGCGCGTCACGCGCTTGGCCGCCAAGATGCGTCCGGGCACGCGCGTCGTGAAGTGCCGGGTGAGCCCGCGAGCGCTCAACCGGGCGACGGGGGCGACGACGTCGGTCATCATCGGCTCACCCCCGGGGCCGCCGGGCCCGACGGCACCGTCCAGCGACGCGCCAGCGGGGCGGGCACGGGCACCACGGAGTGCTCGGTGTGCAGCCAACACGCGACGCTGCGACCCGTATCGCCGAGCGGCGCCAGCGGCGGGGACTCGGCGCGACAGCGATCCATGGCGAAGGGGCAGCGGGGCGCGAAGCTGCAGCCCACCGACTCGGCGGCCAGGTCGGGCGGCGAACCCGCGATGCCCGTGAGTTCACGACGCTCGCCGTGCAGCGGGGGAAACGACTCGAGAAGACCCAGCGTGTAGGGGTGACGCGGCGCGGCGTAGAGCTCGCCGGCGTTGGCCCGCTCGACGATGCTGCCCGCGTACATGACCACGATCTCGTCGGCCAGCTCGACCAGCAGCGACAGGTCGTGCGTGATGAAGATCATGGCGAAGCCGAAGCGCGAGCGCAGTTCAGCGAGCTCGGTGATGATCTCGCGTTGGGTCACCACGTCCAGCGCGGTCGTGGGCTCGTCCATCACCACCAACTCGGGGTCCAGCGCCAGTGCCAGCGCGATCATGGTCCGCTGTCGCTGGCCGCCCGAGAGCTCGTGGGGGAATCGGTCGAGTCGGTCGGGCTCGAGTCCGACGAGCGCCAGGAGCTCGGCGGCCCGCCGGCGACGGTCGCTCCTCGACAGCGAGCGTCGGTGCGTCCGCAGCACCTCATCGAACTCTCGGCCGATGCGCCGTACCGGGTTGAGTGCGTTGAGCGCACTTTGCAGCACGATGGACACGTGCGACCAGCGCACGCGGCGCAGCTCGCGTTCGCTGGCCGTCGTGAGGTTGACCGGCGTCACCTGAGTCGGATCGTCCGGGGACGAGACGTTGAGAATCGCTTGGCCGCCACTGATGACCCCGGGAGCGCGCAGCAAGCGCGTGAGTGCGTAGACCAGCGTCGACTTGCCCGAACCACTCTCACCGGCGACGCCGAGCACCGTCGAGCGCCGCACGTTCAGCGTCACGTCGTGCACGGCTCGCACCATGTTGGCGTCGACGCCGTAGTGGACGCTGAGGTCCGACACCTCGAGAACGAAGGCGCGTGCCGACGGCGTGGACTCGCGCGCCGGGGTCGCCCCGTGGCGCTCCAGGCGGTCCCCCACGTCGACGCGGCTCGTACTCACGACGACACCACGTTTCGCCTCGGGGCGCCGCGCGGCGCCCGGGGCCGCAACACGGGCGTGAGTCCCAGCCGCGTGCGCCGCGGCAGACCCAGCGATCGACGCTGCCGGGAACTCAGCCCGCCGGCGCGCAGCCGCGGATTGATGAACTCGTCGATGCCGAAGTTCAAGAGGGCCAGACCCGTCCCCACCAGCGCGATGCAAGTCCCCGGGGGAACGAACCAGTACCACTCGTTGGACAGGGGCGCGTTGTTGGCCTGGGCCCAGTAGAGCATCGTGCCCCAGTTCCACACCGCCGTGCTCGTCAGACCGATGTACGCGAGCGTGACGTAGGCCCCGATCGAGTACAGCACCGTGAACAGGAGCGAGGAGGCGAGCACCGGCAGCAGGTTCGGCGCGATCTCGGTGAACATGATGCGCCGACGCGACTCACCGATGATGCGGGCGGCCTCGACGAAGTCGCGGTTGCGCAGTGACATGGTCTGCGCCCGCAGGACCCGCGCGCCCCACGCCCAGCCGGTGAGGCTGATGATCAGCCCGATCACGAACTCATTGGAACGACTGGTGACCGGCAGGTAGCTGTCGATGACGATGAGCAGCGGCAGCCCGGGGATGGCCAGAAAGACGTTCGAGAGCAGTGAGAGCCCGTCATCGGACACGCCGCCGAGGTAGCCCGCCGATACGCCGATGACCATGGAGAGCAAGGTGGCCACGAGGCCGGCCACGAGCGCTACGACCATCGTCGCGCGGGCGCCGACCAGCAGCTGGGAGAAGATGTCCTGGCCCAGGCTGGTGGTGCCGAGCCAGTGATGGGCCGAGGGTCCCAGCAGTGCCGGGAAGGCGGTCGAGCTGGGGTTGTCGGGGGCGAGCCACGGGCCCACGACCGTCATGATGATGAAGAACCCCACGATGCCCAGGCCCAGCAAGACCTTGGGTGAGCGAGGCAGCCGCAGGGTCTTCATACCGCGGCCTCGCTGCGCGTGCGTGGATCCAGTCCCAGGTAGACGAGATCGGCCAGGAGGTTGGCCGCGAGCACCGTGAAGGTGATGACGAGGAAGATGCCCTGGATCAGCGGATAGTCCTCGTTGAGCACGGCCTGCAGCAGCAGGTCGCCCACGCCGGGGTAGTTGAACACGAGCTCGACCAAGAGGGCGCCCGAGACCACCAAGCCGATCGCCAGCGACAGGTTGGCGATGCTGGGCAGCACGGCGCTGCGCGCGGCGTGCCAGATCACCTTGCGGCGCGGCAGGCCCTTGGCGACCGCCATGAGGACGAAGTCCTCGCCGATCATCGTGATCATCATGTTGCGCATCCCCAGCATCCAGCCAGCGACCGAACTCAGGACGATCGAGATCACCGGTAGCTCGCCGTAGCGGATGACGCTTCCGACGAAGGCCCAGTTCCAGCCGGGCGTGACGTTGGCGCTGTACGCGCCGAGTACCGGAAACCAGTGCAGGTTGCTCCCGAAGATCAGCAGCATGACCGTGCCGAGGAAGAAGTACGGGATGGCTTGAAAGAAGGTGGCCGTCGGGATGAGCGAGTCGAACCTCGAGCCACGGGTCCAGCCGAGAATGGCTCCCGAGAACGTCCCGATCAAAAAGCTCAAGACCGTCGAGACCCCGATGAGGCCAACGGTCCACGGGACCGATTCGCGAAGGATCGAACTGACGGGCGCGCCCAGAGTGATCGAGATGCCCAGGTTCCCGTGGGCGAGCTGGTTGAGGTACGTGCCGTACTGGGCGAGCAGACCCTCGTGGAACCCCATGCCGAACGAGAGCCGAATGGCGCGAATCTCGTTGGGCGTCACCTGTCCGGTGAGCTTGCCGATGAGGGTCTGGACCGGGTTGCCCGGCATGAGGCGCGGTAGCACGAAGTTGACCGTTACCGCCACCCACGCCGTCAGCGCGTAGAGCCCGATGCGGCGCAGGATCATCCTCATGTCGAGGGCACCTTCGCCATCAGGGGTGCCCGAGCCGCCTCCCCGCCTTCGCCGCAACCGCAGCTGGCCCGCAGCACCAGCTCCGTGGGCAGGACGATCGAGGGTGGCGTGACATCGGACTGGTCGAGCATGGCGATGAGAACGTCCACGGCCACCGCGCCGAGCATGCCCCCCGATTGGCGGATCGTCGTGAGCGACGGATTGAAGTACCGCGTCAGCGTGATGTCGTCGAATCCCGTGACGAGGACGTCGTCAGGAACGTTGAGCCCACGCGCGTTGAGCGCGTAGATCACCCCCACCGCGGTCTGGTCGTTCGCACAGGCGAAGGCCTGGGGCAACGGCTCGCTGCGCGCCAGGCGGGCCAGCATGGCCGACTCCCCGCCCGCCGAGGTCCAGTCCGCTTCGAGCACGTCGACGTCGGCGAGCGAGCCGCCGAGCCGCGTCACCGTCTCGCGGAACGCGCGCGCTCGGGCCACGCTGTCGGGGCTCTCGTCGGAACCCTTGACGAAGCCGAATCGGGTGACGCCGTGCGCGTCGGCGAGGTGTTCGGCGAGGCTGCGCATCGCCTGCTCATTGTCAACGCGAACCGTCACCGCCGAGGATGACGCACCGCTCCCGGCGAGCAACACCACCGGGATGCGCTTGGACAGATACGCCACGCCATCGTCGCCCAGGATGCGGTCCAGCAGGACCAGTCCGTCCACCGTGCCGGTCAGGTTCATGAGGGACGCCAGGTTGGACGGGTGCAGGTCGTCGGCACTGCTCAAGAGCAGCGAGTAGCCTCGCTGCGCGGCGCGCGTCTCCGCGCCGCGAATCACGATGTCGGTGTAGAGCAGACTCGCCTCCTCGACCCCGAGGACGCTGCCGTCAGCCCCCGTGCGCATGAAGACCAGGCCGAGAATCCAGTGCTTGCCACTCGAGAGGCCCCGCGCGATGGAGTTGGGCACGTATTCGAGCTGCTCCATGGCCGAGAGCACCTTCGCGCGCGTCGAGGGACGAACTGAGGATCGCGCGTTGAGCGCGCGGCTGACCGTTGCGGTCGAAACGCCGGCGAGCGCCGCGACGTCGTAGATCGTTGGTGGCGAATCGACCACTGCCCCCCCTGCACATCGCCGACCGAAGTTTGCAACCGGTTACAGTGATGTAACCGGTTGCAAACCTAGCGACGCACCGACCCCGTGTCAAGCAACAATCGAAACTTTTTCACTTGGTCACGCGAGCCCGAAGCCGAGCCTCCACCTCACTTCGTTCCCGCTGACCTAGTGCCCCCCACGAGCCGGGTCGAGCACCAAAGGGTCGCAACAGCCTGGGCCCCGTCGGGCCCGACAAGTCGGCGACGGTGATCCTCGTCGAGGGCTTCTCGGTGTGCGCCAACGCCGATAACACCAGCACTTTGACCGCAGGATCGTGCCGCTGCGGGCGGCCGGTTCACCGGCTCCATGGTCACCGCCGGCTACCGCCCAGGCGACACCAACGACATCGTCAACCGGCACCACTAGGGCGCGCACAACGAGCTGACCCGTTCACCGACAGCGGGAAGGCGCCGTCGCGGCCCGTCGACGACCGCTTCGCGAGCTACGACATCTCCGTCGAGGCCGTCGGCGACTCCCTGGGCCACATCATCTTGCGGCCTGTGATCGAGGGCGTGTCCATCGGCGCAGCGGGCTGTGCGCCACCGATCAATGTCGGCCGAGCCATCTTCTCGGGTGCCCCCTTCAACCAAGCGGGAGTCGTTCCTGCCCGACGCACACCAGATCCCTATCGAGCCGACTGTCCACGAACGGAACTATCCGGACGTGTCCCGCGCGGATATGACGCGCAACAGGCAACCCCCCCATCTGGTGACGAGGATTTCGGAAGTTCCCCACTCTCGATCATCGAAATTCCCCACCTGAGAACTGCAGCGGGTTGTTGCTGAGACTACTTCGTGTTGGGCTGGTGCACCGCCTTTCTGGTCGCTTCGGAT
>JAJYEQ010000001.1:0-97320 GCA_021785695.1 Actinomycetes bacterium
GCATGGGTAATGCCCTCAGCCGCCAGTCTTCGAATCAGGGCCCAGTCTTCCAAAGTGATCACCCTCCATTTTCAGGTGTTCACTTTTCACCGTCGAAAGTGCTCAGTTTTCGAGCGTTGCCGACAGCTTCGGGTGGTTGCCAGCTCCACGACACGCCTGCGGCGCGGGAGCGATCGCGCTCGGTGCCGCGGGCGGGTCCCTCACCCAGACGGCGGCCGATCTCGGCATCACCCACGGTGCCCTCTCCCCCAGGATCAAACAGGACAGCCTCGACTGGGGGCTGATCCCCGGTCGCACGACCACCGAGTCCAGCGAGGTACGCCGGGCGCGCACGTCCCTGTCCCGACCCGATCCTCGAAGCCAGCGGCTGGGCCGACGAAGGGCTCGCGTGCACCGGCACCGACCCGATGCTGGGCCACGCGTCCGGGTGCCACGGCGGACTCTCTCGGTGACCGCGGTGTCACTGTACGACGCACATCTCTCTCGTGGGGGTATCCATTTCGTGACGCCTGTGGGCACACAGTGAGGTAACCTCGCCGACCGCAACCCGCTAGGAGCGCCCGCCGTTCGCCTGCTGGTCCCAGTCGATGCGCTCGATGAGGCCGTTGACCACGAGCCGCGTCGCCCGGTACGCGTCGAAGCGCTCCCGCACATGCAGATCAGGATCCTCGCCGTGCGTGCGCGCGAGCACGTTGGCGTACCCGGTCGGTCCCGGGTACTCGGGTCCCTGGAACGCCCGCTTCAGCAGCGCCAGTGCCTCGGGCACCAGCGGGTGATTGAACGTCGGGCGCGCGGCGATCTGGCGCACGGCCTCCTCGGGGCCACGGTCGAGGTTGAGGCAGAACCAGGCGACGTCGTACCCATCCTTGTCGTCATCGCGCCCGTTGAGTGCGAAGGCCTTCGCCACGAGGAGCCCCAGGGGACCCGAGTGGCGGAAGCGCACCGTGGCCCGGGTCGGAGTGGGCTTGTAGAGCAGCTCGATATCGACCTCGTGCTCCACCGCGTCGAGCTCGAGCAGGTCCTGGGTCTCCAGTACGAACGGGCGTAGGCGGGTCCCGGCGTTGTGGGCCGCGGTGTCGTCGCTCAGGGCGTGGGTACCGTCGGCCCGTGGTGCGGACTCCCCGCGCGGCGCGAGGAAGTCGACCAGGATCGGCAGCCCGGGGGCTCCGGTCCTCTTGTGCCACCGGAAGCTGGTTCCGGCTGTCGGCTCGAAGTACGGATCTATGAGCTCCTCGATGGACGCGTAGTACTCCGCGGTCGCCCCTTGGGAGATCGCCACCGACAGGCAGATGTCGAGATCCGACGTGCCGATGTGGGCCTCTCGGGGCTCCTTCACGAGGAGGGGTGGCACCAGGCCCCCGATGAGTACGAGGTGCTTCGCACCCATGCCCCCGAGCAGGTAGAGGAGACTGGCAGCCTCCTCTACCATGGGATCGACCGGGTGCCGCTCGTCTCGCGTCATAGGACTTGCTCGCCCCACAGGTCGAGGAAGACCGAGCTCGCCGCGTCGCCGCGCGGCTCCAAGGTGAGATCGGTCGCCACGCGACTCGGCGGGGCGACCCACACGCCGTGCACCAGGCGTGCGTCGTTCGCGGCGAAGCGGTCCCGGTCCTCCACGAGGACGACGTTGGCACCCGCCGCGGTCCGCAGCCCCCCGAGCCGGGCCGGAAGGTCCTCGAGTCCCGAGGAGATCGGGACTCGGATCAGCACGCGCTGGATCGAGGACACCACCGGCACCCCCAGTAGTCGGGCTCCCTCGGCCCCGCTGCGGATGAGCGGGACGCCGTCAATCTCGACTGCCAGGTCCTCGACGTCGGGGATGTAGCACGACACCATGGGCGGCTGCTCGCGACGGGCCTGAGTGACGAGCCAGCGCCGCAGCCCCCGCGTGTCGCGTGAGCGCACCCCCGCTTGGCCCTCGCCGGCGCGCTCGACGAGGTTGAGCAACAGAAGGTCACGCACGAGGTTGTGCGCCGTCCCGCTGGAGACCTGGGCCTGCTGGGCCAGCCGGGGCTCCGTCCACGTCGCGTCCGGGTGATCGGCGATCAGCTGCGCGGCGCGTATCGAGGAAGTGCGCATCCGCCGCCGCTTCGGCTGAGCGGGCGCCGAGCGCGGAGCACCAGGCACCCAGGCCCGTCCCGCCGCGTCGGTGTAGGCGATGCCGCGGTCCTCGAGTCCCACGGCGCTCGCGTCGTCGAGGACGGCCTCCACGACGAGCAGCAGCACACTCGCCGTAGGCGCAGCCAGCTCGTCGAGGTGCTGGGCATCGCGCCCCGTGATGCGTCGGACTTCGAGGGACTGAACGACGCCCTCGCCGAGCAGGGCCGAGGCCGGCGCTCGCAGGAGGAGGCTGACCGTTGGGACGCTCTCGAGGCCCGCGCGCCACGGGTCCTCGATGTTCTCGGCGATCGCTACGGTGGTTCTCATAGTTCTCACTATACTACCGTGCTTGACTAATGATGAGAAACCCCTAGTCCCGGTATTTACAGCATTGCTGACTGAGTACTCTCATTTTATTAGCGTCTTTGGCTTTAGATGAGAATCTTTCCTCGCGATGGGGGTATCCACTGCCACGACGTGGATACCCCCACTCTCTAGATCTGGTCCGCGGCGACCAGGGCCTCCAGCACAGCCTCCTCGACGCTGCGCGGCGCCAGGCAGTCACCAATGCCGACCGCGGCGGGCACGCCGCGCGCGACCAGCTCGCCCAGCAGCTCGTCGTTGGCCTGGTGACCCGTCGCGAGCACGACGCCGGTCACCGGAGCGCAGAGCACCGGCTGCTCGGTGAGCACGTGCTGGAGGTAGAGGGTGTCGTCGTCGACACCGAAGGGCCGCACCAGAGGTACCACCTCGACACCCGCGCGCGCCAGGGCGGCCAGCGCCACGTCGCGCACGTACTGCTGGAGCGACGCGCCCGCGCCGTAGCCGGTGGTCGCCAGCACGACCGACGAGCCGCGCGCCGCGAGCAGGCGGGCCATCCCGACGCCGACCCAGTCGCCGCGCCAGTCGACGATCGCCCAGCGCCCGCGCGCGCAGCGCTCGGGATCCTCGAGGACCTCCCAGGCGCTGAGCACCGCCGGGTCGCCGAGGATCTCGAGGTCGGGCCGGTAGGGCCGGGCCCCGGTGGCCACGATGACGGCGTCGGCCCCCGCGCGCGCCACGTCGTTAGCGTCGAGGCGTCGCCCGAACTCCCAGGCGGCTCCCGCGCGCTGGGCCTCCCCGAGCAGGTTGTCGATCACGCCGGCGAACTCGTCGCGCCCGGGCAGGCGTGCGGCCAGGCGGACCTGGCCGCCCGGCACCGCTGCGGCCTCGACGATGCGGACCCGGTGGCCCCGGGCGCCGGCCACGGCAGCGGCCTTCAGGCCGGCCGGCCCCGCCCCCACGACCAGCACGTCGCGGCGCCCCCGCGCCGGGTGCGGGGCCCCGTAGCGCAGCTCGCGCCCGGTCTCGGGGTGCTGGATGCACGAGATGGGCACGCCCGCCTGGAAGTGGCCGATGCAGGCCTGGTTGCAGGCCACGCAGGCCCGGATCTCCTCCTCGCGCCCGGCCGCGGCCTTGGCGGGCATCTCGGGATCGCAGATCAGCGCGCGCGTCATGACGCAGGCGTCGGCCTCGCCGGCCGCCAGGATCCGCTCGGCGTCCTGGGGCTGGTTGATCCGGCCCGCCACCATGACCGGGACGCGCACCTGGGCCCGCAGGCGCCCGGCCGCGCCGGCCACGTAGCCCGCGCGCTCCGACATCTCGGGCACGATGTGGCCCGAGCCCCGCAGCGTCGCCGAGGTGCCCGTCGTCACGCTCAGGTAGTCGAGCAGGCCCTCGGAGGCCAGAGCGAGCGCCGCGGCGACGGCCTCGTGCTCGGGCAGGCCCGCCGGGTCGTGCTCGTCGAGCGAGAGGCGCAGCCCGACGACGGCGCCCGGCCCGACGCGCCCGCGCACGCTGGCCAGCACTTCGGCCAGGAACCGGCGCCGCTGGCGCGGCCCGCCCCCGTAGGCGTCGGCGCGCACGTTGGCGTGGGGGTTGAGGAACTGGGCCGGCAGGTAGCCGTGCGAGGCCACGACCTCGACGCCGGCCAGGCCCGCGGCGACCAGGCGCGCGGCGGCCGCGCCGTAGGCGTCGACGATCTCGGCGATCTCGGCCCCGCTGAGGGCCCGGGGCATCACCGCGAAGCGCTCGGTCGGGCGCGCCGAGGGGGCCCAGGCCACCGGCGAGGGTCCCTCGGGGGACTCGGCGACCTCCCGGCCCGGGTGGAACAGCTGGCCCACCAGCACCGTCGCGTAGGGCGCGACCGCCGCGGCCAGGCGGGCGAAGCCCGGCACGCAGCCGTCGTCGTCGGCCATGAGGACGTGGCTGGTGTAGCGAGCGCTCGGGTGCACCCCGGCCACCTGCACCACGATCATCCCGGCGCCCCCGCGGGCGCGCGCCTCGTGGTAGGCGACGAGCTGGTCGGTGACGCGTCCGTGGTCGACCATGACGGTGTCGTGGCCCGAGGACACGATGCGGTTGGGCACGGTGATGGGCCCGAGGGCCAGCGGGGCGAGCAGGTGGGGGAACTCCGCCATGGCCCCGGCGCCGGCTCAGCCGGTGGTGATCACCCGGAAGGACTCGGCTAGGCGCTGGCCGCCGAGGCGGGCCCGCGCGGCGGTCGCCCGGGCGCCGGCGCGCAGGGTCTTGCGCAAGCCGCGGCGGTCGCCCACCTGGGAGGCGTGGCAGCGCAGCGCGGCGATCTTGTCGTCGAAGGTCCGCGTGATGTCGACCACCAGGTTCGCCCCCACCGACGTGGACAGCCACACCTCGCGCACCACGTGGGGCGCCAGGCCCTCGGCGAGCAGCTCGGGGAAGGCGTGGGGGTTGCGCGCGTCGGGGTAGACGGCGCGCAGCGTGGCCTCGCCGGCCGCCAGGTGGTCGGGGTGCGAGGCGTAGATCCGGTCGTAGTTGCGCTCGGGGCTCTGGCAGATGACCAAGTCGGGCCGCTGGGTGCGGATGACCCGGGCCAGGGCCGCGCGCAGCTCCAAGGTCACCTCGACGCGCCCGTCGGACCAGCGCAGGAAGGTGAGGTCGCTCACCCCGAGGGCGGCGGCGGCGGCGCGCTGCTCGGCCTCGCGGGTGACGGCGCGCTCCTCGGGAGTCGCGCGCGACGAGTCGCCCCCGGCATCGCCCGAGGTCACCAGGCAGTAGGCGACGTTCACGCCGTCGCGCACCAGGCGCGCCACCGTGCCGCCGGCGCCGAAGTCGACGTCGTCGGGGTGCGCCATCACCACCAGCGCGCGCGCGAAGCGCGGGTCGCGGTGGTAGCGCGGGGTCTTCACGCGCTGACCGCGTCCGCCTCGGGGTTCCAGGTGTCCAAGTGCGCCAGGTTCGGGTTGTTCGAGAACACCTCGATCACCGGCCGCTTGAGGCCGAGGCGCCGCATCAGCACCTCAGCGCCCAGCACCTGGTTCCACAGCAGCAGCGAGACGACCACGCCGGTCGAGCCGGCGCGCGCGGTGCGACCCGAGCGGTGCAGGTAGGCCTTGTGGTCCTCGGGCGGGTCGAAGTGGATGACGCAGTCGACGCCGTCGATGTCCAGGCCGCGCGCGGCGACGTCGGTCGCCACCAGCACCGCCAGGCGGTCGGCGGTGAAGTCGGCCAGCGTGCGCTCGCGCTGGGCCTGGCGCAGGTCGCCGTGGATCGCCCCGGCCCGCACGCCCTCCTTGGCCAGCTGCTCGACCAGGCGGTCGGCCCCGCGCTTGGTGCGCACGAAGACGAGGACCCGATGGAGGGGCGCCACGATCGAGGCGACGACCTTGATCCGGTCGAGCTGGTGGACCTTCAAGAAGTGGTGCACCATCTCGGACACCGTCACCGAGTCCGAGACCACCTCGTGGAAGACCGGGTCGGTCAGGTAGCGCTTGACCAGGCGGTCGACCGCGCCGTCGAGGGTGGCCGAGAAGAGCAGGGTCTGGTGGGCGTGGCGGCCGATGTGGCGCAGCACCCATTCGACCTGGGGCATGAAGCCCATGTCGGCCATGCGGTCGGCCTCGTCGATGACCAGCTCGGCGATCCGGTCGAGGGCCACCTCGCCGCGGTCGCCGAGGTCGATCAGGCGGCCCGGCGTCGCGATGACGAGGTCCACCCCGCCGTGCAGGCGCGCGATCTGGCGCTCGATGTCGGCACCGCCGTAGAGGGCGCCGACGCGCACGCCGACGGCCTGGCCGAGCGGGGCCAGCACGTCGCGCACCTGGATGGCGAGCTCGCGCGTGGGCACCAGCACCAGGCCCCGGGGGCGCGTCGGGCGCGTGCCGGCGATGGCCGGCGACGCCGCCAGGCGCTGCAGGACGGGCAGGCCGAACCCGAGCGTCTTGCCCGAGCCGGTCTTGGCCTTGCCGCACACGTCGCGCCCGGCCAGGGCGTCGCCGATGGTCAGGGCCTGGATGGGGAAGGCCGTGGTGATCCCCTGGCTGTCGAGCGCGGCCACCAGGCGGGCGTCCACACTCAGGTCGGCAAAGGTCAGGTCCGTGGCGTACGACTCGGTCGCCGCCACGTTGGTGGGCATACTCACAACTGCATCCGTGTTCTCGGTCGGGCCCGAGACCGGCAGGTAGCAGGGGGCCCCGGCCCGTATCGGGGCCGCACCCCTAGTGTAGAGGCGATTGACCCACCAATGACGGAGGTGCCATGCGACTGGCCGTCGGCGACCCCGCTCCCGACTTCGCGCTGCCCGACGCCACCGGGCGCATCGTGCGCCGCTCCGACTTCGCGACGCGGCGCCTGGTCCTCTACTTCTACCCGGCCGACCTGACGCCGGGCTGCACCACCGAGGCCTGCGAGTTCAACGACGAGCTGGCCGCCCTGGGCCACCTGGGGACCGCCGTGGTGGGCGTCTCGCCCGACCCGGCCGCCCGGCACCAGGAGTTCATCGCGCGCCACGGCTTGACCTTTCCCCTGCTCAGCGACCTCGACCGGTCGGTGATGCGCGCCTACGGCGCCTACGGCGAGAAGGTCCTCTACGGCAAGACCGTCACCGGGGTGATCCGCTCGACGTTCGTCGTGGGCCCCACCGGCCTGCTCGAGCACGTCTGGTACGGCGTGCGCGCGAGCGGCCACGCCGCGCGCGTGCGCGCGGCTCTGGCCGCGACGGCGGGCGCCTCCTAGCGGCGCGCGTGGCGCCCGCGGGCGGGCGCCGGGGTGCTGTGGCGCCGCACCGACCGCACGCGCAGGACGAAGCCCCACGCCAGGGCGATCACGATCACGATGATGGTCGGGGTCTGCAGCAGGTGCGCGTCGTGGCTGACCCGGGTCCAGCTGGACCCGGCCGCGTGGCCGAGCCCGGTGAGCAGGCCGATCCAGATCGCCGAGCCGATCACCGTCAACACGGCGAAGCGGCCCCGGCGCATCTCGGCGACGCCGGCGGGCAGCGAGATGACCGTGCGCACCACGGGCAGCACCCGGCCCACCAGCACCGAGACGCCGCCGTAGCGGTCGAACCAGCGCTCGGCCACGTCGAGGTCGTGGTGGGTCAGCAGGATCCACTTGCCGTAGCGGTCCACGATGGCGCGCCCGAGCGAGCGGCCCACCTCGTAGGCGATGACCGATCCCACCAGCGAGCCGATCACCCCCACGACGATCACCCCGACGATCGAGAGCTGGGCGTGCCCGGTCACCGCCGCGGTGGTCAGGGCCCCGGCGAACCCGAAGGTCACCTCCGAGGGGATGGGGATGAGGGCCGACTCGGCGATGGCGAGCAGAAACAGGGCTAGGTACCCGTAGTGCTGGACGAACGATGACATCGGACCATTCTCGCGTCTCGCGCCCGCCGCCACGCGCGCACGAGCCGATCTTCCTGAATTCTTACCCGGGAACGACCTGGTGGAGGGGGCACCAGTAGGTCGAGCGGCCCCCGACGGTGCCGTGGGCCAGGGCCGCGCCGTCGCGCGGGCAGTGGCCCGCGTCGTGACGTCCTCCCTGGTGGTCCCCGGTATGGGAGCCGCCGCGGCGCCCGAGGGTGCGCAGCGTCGTCGTCAGCGCCCGGTAGAGGCGCTGGCGATGCGCCGCGTCGAGGCTCCCCACCGGGGTGCGCGGGTCCAGGCCGGCGCGAAAGAGGGCCTCGTCGGCCAGCAGGTTGCCCACCCCGGCCAGGCGGGACTGGTCGAGCAGGCGCGCCTTGATGGCCGGGCCCGCCCCGCGGCACTCCAGGGCCGCCGCGAACTGGGCGGCCGTCAGGGTCAACACGTCGGGTCCCAGGGCCTCCAGGTCGGGGTCAACCAGGACCCGGGCCAGCCGTCGCGGGTCGTGGACCAGTAGGCGGCGGCCATCGGCCAGCTCCAGGCCGGCGCGGATCCAACGCTCCTGGTACCCGTGGGGGCCATAGAAGAGGCCCTCGAGGCCGGCCGCACCGTCGAGCAGGAGGACCCCGGTCATCCCGAAGCGGAAGCCCAGGTCCGCACCGTCGGTCGTCAGCACCAGCAGCTTGCCCCGGCGCCTGGTGCCCGTCAGCGTGCGCCCGCGCGCCGCGTCGGCCCAGGTGCTCGGCGCCGGGAGGCGGCCCGCGGCCAGGGTGTCGGCGAAGCCTCGGGCAATGGTGGCGCCCACGACGCCCTCGGCCAGGCGCCGGTAGGACTCGACCTCGAGCACTTCGGGCACCGGGGCAGCGTAGCGGGGTGCTCACTACCATGGGTCGGTGGCCCCCGAGAAGCTCCAGTGGCGCGAGCTGTTCTCCGAGGTCGTCACCACCGGGCTGTGCACCGGCTGCGCCGCGTGCGTGGTGGCCTGCCCCCACGACGTCCTGGAGTACGACGACGCGGCGGGGCGCTACCAGCCCTTCCACGTCGAGGCCGACGGCGGGGCCAGCGACTGCACCCACGGCCAGCGCGGCTGCACCCTGTGCACCCGGGCCTGCCCGCGCTTTCGCACTTGGGAGCCCGAGATCGACGTGCACCGCGTAGGACGCGAGCGCCGCGCCGACGAGGTGGCCGGGGTCGGCGACATCGTCCTGGCGCGCGCCACCGACGCCGAGGTCGCCGCGAGCGGCCAGGACGGCGGCTTCGTCTCGGCTCTCCTGATCCACGCCCTGGAGCACGGCCTGGTCGACGCGGCGCTGGTCAGCGGCCGTGAGGGCGACGGCACGTCGTGGCGGGCCGTGCCCGCCGTCGTGCGCTCGCGCGCCGAGGTACTGGCCACGTCGGGCTCGCGCTACACCTACAGCGCCAACCTGCTCGCCTACCCCGACGCGGTCGCCGAGGGTGCCGAGCGCCTGGCCCTGGTGGGCATGGGCTGCGCCGCCTCGGCGCCCGGGGCCCTGCAGGTGCGCAAGGCCGGCAAGATCGCCCGGCGCCTGGTGCTCAGCATCGGCCTGCTGTGCTCCAAGACCTTCGACGACGCCATCTTCCCCGAGCTCTTCGAGGCTCGCTACGGCCTGGCCCGCGCCGATATCGCCAAGATGAACATCAAGGGGGTCTTCCAGGTCACCACGACCGACGGCGCCCGCCACGACATCCCCCTGGCCGAGGCCCAGGCCTTCACGCGCGCGGGCTGCCGGCTGTGCCCGGACTTCGCGGCCGAGCACGCCGACCTGTCCGCGGGGGGCATCGGTGCCCTGGATGACTGGACGCTCGTCGTGGTGCGCACCGAGCTGGGCCGCAGCCTGCTCGACGCGCTGGTGGCGAGCGGGGCGGTCGTCACGCGCGCGGCCGACGAGGACCCCCGGGCCGTCGCGCTACTGACCCGCCTGGCGCGGACCTCGCGGCGACGCTGGCCGGACTTCGCCGACCCCCACCCCGGGCGCACGGGTGCGCCGCCCCGGTGAGGCCAGCCACCACGGTGCTGCTGGTGCGCCACGGCCGCACCGCGACGACCGGGCGTGAGCTGCCCGCTCCCACCCAGGAGCTCGACGCGCGCGGGCACGCCCAGGCGGCCGCCGTGGCCGAGCAGTTGGCGGCCCTGTCCCCCGCCCCGATCGCCCTCTACACCTCGCCCCTGGTGCGCTGTCGCCAGACCGCGGCCCCGATCGCCCGCGCCCTCGGCCAGCGCGCGCACCCGGTCGCCGGCCTGCGCGAGTGCGACTACGGCGCCTGGACCGGCCAGTCGCTGTGGCGCCTGCGCCGGTTGGCCGCCTGGCGGGCGGTGGTGACGACGCCCTCGACGGTGACCTTCCCCGACGGCGAGTCGCTGGCCGCGATGAGCCAGCGGATGTGGGCCACCCTGCTCGACCTGGCCGAGCGCCACCGCGGCCAGCGCATCGTCGTCGTCAGCCACGCCGACCCGATCCGCGCCGCGCTGGCCGTGGCCCAGGGCGTGCCCCTCGACCTGTTCGGGCGCACCGTCGTGGCGCCCGCCTCGATCAGCGTCGTGCGCCTGGGCGAGACGCCGGCGGTGCTGGGGGTCAACCTCACCGACCTGGCCGCGGTGGTGGGCCGATGAGGTACCTGTTCGCGCACCCCGACCGGGTGGTGGTGGGTACCCACGGGGAGGTCGGGCAGCGCCGCTTCCTCCTCCAGGTGCGCCAGGGCCCCCAGCTCGTCGTGGTCAAGGTGGAAAAGCAGCAGGTCGTGGCCCTGGCCGAGTGGGTCGTGCGGGTCCTCGACGACCTGGGCCGACCCGGGCACCTGCCCGAGGACGTCGAGCTGGAGCCCGAGTACGAGGCCGACCTGGAGGCCGGCTCGATCACCGTGGGGCTGGACAGCGAGGCCCGGGTGCTCACCGTCTCGATCGAGGCGCGCGAGGGCGACGACCTCGTCGAGTTCTCCCTCAGCGCCACCTGGGCGGCCGTGCTGGCCATCGAGGTGACCCGCCTGGTGGCCGCGGGGCGACCCGCCTGCCCGCTGTGCGGCCTGCCCCTCGACCCGCGCGGTCACGACTGCCCCCGCACCAACGGGCACCGCGCCCCCATCACCTGAGTGGAGCGGGCCGACCAGCGCGAGCTGCTGGCCCGCGGGAGCCTGCGGGTGGAGGGCTGGGTCCCGGGGTCCTCCAACCAGGCGCTGGTCCTGCGCGTGCGCGCCGGCGGCGACGAGGTCCTGGCCTGCTACAAGGCCGAGCGCGCCGAGCGCGCCCTGACCGACTTCCCCCCGGGGCTGTGGCGCCGCGAGGTGGCCGCCGAGCGCCTGGCGGCGCGCCTGGGCCTCGACCTGGTGCCCGCGACGGTCGGGCGCGACGACGGCCCGCTCGGGCCGGGGTCGCTGCAGTGGTGGGTCGAGGCGACCGAGGACACCTTCTTCACGCTGCGCGAGGACCCCGCGCACCGGGCCGCGCTGGTGGACCTGGCGGCCTTCGACGTCGTGGCCAACAACGCCGACCGCAAGGGTGGCCACGTGCTCTTCGACGGCACCCGCCTGTACGGGATCGACCACGGCCTGTGCTTCCACCCCCACGACAAGTTGCGCACGGTCATCTGGGACTACGCCGGCGAGCGCCTGGAGCCGGCGTGGGCCGAGCGCCTGGCGCGCCTGGAGGGCTGCGCCGAGCTGCGCGCGTGGCTCGATGCGCGCGAGGTCGCCGCCACCGCGCAGCGCGCGCGGGCGCTCGCCGCGTCCCTGGTCCTGCCGGAGCCGGACCTGGAGCGCTCCTGGCCCCCGCCCTACCCCTGGCCCCTGGTCTAGAGCGCACTGGCCCCCGCGGCACGCGGGGGCCAAGATGGGCGAGGCGAGAGGAGAACCCATGAAGCCCAGTCACGCCCTCAGTGTCCTGGTGGCCGCGATCGTGGTGGCCGCGGCCATCGGGCTCGGCGACGTCCTGGGCCGCGCGCGCACCGGCGCGCCGCGCACGATCTCGGTCACGGGTCTCGGCTTGGTGCGCGCGACGCCCGACACCTTCTCCTTCAGCATCGACGTCCACACCACCGGTGCCTCCACGACGGCGGCCCTGGCCGCCAATGACGCCACCACGGGCCGGGTCGACGCGGCCCTGCACGCGGCGGGTGTGGTTGCCGGATCCCTGGCCACGACGTCACTGGCCGTGAACCCGACCTACGGCTCCCAGGGCCAGATCACCGGCTACGCCGTCGACGACCAGATCGACGTCACGTCGCACCTGGTGGCCCGGGCCGGGGCCATCCTGGGCGCCGCGATCGACGCGGCCGGCAATGCCGGCCAGGTGAGCGGGCTGACCTTCTCCCTCTCGGCCCAGTCACCGGTGCGCGCCCGCGCCCGGGTGGCGGCGCTGGCCAACGCCAACCACGCGGCCCGCGAGCTGGCCCGCGCGGCCGGGGCCCACTTGGGCCCGGTGGTCAGCCTGGTCGACCACGAGCACGCGGCGCCCCAGGAGGTGCCGATCCCGATCTTCGCCAGTACCGCGGCGGCTCCCCGGGTCCCGGTCTCGCCGGCCACCCAGTCGGTCTCGGTGACCGTCGCCGTCGTCTACCAGATGAGCTGACGCGACGCGGCGGCCCCGGCTCAAGTGACCGGGTCCTGGAGCAGGCCGAGCACGTTGCCGTCGAGGTCGCGCACGGTCGCCACGCGCCGGCCCGCGCCGACCTCGCGGGCCGGCTCGGCCAGGGTGGCACCCGCGGCCACGACCGCGGCCAGAGCGCCCTCGAGGTCGTCGACGTGCCAGTAGGCGAGGGGCCCCGCCGGGGCGTCGCCCGCCCGGGGCACCAGCCCGATGTGCTGGCCGGCGGCGTCGAAGCCCACGTAGTACGGGCTCTCGACGCTCGGGGCGACGCCGAGCAGGGCGGTGTAGATCGGTGTGGCCGCCGCGAGGTCGGCCACCGGGTGCAGCACCGTCTTGATGCCGTGGTTCTGGCGGGGTTCCAGGGGTCCTCCTCGGGGTCGGTGCTCGACGATGCGGCGCGTCAGGTCGCCGGGTCGGCGCTGAGGTCGAGGGGGCCTGAGCGCAGGAGGGCCAGCGAGACCACCGCGCCCAGGACGAAGAGGCCGGCGGCCCACCAGAAGGCGATGACGTCGCCGTGCACGGTCGCGGCCGCCTGGCGCAGGGCCACGGGCCCGGTCCCGTGGAGGAAGGCGCGGGTGCCCGCGCTGACGGCGATGGTGTTGAGCAGCGCGGTGCCCATCGAGCCCCCGACCTGCTGGAAGGTGTTCACGCTGGCCGAGGCGGCCCCGGCGTCCACGGCGCGCACCCCGGCCGTGGCGCTGGCGATGGCGGGGGCGAAGACCAGCCCGAGGCCCAGCCCCGTCAGGATCAGGCCCGGCAGGACCGAGCTGAGGTAGGCCGCGTGCAGCGGCAGGCGCGTGAAGAGGATCAGCCCGAGGGCCGCGAGCACCATCCCGGTGGGCACCAGCGGCCGCGGGCCGACCATCCCGAGCAGGCGCGCGCTGGCGATGGCCGCGGTGACCGCCAAGGCCCCCACCATGGGCAGGTAGGCGATGCCGGTGCGCAGCGGCGAGTACCCGTCCAGGTTCTCCAGGTAGTAGGTGAGGAAGAGCGAGACGCCAAAGAGGCCCGCGCTGGACAAGAAGAGTGCCGCGAGCGACCCGCCCCGGGTGCGGTGCGCCACGATGCGCAGCGGCACCAGCGGGTGGCGGCTGCGGCGCTGCCAGGCGACGAAGGCGACCAGCAGGACGACCCCGAGGACCAGGCTGCCCATGGTCACCGCGTCGCCCCACGAGGCAGTCACGGCGTTGGCGAACCCGTAGACGACCAGGAAGAGGCCGCCGCCCCCGAGCAGCAGGCCCGGCAGGTCGAGCGGGTCGTGGGTGGCCGGCCGGCCCCGCGGCACCAGGGCCAGGACCCCGACCAGGGCGACGAGCCCGAACACGACGTTGACGTAGAGCGTCCAGCGCCACGAGACCCACTGGGTGAGCGCGCCGCCGACGATCAGCCCGATGGCCGCGCCCGAGCCGGCCAGGGCCCCGTAGATCGCGAAGGCCCGGGCGCGCTCGGCCGGCGCGACGAAGGTCGTGGTCAAGGCGGCCAGGGCGGCCGGGGCCAGGACGGCGGCGAAGGCCCCCTGGACCGCGCGGGCCGCCACCAGCATGGCGAAGGACGTCGCGGCTCCCCCGACCGCGCTGGCCACGGCGAAGCCGACCAGCCCGATCAGCAGCGCGGTGCGCCGTCCCCACCAGTCCCCCAGGCGCCCCCCGAGCAGCAGGAGGGCGCCGAAGGCCAGGGCGTAGCCCGTGAGCGGCCACTGGCGCAGGGCGGTCGAGAAGTGCAGGGCGGCCTGGGCCCGCGGCAGCGCGATGTTGATGATGGTGACGTCGAGGGCCACCATCAGCTGGACCAGGCCGAGCACGGCCAGCGTCCACCACCGGCGGCGCTGGACGGGGCTGGTCGTGCTCGGGGGCGGCGCGGCTAGTGGCGCGCCGTCGTCGGTCACGACTGTCGGGCCTTCAGGGCATCGATCAGGGCGGGCAGGACCTTCTGGACCTCACCGACGATGCCGAGGTCGGCCACCTGGAAGATCGGCGCGTCGGGGTCCTTGTTGACCGCGATGATCGCCTTGGACCCCTTCATGCCGACCAGGTGCTGGGTCGCTCCTGAGATGCCGCAGGCCAGGTAGAGCGCCGGCTTGACGGTCTTGCCAGTCTGGCCAACCTGGCGGGCGTAGGGCACCCAGCCGGCGTCCACGATGGCCCGGCTGGCGCCGGCCGCCCCGTGGAGCAGGTGGGCCAGCTCGTCGATCCAGCCGTAGTTGGCCGCCTCGCCGAGCCCCCGCCCGCCGGCCACTACCACGGCCGCGTCCTCGAGCTGGGGGCCCTCACGGACCTCCTCGTGGCGCGCGACGACCCGCGCGGCACCCACCGGCCCGACGTCGCCCGCCGGGGCGGCGACGGCGGCGGCGGGCGCCCCGCCAACCGGCTCGGCAGCAAAGGTCTTGGCGCGCACCACGAAGATTCCCGGGCCCGCACCGGTGAAGTGGGCGTGGACCAATTGGGCGCCCCCAAAGACCAGGTGCTCGCTGACCAGCCCGTCACCGGCCGCCAGGCCGGTCACGTTGGTCAGCACCGGGCGGTCTAGGCGTGCCGAGAGGCGCCCGGCGATGTCGCGGCCGTCGTAGCTGGCCGGGACGAGGACCGCGTCGGGGGCGTGTGCCCCCACCAGCGCCGCCAGGGCCGCGGCGACCGGGGCGCCCGGCAGGGCGTCGCCGACGTCGCCGACCTGGTAGAGGGTCGTCGCCCCGTACTCGCCCGCCTGGGCGGCGTGGTCGCCCCCGCCCCAGGTGACGGCGGCCACCTCGGTGGCCAAGCCCCGCGCCGCGCTCAGCAGCTCCAGGGTGGTGGCGGTCAGTCCCGCGCCCGACGGCTCGGCGACCACCCAAATCGTTCCCAGTGCCATGACCCCTCCTAGAGGACCTTGATCGACTCGAGGAAGGCGACGATGCGCGCGGCGCCGTCGCCCTCGTCCACGTGCTTCTCGCCCCCGGCGCGCGCCTCGGCGGCCGTCACGTCCACGATGGCCTGACGCGCTCCAGCCGGGCCGACCTGGCCCTCCAGGCCCAAGTCGGCGACGCTGAGCTGCTCGACCGGCTTGGACTTGGCCGCCATGATCCCTTTGAAGGAGGCGTAGCGAGGCTCGACGACCCCCGCGGTCAAGGTGACCACGGCGGGCAGCGGTGCGGTGACCTCGTCGTAGCCGGCCTCGGTCTGGCGATGGACGCTGAGGGTCGTCCCCTCGACGCTGACCGACGTGGCGAAGGTCACCGAGGGCCAGGCGAGCAGCTCGGCCAGCTGGACCGGCAGCGTGCCGGTGTAGCCGTCGGAGGACTCGGTCGCCGCGAGCACCAGGTCGGGCGCCGCGCGGCGCACCGCGGCCGCCAGCACCTTGGCGGTGCCGAGCGCGTCGGTGCCGCGCAGCGCCTCGTCGCTGACGACGATGGCCCGGGCCGCGCCCATGGCCAGGGCGTTGCGGATGCCGGCCAGGTCGGCCGACGAGCCCATGGACACGACGGTCACCTCGCCGCCGCCCGCGCGGTCGACGAGCTGCAAGGCCATCTCGACACCGTAGGTGTCGGCCTCATCCAAGATGAGCTTGCCCGACCGGTCCAGGTTGTAGCTGGCGTCCAGCGACTGGGGGGCGGTCGGGTCGGGGATCTGCTTGACACAGACGACGACGTTCATGGTCCTCAATCTAGGTCAGACGCGCGAACCCCCCGGTAAGGCCCGTCGCGCCAGGGCCCGGGCGGGCGCGTCGGTGATGATCGCGTCCACGCCCCAGGCCAGGCACCGGTCCAGGTCGGCGGACTCGTTGACCGTCCAGCAGTGCACCGCCAGGCCCCGCGTGTGGGCCCGCGCCACGAGCGCCGCGTCGAGGGCGACCAGCGGCGGGTTGACGCCGGCCAGCCCCAGCGCGGCGGCGCGCTCCAGCGCGGCCCCGACGTCGTCGCCCTCGTCGAGCAGCCCGTCGACGGGACCGCTTTCGACCAGGGCGACGGCGGTCTCCCAGGCGAAGCTCGAGTAGCGCACGCGTCGCGCCGCACCGGCGCGCGCCACCACCGCGTGCACCGCCGCGGCCAGGTCGGCGGCGTCCACGGTGACCGGCTCGCCCTCACCGGGCCCGTTCTTCACCTCCACGTTGACTAGCAGGGCGCCGCAGGCCTCCAGGGCCGCGGCCAGCGTGGGCACGCCGTCGGGCAGGTCGGCGCGCGCACTGGCGGCGATCACGCGACCGCCCACCTCGGGGTCGTGGCACACGACGAGCGCCCCGTCGGCGCTGCGCCGCACGTCCAGCTCGACACCGTCGACCCCGAGGGCCACCGCGGCCGCGAAGGCGGCCAGCGTGTTCTCCCCGGCCCGGTCGTGCACCCCTCGATGCGCCCACACCTGTGTCATGACGCCAGTCTGGCAGCCAAAAAACCCTTGTGAAACTCTTCACCACCCTCTAAACTGACGGGACCGGTCGACCCCCCCGCCCTCCGACCGGGTGAAGGACCCCAAGATGTCGCTGATGTGGAACCGCACCTACGCGTGGGACGACGCGGAGTGGCGCAGCCAGGCCGCCTGCCGAGACACCGAGCCGGACCTGTTCTTCCCGATCGGGACGACCGGACTGGCCACCGACCAGATCGAGTCGGCCAAGCGCGTGTGCGACAAGTGTGAGGCCCAGAAGTTGTGCCTGGAGTTCGCGCTGGCGACCAACCAGGAGTCCGGCGTGTGGGGTGGCACGACCGAGGACGAGCGCCGCAAGCTGCGCAAGCAGTGGCTGGCGGCGCGCCGGCGCGCCAGCCAGCACTAGCGACCCGCGCGGCGATCGCGCCGCGTTAGCGCCTCGCGACCACAGGCACCTCGACGCGCACCAGCGTGCCGCCCCCGCTCTCGGGACCCATCGCCGTGACGTCGATCTGGCCGCGCAGCTGCGTGCGCACCAGGTCGCGCACGATCGACAGCCCGAGGCTGGTCGGCGCATCCAGGGAGAAGTCCGCCCCCACCCCCACGCCGTTGTCGCGCACCTCGGCCACGGCGTGCTCGGCGTCGCGGGCCAGGCGCAGCGTGACCACGCCGACCGGTTCGGGGTCCTCGACACTGAAGTCGACGAACGCGTGCTCGACCGCGTTGGTGAGCAGCTCGGCCAGCACCACGGCGAGCGGCGTCGCCACGTCGGTGGCCAGCACGCCGAGCTCGCCGCTGACCACGATCTCGACGGGGTGCAGGGCCAAGACGGTGTCCTCGACCAGCAGGACCAGCGAGCGCACGATCTCGTCGAAGGACACGTCCTCGCCCGGCTCGCGGCTGAGCACCTCGTGCACGACCGCGATCGAGCGCACCCGTCGCTCCGCCTCCAAGAGGGCGGTCCGGGTCTCGCGCTCGACGCTGCGGCGCGCCTGGAGGCGCAGCAGCGACGAGATGGTCTGCAGGTTGTTCTTGACGCGGTGGTGGACCTCGCGCACCGCGGCCTCCTTGCTCAGCACTACCCGGTTGAGGCGACGCAGATCGCTCACGTCGCGCACCAGGACCATGACCGCGGTGGGGCGTTCGGCCTCCAGCAGCGGCACGCAGTGAAAGACGATGGCCACGTCGATGCCGCGATCGAGCTCTTCCAGGGTGGGCATGGCGAAGGCACGGGCGCGCTCCAGGGCGCGCAGGTGCAGGCCCAGCTCGGGCAAGGTGCGCCCCTCGACCGAGGCCGAGACCCCCACGCGGTGCAGCGCGTTGACGGCGTTCGGGGTCGCGAAGTCCACGCGGCCCGCGCCGTCGAGCAGGATGATGCCGTCGCCCACGCGCGGCAGGCCCGGCCCGGCCACGTCGTCCTCGCGGAACGGGAACGTCGAGGCGGCCACCATGTCGCACAGGCGCACGAAGATCGACAGGTAGGCCTGCTCGTAGAGCGAGGACGGCCCGCGCATCGGCCCTTGCAGGCGCACCAGGGCGGCCACGACCGCGCCGCTCACCCGCACCGGAATGGCCCACACCAAGGTCGGCTCGCCGATCACCTCGGGCGACGCGTAGCCGGTGACGCGCTCGGCCTCGGCGAGGGCCCGGCGCACCAGGGGCCAGTCGTCGGCCCGGTGGGCCGTGCCCACCAGGTCGGCCGTGATCACCGTCGCGCGGTTGTTGGGCCGCACCTGGCCCAGCACCACCAGCTCGCCGTCGCCAGCGCCGTCGGTGACGGGGGCCATCAGCACTAGGTCGGAGAAGGCCAGGTCGGCCAGGAGCGACCACGACGCGGTCAGGCGCAGCAGGTGGTCGATGGTCGCCTCGTCCAGACCGGCCCGGGCGACCGCCAGCTCGGCCAGCGTGGCCACTAGTGCCCGCGCAGCGGGACGAGGACGCGCTGGCGCGCGCTGTAGGAGGCCAGCTGGGTGATGCCGCGCGCCTCCAGCAGGGCGGCGAGGTCCCCCACGCGTTCGCTGACCCGTCCGAGCCGGTGGGCGTCCGAGGCGGTGGTGAAGGTGGTCCCCCGCGCGACCAGGCGGTCCAGGAACCCCTCGGCGGGGTACTGCTCGGCGGCGGGCTTGGACCAGCCAGCCGAGCTGCACTCGACCGAGACGTCGGCGGCCGCGGCGGCCGCGGCCATGGCGTCCCAGAAGCCCGTCGGGTCGCCCGGCCGGTAGCCGGCCACCTTGATCAGGTCGGGGTGGGCCAGCACGTCGACGGCCGAGCAGGCGATGAGCTCCTCGAGGGCCACGGTGTAGTCAGCCCAGCAGCGGTCCACGTCGCGGACCTCCCACTGGGCCATGGGGATGGGGTTGTCGACGTCGTCGAAGCCCCAGCTGCCCAGCCAGTGGACCGACCCGATGAGCACGTCGAAGGGGTACTGGGCCAGCAGCTCGCTGACCACGTCCATCTGGTCGCGGTAGTAATCGACCTCCAGGCCGATCTTGACCGGCAGGCCCTCGTCCTTGGCCCGCTGGGCCAGGGTGACGTAGTCGTCGAGGCGGTTGCGCGCCGTGAAGGCCATGTAGTCGCCCATGACGGGACTGGTGACCTCCTCGGGGTGGCGCTCCCAGAAGGGCCCCACGACGTCGAGCACCTCGACGAAGCGGTGGGCGTGCTCGGTCAGGGCCAGCTCGCCCACCCCGGCCGCCGCGGCCGCCTCGCAGTACTGGGCGATCTGGTCCAGGCGGTACCAGACCGAGGAGTCCTCGTGGGGCCACAGATGCAGGTGGTAGTCGAGCACGTCAGGTGGCGCCGAAGCCGACCGAGCGGCCCGTGGCCACGCCGACCTCGACGAAGGCCATGCGCGCGGCGGGCACGCCGACGCGGCGGCCCTTGCGATCGGTCAGCCACAGCACCCCGTCACTCAGCAGGACCGCCTCGATCTGGGCGACCAGCTCGTCGCGATCCGTGTCGTCGCCCAACTCGATGTCGAGCTCTCGCATTGACTGCACGATCCCGATCCGGATGTCCATGAGTCTCCTCGCCGCGCCACCTCGTCCCCATGTTACGGCCCTCGGGCACAATGGAGTCATGCCAGCCTCACGTCACGAGCGGTGGGCGTCCACCATGGCGGGTCACCGCGCCGACGACGACGTGGCCGTCGCCCACGCCGACTCCCGCGCGCGCCTGGCGCGCGTGTCCCTGGTCACGCGCGAATCGGCGGAGAATGACGGCGCGCCCCCCAGCACGGGCGCGACGCGGGCGCGCGGCGCGGGCGATCGCGCGCGCGCCGAGGAGCCCGACGCGCTGCGGACCTGCTTTGAGCGCGACCGTGACCGCATCTTGCACGCCAACGCCTTTCGCCGCCTGGCCGGCAAGACGCAGGTCTTCGTCTTTCCCGAGGACCACATGCGCACCCGGCTCACCCACGCCCTGGAGGTCGCCCAGGTGGCCGTGGGGGTGGCTCGGCCGCTCGGGCTCAACGTCGCGCTGACCGAGGCGATCGCCCTCGGCCACGACTGCGGCCACGGCCCCGGCGGCCACGCCAGCGAGGAGGCCCTCGATCCCTACCTGCCCGGGGGCTTCGACCACGCCCCCTGGGGGGCCGACGTGGCTCTGGCCCCCCTCAACCTGTGCGCCGAGACCCTCGACGGGATCCGCAACCACTCCTGGAGCCGGCCCGCGCCGGCCACCCCCGAAGGGGAGGTCGTCAGCTGGGCCGTTATCTCCAGGAACTGAGCCAGGTCTCTTCAACCTCCAGAAGAGACTGGCACGACCCCTGAGGGATGTCACATCGAGCCCTTACCTTGGGTCTCCAGAACGGAGGCACCATGAGAGTTCAGCCGGTGGATCAGCCGAGCGGGCCACCGTCCTACACCGTCGTGAATGACGTCGGGCTGCCCATAGTACCTATCGACCAGTACCTCGAATACCTGACGGCGCGGGGCTCGTCGCCCCATACCGTTCGGTCCTACGCCTTCGACCTTCGAGACTTCTGGACCTTCCTCAGCCAGCGCCACCAGACCGCTTTGGCCGTGAGCATCGACGACCTGGCGGGATGGATCTCGTGGTTGCGGTTGCCTCCGTCACTGCGCGCTTGCGGCGTTGCGATTATTCCCCTCGACCCGGAACCCCACCTCGCCCCCGCCACGATTTCGAGGAAGCTGTCAGCGGTCGTGGCCTTCTACGAGTTCCTGGGGCAGCGCGACGCGGCGGTCCTCCCGCTGCTCAGCCAGCTCCGTCAAGGACGGCCTCGGGGTACGGGACGCTACCAGCCCTTCCTCTCCCATCTCGCGCGCACCAGCACCCGCCCCAGTCGCACGATCAGCGTGAAGGTCGCTGCACGACGGCCGGTAACCCTCACCCCCGATCAGGTCCAGAGCGTGCTCGAGTCCTGTACAAATCGGCGAGACCGGCTCTTCTTCGGCACACTGTGGGAGACCGGCGCTCGGGCCTCGGAAGCTCTGGGACTTCGGATCAACGACCTTGACGAGCGCCACGGAACATTGCGTATCACGCCTCGAGACAACGCCAACGGGGCGAGGGTAAAGGGCTCCAAGGAGCGCATCGTGCCGGTGGGGAAGCGCTTCGTCCGGCTCGCCATCGACTACCTGACGCTCGACTACGGCGCCGTCGACTCGGACTACCTCTTCGTCAATCTCTACGGCGGATCGATTGGAAGGCCCTGGTCGTACGACGCCGTCGACGACCTCGTCCGGCGCACTCGAACAAAGTGCGGCTTCTACTTCACCCCCCACATGTTCCGCCACACCTACAGCACGCGTCTCTTGCGGGCCGGTGCGCGGATCGAGATCGTCGCGGAGTTACTCGGCCACGCCAGCATTCAGACGACCCGATCCATCTATGGCCACCTTGACGTCAGTGACCTTCGAGCCGAGCTTGACCGTGTCGGTTGGCTCGATGGTTCGGTGGTGACGCTATGACGCTTCGAGCCCTTGAGGAAGACCCGTATGCCCAGTGGCGCAACACCGTTCGCGAAGCGCTTCGCCCCGAGTACCGCCACCCGGTGCTCTACTGCGCCGAGCTGACCGGTGTCTTGCACGTTCCTGACTGCATGGTCGAGGGCTGCGTAGGGAGCGAGCTGAGCGCTGGCCTCTGCATCGGACACTTCCATAGGTGGCGCGGCGCCGGCAAGCCCCAGGGACATCGGAAGCTGGCGTGGGCTGCCGATCAGCCCGCCGAACTCCAGGGGCGGCGAGCGCCTCAAAAGTGCCTGGTTCCCGCGTGTCGGCAGGGCCAAGACAGCGGCTTTTGTCGGATCCACCTCTCCGCGTGGCAGAAACACCGGGGTTCGCTGTCCTCTGAGGCCTGGTCGCTGTCTGGAGAAGCAGCCCTACTCTGCCGAAGAACCGAGCCGTGTCCCGTCAACATCTGCGTCCTCGACGTACGTCCAGGACAGCCCTTCTGTACGGCGCACCTCCTCAGATGGAGGCGCCAGGGCTCGTCACCGGTCGGTCAATTCGTTGAGCAGCTGAGCGACGTCGGCCGCGCGCGTTACGACCTACGAGATCTTCCAGAGACACTGCGCCTCGAGTCGCAGTACCTCCTGCAGGCCCTCCATGATCGAAATACGACCGCCTTGCCCTATTCGCTGGGCCAGGAACTGTTCAGAGCACTCCGTCACAGTGAGATTGAGACCTTCACCGAGACTCCACGCGATGCGTGGGGTGCATGGTGGACGCTGCACGGAACAGGCCGTGGACTCGGGTCGATCGCCCTGCTGAGATTCGCGTCGGACACACTCGCCGACCTCATCGAAGGTACCGGCTGGGACAACGAGTACCCCCGCGACGTCTGGGACCGGAACCGTCTCGGCATCACGGGGAGGGTGCGCTACCTCGACTTCCGCGACATCGTTCAACCCGGACTCCGTGACCTGGTCAAACGATGGTGCCGACAGAGACTCACGGCCAAGGGTCTGGACTTCACCGGCGTCGCGAAGGATCTCCTCGCCCTGCGCCACCTGTCAGTCACCTTGGCGAAGCGGCGGCCCGGGAGAGACGCCGATCACCTGGACCGTGAATTCCTGGAGGAGTGGTTCGTAGACTTGTCGACCCTCACGAACTCTCGCACCGCAGCGCCCGTCAGCCACTCGCATCGCAAGGCGATGCTGAGCACGGTGAGCGTCCTGCTTCGCGACAACCAACGCAACGGCTGGCACCCCGAAGTACCAGCGACCGCCCATGTCCATCCCGACGACTTCCCACGGCAGGGCGAACGCCTCCCCCGAGCCATCCCCGAATCCGCGATGCGTGCGATTGAAGCCCCGGGCGCCCTCGAGTTGCTTGGACGTCCCGAGTACCGCCTCATCACGCGGCTTCACATCGAGACCGGGATGCGCAACACCGATATCCGCAACCTCGTGCACTGGCGCTTCCTTTCTCGCGATGGTGCCGCAAAGCCCTACGTGCTCTTCTACAACTCCAAGATTGGTCGCGAGGCGGTGGTGCCAATCGGTGAGTCGTTGGCCGACGAGCTCAGCACGTGGGCGGCTGTCGTTCGATCCAAGTATGCCGACACCGCGAAGCGAGAGAGCACCCGGGCCCCGTCCTCGCGGGCCAGCGCACTGAAGCTCTTCCCCTCGCCACACGCCAATCCGACCGGTTGCAACCCGATTAGCTATTCCGGCTATCAGACGGCCCTCCAGCGTTGGTTTGACCGCCTCAGCCTCGTTGACGACGTCGGTCGGCCCATCCACGTTACGAGTCACCAGTTTCGCCACACCTACGGGACGCGACTTATCAACGCCAACGTCCCCGCCCATATCGTTCAGGCTCTACTGGACCACACGTCGCCCGCTATGACCGCTCACTACGCCCGATTGAGCGACAAGACCATCCGTGCCGCCTGGGAGGAGGCAACGACCAAGATCAGCGGCGGCCGCAGCGTGTCCGACGAGGTGCTCGACGTGGAGGGCCGACTCTCTGACGCGGCCTGGAGCCGCCACCGGGTCGAACACGCGGCGTCACTTCGCCTGGCCAACGGATCGTGTGGCATGTCACCAACGAAGGTCTGCGAGCAGGCCAATCCCTGTCTTTCGTGTGACCTCTTCATCCCCGACGGGGAGTTCATCGACGACTACCAGAGACAACTCGTATTCACTGAGGCCATGGCCGTGAGAGCCCGCGACGAGGGGTACGTCCGTCTGGCCGAAAAGGCCGACCAGGACGCGATCGCACTCAAGGGAATCATCGGCCGGGTTTCTGAAGCTGAGCCCGTCGCACCAGTTCGCGTTGCCTCGCCTCGACACCGACGGAGCAAACATGAAGGCCGATAACACTGGTCATCTTCGCGAGGCCGCGAGGCGCAAGCATGAGGAGTGTCTTAACCGGGTCAGCGCTGCGATCCGGGAGGCTGACCGCCTCGGCCAAACCGTGACGGTGCAAGGCGTGGCGAAGACCGCGGGGGTCTCCCCCTCGTGGATCTACACCCAGCCTGCGGTCTACGAGGCCGTACGCTCTCGTCGAGCCGAAGCAGACAACCGCTCCCGCATGCGGATCCCCGAAGCACAAGGGGCTGGTCGGGCGAGTCAACACAAGCGAATCGAACTCCTGGTCACGCGACTAAGGGAGACGACCGAGGACAACCAGAGACTGCGCAGCGAATTGGCGGTCGTGCACGCCGAACTTCGCCGAATGCGCCAACTCCAGCCACGGCAGACTGTGGGCAAGGAACCATGAAGGAACGTGAGATGACCATCGACCGACGTAGCGAATGGACCGCCACCATGCGAGGTAATCCCGTTTCCGATGGCCTGGTCTTCGCCCACAGAGACACGCCACCGCCTACGGTTGAACCTCGGTTGATCTCACGCGAGCAGCGTGAGGAGTTTGAGAACCAGACGCTGGCCGAAGGTGCCACGCACGCGTCGGGGGCCGGGAACCGCGCCGTCGAAGAAGTGCCTGATCCGCTGCGCACCTGCTTTGAGAGGGATCGTGACCGCATCCTGCATTCCACCGCGTTTCGTCGACTCGCCGGCAAGACACAGGTCTTCATCTTTCCCACCGACCACCAGCGCACCCGTTTGACGCACGCCTTGGAGGTCACGCAGGTGGCCACCGCTGTTGCTCGAGCCACCGGGATGAACGTTGCGCTCGTCGAAGCGATCGCCCTCGGGCACGACTGCGGTCACGGCCCAGGTGGTCACGCCTCCGAGGAGGCCTTTGACCTGTTCATTCCCGGTGGCTACCACCACGCGGTCTGGGGAGCCGACGTGGTTCTCCAGCCCCTGAACCTGTGCCCGGAGACCTTGGACGGCATCCGCAACCACTCGTGGTCCCGGCCCACCCCCGCGACGCCGGAGGGAACCATCGTCAGCTGGGCCGACCGATGCGCGTACAGCGCCCATGACCTGGAGGACGCCATCAGTGCGGGCATCGTCAGCCCTGACAATCTGCCACCTTCGGTGAGCAGCGTCTTGGGGACGACGCGCTCGTCTCAGCTCCGATCGCTGATCGGCGCCTTGGTGTCGAGCATCACAACGACGGGACGTGTCGGCATGGACGCGAGGAATGCCGAGGCGCTCGCCGAGCTTCGATCCTTCAACTATCAAAACATCTACAACCGGTCCGAGTCACTTCGCCAGGGCGAGGCCGTCGTCGCCGTCTTGAAGGCGCTGGTCGAGAAGTTCAGCGATTCACCCCAGCTCCTACCCGACGACATTCGCAACCCCGATGATGCACTCACGGCAGCCGTCACCTACGTTGCCGGCATGACGGATCGCTTCGCCTTCGACACCGCAGTTCGGCTCCTTGGCTGGCGAGCTGACCGTCTTCCCCAAGGAATCGAAGGCGATGTTTCGCGCCCGTGAGATCGACCGCCCGTAGTGAGGCGGACCGGGAGGAACGTCCTAGACACTGTCGACAACGCAACGGGCGAGGTCAGAGCGGTAACGTAAGAAGGGACGCCAGATAAGGGCCGACCGCATCGCCTACGTGTGCCACGACTTCGAAGACGCCGTCTCGGCCGGCGTCGTGCGCCCCGACCAGCTGCCCGGGACCGTGGCTGACGTCCTGGGCGCCCAGCGCGGCGCGCAGCTGGGCGCGCTCATCCGGGCGATGATCGCCACCACCGTCGCGACGGGCTGGATCGGCCTCGACGCGCGCCACGCCGCGGCGCTGGCGGCCTTCCGCCAGTTCAACTACGACCGCATCTACCTGCGACCGGCCTCGCGGACCCAGGCCGGCCGCGTCGTCGACATGCTGCGCGCGCTGGTCGAGCACTACGCGAGCCACCCCGAGCACCTCGAAGAGGGCGAGGGCGACCCCCTGGTGCGCGCGGTGACCTACGTCGCGGGCATGACCGACCGCTTCGCGTGCCGCCAGGCGATCGACCTGCTGGCCTGGCCCGAGTCGCGCCTGCCTACGGGGATCGACCGCTAGTCCCGTAGACTCGTCGCGTGTCGCGCCGGGTCTACATCGCGCTCGTCGTCGCCCTGGGCGTCACCATCCTGGTCGCCGGCACGGCCCTGATCGTCGTGCTGCGCGACCGCGGGCGCCCCAGCCCGGCGGCTCTGCTGCGCCCCACCGGGATCCCGGCCGCGGTCACGACCCTGGAGGCCAACCTCATGGCCCTCTCCCCCGTGCCGACGCGGCCCGCCACCCCCTTCACCCTGGTCGACCAGAACGGCCGCACCGTGTCGCTCGCCCAGTTCCGCGGGCACCCCATCGTGCTCAACTTCATGGACCCGCACTGCACCGACATCTGCCCGCTGGTCTCCCAGGAGCTGCGCGACGCCGCGGCCGACCTGCCGGCCCGCGCGCGCTCGACGGTGTTCCTGGCCATCGACGTCAACCCCTACGTGCGCACGCCGGCCGGGCTGGACACCTTCAGCCGCGCCCACGGGCTCACCCAGATCGCGACCTGGCACTTCCTGGCCGGGCCGCTCAGCACGCTGCGCGCCCTGTGGCACGCCTACGGCATCCAGGTCATTGCCCACGGGCCGACCGCCGACGTGGTCCACACGTCGCTGACCTACTTCATCGGCCCCCGGGGCCACCTGCGCTACGTGGCCGCACCCCAGGTCGACCACACGGCGGCTGGCGTGGCCTTCCTGCCCCCCAGCCAGCTGCAGGACTGGGGCGCGGGGATCGCCGCGGTCGCGGCATCCCTAGTGCGCTGAGCTAGCGGCGCGCGGCGCGCGCCAGGTCGATGCCGGGCATCGGGCCCCCGCGCATCCACGCCAGGCGCTGCTCGGTCGTGCGCAAGGCGACGCGCTCGTGGGGCAGGATCCAGAAGCGCCCCGTGACCACGGCGTCGGCGACGGCACTGGCCACCTCGGCCGGATCGATGCCGGCGGCCACGGCCGCACGGGCCGCGGCCAGCGAGGCCTCGTCGACGGGCACGGCCGCGCGCAAGGCGGGCCCCATGGCGCGGTCCGACTCGGCGATCTGGGTGCGCACGAAGCCGGGGCACAGCACCGAGACGCCGACGCGCGAGCCGCGCGCCACCAGCTCGTGGGCGACCGACTCGGCCAGCCCGACCACCGCGAACTTGGAGGCGACGTAGGGACCCATCCCCGGCACGCCGCCCAGTCCCGCGAGGGACGCCGTCATCACCAGGTGCCCCTCGTCGCGCTCGAGCATCTCGGGCAGGACCGCGTTCATCACGTTGACCACGCCCCCGACGTTGATCGACAGCACCCAGTCCCAGGCGACCCGGGGCGCGAAGAGCGCCGGGCCGCTGCCGACGCCCGCGTTGGCGAAGGCCAGGTGCAGCGGGCCCAGGTCGGCGCGCGCGCGGGTCCAGGCCGCCGTGACGTCGGCCTCGCTGGCCACGTCGCCGGGAATCGCGAGCGCGCTGTCGCCCAGCTCGGCCACCGCGGCGGCGAGGGCCGCCTCGTCTCGGTCCATCAGGGCGACCCGCATGCCCGCTTCCACCAGGCGCCGGGCGCTCGCCAGGCCGATGCCGCTGGCCCCGCCGGTGATGAGCGCGTTGCGCCCGGCCAGCTCCACGGCCTAGACCAGCTTGAGCTCGCGGCGGTAGACGCGCGCGGGCCCCTGCTTCTCGATGGTCGCGGCCAAGGCGGCGAAGACCTGGGCCGACTCGCGGTCGGGCTCGAAGGCCACGACCGGGTCCCCGAGGTCCCCGCCCTGGCGCAGCACCGGGTCCAGGGGGATCTGGGCCAGGAGGGGCACGCCGAGCTCGCTGGCCAGCTGGGCGCCGCCGCCGGACCCGAACAGCTCGTAGCGCACGCCGTCGTCGCCGGTGAACCAGCTCATGTTCTCGATGACCCCGCGCACCGCGAGCTTCAGGGCCCGCGCGGCGTAGGCCGAGCGCTGGGCGACGCGCTGGGCGGCCGGCTGGGGCGTGGTCACGACGTACATCTCGATGCGCGGGATGACCTCGCTCACCGTGAGGGCGACGTCGCCGGTGCCCGGGGGCATGTCGATGAGCAGGTAGTCGGGCTCGTCCCACCAGGCCTCCGAGACCAGCTGCTCGATCGCCTTGTGGAGCATCGGCCCGCGCCAGATGACCGGCTGGGCGTCAGGGACGAAGTAGCCCATCGACACGCAGCGCACCCCGTGCACCAGAGTCGGGATCACCGTGTCGCCCAGGACGATGGGGTCGTGGTCCCCGCCGAGCATCTTGGGCAACGAGAAGCCGTAGACGTCGGCGTCCAGGACCCCGACCTGGTGGCCGCGCTGGGCCAGGGCGATGGCCAGGTTCACCGTGATCGACGACTTGCCCACGCCCCCCTTTCCCGAGGAGATCCCGAGCACGCGGGTCTTGGCCAGCTTGTCGAGGAACGACGGGGTGGCGGCCTCGCCGTGCGCGTGGCCGTGGCCGGACTCCTGGCTCGCGGGCGCCGTCATGTGCCCGCGCAGGAAGTTGCGCAGCCCCAGGCGCTCGTCGTCGCTCATGGCCCGCACCTCGATGCGGGCACCCGGCGCGGTGTCGGCGATCTCCTCTTCCAGCCAGGCGCGGTTGGGCCACTCGAGCACCGGGAGCACCAGCTCGACCCGGGGGTGGGGACCGGACTCGTCGATGACGCCGAGAAAGCCCAGCTCGCTCAGCGAGCGCACCAGCTGGGGCTCGGCGATGGCGCCCAGGGCGCCGCGCAGGTCACTCACGAGTGGTCTCCTTCTCCCCCCGCGCCAGGTTACTGTCGCAGCACCACGGCGATCCTCGTAGACTCCCTGCGTGAGTCAGACAGACCTCGACGCTGGCCTGTTCGACGCGACGGTCTCGAGCCTCACCCACTCCTTCGGTGACCGCACGCGCCGGGCCGTCTACCTGTTCGTGCGCGAGAACCCGGGCGCGACCGCGTCGGCCCTGGCCGAGCACTGTGGCGTGCACCCCAACGTCGTGCGCCACCATCTCGAGCGCCTGGTGGAGGGCGGCTACGTGGTCGCCGAGCCCGTCCACCGCTCCACCGTCGGACGTCCGGCCAAGGGCTACCGCGCCCTGGAGACCGCCGGCACCATGGAGGCCCTGGTGCGCCGCGACGCGCTGCTCGTGGCCCTGCTCGAGCGCGCCCTCGGGCGCCTGGGCCCGGACCTGGCCGAGGCCATCGCCCACGAGGTCGGCGTCGAGTACGGGCGGGGCCTGTCGGGTGAGCTGACCTGGGACACCACGCGCCCCATCAAGGCGGCCCTCGCCTCCATCGCCGGCCTGCTCAGCGCCCACGGCTACGCCGCGCGCGCCGAGCACGACGGCGACGAGATCGTCGTGGTGGCCGAGACCTGCCCCTTCGGCGTGGCCGCGCAGAACCACCCGATGCTCTGCGCCGTGGACCGCGGGCTGCTGGCCGGCATGCTGGAGGGCGTCGGGCCCCACCGCAGCGCCGTGACGCTCACCTCGCGGGCCGAGGGCGCCGACGCCTGCCGCCACCGCCTCGGCTGACCCGGGCCGCGCTCAGCGCCCGCGCCTCAGGAGACCGCTGAGCGCACGGGCACGGCGAAGTGCCGCCGCTCGGCCACCGCACCGGCGCGCAGGCTGATCCACCCCGACAGCGTCCCCGTGACCGACCGGGGCACGCGCCACGTGCACGCCAGCGCCCCGCTGGCCCCCCGCGTCCGCGCCAGCAGGGCCAGGTGCCGGCCCCGCAGCGTGGCCGCGCACGCGCCCACCAGTCCCGAGACCCCCGCCGGGCGCGGCACCAGGGTCACGCGCAGCACGCCGCCCGAGACCAGCGGGCCCCCGGCCCGGCCTCGGTCGAGGGCCCGCACCTGGAGGGCGGCGCCCGTGAGGGTCGGCGCGCGCGGAGGCGGAGGCGGAGGCGGCGGCGCCAGCGCCTGCTCGATCGCGCTCAGCGGCGCGCGCACCACTCCCTGGCCGTAGGTGGCCAGGTAGAGGTAGCCCCCGGCATCGACGGCCTGGTGGACGAAGCTTGCGCGCAGGTCGCCGGAGATGTCGACCCAGGCCGACTGCCCCGACACCTGCGCGTAGACCCCCACGGTGGTCGAGGCCACCAGCAGGTGCGGGGTGACCGATGTGATAGCCGCCAGGGACTCGACGCCCGGCCAGAGCTCGGAGGCCACGGCGGTGGCCAGCGCGGGCAGGCCCGTGGCGTCGGGCGAGAACGTGCGGCCCCCGTCGTGGCTGACCAGGACGCCGGCGTTCGTCCCCACGTAGAGCGCCCCGTCGAGGAACGCGACGCTCGAGGGGAACGAGCCGACGTCCACCGTCAGCCACGTGGCCCCCCCGTCGAAGGTCACGTGGAGGGCGCCCGCGCTCGGGTACGCGCCGGCGTCGTGCGTGCCCACGATCACGTGCGCCGCGTCCGCGGGATCGATCGCCACCACGTCCGCCCCGGTCAGTGGCCAGCCGGTCGGCGCCCACGTGGCGCCCGTGTCGTGGGTGGCCACGACGCCGGCGTCCGTGGCCACCAGGACGGTGCTGGGGTCCGACGGGTCGATCGCCACGGTCTGGTCGCCCGGCGAGAACTGGTTGACCGCGGGCACCGCGACCCACGTGTGGCCGCCGTCGCTGGACCAGGTGAGGCCGTCGGCGGTGCCCATGCCAAAGACGTCCTGGGGTGCCGAGGGGTTGATCACGATGTCGCCGTTCTCGCCGCCCGCGGCGGTCAGTATCTGCCAGGTGGCCCCGCCGTCGAAGCTCGCGATGACCGAGAAGTCCTGCTCGCGCGCCAGGATCGTCGAGCCGCTGACCGCCACCGAGTAGGTCAGCCCCGTCGTGAGGTTCCCGTTGAGGCTGGCCCACGTGCGCCCCTGGTCGCTCACGGTGTAGAGCCCCTGGTCGGTGACGGCCAGCAGGGTCCCCGCGGCGGCGGGATCGGGAACCAGTCCCCAGATGTCGAGGCCGGCCGGCTGCGCGCTGAAGCTCTGGCCCCCGTCGGTGGACACATTGAGGACTTCGTCGCCCCCGATGTAGACGTCCGCGGGGTTCTGGGGATCCAGGGCGATCGTGCGCGCCCAGAAGTTCGCGATGATCGGGTTGGTCGGAACCACCAGGGGCGTCCAGGTGACCCCGCCGTCACTGGTGCGAAAGGCCTGGCTGGTCCCGGCGGCCGCGGCGAAGGCCACCGACGCGTCCGCCGGGTCAATCGCCAGGGCCGACCAGCCGATGGGCGGCGTGGTCGGGTGGGCCACGACGTGGAACGCGCTGCCCGACCCGACGAGCACGCTCCCGTCGAACTGACCGACCATCACCTCGCCGGCGCCGGCCGCCAGGGCCGTCACCTGGGACGTGCCCGCCACCGGCGCCCAGGTGGCCCCGCCATCGCGCGAGACGGACAGGCCCGCGTCGCCTCCCGCGTAGAGGGTCGGGCCCAAGGCCGCGATCGCCCGCTCGGCCCCGGGGAGCACCCGGGTCCACGAGGACCCCGAGGTGGTGGACCGGAACAGCCCGTCGGTGGTCGCGCACAGCAGCGTCGCGGGCTGGGTCGGGTCGACCCAGACGCTGGCCACCGACGTCGAGGTCAGGCCCTGGTCGATAGGCGTCCAGGTGGCCCCGCCATCGGTGCTCCGGAAGAGCCCGCCGCCACTCGGGCCGCCGCCCCACCACATGCCCCCGCCGGCGCCCGCGTACAGGATCGACGGGTTGGCCGGGTCCACGGCCGCCGTCGTCACCTCCCCGGCGCTCAGGAGTCCCATCGTCGGCGGCGTCGTGTCGATGCCCGAGGGCAGGAAGCTGATGAACAGGTCGGGAACGGCCCGGGGGCCCATCTCCTGCCACGAGACGGTGCTCGCGGCGTGGGGACGCGGCGTGGGGACGCGGCGACCCGCACCCACCGGCGGCGGGGCCACGGCCGCGCCGGCCAGCGCGCTGAGGACGGCGATCACGATCCCGGTGGCGCGACGCCGGCGCCCGCCGGGGCCGCGCCCCGACTCGCGACGCGAGGGCTGGCCCACCACGCCGGACGCTAGTGGGCTCGTCAACCCCGGGCAAGGGGCGCGGCCGGGGGCCCGCTGGTCTCGGGCGGCGCGCGGGTCGAGATCTCACCTCACGGCGGTGGTGGGACCCCCGGATCGCGCGGGGCCGCGGCGCGCCGCCGGCCCCACGGGATGGCCGGAAGCACGACCACCCCGGCCAGCAGGAGGACCTGCAGCGCGATCCACCAGGGCTGACCCCAGACGTTGGCCAGGACTCCCCGGACCTGGGACTCGATGACGATCGTCGTGGTGACGTAGAGCGAGTAGGTGATCAGGCGGCCCGCCAGGAAGCCGGCGCACAGGGGGACCAGGGAGAGGTCCAGCAGGCCGGCCGCGCTGAAGAGTTGCGCCGAGGGCAGCGGCGAGATGACGAAGAGGGTCACGAAGCCGGCCACCACGCCGCGGCGCCGCGTAAGCCGCTCGGCCAGGGTGGCCAGGTTGGCCCGGGACCGCTGCGGGAACCAGCCCCGCAGGCGGCGCGTGGCCGAGGCCAGGACGTAGCGCCCGAGGGTCGCCGACAGCGCGCCGAGCCCGATCAGGGCGACCGGGTCCAGGTGCCAGCGCAGGCGGGCGTAGACCAGGACGGCCCAGGTCGGCGGACCGAAGGCCGGCAGCAGGTTGACGCCCACGACGATGCCGACCAGCACCAGGTAGCGCACGACCTCAGTAGAGCACGTGACCGCCGGGGCGGCTGGCGCTAGCGGGCCAGCCCGAGGGCCCGCAGGTACGGCGCGGCGACCGCCCGCTGGGCGCGCGAGGGGTGCAGGGCCTCGAACAGCCGCAGCTGGATCCGGGCCGGGCCCGCGTTGCCCGGCGTCGAGGCCGCCGCGATGCCGAGGTAGAGGTGGGGCGCCGGGTCGCGCGGGGCCAGCGCGATGGCCCGGCGCAGGGAGGCCAGCCCCGCCGCGACCGCCGCGGGGTCCCGGGCGGCGCTGCCCGCGGAGAAGTCGAGCCACCCGGTCTGGGTCAGGGCGACCACGTTGCGCGGGGCGATGGCCAGGACCTGGGCGTAGGCGTCGAGGGCCGTCACCTCGTGGCCGGCGGCGGCGTCGGCCTGGGCGGCCCCCAGGAGCTGCGCCACGCGCTGGGCGGGCGAGAGGCTGAGCCCCCCGGTGATCGAGCTGCCCGGCTGGCGCGGCCCGAGCGCGCCCATCAGGGTCACGACGACGGCTGCGGCCAGGGCGGCCCCGGCCACCAGGAGCCACGCCCGCCGGTGCCGGCGCGCCGCGCGCGGCGCCACCACGGTCGGCGCGGCGACGGCGGCGCGCAGGGCGGCCAGGGCGGCCCCCTCGCGCGCCTCGATGCGGGCCAGGGCCGCGTCATCGAGCTCACCGGCCGCGTGCTCGCGGCGGGCGTCGACCAGTGACGCCTCGCGCAGGGCGATCTCGTCGGCGCCCGAGCCGCTCATCGTCGCCTCGTCCAGCGCACCACGCCCAGGGCCAGGGCCCCCAGGGCCAGGGCCAGAGGCCCGGCCCACAGCAGCGTTCCCAGGCCCGAGGTCGGCGGGCTGAGCAGGATCGCGGGTCCGTACGCGGTCTCTAAGGCCGTCAGGATCGCCGTGTCGCTCGCGCCGCGCGCCACCGCGGCCGCGATCTGGTGGCGCACCGCGAGGGCGGTGGGCGCGTTCGACTGGGCGACCGACAGGTCCTCGCAGCTGGGGCAGCGCACCAGGGACTCCAGGTGCGCGATGCGGGCGCTGCGGCTCGGGGTCGATGGGCTCAGCACCAGGGTCGCGACGACCAGGGCCACCAGGGCCAGCGCGAACAGCCCGGGCGAGCGCAGCGCTTTCACGCGCGCACCCGGGCCACGGCCGCGCGCAGCTGGGCGGCCGACACCGGGCCCAGCAGCTCGGCCGCGACCGTCCCGCGCGGGCCGATGACGTAGGTGGTGGGCGGCGAGGTCACGCCGTAGCGCGAGGCGATCTGGCCGCCGGGGTCGATGACCGACGGGTACAGCGAGCCGTAGTGGCGGCTGAAGGCGCGCGCGGCCCCCACGGTGTCGTCGAAGACCACGCCGACGACGCGCACCCCGCGGTGCCGCATGGCCCAGGCGAAGGTCGACAGCGCGGGCGCCTCGCGCACGCAGGGCCCGCACCACGAGGCCCAGAAGCTGACGACCACCACCTGGCCGCGCAGGTGGGCCAGGTCGAAGCGGCCGCCCCCGAGCTCCGGGCCCACCAGGGCCGGGGCCGCGCGCCCGAGCAGCGGGCTCGGGGCGCTGGTCGCGTCGTTGACCGGGTGGCGCGTGGCCAGCAGCACCGAGAGCCCGACCACCAAGGCCAGGGCCCCCAGGGCGGCTCCGCGCACCGCGCGCCTCACGCCGGCTCCCCGTGGTCCCGGCGTCCCAGGGCGACGGCGCTGCCGAGGCCGATGAGGAGCCCCCCGATCCACAGCCAGCTGAGCAGCGGCTCGACGGTCACGCCGAGCGCCACGGCGCCGGCCGGCAGGGTGCCGGCGACCTGGGCGCCCGAGGTGGCGCCGTTGCCCCCGATGGCGTCGAAGGTCACGTACACGTCGCGCAACAGGCTCGAATCGATGGCCGGGGTCCCCACGGGCTGGCTGGCCCGCCCGACGTAGGTGGTCACGGCCGGGTGCAGGGTCGCCGAGCCCACGCTCACCACCAGCTGGGTCGAGTGGGCCAGGGGCGTGGTCACCTGGCGCAGGCCGTGGTAGCCGATGAGCTGGCCGTCCACGACGGTGCGCTGGCCCGGGCGCAGGGAGACCTCGCTGCGCCGGGCGTAGCTGGTCGAGGTCACGACCCCGACGGCCAGGACCACCACGCCGAGGTGCGTGACCATGCCCCCCGTCGAGGGCGCGCGCAGCGCCCGGCGCCACGCGCCGTGCCGGTGCGCGGCGACCAGGTTGCCCCGCAGGGCCCGCAGGGCGGCGCCCGCGGCCACGACGGCGAGGAAGTAGGCCAGCAGGTCGCGCCAGCGCCGCACGCCGAGGACCACCAGGACCGCGTCGATCCCCAGGGCCCCCCACGCCAGCAGGCGCACCCGCTCCCACAGCACCCGCGGGGCCGGCTGGCGCCACGGCACCAGGGGCGCCAGGGCCATCAGGGCCAGGGCGGCGATCGCGGCGGGGCCCGCCACGGCAGCGAAGTACGGGGTGCCCACGGTCACCTGGGTCCCGTTGACCGCCTGGTAGAGGAGGGGGAAGACCGTCCCGAGCAGCACCACCAGGGCCACCCCGACGAACAGGACGTTGTTGATCACGAAGAGGCCCTCGCGCGAGAGCGGGTGGTCCAGGCCGACCGGGCTGCGCAGCCGGTCCCCGCGCGCCACCAGGAGCGCCGCCCCCCCGCCGGCGGCCAGGGCGAACAGGCCGATCAGCAGGGGCCCGAGCGTCGAGGAGCTGAAGGCGTGGACGCTCTGGAGGACCCCGGAGCGCGTGAAGAAGGTGCCCAGCACCGTGAGGGCGAAGGTGGCGATCGCCAGGGCCAGGGTCCACACCCGCAGGAGGCCCCGCCGGTCCTGGACGATCGTCGAGTGCAGGTAGGCGGTGCCGGTGAGCCAGGGCAGCAGGGCGGCGTTCTCCACCGGGTCCCAGCCCCAGAACCCGCCCCAGCCGAGCACCTGGTAGCTCCACCAGGCCCCCAGCACGATCCCGACCGACAGGCTCCCCCAGGCCAGCACGGCGAAGCGGCGCTGGCGCCGGGCCCAGTCCTGCTCGACGCGTCCGGTCGCCAGCTGGCCGATGGCGAAGGCGAAGGGGACGGCGAAGCCGACGAAGCCCAGGTAGAGCAGGGGCGGGTGCGCGGCCACCAGCGGGTTGTCCTGGAGCAGCGCGTTGGGTCCGGCCCCCTGGCGCAGGGCCACCGGGCTGGCCAGGAACGGGTTGGCCGGCAGCACCAGCAGGTAGGTGAAGAACGCGCTGAGGGCGCCGAGCACGGCCGTGGCGACGCGCACCACGTCGTCGCGCGCGCGCGACCGGTTGGCCACCACCACGGCCACCACCACGGCGTCGAGCAGCAGCACCCACAAGAGCAGCGAGCCCTCCAGGGCCGACCACAGGCCGGTGATCGAGTAGAGCAGCGGGGTCACGGTGGCGTTGTTGGCCGCCACGTAGGCCAGGGAGAAGTCGTGGGTCACGAAGGCGACCTCCAGGGCGCCCGTGGCCACCACGATGCCCCCCAGGGCCGAGGCGGCCAGGATCCGGGCGTGGCCCGGCCGGTCGCGGCGCCAGGCGAGCACCTGGTCGAGGGCCAGGGCGAGGGACGCGACCAGCGCCACCAGGGTGCCGAGGCGTCCGAGGACCGGGATCATCGCACCGAGCCGTTGGGGGCGCGGACCCGGGCCGGGTGGGCCGCGATGTACTGCGCGGTGTGCTTGACCAGGATCTGGGTGCCGGCAAAGACCCGCGCGGTGGCGCTGGCGAAGTGGCCGACCACCACCACGGGGATGTTGGGCCCGAACAGCTCGGGCGGGGCGCCGACCTCGTGGACCGCGATGGCCCCGCGCGAGCCGGTCACCACGAAGTCGGCCCCCCGCGCGGTGCGCACCACCGATCCGGGCGCGACCAGCCCCTCGAGGCGCACCGGGTGGCTGCCCAGGCTCGCCCGGCTGGCCAGCACCTGGTCGACGGTCTCGTAGTAGTTGAGGTTGGACAGCAGCCCCGGGGCGGCCAGGGCGAGGACCAGGCCCGCCAGGACCACCAGCACCACCACGGTGCGCCGCCGCGAGCGGTCGGGCGCACGCGGCGGGGCCAGTGGGGTGAGGTCGTCCTCAGCGACGCTCACGGCGACCCCGCCAGACCAGCGAGACGGCGTAGAGGCCCAGGCCCCCCAGCGCCGCGGCGTAGCCGGCCAGGACGTAGCTCACCGGCGCCCCTCGAGGACCCGGGCGCGCAGGGCGGCGGCCAGGTCGTCGGCGGCCCGCGCGTCGCGCGCGACCTCCAGGCGGTAGCGGGCGCGCAGCAGCCACAGGTAGGCCAGCGAGAAGGCCACGAAGCTGAGCAGCAGCGTCTCGGCCATGATCCCGTGGATCTTCAGGCTGCGCGTCGCGGTGAAGACCGTCGCGCCCTGGTGGAGCGTCTTCCACCACAGGACCGAGAAGTGGATGATCGGGACGTTGATCGCGGCCACCAGCGCGAAGACCGCGCTGCGGCGCGCGCGGGCCTCGGGGTCGTCGTTGGCCCGCCGCAGGGCCAGGTAGCCCGCGGCCAGCACCCCGAGGATCGCCGTCGAGGTCAGCCGGGCGTCCCAGGCCCACCACACGCCCCAGGTCGGCCGGCCCCAGATCGAACCGGTCACCAAGGTGAGCACGATGAAGACCAGGCTGACCTCCATGGCGCTCACGGCCACCCGGTCGACGACCGCCGAGCGGGTCCGGCGCCACAGGTAGAGGGCCGAGGCGATCGTCGCGGTCCCGAAGCTCAGGTAGAGGGCGACCCAGGCGACGGCCGGATGGACGTAGACCAGGCGCGCGAGGTTGCCCTGGACCCGGTCGGGCGGGGTCACCACCAGGCCGAGCCAGACGGTGAGGGCCAGCGTGACCAGCGTCGCGGGTCCGAGCAGTCGTGCCAGCGTCCGGTGCATCACGTGTCCTCGAGGACACCGTAGGTGAGCACGCCAACCGCTAGGTACGCAGCCAAGGCCACCAGCGTAATGAGCCACCACCGCGGCGCCGACTGGTGGCTGAGAGCCGCTGAGAAGGCCCGCTCGCCCGCGATGAGCAGTGGCGCGAAGGCCGGCAGGGCCAGCACCGGCAGCAGCGTGACGGTCCCGGAGCCCTCCCCGGCCAGGGCCCCGTAGAGGGTCCCGGCCGCCGCCAGCGCGATCAGCGTGGCCACGACGCTCGGCAGGGCCACGAGGGCCCCGGCGAGCGCCACGTGCAAGGTCACCACGGCCAGCATCTCGAGCACCACCCCGAGCCCGATCAGCTCAAGGCCCAGGGCCGCCGTCTTGCCCAGGAACACCCCGGCCGGGTCGAGCCCCAAGGTGGCCACCGAGGCACGGGTGCCCGCGGTGCGCTCGACGGCCTGGCTGCGCGCGACCGCCAGCAGCGTCACCAGGAGGACCACCAGGTAGAAGAGTCCCGGTGCGGCCCCCGAGTGCCCGGCGCGGCGCGGCCCGAGAGCCAGCCCGGCCAGCACCAGGGCCATGACGCCGAAGGGCAGCACCTGGGTCACCAGCACGCCGCTGCGCGCCTCGAGGCGCAGGTCCTTGCCCGCGACCAGGCGGGCCACCCGGATCACGGCACCACCCGCCCGCCCGCCAGCGTCACCTCGCGGTGGGGACCCGGGCGAGCCAGGGGCTCGTGGGCGCTGACCACCACCGTCACGCCGGCGGCGGTCGCCTCGGCCAGCAGGTGGTCGACCAGCGCCCGGCCCTCGTCGTCGAGGGCCGCGTAGGGCTCGTCGAGGAGCCACAGCTCGGCCCGGCGCACCAGCAGCCAGGCCAGGGCCAGGCGCTGGCGCTGGCCGGCCGACAGGCGCCGGGTGATCGTGCGGGCCCGCGGCGCCAGCCCGACGCGCGCCAGGGCGCCGGCGACCGCGTCGTCGGGCCGGCCGAGGGCCCGGGCGGCGAAGCGCAGGTTCTCGGCTGCGCTCAGGTCGTCGTAGAAGGAGCCCTCGTGGCCGACCCAACCCACGCGGCGGCGCAGCTGGCGCCGGTCCCCGCGCGCCAGGTCCACTCCGGCCACGACGCCCCGGCCGCCGCTCAGGGCCTCGAGGCCCCCGAGCAGGCGCAGCAGGCTGGTCTTGCCGGCCCCGTTGGGCCCGCGCAGCACCGTCAGGGTGCCCACCTCGACGTCCAGGGTCACACCGGCCAGCAGGGGGAAGCCCCCGCGCACCACGACCGCGTCCTCCAGGTCGACGGCGCGAGCCCCCGCGCGCGCGGGGCCGTCCGGGCTCACCCGACGAGGGCTGCCCGGTCGGCCGCCACCATCATCTCGATGAGCCGGTAGAAGTCGACGTCGGCGCGCCAGCCGAGCTCGTGCTCGGCCCGCGTGGCGTCCCCGACCAGCAGGTCGACCTCGGCGGGGCGCAGCAGGGACGGGTCGGTGACCACGTGGTCCTCCCAAGACAGCCCGAGGGCCCCGAAGGCCACCTCGCACAGCTCGCGCACGCTGTGGGTCTTCCCGGTCGCGATGACGTAGTCGCGGGGCTCGTCGCGCTGGAGCATGGCCACCATGGCGCGCACGTAGTCGCCGGCGTAGCCCCAGTCGCGCCGGGCGTCCAGGTTGCCCAGGCGCAGCTCGTCCTGGAGCCCCGCGGCGATGCGGGCCGCCCCGTGGGTGACCTTGCGGGTGACGAACTCCAGGCCCCGGCGCGGGGACTCGTGGTTGAACAGGATCCCACTGGCCGCGAAGAGCCCGTAGCTCTCGCGGTAGTTGACGGTGATCCAGTGGCCGTAGACCTTGGCCACCCCGTAGGGGCTGCGCGGGTAGAAGGGGGTGGCCTCGTCCTGGGGCACCTGGCGCACGCGCCCGAACATCTCCGAGGAGCTGGCCTGGTAGAAGCGGATCTCCGGGTCGACGATCCGGATGGCGTCGAGGAGCCGGGTGACCCCGAGGGCCGTGGTCTCGCCGGTCAGCACCGGCTGGGACCAGCTGACCTGGACGAAGCTCTGGGCGGCCAGGTTGTAGACCTCGCGCGGGCGGTACTCGCGCAGCAGGTTGATCAGGGACACCTCGTCGGTCAGGTCCCCCGACACCAGGGTCAGCCGGTCCTGGATGTGGCCGATGCGCTCGATCGACGTGGTCGAGGTCCGCCGCAGGAGGCCGACCACCTGGTAGCCCTGAGCCAGCAGCAGCTCGGCCAGGTACGAGCCGTCCTGTCCCGTGATCCCGGTGATGAGCGCCGTGGGCCCCATACGCCTCCGCTGCCTGGCTGAGGGGTCAGTCTACCGGCCCGGGTCGGCGCACCCGGGCCTACCGCGTTGACCCACCAAATCCTCCGCGTCGACCCAATCGCGGCCCGACGGACAACCTCTGGATGCTCGGGGCGGGTGACCTGGCGCGAGCTCGCCGACGCGCATTCGATGGAGCTAATGGTGAGCCAACGCTACGTAGTCACGAAGAAGTTGGCCGCCGCCTCCCCACGCGCCACCACGTCGGAGAAGTCGCCGGTTCTGGTCTCGCGGGTCGCGTTGACGCGCGGGGCGTTCGGTGTTGGCGAAGGGTCCGGGAACCCGAGTCAGTTCGACGATATCGTTCGGAACCTCGCGGGGCAGACGGGGTAGACCCCGACCCGCGTGAAGCGTCGGCCTGCTCTCACACAGACGACCTTGTTCGGCGCCGGCCAGGCCGACACGGGAGTCGAGCGCCCGGTAGCGGCGAGCGCCGCAACCTCGACCCCGTAGGCGGTCGTCCGGTCCAGACCAAGGAACGTGCAGCTCGAGGTTGTCGTGCGCTCGACGAAGGAGGAGGGCGCGCCGATCCCGGTGAGCAGCGTGCACTGGTAACCGCGCACTCCGGGCGAAGCCGACCACGTCGCACGCAGCCAACTCACCCCGCGAACGGCCGTGACGTCGAGCGGAGGCGCGACCTGAGTGGACTGGGAGCCGAGGACCCACGCCTGGCCCTCCACGCCTCCTTCTTGGGCGTTGCCGACCGCGCCACCGGCGGCGCAGGTGCCGTTCGTCGGGCACGAGACGGCATAGAGTTGCGAACCTTGATTCACTCCGGTGGTCAACGAGGAGAGACCCGGAACCGACGACGCGCTGCCCCAGGTCCCCGCCGACTCAGTCACGCTAAAGGACTGCGGGAGGGAGTTAGCGGCGTTCGCGGTGTACGACCCACCCGCCTCACAGTTCCCATCACTCGAGCACGACACGGAGTTCACCCAGGCTAGGGCGCCGACGTTCAGATTCGTCGCCACCCCCTGGGCGCTTCCCCAGACCCCGTTCACCTCGTTAACGACGAAGGCTTGGGTGCTGCCCGAGCCGTCGACGTAGGACCCCCCGGCCACGCAGTTGCCGGCGCTCGGACACGACACCGAGTTCACCCCGGCCTCTCCCCCGGTGTTCAGGGTCCCCGCGACCTCCTGGGCGCCTTGCCAGGCCCCGTTCACCTCGTTAGCGACGAAGGCCTGGGTGTTGTCCGAGCCGTCGACGTAGTACCCAGCGGCGGCGCAGTTCCCGTCGCTCGGACACGACACGGATTCCACCGAGGCGTTTCCCCCGCCATTCGGGCCATTCAGGTTCCCCGCGACCTCCTGGGCGCCTTGCCAGGCCCGGTTCACCTCGTTAGCGACGAAGGCCTGGTAGTTGCCTGAGCCGTCGACGTAGTACCCAGCGGCGGCGCAGTTCCCGCCACTCGAGCACGAGATCGAGTGCACCGCGGCGTTTCCCCCGCCATTCAGGCTATTCAGGTTCCCCGCGACCTCCTGGGCGCTTCCCCAGACCCCGTTCACTTCATCGACGACGAAAGCCTGATCGGAGTAGTACGGGTACCCGTCCTTGTAGTACCCACCGGCCGCGCAGTTCCCGTCACTGGGACACGACACCGAGAGCACCGCGGCGGAATGCCCGGTGTTCAGGCTGCCCGCAACCTCCTGGGCGCTTCTCCAGGTTCCGTGCACTTCATCGACGAGGAAAGCCTGAACGTCGTTTGCCGCGCTCTTGTATTGCCCCCCGGCCACGCAGTTGCCGGCGCTCGAGCACGACACGGAGTTCACCGCCGCGTACGTTGCGACGTTGAGGGCCCCCGCGACCTCCTGGGCGCTTCCCCAGACCCCGTTCACTTCATCGACGACGAAGGCGAATTGATCGGGGAAGCTCCCTGCGCCGCTGTAGTACCCCCCGGCCACGCAGTTGCCAGCGCTCGGACACGAGATCGACAACACGTTGGCGTTCGAACCCTGATTGAGCGACTCGAGCCCCGGCACCAACTGCGCCGTCGCGCTCGCTGCGCTCGCATTAGCGACCGGAACCATCGACGCGACCAGCGCCACCAACCCCGTTATGAGGAGAACCGACCGCGTTCGTAAAGGGTTCATAATTAGACAGACTATCTATTCGCGGTCATCCCTTCCAGCAAACGCGTTGACTCATCAGAAACCTCCGCGTCGACCCAATCGTGGCCCGACGGACAACCTCTGGATGCTCGGGGCTGGTGACCTGGCGCGAGCTCGCCGACGCGCATTCGATGGAGCTAATGGTGAGCCAACGCTACGTAGTCACGAAGAAGTTGGCCGCCGCCTCCCCACGCGCCACCACGTCGGAGAAGTCGCCGGTTTTCGTCTCGCGGGTCGCGTTGACGCGCGGGGAGTTCGGTGTTGGCGAAGGGTCCGGGGACCGGGTCAGTTCGACGATATCGTTCGGAACCTCGCGGGGCAGACGGGGTAGACCCCGACCCGCGTGAAGCGTCGGCCTGCTCTCACACAGACGACCTTGTTCGGCGCCGGCCAGGCCGACACGGGAGTCGAGCGCCCGGTAGCGGCGAGCGCCGCAACCTCGACCCCGTAGGCGGTCGTCCGGTCCAGACCAAGGAACGTGCAGCTCGAGGTCGTCGTGCGCTCGACGAAGGAGGAGGGCGCGCCGATCCCGGTGAGCAGCGTGCACTGGTAGCCGCGCACTCCGGGCGAAGCCGACCACGTTGCACGCAGCCAACTCACCCCGCGAACGGCCGTGACGTCGAGCGGACCCGCGACCTGGGTGGACTGGGAGCCGAGGACCCACGCCTGGCCCACCACGCCTCCTTCTTGGACGTTACCGACCACGCCACCGGCGGCGCAGGTGCCGTTCGTCGGGCACGAGACGGCATTGAGTTGCGAACCTTGATTCACTCCGGTGGTCAACGAGGAGAGACCTGGAACCGATGAAGCGCTGCCCCACGTCCCCGCCGACTCAGTCACGCTAAAGGACTGCAGGAGGGAGTTAGCGGCGTACGCGCCGCCCGCCTCGCAGTTCCCATCACTCGAGCACGACACCGAGTTCACCGCGGCGCCTCCCCCGGTGTTCAGGGTGCCCGCGACCATCTGGGCGCTTCCCCAGAACCCATTCACCTCGTTAGCGACGAAGGCCTGGTAGTTGAACGAGTTGTCGACGTAGGACCCCCCGGCCACGCAGTTGCCGGCGCTCGGACACGACACCGAGTTCACCGCGGCGGATCCCCCGATGTTGTGGGTCTTCGCGACCTCCTGAGCGCCTTGCCAGGCCCCGTTCACCTCATCGGCGACGAAGGCCTGGCGCTCGAACGAGCCATCAAGGTAGTACCCCCCGGCCGCGCAGTTCCCATCACTCGAGCACGACACGGAGTACACCTGGGCGGATCCCCCGCCATTCAGGTTTCCCGCGACCTTCTGGGCGCCTTGCCAGACCCCGCTCACCTCGTTAGCGACGAAGGCCTCGCCGTTGTACGAGATATCCGTGTAGGACCCAGCGGCCACGCAGTTCCCATCACTCGAGCACGACACGGAGCTCACCGCGGCGGATCCCCCGCCATTCAGGTTTCCCGCGACCTTCTGGGCGCCTTGCCAGACCCCGCTCACCTCGTCGACGACGAAGGCCTGGTGGTCGCCCGAGTTGTCGACGTAGTACCCCCCGGCCACGCAGTTCCCATCACTCGAGCACGACACGGAGTTCACCTCCGCGTTTCCCCCGGTGTTGTGGGTCTTCGCGACCTCCTGGGCGCCTTGCCAGACCCCGCTCACCTCGTTAGCGACGAAGGCCTGGTTGTTGCCCGAGCCATCCTGGTAGTACCCCCCGGCCGCGCAGTTGCCGCCGCTCGAACACGAGATCGACGACACGTTGGCGTTCGAACCCTGATTGAGCGACTCGAGCCCCGGCACCAACTGCGCCGCCGCGCTTGCTGCGCTCGCATTAGCGACCGGAACCATCGACGCGACCAGCGCCACCAACCCCGTTATAAGGAGAACCGACCGCGTTCGTAAAGGATTCATAATCACACAGACTATCTATCCACGATCATCCCTTCCAGCAAACGCGTTGACTCATCAGAAACCTCCGCGTCGTCCCAATCGTGGCCTCGCGGAAATCCCTCGGATGCTCGGGGCTGGTGACCTGGCAAGAACTCGCCGACGCGCGTTCGATGGAGCTCACGACGCGCCACGCCACGCCGTTTCCAAGAAGGCCGTTTCCAAAAATCGGCCGCCGCTTCCCAACGCGCCACCACGTCGGAGAAGTCGCAGGTTCTCGACTCGCTATTCGAGTTAACGGGCGGGCATCGCGACTTCGCGCGCCCCGCACTGAAAGGCGTCGGTACGATCGCGCTGGCCCAGCCGTGTCGTGCGCGCCGCGCTCTCTCGCGAACCGCACGGTGGCTGGGGTGCTCGTGGGGACCCTCAGCCATTACTCGGTGGACCAGCGGCTCGCCTCGATGCTCGAGGTGCTCGAGGCGTTGCTGAGGCACGACGGCGACCTCGGTCTCCGCGACACCGACGCCGCCCTGCTGGTGGTCGTGAGTGCCGCGACCCCCGATCCTCCCCAGGTGCGTGAACGGGTGCGCCGGGGCCTCTAGGGATGCTCGCACACCAAGCCCGGGACGCTTCTCCAGAGTCAGACTCCCCTCCGCACCGGGGCCGGGTCGACCGAGAACCCACCGAACTCTCTCGAGGCCGACCTGGTGGGCCGCGAGGGGACAACTCGAGCAGGAACTCTGGTGCACGCGGACCATGGCCGACATCGCGACGGGCGGGACGGTCAACCGCTCGGTGAGGAACAATGCGGCAATCGGGGTGTTCGCGGCGATCGACGTCCCCCGACACGTTTCCCCTTTTCCCTGGCGGCATCGACCCGGACAATCCAAGCGAGTCCCTCAACGCCCACCTCGTCGACTACTGCTTGAGCCGCCAGATCACCTGCACCCGGTCGCGCTCGCCGACCAAGAGCGACGGCGCCCACGTCCGCCAGGAGAACTGGGACCACGTTCGCCCGCAGGTCGGCTCCCTGCGCCACGACACCAATCGCGAACTCGAACCTCTCGACCAGATCGGGGACCGTGACCCGCTGTTGACCAACTACCTCCTCGCTCGCCAGCAGCTCGTCGAGCAGCACCTTCACGGCACCAGGACCACCATGCTTGGCGACCGCGCCCAGACCCCGATCAGCGCGCGCGCCTACGCCCTCTCTGATGGCGCTCGCGCGATGATGGACGGCGCGATCGCTGGCGGGCAGCTCGCCCCCCTCTGCGACCAGATGTAGAACCTCACCGCCGAGTTGGAGCACGAGTCACCCACCGAGGGACTGTCGCCCCTTTGGCAGGACAACCGAGCGTGCCACCGGCCCCTCCGCCCGGAGGTCACCGATGAGGCAACGCACCCATCCACGCGGAGGATGTGACGTGCGCCAGCCGGCCTACGCTGCTCGGATGCGCGTGGCCGTGGTGAGCTTCCGCCTGGGCGGGACCGACGGGGTCGCCATCGAGGCGGCCAAGTGGATCGGGGCCCTGCGGGCACTCGGCCACCAGGTGCGCACCGTCGCGGGCGCCGGGCGCGCCGACGTGCTGGTCGCTGGGCTGGGGGCTGATGACGCGCACGGGCCCGCGCCCGCCGAGCTCGCCGCCGCCCTGGAGGGCTGCGCGCTGGTGGTCGTCGAGAACGTGGCCTCCCTGCCGCTCAACGAGGCGGCCCGCGACGCCCTCGAGGCGGCACTGGCGGGACGCCCGGCCCTCTTCCACCACCACGACCTGCCCTGGCAGCGCCCCGCACTGGCCCACCGGCGCGGTCCGCGTGCCGCGCCGCGCTGGGTGCACGTCACCATCAACGAGCGCTCGCGGGTCGAGTTGGCCGCGCGCGGGGTCCCCGCGACGACGCTCTACAACCACTTCGCCTGCGACCCGCCGCGGGGCCGACGCGCCGCGACCCGCGCCGCGCTCGGCGTGGGCCACGAGACCCTGGCCCTGCTGCCCTCGCGGGCCCTGGCGCGCAAGGACGTGGGCGCGGCCCTGGCGCTGGCCGGCGACCTCGGGGCCACGCTGTGGCTGCGCGGCCCGGCCGAGGACGGCTACGGCGCGCAGCTCGAGCGCCTCGTGGCGGCCAGTGCGGCACCGGTCGTGCGCGGTGCGGTGGGCTCGATCCACGACGCCTACGCGGCCTGCGACCTGGTGGTCGTCTCGTCGACCTGGGAGGGCTTCGGCAACCCGGTGATCGAGTCGATCACCCACGAGCGCCCCCTCGCCGTGGCGCCCTACCCGGTGCTGGCCGAGCTGCGCGCCCTCGGCCTCGACCTGGTGGACCTGGGCGACCTGGCCGGGGTGGCCGACGCCGTGCGCACCGGGGACGCCGCACGCCTGGCGCACAACCGGGCCGTCGTGCGCCAACACATCGACCTGGCCGACCTGCCCGCGCGCCTCGCGCTCCTGGTCGCGGCCACCGGCGCTGGGTAGTGTGGGACCCATGCTCGCCGACAGCGGCCGTCCCCAGGTCGCCGAACGCCGCGCGCACCTGCTGGGCGTGGCGCGCGGGATCTTCGCGGAGCGTGGCTACCAGGCCACCACCATGGACGACGTGGCGCGCGCCGCCGGGTTCACCAAGCCGATCCTCTACCAGTACTTCGACTCCAAGGCCGCCCTCTACCGCGAGATCGTCGCCGACCTGGCCGACCGGCTGCTGGCCCGCCTGGGCGCGGCGGTGGCCACCTCCGAGAACCCGCGGGCGCGCCTGGAGCTGGCGCTGCGCGCCTACTTCGTGACCGTGGTCGAGGAGACCGACGCCTTCCGGATCCTCTTCATCCATCACCACAACGGCGACACCGTGCGCGAGCTGCGCCGCCTGGAGCGCGGCCTGGTCTCGTTCCTGGAGCCCTACATCAACGCCAAGGTGTCCGACGAGCACCGCCGCCAGCTGGCCGGCGGCATCGTGGGACTGGCCGAGGGCGTGGCCACCACCTGGATCGTCCAGCGCGAGCAGCAGGGCCGACCCGCCCTGGACCCGGGTGAGGCCGACCAGCTGGCCGCGCGCGCGGCCACCCTGGCCTGGGGCGGCCTGCGCGCCGTCCACGACTGACTCAGCGCGCGACGAGGTCGCCCGCGAGGTCCCAGAGGCGGCGCGCCGCGCGCTCGTAGGCGCGGGCGTCGCCGCCGGCCGGATCGGCGACGTCAAAGGCGCTGGACGGCTCGCGCGACGCGAGGTCCCGCGTGATGGCCGCGAGGTCCCCCGGCTCGGCCAGCAGTTGGGCCAGGCTGGCCACGCGCCCGGCCGCCTCGGGGTAGGCGCGGCGCAGCGCGCGCACCTGGTCGGCCTCGACGGCGACCACGAGGTCGGCCCACGCGACGAGGTCGGCGTCGAGTCCCTGGCTGCGATGCGCCCGCAGGGCCCGGTCAGGCAGTCCCGTCACCGCGGCCCAGGCCGCCAAGGTGCGGGCGCTCACGGCCTGCCCGCCACTGGCGTGGGTCCCGGCGCTGCGCGTCCGCCACGCGGGGTCCCGGGCCTCCACCATGGCGGCCAGGAGCGGTGAGCGCGCGACGTTGCCCGTGCACACGGCGAGCAGTCGGTGTCCGGGGCGGCGGGTCGCGGTGCTGGTCACGGGGCCGAGACTAGCCAGCGACCTCGTGCCCCGCGCTGTGGTCCGCGAGGCGCGGCGCGAGAGCGCAGCGGGTCGTGTGCCCCTGGTGCTGGGGCCGTGCTCGCCCGGCCGGCGACGGGGCGCGCGCCCGGAGTGCTGGCGTCGCCGGGGCCGGTCGGCCCCGCCGCCCCGCGGCCTCCACATTTCGAACGTCATTCGCCTGGCGGGGCGCTCGGCGCGCGCTACGTTGCCCCTCGTGCCATCTGTCCCCGGCTGTGTCGGCCGCACGGCCCGGCGACGAGAGCGTCGCGATTCCTCCACGCCGCCGCCGCGCGGGACCCCGCCCCGGCGCGGCCCGGCACTCGGCGCGCTCGTGACCTGCGCCACGCTGGCGGTGGCCTTCTCCGGTCCGGTGGGCGCCTCGGGGTCCCCTGACAGCACCACCACCACGTCGACGATCCCCGGGACCACGACGTCAACCCCTCCGGGAACGACGACGACGTCAACGGTCCCCGGTTCCACCACGACGTCAACCACTCTGGGAACGACGACGACGTCGACGACCGTGCGCCCCGCGCGTCCCGTCGCACGCCCGCCCACCCCTCCTCGGTCGAGCGCCTGTGATCACAACCCCTTCGCGTCTCCAGCGGTCCGCGCGTTCCTGGCCTCGCGCGTCGGCTCGATCACCGCGGGGATCTACTGTCCCGCCACCGGCACCACCTATCTGTACCGACCGGGAGTCCTCCAGATCACCGCCTCGATCGTCAAGATCGACATCTTGGCCACGCTGCTGCACGAGGACCAGGTCGATCACGGGAGCCTGAGCCCGGCGGTGCGTGAGGCCGCCACAACCATGATCGAGCAGTCCGACAACGCGACCGCCCAGATGCTCTGGAACGACATCGGCGGCTTCGGACTGTCGACGAACTGGCGGGGCACGGGCGGCTACTACGCCATCAGCGCCTTCAACGCGCTGGTCGGCATGCGTCAGAGCGTGACGTCCTGGGGGTGGGGAACGATGCTGACCACGCCGGCCGACTACCTCCGGCTCTTGCGCGCGATCTGGCTGCCCGGGCGCCTCCTGGACCCGGCGTCCGCCCAGGTCGAGCGCCAGCTGATGGAGGACGTGATTCCCGCGCAGCGCTTCGGCGTGCCCGCGGGCGTGCCGGCTGACGCCATCGTCGGCGTCAAGGACGGCTGGCTCCCCGACGCGAGCGGCGGCTGGCAGATCAACAGCGCCGGCTACGTGCACCGGGGATCGACGACGTACCTCGCCGTGCTGATGAGCGCGGGAGATCCCACCGAGACCTACGGCATCGCTACGCTGAGCGGTCTGGGCGATCTCCTGTGGCGACTCGAGAGCCGCGCACCACGGACCTGAGGCCGGCCGGGGCCAGCCCCGACGAGAGCCCGCCGACGCTGAGGGACGGTCCTAGTCGGTCGCGTGCCATCCCCGCGGGCAGCGCGATCCGGGTGAGGCGTAGTGGCGCGTGGCCGTGCCGCGCGCGCACGTGAGCCCCGGCGCGGGCGCGAACGCCTCGGACGTCAGGGGCGCCGAGGTGCCGTATCCCGAGATGACCTCGACGCCGAAGACGGTGTAGAGCGACAGGCCGCTAAAGGAGCACGACGTCGTGGTGGTCCCCACGGCGAACCCCGCCGGGTCGTGGAAACCCTGGAGCAGGACGCAGCGGTAGGGCGCCGTTCCCCCCTGCCAGGTGGCGCTCAGCGTGCCCCCGGTGCGCACCGCCGACACGTCCTGGGCCGGCGCTACCGACACGACCTGGGCCGGCGTTGGGGTGGCGAGCGCCAGGGCGACGATGCTCTGCCCGTCGTAGTTGCCCACGTAGAGCACGTTGTTCACGACGGCCAGGGGCTGGGGTCCGTTGACCGCCGGCGTCGAGGAGTCGGCCACGTCGATCAACTCGCCGTTGGTGAACGTCGCGGGCATGGCGGTCGCTTCGACCTGGGCCAGCTGGGCGGCGCTCACCTCCACAATCGTCACCCCGTTGGCACTGTCACTGTTGTAGTCGCCGCTGTAGAGGTTCCCGGCCGCGTCGAACGCCAGCCCGGTGAGGCCCCCGGACCCATCGTTCCCCCAGTCGACGACCACCTGGGCCCCGGCGCCGATCGTCACCGGGGCGTTCAGGGCTTGCAGGGTCGACGCCGTGATCTCGAGGATCAGATCGTCCCCCTTGTCGACGACGAACAGGTTCCCGCTGGCGTCAAAGGCGATCTGCTGGAGGTTCCCGAATTGGTAGGTCGTCAGAACGGTCGTCACGGCGTCAGTGGACAGATTGACCTGGTAGAGAGTTCCGTTGCTTTGGTCGGCCACGTAGAGGTCCTGCCCGTTGGGACTCAGCACCAGGCCCGCGAGGTAGTTCCACGGGGGATTATTATTCGTCACTGGCAGCGCCGTGGCCGTGGCGCTGCCCGGCGTGAGCTCCCAGATCGTCGCGTCCGAGCTGGAGGTGAAGTAGATCGTGCCGTCGGTCGCGACGGCGATGCCCGCGTCGCTCTCATACGGGGACGCCACCGTGGTCGTCAGGGGTGCCGGCAACGGCGCCACCGGTACGCCGGCTGCCGCCTGAGCGAGCTGGGACGCGCTGAAGTCGAGGAGGGAGCCAGGTCCCGACCCGGTGTAGGCGTAGCTGAGCATGCCCCCCCGGCCGTCGGGCGCCAGGCCGTAGGACCGCCCGATCCCGTTCGCCACGGTGTACCACTGGTTGAGTTGGGTCGCGGTCTGGGCCCCGGCACTCGCCGGGAAGCTCAAGGCCAGCGCCGCCGCGCCCACTGACCAGGTCAGAAGCCTCCGAAGTCGCACCATGGGGGGATCTCCTGACCATCTCGTTAACGCACTGGCCACAATGCTAGAACAAACTTCCCGGCCGATGTGTCTCCGCTATCGCCCCGCTCCAGAGGTCGTCACCACAGCGCGCCCGCGCGGTGGCACGCGTCGACATGCACACCCCGCTCTCCGTAGCCGCCCCGGCCACTCTCGCATCGCCCCGTGAGGCGTACGCCGCGGGCCGCGCGGGAGACGCGCCGGGCAACCGGGCGACCCGGCGTGGCGCGACGATCCCCGGACGATCGTCGTCGTGGCTGGCGACGAGCCCGAGGGCCCGGGACGACTGATCTCGCGGGGCGCGCCACCGGCGGTCGCGCCACCCCGACCCTGCTACCGTCCTGGCGTGGAGACCCGACGGGGGCCGCTCGACGTCGGCTCGCTGCACCTGCTGGTGGCGCTCGCCCAGGCCGGCTCGCTCCGGGCCGCGGCGGCCCAGCGCGGCCTCAGCGAGCCGGCGGCCAGTCGCCGTCTGCGCGACCTCGAGGCCCAACTCGGGCTGCTCCTCGTGGAGCGCTCGCCGCGCGGGAGCCGCCTGACCCCCGCGGGCACCGCCGTCGTGGGCTGGGCCGCCCGCGTGCTCGACGCCCTGGGAGACCTCGACCGCGGCGCCGCGGCGCTGCGGGCCGGGAGCGCCTCGCAGCTGCGCATCGCGGCCAGCCTCACGGTGGCCGAGTACCTGCTGCCCGGGTGGCTGGCCGCGCCGGCCCTGGAGGGCGTCGCGGTGGCCCTGCGCATGGCCAACTCGGCCGAGGTGCCCACACTGCTGCTCTCCTCGCGCGTCGAGCTCGGGTTCGTCGAGGGGGCCAGCGCCCCGCCCGGCCTCCAGGGGCGCACCGTGTGGCGCGACCGCCTGGCCGTCGTGGTGGCCCCGGGCCACCCGTGGGCCAGGCGGCGCACGCCGCTAACCCCCGAGCACCTGAGCGAGGTCGCGTTGATCAGCCGCGAGCCGGGCTCGGGCACCCGCCAGGTGCTCGACCGGGCCCTGGCCGAGCGCGGGGTCGCCGCGCGCATCCAGCCCGAGCTGGCCTCGACGACGGCCATCAAGGCCTCGGCCATGGCCGGGCTCGGCCCGGCCGTGCTCAGCCGGCTGACCGTCGAGTCCGAGCTGGCCGAGCGGCGCCTGGTCGAGGTCCCGGTCGCCGGGCTGCGCCTGGAGCGGGCCATCCGCGCCCTGTGGCGCCGCGAGGGCGCGCTCGCCGAGCCCGCCCGGCGCCTGCTCGCCGCGATCCCCGCCCTACGGGCGGGCTGAGTCGGCCACGGCCGGCGGACGCCGCCGGCGGCGGCGGTCCAGCCAGTCGACGAAGAGCACGGCGGCCAGGGAGAAGACGAAGGAGCCCACGATGTCGATGGGTGAGTGGACCTTGGCCGCCACCCGGGCCCAGCTCACCAGCAGCGCGTTGGCCGTGAGGGCTACGGCGACCGGCTTGGCGTAGCGGAACGTCACGAAGGCCAGGAACGACGTGAGCAGCGCGTGGTCCGAGGGAAAGCCGTTGTCGGGCGCGTGGGCGAACAGGGGGGCCACGTGCTCGCGCACGAAGGGCCGCGTGTCGTAGTAGAAGTGGCCGCTGATGCGCGCCAGGGCCAGGGCGAGCAGGCCCCCCAGGATCAGCTGCCAGGTGTAGACGGCCTTGGCGTGGCTGTCGAGGCGCCACCAGACGACCGCGACGGCCATCGGGCTCAAGATGAAGAAGTACTTGGCGACAAAGACGATGACCGAGTCGATGCGCCCAGTATACGGGGCGGGCCCCGCCCGACCAGGGCTAGCGGCGCTCGACGGCGACCCAGATCCCGAGGGCGACCAGGACCGCGCCGGTGACCCGCTCGAGGTGGTGGCGCGCCCGCAGGGCGCCGAGCAGCGCGCGCGAGCGGGTGAGCAGCCCGATCAGCACCGCGTACCACGCGGCGTCCACGGCGACCCACACCAGCCCGAGCAGGAGGGTCGTGGGCAGCACCGGCGCGTGCGCCGGGACGAACTGGGGCAGGAAGGCCAGGGCGAACACCGCGATCTTCGGGTTGGCCAGGTCGGTCAGGATCCCGGTGCGAAAGCCCCGCCACGGCGCGACCGCGACGGGACCCAGCGCGGCGGGTGCCGCGGGGCGCCGCCCGCGCCGCAGCGACGCCACGCCCAGGCTCACCAGGACCACCGCCCCGACCAGGCGCAGGGCGTCGTAGGCGACCTGGGAGGCCGCCACCAGCGCCGAGAAGCCCAGGGCCGTCGCGAGCGACCAGAACAGCAGCGCCACTTGGGCGCCGGCCACCGTGGCCAGCGCCGTGCGCGGGCCGCCGCGCAGCATCTGGCGCACCATGACCGCGGTCGTGGGTCCCGGGATCATGGCCAGCACCAGCACCAGGCCGGCCTCGGCGATCACGGCGTGGACCATCGCGCGACCGTAGCAGGCGTGCTGGCGCCCTCAGCGGGTGCGCCAGCCGGGCGGGCAGCTCGGGAACAGCGCCGTGACCCGGCGCGTGAGGCGCCCGCGCACGCAGCCCAGCGCGTGGCGCCGCCCGTCGACCACGCGGCCCACGGTCGGCGAGGCCACGGTGCCCGCCAGCGCCACGACGGTGACGCCGACGACCTCGTTGGCCCCCAGTCCCGCGAAGCGGCACGACAGCGCGTCGACCGTGCGCGGTGCCCCCAGGGGCGCTCCAGTCGCGCGCTCCAGCCCGCACCGGTAGGCCGACGCCCCCGCGACGGCGTCCCAGGTGGCCACGAGCACCGGCCCCACACGGCGGGCGCGCAGGCCGGCGGGCGCGGGTGGGGCCACCACCGGCGCGCTCACCACGGTGGCCGCCCCGTAGAGCACCTGGCCGTAGGCGCCGCCGGCGCCCACCGCCAGGCACGACGAGGCGCTGACGCACGTGACGGCGGCCAGGGCGTCCGAGCCCGTCGGATCGGGCGCGACGTCGCTGACCGGCGACCAGGTGACCGTGGCGCCCGTGACGCTCCCGGTCGCGATCTCCGCGCTGTAGGTGCCCCCGGTCTGCTGGCTGACGACGTCCCCGTTGGCGATCGTCGAGCCGACCGCGACGCAGATCATGGCCGACGGGCAGGCCACGCCGGTCAACTCGCCCCCACCCGATGCGTCCGGCGTCACGATCACCTCGGGCGACCAGGTCCAGCCGCTCGCGTCGGCCGTGCCCGTCGTTGTCACGGCGTCGCTGTTGTCGGACCCCACGGCCACGCAGGTCGTGGTGCTCGGACAGGCGACCGCATTCAGGCCGCCCAGTCCGGGCGAGGCCTGGCCGAGGTCGACGCGAACCTCGGGCGACCACGTCCAGCCCGCGGCGCCGCTCGTGGCGGTCGCCGTGACCCCCTCGGATCCGTCGGTACCTACGGCCACGCACGTCGTGGCGCTCGGACAGGCGATGGCGCTCAGCGTCCCGGTGCCCGAGGAGGGCGGGATGAGCGATGTCGCGGGCGACCAGGTCCAGCCCGCGCTGGTCAGCGACGCCTGGTCGACGATTCCCAGGTTGTTGCCGTCGCCCCCGACGGCCAGGCAGGTCGTGGCGCTCGGGCAGGCGACGGCGGCCAGGGACCCCGTGCCCGACGCGTCGCTGGGCACCTCGCTCGCCGGGGTCCACGCCCACGTCGAGCCGGCCAGGGTCGCCGTCGTCACGACGCCACTCGTGTTGTCCGTGCCCACGGCCAGGCAGGTCGTGGCGCTCGGGCAGGCGACCCCACTCCAGGAGAAGAAGTTGCCCGTGTCGCCGCTCGAAGGCGTGAGGGGTCCCCACGTCCAGGCGCCGTCCGCGGCGCTGGCCACGGCCGTCGCACCCTGGAGGGGACCCGATCCCACACCGAGGCACGTCGTGGCACTCGGGCAGGCGACGGCGGCCAGGACCCCCGTGGCCATCGCCGGGTCGGCCAGGTCGGTGATCGTCGCCGCGGTGGCCAGGGGCGTCCCGGCCCCCGCTCCCGGCGTGGCGGCCAGCCACCCCGCAGCCGCCAGCACCACGCTCAGGGCTCCCCGCAGCACACCCGGTCGCATGACCCCACCTCCCGGTCGCTGCAGGCAACCTACCTCGCAGCGCCAGCCGCGTCCACGACGACCGCGGGGGTCCCCGAGATAGCCCGGAGCTTCGGCGGCGTCCCCGCCCCGGGCCCGCAGACCCGGAGGGGGGCGACCGGGATGGCGCCCGTCTCGACAGCCCTCCCGCCGCGCCGGGTCGGGCGGTCCGGGCCCGCGCTAGCGGTGGGCTCGGCCAGCGCCGGCCCCGAGCGGCTCCCAGCCAAAGAGCTCGACGGCGCCGATCAGCGCGGCGGCACCCCACGCGAGCATCACGGCGAGGTCGACTCCCGTGATCCCGGTCGAACCCGGCAGCAAGAAGGCCGCCTGGAGCCCTCGAGCCAGGTGCTCGAGCGGGAACACCTTGCCGAGGTCGAGCATCCACGCCGGCATCACGGCCACCGGGATGAACACACCCGACAGGAACGCGAGAATCGTCGCGGCCAAAGGACCGATGGCCGAGGCGGCATCGGCCGTGCGGCACAGGCGCGTCAGGGCCAGGGCCAGCGCGCTGAAGCAGAACACGCCGACGACCAGGTACACCACCAGACCCGCCAGGAGGCGGGCCGAGAGCGTCACGTGGTAGAAGAGGGCGCCGACCGCCACCAGGACGGCCACGGTCGCGGCCACCACGACCAGGGTCCGCGCGATCTCGGAGAACAGGTAGACCCAGCTCGGCATCGGCGTGCCCCGAAAGCGCTTGAGCAGCCCGCGCTCGCGATTGGTCGTCACGCGAACCAGCAGCGAGCTGAAGCTCACCAGCATGATCTCGTAGGCGATGATCGACGCGGTGTAGTAGGCGGGCGCGCGCACGTGGGTGCCGTTGAAGTCGGTGACCCCGGTGAAGATCGCGTTGAACAGCAAGAGCAGCAGGATCGGGAAGAACGCCGTGAAGATGAGCGCGCTGGGATCGCGCAGGAAGCCCCGCAGCGCGTAGCGCGTCTGGGCGAGCGCCAGCGAGACGTCGCTCACCGGTCGACCTCCCCGGCCCCGCGCGCTTCGTCGCCGGCCAGGTGCACGAACACGTCGTCCAGGCTGGGCTGGATGACCTGGAAGTTGGCGAGCTGGACGTCATGGTCGCGGGCCCAGTCGAGCAGCGCCGCCACGTCGGCCTGGACGCTCGGGCTGGCGAAGTGGACCGCCGACTCGCTCACCCGCAGCGCTCGTCCGAGTGCCGCGCCGAGCTGGTCGACGTCGAGGTCCGCGAAGGCGTCGAAGCTCACCGTCGCGCGATACCCCAAAGTCGCGCTCAGCTCGTCGGCCGTCCCGGCGGCGGCGATCTCACCGGCTCGCAAGATGATGATCCGGTCGGCCAGGTGCTGGGCTTCGTCCATGTAGTGCGTCGTGAGAAAGATCGTCTTGCCCGCCGCGCGCAGCCCCTCGATCATCGTCCACATCTCGCGGCGCGCCAGGGGGTCCAGGCCCGTCGTCGGCTCGTCGAGAAAGAGGATCTCGGGGTCACCCACCAGGCCGACGGCCACGTCGAGGCGCCGCTTCTGGCCCCCCGAGAGCTGGCCCACCCGATCGTCGGCCTTCGCGCTCAGCCCCACCGCCTCGAGGGTGGCCGCGACGTCGGTCGGGCGGCGAAAGTACCGCGCGAAGAGGGTGACCGTCTCGCGCACCGTGTAGACGGGATCGAGCTCGCACTCCTGGAGCACCAGGCCGATGCGCTGGCGCCAGGACCGCGTGGCGTGGGCCGGGTCCACGCCGAGCACGGACACCGTGCCGCCGTTGTAGGGACGGTAGCCCTCGAGTATCTCGATCGTCGTGGTCTTGCCCGCCCCGTTGGTGCCGAGGAAGCCGAGGATCTCGCCAGCGTGGACTTCAAAGGAGATGCCGTGGAGCCGCTCGCGGTCGCCGTAGGACTTGCGCAGGCCCGCCACCGAGACGACCGGGTCCATGGACGTGACGCTAGCGCGCGGGTCGTGACTCCCTCGAGCAGACCGGCCACACGTCGTGGCACCGGAGTCCCGTCGCTAGCCCCCGCACGGCGCACGGCACCCACCGGCGCGGAAGTGTCGCACCGCGACCGGCGTCCCCGCGCCAGCGCTCGGCGGACCGCGGACTACTCGAAGCGCACCCCGGTGATGGACCGGGCGATCACCAAGCGCTGGATCTCGGTGGTCCCCTCGAAGATCGTGGAGGTACGGGATGGGCGCGAATCTCTCCTAGTCATGGCCTTTTGTAAGAAGAGTGGACCCCAGAACGTGAGGAGAGACCACCCTTTAGACCCATCAGGGGCCCTTGGAACCCCGGGGTGCGGGTCTTCTCCGTGCTGCTTCAACTGGGGAGCGTGGGGCCCCTGACACCGGTACCGGTCACGCCGGCCCGTCCAACTTCAGTGCGTCCACGAATATCGCGACAGCCACCACGGCGTCGTTCGAGAGAACATCGAAATCAAGTTCCGGATGTAGACCCACCATGGTCGTGGCGTACGCCACGCTGCCCTGCGCGACCTCGTCAGCAAAGTTCGATGACAGCTCTCCGAGGGCGGTTTCCGTTGCAGCGACGAGATCGCTGCCGAAGCGATCGACGGTGAGCCGAGCCGCTTCTAACGGTCCCCCGTGATCGTTGTGCAGGAGGACGAACGCGATGTCGTACCAGTCTTTGGGGAGGTTTCGATTTTGGGCAGCATGTGTCTTCGCCAAGAGATACGCCGCCAGTGTGGCGACTCGCAGTTGCACTCTCGCCGTACGACCGTCAACTTTCGACGAGATTGTGTGCAACGTCCAATCCCTCGCCGCAAAACCCGTGCCGCGCAGATTCACTGCGCCCAGGGACGCGCAGCCGTCGAAAGACACGGTCGAGCGGTCAGCGACGTCGTCTAAATCCGCCAGGAATTCGATCTTGACAACCAGCCCCGGCTCCGTCTCGTCGCGCCAGCGCCACACTCTTTCAGGGTCTGGGGTGAAGCCGCAGGCGACCAGAGCGTGCTCCAATCGCTCACCATGGGCTGACCCGCCTTGGATCTCCAGATCCACCTGAACGTCGACGTCGGTCGTCCCCTGATGCGCTCGAGCAGCAGTACGGCACAGCAGATCTGGAACCAAGCCTCCGAGCAAGACGAATTCGGGAACATCGCCGTAGGCACGGACCAGGCGGACGAGTGCCCGCTCCGCGAGGTCTCGCGCACGTCGACTACGAACGGGGTCCGACATCGACCGTCTCGCGCAGGTGATGGGCGGCTTCTCCTGCTCGACCGCCGACCGCCACTAGATCGGCGTAGATGCGGGCCGGAAGTGCCAGGCGGACCCCACCAACGATTGGTCCCCTCGAGCTCATCGGGGTAGGAAACGTTCGCACCTCGATGCGCTGACCACGCTCAACGACTCGCCCTCCGAGAACGTCCGCCAAGCGACGCGGAGTGGCGAACAGGTCGTCGTCGACGTACAGCTCGACGACCGTGACGTCCGAGAGGTACGGGGCCAGGAGAATCGAGGCGGCAACGCCGGTGACGGCCCAGGAATTCGCGTTGCGGTTGAGCGCCGGCCCCATCTCGAACTCGAGAGCTTCCAGCGGGTCCTTCCACAGCCGGTGGATGCGGACCACGCGTTGCGCGGGACGAAGCACCGAAGCAGCCGCGGCGTACCCGTCGAGGAAGGCATCACGATCGACGACCGAGCGGGCCGACCCCCGGCCTCTCGTCCCTTGCCGTCGATGCAACAGCCCCAACTTCTCCAAGCGAGCGAGGGCGTTTGCCGAGGCGCCGCGGGAGATGCCAGTCGCCGCCTCAACGGATTCAACGGTCGAAGGCACGCCAGCGAGAATGGCTTCCGCCGCCGCGAGCATCGTCCGCGTCCACTTGACGGGACGAGCAGCGATGACCTGACGCGCTGGCGCTTCGCGAAAGATGAGGAGTCCGGTCGAGAGGCTGACGCTGGCGTCTCCACTTTGGTCCACCCAGCCTCGGTGGTGCGTGGACAGCCAGTCCTTGGCACCGCGGGAGAGCTGCTTGGCGTAGACAACCTCCACGTCGGGGACACCGGCGATGAGGCGTTCGACGTCGGCCGGCCATCCTTCGCCGGCCCACCCCGCCACAAAGTGATGCTCCCCTGAACCCGCGTGAATCACGACCTGGAAGGTCGGCGCGGCCGACACCGGCCCCGGCGTCACCGCGACGTGGACCCCTGCGGGCAGAGCGGCGATGGTGGCGTGTCGCACCTTTGTTGCGAGGTCTCGAGTTCCCGCCATACTTCACAAACTAGCATCCTTCACTGTATGAGTGAAGGATGTATAATCGTGAAGTATACTGCGCACTGTCCCCGGCTGACCTGACCGGTGATCGTGAAGGCGGATGGCACCGACACGTCACCTCCCCCTCGGTTCACACCGCCACGATGCCCCACGGTCCCAGGCAGTCGAGCCGCGTCCGTGCCTCTGGCGAAAAGGTCCACGCATCAGGCAGTATCGCATCAGACCAAGACCTTGCTTGGTTGGCCGAGTCACCCGCCAGCAGAAGAGAGGTCATCGCCGTTGCGGGGGTGACTCCTCCGAACGGACCTTCACCCGGGCAACTGACCAGGAAGCCTTCCCCACGTGACCCGACGTGTTCGGCGGGTTCCCATCCCTCAATGCGGTCGCCTCGCAAGTAGCGGGCGACGAGTTCAGCAAGATTGCCGTCAGTCCACGGACGCTGCATCACCGAGACGATCATCGGTAACGACGCTGACGCCCAGAGCGTCAGCCAGTATCGATGCCGTTTCCCGTTGCTTCTCCTCCGGGCTCGAGACAATTCGGCGCAGGCTAGTCGGTGCCCAGCAGGCATCGAGCTCCTACCACGTCACCCTGTCCCTCAACGACTCTCGCCACTCGGGTGGTCGATCACGCTCGATGAGAGGTTCCGCGCAACGAATGACCGTGATATCTGGTAACAACTCGGGGACGAGTCTGGACACCTCACCCCTCCTTCCCGGACACGAACCGGCGCGGGAAGGTCGTGCGGCTGTGAGCGGCCACCACCCGACTCGACGCCACGAGTGCCGTCGAGCCACGGCGGCACTTCGGCGCGGACCCACGAGCACCGGAGGGGCGCCGTGGTCGCCCGCCGCGCAGCCGCCGCCCGCGCCGGCCCCCGGCGGACCGCGGACTACTTGATGCGCATCCCGGTGATGGACCGGGCGATCACCAGGCGCTGGATCTCCGAGGTCCCCTCGAAGATCGTGTAGATCTTGGCGTCGCGGTGCCAGCGCTCGACCGGGTACTCGCGCACGTAGCCGTAGCCGCCCAGGATCTGGATGGCCTCCTCGGTGATGTGGACCGCGGCCTCACCGGCGAAGAGCTTGGACATCGAGCCCTCGCCCCCGGTGAAGGGCACGTGGGTCGCGGCCATCCACGAGGCGCGCCACACCAGCAGGCGCGCCGCGTCCAGGCGCGTGCGCATGTCGGCCAGCTTGAAGGCGATGGCCTGGTTCTCCACGATGGCGCGCCCGAACTGCTTGCGGCCCTTGGCGTACTCCAGGGCGTACTCGTAGGCCGCCCGCGCGATCCCGACCGCTTGGGCGCCCACGCCGGGGCGCGTGGACTCGAAGGTGGCCATGGCCGCCTGGGACGAGGAGCGCTGGCCGCTGCGGGCCCGGGCCAGGCGCTCGTCGAGGGCCTCCTTGCCCCCCAGCAGGCAGCGCCCTGGCACCCGGCAGTCGGTCAGGACGACCTCGGCGGTGTGGCTGGCGCGGATGCCCATCTTGGAGAACTTCTGGCCCTGGGCGATGCCGGGCGTCCCCTCGGGGATGACGAAGGACGCCTGGCCCCGCGCGCCGAGCTCGGGGTCCACCGAGGCGACCACCACGTGGAGGTTGGCGATGCCCCCGTTGGTGATCCAGGTCTTGGTGCCGTTCAGCACCCACTCGTCGGTCGCGGCATCGTAGATGGCGCGAGTGCGCAGGCTCGAGACGTCGCTGCCCGCGTCGGGCTCGGTCACCGCGAAGGCGGCCAGCTTGAGGTCCCCGGGCGCGCCGTAGCACTGGGGGATCCACTCCATCTGCTGGTCGCGGGTCCCGTTGGCCATGATGCCAGCCACGGCCAGCGAGGAGCCCATGATGGCCATGCACAGGCCGGCGTCCCCCCAGGCCAGCTCCTCGAGGGCCAGGGGGAACGACAGGCCCGTCGGGTCACTGACGGCGTTGAGCAGGAAGTCGACCGAGTAGATGCCGAGCTTGGCGGCCTCCTCGATGATGGGCCAAGGCGTCTCCTCGCGCTCGTCCCACTCGTGCGCGTTGGGCCGCAGCACGTCGGCGGCGAACCCGTGCACCCAGTCGCGCAGGGTCACCTGGTCCTCGTTGAGCGCCATCGAAAAGTCCGTCACGACTCCCCCTCGGGTAGTTACTCGTCGGTAACAAGACTACCGCACGAAGCGGGGTCCCGCCAGAGCAGTGGCGCCGGGCGCGAGCGCCGCGGGAGCGGGCCGCGTCAGCCGAGCTGGACGCGCTTGGCCAGCGGGCCGCGGTCGCCGGACTCGATGTCGAAGCTCACGGTCTGGCCCTCGACCAGGGTGCGACGGCCGTCGGCCTGGATCTCCGAGTAGTGGACAAAGACGTCGGGCTGTCCCTCGACGGCGATGAACCCCCACCCCTTTTCGTCGTTGAACCACTTCACGGTCCCTTGTGCCACGATGGGCCTCCTACTTCTACGGCGTACTCTCCGGAGGGAACCACCACGGCAACCTCGCCCCGTACCCTAACCCACGGCGCGGGACACTCTCCAGCCTCGGCACGCCGCGAGAGCCGCGCCCCCCGAGGGGCCCCTCAGGCCCGGTGCAGGCGCGTGCCGCCGGGCCCGTCCTCGACCACCCAGCCGCGCGACACCAGCTCGTCGCGGTAGTGGTCGGCGGCCGCCCAGTTGCGCGCCGTGCGCGCCGCGTCGCGCGCGGCCACCAGACGCGCGGACTCCTGGTCGACCTCGGCCGCCCCGGCGCGCAGCGACAGGCCGAGGGCCGCCAGCAGCGCCCCCACGGCCTCGGCCAGGGCCTCGGCCCGGTCGTCTTCGGCGTCGGCCAGCGCGTGGGCCCGCCCGACCGCCTCGAAGAGGGCCGCCAGGGCCCGGGGCGTGTCGAGGTCCTCGTCGAGGGCCGCGGCCACCTCGGCGCGCAGCTCCTCGCCCTCGGCGCTCCAGGCGGTCGACTCGGCCCGGGCCAAGGCGTTGGGGCCCGCCAGGGTCGGCAGGGCGAAGCGCCGGGCCAGGCCGTCCAGGCGTGCCAGGGCCCGCTCGGCGTCGCCCAGCGTGGCCGCCGAGACCTCGATGGGCTGGCGGTAGTGGCTGCGCAGGACCAGCAGCCGGTAGGCCCGCGGGTCGTGGGAGGCCAACAGGTCGGTGAGCGAGGTGTAGTTGCCCAGCGACTTGCTCATCTTCTCCTCGCCGGCCATCACCCAGCCGTGATGGGCCCAGTGGCGCGCGAAGGGCCGGCCCAGGGCGACCGCCTGGGCCCGCTCGTTCTCGTGGTGGGGGAAGCGCAGGTCCAGGCCCCCGCAGTGCAGGTCGAAGTCCTCCCCGAGCAGGGCCAGCGACATGACCACGCACTCGGTGTGCCAGCCCGGCCGGCCCGGCCCGAACGAGGCGCCCCAGCTGGGCTGGCCGAAGACCGCGGCCTTCCACAGGGCGAAGTCCAGCGGCGAGCGCTTGTCGGCGACCACCTCGACACGGGCCCCGGCGCGCAGGGACTCCAGGGGCTGGCCGGCCAGGCGCCCGTAGTCGGGCACGGACGTGACATCGAAGTAGATCCCGTCGTCGATGCTGTAGGCGGCCCCGCGCGCCAGCAGCTCCTCGATCAGCTCGATCATCTCGCGCACGTAGGCCGTCGCGTGGGGGGTGGCGTCGGGGCGCACCACGCCCAGCGCGTCGAGCGCGGCCCACCAGGCAGCCTCGTAGGTGGCCGCGATCTCGCCCTCGGTCGCCTGGTCGCGGTCGGCGCGCTCGATGATCTTGTCGTCGAGGTCGGTGATGTTGGACACGAAGCGCACGTCGTAGCCCGAGAAGGTCCACCAGCGCCGCGCCACGTCCCACACCAGGGCGTGGCGGCCGTGGCCGAGGTGCGGCAGGTCGTAGACCGTGGGGCCGCACACGTAGAGGGCCAGGCGGCCCTCGTCGCGCGGCACCACGTCGACCACCTGACCCACGCTCGAGTCGTACAGGCGGATCACCGCACTAAACTACGCCAACCATGAGTCCTCGCCGCGCGCCGGAGGTTCCCGAGCGCCCGAGCGTGGACGGCCTGGAGGCCGCCTGGATCGAGCGCTGGGAGGCCGAGGGCCTCTACCGCTTCGATCGCCAGGCCCCCCGCGCGGCCGTCTACGCCATCGACACGCCCCCGCCGACCGTCTCGGGGTCCTTGCACCTGGGCCACGTGTTCAGCTACACCCACACCGACGTGGTGGCGCGCTACCAGCGCATGCGCGGGCGCGAGGTCTTCTACCCCATGGGCTGGGACGACAACGGCCTGCCGACCGAGCGGCGCGTCGAGAACTACTACTCGGTGCGCTGCGACCCGACCCTCCCCTACGACCCGGCCTTCGCCGTGCCCGCGCCGGCCGCGGGTCGGGGCGCCAAGACCCCCATCGCGCGCAAGAACTTCGTCGAGCTCTGCCAGCGCCTGACGGCGGCCGACGAGGTGGCCTTCAAGGACCTGTGGCGCCACCTCGGCGTCTCGATCGACTGGACCCTGGAGTACGCGACGATCTCCCCGACCACCCAGGCGGTCAGCCAGCGGGCCTTCCTGGCCATGCTGGGGCGCGGCGAGGTCTACGCCGCCGAGGCCCCCACGCTCTGGGACATCGACTTTCGCACCGCGGTCTCCCAGGCCGAGCTCGAGGACCGCGAGCGGCCCGGCTTCGCCCACCGCGTGGCCTTCGCCCGCGAGGCCGGCGGGACCGTCGAGATCGAGACGACCCGGCCCGAGCTGCTGGCCAGTTGCGTCGCCCTGGTCGTGCACCCCGACGACCCCCGCTACCGCGACCTGGTGGGCCACCGCGTCCTCACGCCGCTGTTCGCGGTGCCGGTGCCGGTCGTCGCCCACCCCCTGGCCGAGCCCGACAAGGGCACCGGGGCCGCCATGGTGTGCACCTTCGGCGACCTGACCGACGTCACCTGGTGGCGCGAGCTGGGCCTGGCCACCCGGGCCCTCATCGGGCGCGACGGGCGCTTCGGGGCGGCCGACTTCTCCTCGCCGGCCTTCCCCAGCCGCGACCCGGCCGCCGCCCAGGCCGCCTACGCCGCCCTGGCGGGCCAGAGCGTGGCCACCGCGCGCGCGGCGGTCGTCGACCAGCTGCGCGCCGCGGGCGCGCTGCTGGGCGAGCCGCGCGCCCTCACCCACCCGGTCAAGTTCTACGAGAAGGGCGAGCGGCCCCTGGAGATCGTGACCTCGCGCCAGTGGTTCGTGGCGACCCTGGCCCACCGTGCCGAACTGCTGGCGCGCGGCGAGCAGATCGCCTGGCACCCCGACTTCATGCGCCACCGCTACCGCAGCTGGGTCGAGGGCCTGAACGTCGACTGGAACATCTCGCGCCAGCGCTTCTTCGGGGTGCCCTTCCCCGTGTGGTATCGCCTGGACGCCGAGGGGCGCCCCGACTACGCCGACCCGCTGGTGCCCGCGGTCGCCGACCTGCCCGTCGACCCCTCCTCCGACGTGCCCGCGGGCTTCGTCGAGGCCCAGCGCCACCAGCCCGGCGGCTTTGCCGGAGACCCCGACGTGATGGACACCTGGGCCACCAGCTCGCTCACCCCCGAGATCGCCGGGCGCTGGGGCACCGAGTTGTTCGACCACGTCTACCCGATGGACCTGCGGCCCCAGGCCCACGAGATCATCCGCACCTGGCTGTTCTCCAGCGTCGTGCGGGCCCACTTCGAGCACGGCGGCCTGCCCTGGCGCCACGCGGCCATCTCGGGCTGGGTGCTCGACCCGGACCGCAAGAAGATGAGCAAGTCGGTGGGCAACGTGGTCACCCCGCTGCCGCTCCTCGAGCGCCACGGCGCCGACGCCGTGCGCTACTGGGCGGCCAGCGGCCGCCCGGGCACCGACACGGCCGTCGACGAGGCCCAGATGAAGGTCGGGCGGCGCCTGGCCATCAAGGTCCTCAACGTCGCCAAGTTCGTCCTGGGGCGCCTGGAGGGCGAGACCACGCCCGCCGACATCACCGTGGCCCTCGACCGTGACGTCCTCAGCGTGCTCGCCGGCCTGGTGGCCGAGGCGACGGCCGCCCTGGAGGCCTACGACTACGCGCGGGCCCTCGAGCGCGTCGAGTCCTTCTTCTGGGGCTTCTGCGACGACTACGTCGAGCTGGTCAAGGCCCGCGCCTACGGGGCCAGCGACGACCCGGCCACCCGCTCGGCCCGCGCCGCCCTGGAGCTGGGGCTCAGCGTCCTGGTGCGCCTGCTCGCCCCGTTCCTGCCCTTCGCCACCGAGGAGGCCTGGCGCTGGTGGCACGAGGGCTCGGTCCACCGGGCCCCCTGGCCGACCCCGGCCGAGTTCGCCTTCGACCCCACCGACGCCCCCGGCGAGGTCTACGAGCCCGTCGCCGAGGTCCTGGAGGCCCTCCGGCGCGCCAAGTCGACCGCCCAGGTCTCCCAGCGCGCGGCCGTCGCCCGCCTGGGGGTCGTGGCCCCGCCCGACGTGCTGGCCGCCCTGCGGGCCACCGCGGGGGACCTGGAGGCCGCGGGCTCGATCACCGGGCTGGAGCTGGCCGAGGGCGCGGCCCTCGAGGTCGACGTGGAGCTGGCCCCCGCCTCCTAGTCAGCGCACGACGCCGCGGTCGGCGTCGACGACCTCGATCGCCGCGGCGTGCACCGCGTAGAGGGCGTGCTGGTCGTAGCGCCGGGCCAGGGCCAGGGCCAGGGGGCGCGAGGCGACTCCCACCCCGACCTCGTCGGGCAACGTCGCGGCCCCGTCGCGCGAGCGCGTGGCCACCGGGGCGACCCCCAGGCGCGCCAGGGTCGCGGCCAGGTCGACGCGCCGCGCGACGTTCTCGGCGTCGCTGGCGGGCTGGGAGCGCGGGTTGTCACTGGTGAGCGCGTAGAAGTCCCCGGCGCCTCGCGCGTAGGCCCGCGCGTCGACCAGGTGCCCGTCGACCTGCACCCACAGCTCGGCCGGCGGGACGCGGTAGCGCGCCAGGAGCGGCTCGTTCAGGGGAGGGCGGGCGGGCGCCATGGCGCTGGCCGCGGCGACCGCCGCGCGCACCACGGCCGAGGTGCGCGGGCTCGCCGTCAGGTCGAAGGCGTGCTGGGTGCCGGGCAGCTCGACGTACCACGCGGGCGACGGCGAGGTCGCGCGCAGGCGCGCGACGAAGGTGCGCGCCACGTTCACCTCGACCAGGGTGTCGGTGCGCCCCTGGACGACCAGGAACGGCGGGGCCCCCGGGTGCAGGCGGTGCAGGGGGCTGGCCGCCTCGAAGCGCTCCCGGGCCGCGGCCACCGACTCGCCAAAGACCCGGTGCTCCAGCAGCTGGCGCAGGCCGTGGCCCAGGCCGCGCCAGAGCTCCTCGTCCCCGGTCATCTCGAGGACCCCGTAGAAGGAGAGGCAGCCCCGCACACTGAGGTCCGCGCCCGGGGGCGCCCCCCAGGCCGGGTCGTCGGCCGCCAGGGCAACCAGGGCCGCGAGCTGGCCCCCGGCCGACCCGCCGGCCACGACCACGCGCCCCGGGTCGCCGCCGAACTCAGTGACGTGAGACTTCACCCAGACCAGGGCGGCCACGGCGTCGCGCGCCTGGGTGGGCCAGGGGTGGCGCGGCGCCAGACGGTAGTTGGGGGTGACGACCACCCAGCCGCGCGCCGCCAGCTCGTGCAGCAGGGGCCGGCCCTGCTGGGCCTTGTGGCCGAAGGTCCAGGCGCCCCCGTGGTAGTAGACGACGACCGGGGCGCCGGCCGGGACGCCCCGGCGCCGCCACACGTCGAGCACCTGGCGCGGGTCGTCGCCGTAGGGCAGGTCGGTGCGCACCTCCAGCCAGCGCGGGTGCCAGGGGACCTTGACGACGGTGCGCCACCAGCGCCCCGCCTGGTCCTCGCGCGGGCTCCCGATGCGCAAGGGACGGTCCGGGGCGCTGGCCAGCTGGCGGCGCACCAGGCGGTGCGCCCCCAGGCTGACGCCCAGCAGCGCCAGGTTGGCCCCCCCGATCGCCGTGGCCAGCGTCAGGACCACGCCGGAGAGCGCGTCATCGGGCCAGCCCCACCAGGCGAGCAGGCCGAGCAGGACGCCCTCGGTGAGGATCGCCTGGACCGGCAGCTCGCCGGCCACCCAGCCCACCGGGTACGCCAGAGCCGCCAGCACGCCCGAGCGCCGCGGCCACAGGGCCGTGAGGGCCACCAGGGCCAGCCACGCGCTCACCGCTATCACGATCCAGACCACGGCTCCCATTCTGTCGCCGCCGCGCGTGGCCCCCGCCTACCATGAGCCCATGGACACCCTGGAACGACTGCGCGGCACCACCGGACTGTGGACGATGACCCTGGAGACCCAGGACGTGGCCCGCTTCACTGCTCTGGTGGCCCAGCTCGACCAGGCGGGCTGCAGCGCCCTCTGGCTGCCCGAGGCCTGGGGTCGCGAGGCCCTCACCCAGGCCGCCCTGGCGCTCGCGGCCAGCTCCCAGATGGTCGTGGCGACCGGCATCGCCTCGATCTGGGCCCGCGACGCCGTCACCACGCGCAACGGGGCCCGCACGCTGGCCGCCAGCTCGGCCGGCCGCTTCGTGCTGGGGCTCGGGGTCTCGCACGCGCCGCTGGTCGAGCGCCTGCGGGGCCACCACTACGACCGCCCGGTCGCCGCCATGGCCGAGTACCTGGCCGCCATGGACGGCGCCCCGATGCACGCTCCCGAGGAGTCCGCGCGGCCCCCACGCCTGCTGGCCGCCCTCGGCCCGACCATGCTCGACCTGGCGGCCCGCGCGGCCGACGGCGCCCACACCTACCTGGTGACCCCCGAGCACACCGCGCAGGCCCGCGCCATCCTCGGCGACGCCTTCTTGGCCGTCGAGCAGGCGGTGGTCCTGGGCGACGTGACCCGCGACGAGGTTCGCAAGCGCGCCCGCGCCCACCTGGAGTTCTACACCGGGCTGCCCAACTACCGAGCCAGCTGGGCCCGCCAGGGCTTCGCTGAGCAGGACTGGGTCCGCGGCGGGTCGGCGCGCCTGCAAGACGCCATGGTGGTCGCCGGTGACCTCGACGCGATCGCCGCCCGGGTGGCCGGGCACCGCGCGGCCGGAGCCGACCACGTCTGCCTCCAGGTGCTCGGCGCGGTGCCCGGCGAGCCCCCCCTCGCCGAGTGGGCGGCCCTGGCCTCCCTCACCTCGGCGCGCTAGCTCAGCGCTCGGGGCCCAGGATCACCACGGCGGGCCCGGGCGGGCGCAGCCGGGCCACCAGCAGCGCCACCAGGCCGACGACCACCAGCTCCAGCCCGCCGATCGCGATCCAGCCGACGGTGACCGTGAAGGCGCCCACCACCAGGCCAGCCAAGACCCCGTGGCGCACCATGGCCGCGACCAGCAGGGGCAGCCAGGCGACGAGCCAGCTGAGCAGCGGCGCGACCAGCACCGCGCCGAGGCGCCGGCGCCACCCGAGGACCAGCCCGAGCCCGGCACTAGCGATGAGGCCGACGATGATGTCGGTTCCCCGGCCGGCGGGACGTGCCTCCCCGAGGGCCAGCACCACCGCCATCACCAGGGCCCACAGACCCGTGGCAAAGGACCAGCCACCCCGGGCCCGGGTCCCGACCACCGTCACGACGCGGACCATGACGTCAGCCTATGGCCGCCTCCCCGTCACCGGGGAGGCGGCCGTCGCCGATCTAGCCGAAGACCACCGAGACGCGCACCCCGCCCTAGGACCCCGAGGCCGCGAAGCGCACCGGGGCCGAGGCCGCCGAGGCTCCGCCCACCGAGACCGCGCGGACGCGGATCACGTGGGTGCCACTGAGGCCGAGCAGGCGGATGAACAGGCGTCCCTTGATCGACTGCACCGTCCAGCGCTGCCCGTTGAGCAGGAACTGGTAGTAGGCGATGCGGGCCCCATTGACGTTGCTCGGCGCCCGCAGGTACACGACCACCACGCCGCGCCCGCTGACGATCCGCACGATGCCCGGCACCGACGGCCGACCAGCGGGGACCACCGCCGGCCCGAACCCGGCGAGCGAGCTGCCGCCCGAGCTCCTGGCGATGACCGACACGTGGTACTGGACACCGTTGGTGAGACCCGTGACGGTGCACGACGTGGCCGACGTGGTCTGGCAGTAGTGCGACCCGGACGTCGCCGTCGCCGTCGCCACGTAGCCCGTCACCGTGGACCCGTTGGCCGCACCGGCCGTCCAGCTGATGGTCAACTGGCCGTTGCCGCGCTTGGCCTGCACGCCGGTCGGGGCCACCGGCACGTTGGCCCGCGGCGTGATGGCCGGGCTCTGGTAGGAGCTCGGGCCCGGGCCAACGGCGTTGCGCGCCATCACGGTGAACGTGTACGTTGTCCCGGCCGTCAGGCCGTTAACCGTGCAGCTGGTGACCGTGCTCTGGCAGGTCAGGCCACCCGGCGACGATGTCACCGTGTAGGAGCTGACCACCGCACCGTTGGCGCCGGCCGCGGTCCACGAGACGGTGGCCGACAAGATCCCCGCCACCGCGCTGACCGTGGTCGGAGCCGAAGGCACCGTCTCGGTCGGGTACACCGCGTTGGAGGCCACCGAGGCCGCACTGGTCCCGTAGACGTTGCTCGCCGTCACGGTGAAGGTGTACGCGGTGCCGTAGAGCAGTCCGGTGACCACACAGGTGCGCGAGGTGGTGGCCGTGCAGGTGGCCCCACCGGGCGTTGTGGTCACCGTGTAGGAGGTCGGCGGCTGGCCGGTGCTCGGGGCGTTCCACGAGACGGTCGCCTGACCGGCGCCCGCTATCGCCGTCACCCCGGTGGGGGCACCGGGAATGTTGGTGGTCACCAGAGCGGTCGATGCTGCAGTGCCCGTCGCCGTCGTGCCGTTCGCACTGACGGTTACCAGCACGGAGACGTAGTCACTGACCTGGTTCACGGTCAGCACGAAGCTCTGGCCGGTGGCCCCGACGATGGGGGTGCAGTAGTAGGGGGACATGGGGACTCCGGCCGTCGTCGACGTGGAGCACGAGTACCACTGGTAACTCGTCGCGTACGTCCCCTGGGAGTTCACCGACGCCGATGCAGTGAGCGTCGAGCCCACGGTGGCAGTCCCGGTGATCGTGACCGACGACACCGACAGCGTCGAGACCAGCGCGTAGACCGTCGAGGACGAGTAGGCGGTGATCGCCGTCGACGCGCCGCCCACGGTCACGCCGTTGCTGCCGGTCACGCCAACGAGGAAGTAGTCATTGACGTAGCCGCCGATCGGCGTGTAGGTCGGGCCAGTCGCCCCAGGGACCGCGGTGCAGCCCGCGGCGAGCGACGTGGACGTCGAGCCCACGACACTCCTGCACGCGTACCACTGGTAGGTCAGCATCGGCGTTGGCGCTCCCTGCCAGGTTCCCGGCGATGCCGTGAGCGTCGAAGTTGTGGTCACGGCGGTCGCCGAGGGCGTCACCGTAATCCGGGGGTAGGTGATGATGGCGGGAACCTGCGTGGTCAGCGCCGACGCGCTCAGCGCGAAGGCCGTACCCGCGGGGCTAACCCCGTTGTTCGCGGTGACGAGCACGCCGAGGTAGTCGTTGCCCCCGTTGAGGCTGGCCTCATACAGTGTGCTCGGCGTGTAGCTGGCGCCGCCCGCCCCCGTGATCACGGCGCAGGTGGCCACTGAGGTCGCCGTGGACGGGCAGTCGTACCACTGGTACGACAGCGCGGCAGCCGGCCAGGCCGTGATCGTGGCGCTGGCCGACTCCGGGGTGGACAGCAACCCGGTCCCGCTGATCGCGGCCGTCCCCGTCGGGGCGATTGAGGTCAGTGCCGAGCCCGTCGTGGCGCTCCAAACGTACGTGCTCGAGGAGGCGATGGTGGCGCGAACGACCAGGTCGAGGTACTTGCTCATGTCGGCGCTCACCGTCACGTAGGTCGCCGCGGTGGCCGTGGTGCCCGTCGCCGGCGAGCAGCCGGTGGTGTTGGACGCCTGAGGAGTGGTCTGCTGGGGCACAGTACTCGCGCAGTCCTCCCAGATGTAGGCGAGGGTCGGCTGAGTCGTCCCCCCGGTGAAGTCCACCGAGGAGGTGTAGGACCCGTTGTTCGCGGCCGCGATGGTCACCGTGCCCGTCCCGAAGTTGGGGGTTGTCACCGCTGCAGTCTGGGCGGTGAAGTAGCTGGCGGCGTTGGCCGAGTTGGTGGCTATCACCTGGGCGATCACGAAGTCGCCGATGGCTGTTGGCGCGTACGACGACGTTGTCGAAGTCCCCGATGAGGTGCAGTCGGTGCCAATCGCGCCGGGCGCACTGGTCCCGACCTCACTGGATCCCGAGGACCAGCTGGGACTGGTGCCGCAGAGCCACCACGCGTACGTGATCGTGGGCGTGGGCAAGCCCGACCACGCGCCCGCCGAGACCGACAGCGTGTCGCCAACCGCCGCCGTGCCCGTCATGGCTGGAGGCGACGTCATGGTCGGGGCCACAGCAACCACCTTGGCCGTGGTCGAGGCCGTGTAGCCGGTCACGTTGGTGGTGAGCCCGTTGTAGGCCTGGATGCCCGCGAGCAGGAAGTAGCCGATGTCGGCGCTGGCGTACGTGTAGACCACCGACGTCACGTTCGTCGCGGCGGGATACGTGGTCCCCAAGGCGACCGGCGAGCACCCCGACGGCAGCGACGTTCCCGCGGTCGACGGCGAGGTCAAGCTGCATCGATACCACGTCACCGTGTACGAGGTGGGCGCTGGGTCGGCCGTCCAGCTCCCGAAGTTTGACAGGGCGACCGAGAACGACCCCATCGCGCCCAGTGCCTGGCCGGTCGGGCTCGTCGGGGCCGTGCCGCCGATCGCGGCCGTCGTGGAGGCCGAGTACACCGTGGCTGATCCCATGGCGTTGGTGACCGTCTCCTCGGCCAGTACCCAGTACCCGTAGTCGTACGGTGTGAACTGATATGTGGGGCCCGTCGCCCCGCTGATCGCGCCTCCGCTGCACCCGCTGGCCAGAGAGGTCGACGTCCCGATCTGCGCGCTGGCGCTGCACCGGTACCACTGGTACGTCGTGAGTGTCGGGTTGGCCACGTCGAACGTAGTGCCCGTCAAGGAGGCAGTCGACCCCACGACGTTGGACCCCACGACCACTGCCAGGGTCGGGTTCGCCACGACGGAGGGAAGCGGCTCGGTCACCTGGGCGGTCGTCGCCCAGTAGTAGACGGACGGCGAGCCGTCCGTCATGATGACCGAGACATACTGCAGGTAGTCAGCCGCGACGACCGTGTAGGTCGTGTTGGTCGTCGACGGGGCCGAGTCTTGCGTGCAGCCAGACGTCGACGGAGCCGATGCCCCAGTGCCGACGCCGATCGTGGACGACGCGCACGTGTACCACGCGTATGTCGCCGATGATGACGCGCTAGTCCCCGACGCTGTCAAGGTGTCAAAGACCTGCGCTGTCCCGCTGATGCTGACCGATTCAGACGCCCCCGCGACGCCCGCGAGGCCGGTCGTCAACAGCGTGCCCGCCGCGATCACCGCCCCGAGAACACTGCGCAGTCGATGTGCGAACAGATGACCGGTCATGGGTGACCTCCCGAGCGTCGTTTCCTCAACCTGTTTAGCACGACCGCCGCCAGTCACCGACCACCCCGGCATCCTTGTCACCTGGTCGTAACATGATTCTCCGACTACTCCCAGGTTCGCGACCCGCCAGGTGGCCAGTACGCTGCGGGTGTGTCGACCGGCGTCATCGCGCTGCTGGGGTCCGGGGAGACCGCCCCGGGCATGGTCCGGGTCCATCGCGGACTCCTCGCGCGCTACGACGCGCCGCGGGCGGTCCTGCTGGACTCGACCTACGGGTTCCAGGAAAACGTCGCCCAGATGACGGCCAAGCTGGTGGCCTTCTTTGCCACCTCGCTCCACGTCGACCTGGAGGTCGCCTCGCTGCCCCGCTACGGGGCCGCCACCCCCCTCCAGCGCCAACTGGTCAAGGACCAGGTGGCGCGGGCCGACTACGTCTTCGCCGGGCCGGGCAGCCCCTCCTACGCCCGCGACCAGTGGACGCCCCTCGCCCTGGTCGACGACCTGGCCCGAGCGCTCGGCCGCGGGGCCGCCCTGTGCTTCGCCTCGGCCGCCTCAGTGACCCTCGGGCGCCTGTGCGCCCCGATCTACGAGATCTACAAGGCCGGGGCCGACCCCGCCTGGCTACCGGGGCTGGACCTGCTCGGCCGCGTAGGCCTCGACTGTGCCGTGATCCCCCACTGGGACAACGCCGAGGGCCGGGACCACGACACCTCGCGCTGCTACCTCGGCGAGCGCCGCCTGGCCCTCCTGGAAGACGCGCTGGCCCCCGAGACGGCCATCCTCGGCGTCGACGAGCACACCGCCCTGATCCTCGACTTCGCGCGTGACGTCGCCACGACGACGGGTCGGGGCCGGGCGTGGTGGCGACGCGGCGCCGAGGTGCGCGAGCTCGGTCCCGAGCAGACACCTCTGGCGCTGCTCCGCCCCGGCGTCCGGGTCCCCTCGTTCGCGCCCGGCGCCGCGCAACCCCCCACCGCCGCGGTCGACGACCTCGGCGAGTCCGCGGCCCGCGGCGACCTGGTGGCCCTGGCCGAGCTGGTGCGCCGGGCGGCTCCCCGCCGCGCGGGCCTCTCCCCCGGCCTCACCGACGCCATCGTTCGGGCCCGCGCGGCGGCGCGGCGCGCTGGCGACTTCGCCCTGGCCGACCGGCTCCGCGACGAACTCGTCGCGGCCGGCATCGAGGTCCACGACCCGGCGACCTACCCGGCCCCGGCGCCACCCGCCTGATCCTCGCGGCACCCCTGGCCGCGACGCCGCCGTCCCCCGTGACGCCCACGGCCACGGGCGCCTCACCCGTCCGCGACGCCTCGGGTGGCGCCCCGCGACGACTGCGCGGGCCGCTGCGGGCCCCCTCACGGGGCGCTAGCCGGGATGCCACCCGGCTGTCACCCAGAAAAGGCGATGGCCCCCTCTCCCGCAGGAGAGGGGGCCATCGCCCTACTGCGAACTGCTCAGCGCAGGCGCAGGTTGAACTTCACCGTGATGGTCTGACCCTTGGCGAAGGTGATCGTGAACACGTGCACACCACGTGCCGTGTTCTTCGGCGTGTGCACGACCAGAGTCAGGACCGACCCCGAGTCGTGGCTCACGCCCACCTTCACGCCGGCGGCGTTGGCCGTCACCTGTGGCTGACCGTAGAAGTACCGACCCGTCACCCGAACCGTCGTCACGAGCGCAGCCGTCTTCGACGTCCACACGGCGCCGACCGTCCGGAAGGCCCGCGGGGCCTTCGGCAGGGTGTTGGGGTTGACTCCACCGTTCAGGGCGAACGTCACCGTGCCGCCATCCGGGTTGGTCAGCGTCACGTTGCTCGACGTTCCCGACGTCGCGTTGGAGTCCGTCGACACCAGCAGGGTGACCGTGGTGGGCGTCGAGGAGACCGCCGACACCGTGTAGTCACTGTTGCTGGACGTCGCCGTGATCCCCTGCTCGAAGCCGGTCCCGTTGATGACGACCTCGGTGTTCGAGGTGAACGTCGGCACGTAGTAGGTGCCGGTCACCGTCGGACCGGGGCTGACCACCAGCTCGCCGGGAATCGTGACCGAGCCACCCGTGGTCGGGTTGGTGATCACGACGTCCAGCGTTACCGGCGTCGAGCCCGAGAAGCTGGTGAAGGTCACGGGGACCGTCAGCAGCGTGCCCGGGCCGTTGACCGTGGCCGTGCCGAAGCTGGCCACGCCCGCCGTCGGCGTGGAGACCGTGGCGCCCTCCTGGAAGCCCGTTCCCACGATGGTCAGCGTCTGCTGACTGCCCGCGAGGAACGACAGCGGAGCGCCGGTGGCCACGGTCGTCGCCGCCTGCCCGTTCACCGAGGCGACTGTCGGCCGCGGCAGAACCTGGAAGGTGGAAATGGCCGTCGAGCCATCCGGGTTGGTTACGACGAAGTCGTAGATCCCGTGCGCGACCCCCGTCGCGGCCACGGCCACGTTGCCGGTGATCAGACCGGGCAGAACGCTCACGCCGGTCACGGTGATGCCCGGAACCGGGGTCCCGTTCGTGTCCGTGACACTCACCGTCGCCCCCGACAGGAACGCGGTGGTGGTGCCGTACGTCACAACATCATTGATATTGACGGCCGTGCCGGCCGGGCCAAGGTTGGCGCCGAGGGTCACGATGCCCGTGGTCGGGTCGTAGCCCGTCACCGGCGCCATGAAGCCCGTCGTCGAGTCGACCAGCATGCCGTACACCGAAGCGGGCCTCGGGTACAGGAGCACAGTGTTCCCGGCACCTGTACCGGAAGTGACCGTGACAGGCTGGCTACTGGCCCCCACATTGATGGTGAAGGGGCTCGACGTCCCCGCCGCCAGGGCGGTCGAGGTGTTGGCGGCGGCCACCGGGTTGTTCAGGGCAATCGCCGGCGCGTCAACCGCCACCGCCGTTGTAGCGGCGCTGGGAGCTCCACCGGACGTCAGCGTGAACACCAGGTAGCCGTTGGCCTCCATCGGCAGGGTCGCCGGGATGGTCACCACCAGGCTGTTGGGTCCGTTGAACGTCACGTCCGCCACCGGTACCTGCAGCTCGTACCAAGGATTCGCATGACCGTAGCCGACAGGCAAGAACCCAGCATCGAAGACCGAGTAGTAGACCGCCGGCAGATCCGCCTGCGGCGTCGCCTGCGTGAACCCGAAGCCCTGGACGCCGCTCAAGACGTACGACGTCATCGGGCTCTGGACGCTCTGGCCCGAGGCCGGGGTCACGGAGGCGACCGTCGGCATCGAGACGTTCAGGACGTTCGCCGAGCTCGCGCTGCCCCCGTAGCCATTGACCACGAACAGGTCGTGGGCTCCGTTGCTCGCTCCATTCCCGACTTGCACCGTGGCGGTGATCGTCGTCGACGACACCGTCGTCACTCCGGTCACATTGACGCCGTTGAAGTCAGACCCTAAGCCCGTGCCCAAGTCCGGTCCACCAGCGAGGTTGCCGGCGTCGGCCAGGAACGTCAGTTGCATGCCCGAAGTGAACCCCGTCCCGGTGATGGTGATGGGGGCCGACTCGCCCGCCGTCAGGGTGGGCAGCGCCTGGACCGAGGTGATGGTGGGCTGCGCCCCCACCGACAGGTACGGGCCGGGGCTCGTCGACGTGGGCACGGAGGCGGTCCCCGAGCCGTTCAGGTCGGTGACGGTCACCTCGATGCTCGTGTTCACCGGTGTGCCCGGTGCCACGATGATCGGGACGTACAGGTCCGTGGCCGTGGAGGAAGACGACACGGGCCCGAACGTCACGCCCGGCGTGGTCGAGCTGACCACGTAGTCACTGGCGGCACTGGCGCCCGTTTCACCGAACGTTCCGTTAATGAGCAAGGTGGGCAGTCCGTAACCACCCAAGGCGCCCGAGTTGGGCTCCACGATGGCTGGTCCACTACCAACGGTCGGCGCAGGTTGACCCTGGAACAAAATGCTCAGGCCCGCGATGCTCACGCTGGACGTAGCCGTCGTGGCAAAGGGGATGGCCGTGGTCGTTCCCGCCGCGTTGGTAACGAAGGCGTCGTAGGAGGCGGCGACCTGCGGTCCCGCCGACTCGGAGACGATGTCACCCTGCGCGTGGGCGTAGGTCAGCGGAGCTGTCAGCGGGATCGGCGCGGACGTGCCGGCCGCCGTCGGGCCCGGACCCGTGAACGTCAGCGACGTTCCCGAACTCTCCGCCGTGGCCGCACCACTCGTCAGCGTCACGACACCGGTTGAGGAGTCGTAGCTGGCAACGGTGCCGATGGAGGCCCCGCCGGTGGTCGCCGTCACCACCATGCCCGCGACGATCGGGTACGTCGTGTACGGTCCGTTCCCCGCGGCATTGAGAATGTCAAAGGTCGTAGCACCGACTTGCGTCCCGGTGGTTATTACTTGCTGGGTCTGGGGATACCACGTTGCGGGGTTCCAGGTCGACGCGACGGTCACCGTCTCGTTGGCCAAGGTCCCCGGGTCACCGCCCACCACCAGGGTCTCCCCCGGCATGACGGTGTTGCCGGAGGTGGCAAGGTTGAGCCACGTCTGACCGGGGTTGGCGGCCGTCTGGAGCGCTGACACCTCAGTCAGCGCGGTGGAGCTCTGGGTCGCGGGGACTGTCACGCGCACGGTGGCCGTGTCGGCACCCGTTGCGACGATCGTGCCGGTGAGGCCACCGACGTTGGATCCCGCGGCGTCCGCGAACGCGATGGTCGAGCCCGTGGTCAGGTTCATGCCCGGATACGTCAGGAAGAACGTGTAGGTCCCCGGAGCAAGGTTGAAGCCGTTGGTCAGAGACTCCAGGTTTCCCTGGTCGTTCATGTACTGCCACGTGCCGAGGCTACCGCCTACGGACTGCGAGAAGGTCATCCCCGCAACCTGGGCGGTTGCGGTTCCGTTGTTGACGCTCAGCGTGAAGGGAACGGCAGGGGCGCCGCCGCCACCGGCCACGGGCCACTGGACGACGGTGCCCGACGGGTGCGCCGACGCCGTGGGCGTGGTCAGCACCGCGGCACTGGTCGCCGGCGTCAGCGCGGCCACCGTCGACACGTCACCGGTGTCGGTGAAGGTCAGGTTGGTGTACTGCGAGATGCCCGAGAGGTTGGTCAGGGGAAGGGCGTCGACACCCGCCGGGACCGCCGCAGTCAGCGAGGTCTGCAGGTTGGCCGGCAGGTAGTACGCGATGAGCGCGTAGCCATTCGACGGGTCCACGCCAACCACGGCGCCGGTGAAGGAGACCGTCCCCGTGGACAGGGTCACCGTGGAACCAGTCGTGATGGTGAAGCCGGGACTCGGCTCGACCACGATGTAGCCGTTGCCCGTCGTGAGGTTCGTCTGCGCCCCGAGGTAGGACTCGGGGGCGGTGTCGACCGTCAATGTGGCAGCCCCGGCCGGAGCCGCGCCGGGCGTGCCAATGCCGAGGGCATTATTGGCCGTGACCATGGTGCCGTCGGGGTTGATGACGGTCACGTTGACCTGGTCTCCGGCCAATGTGTTGCCCGACACCGTGGCGCTGAAGGTCAGCGTCGTGCCGTTCACCACCGTCGGGGCGCTGAAGGTGGCGCCGTCGACGAGTGCCGGAATGGTGGTGCCACCAAGCTGCACCGAGGCCCCGCTCTCAAAGCCGGAGCCCGTGACGGTGACGGTCTCGGAGGTCGTCCCACCCTCCCAGTCGACGTAGCCGGTCTGGCTGGCCACGCTCACGCCGGTGATGGTCGGGCCGGTGACCGTCACGGTGAACTGGGCGACGCCGATGGACACCTGGTAGGTGCCGACGATGCTGCCCGTGGCGTAGAAGGTCAGGGTCGTGCCGTCGGCCGAGACGCTCTCACTCGCGGTCGGGATCGTCAGGCCGCTCACCCCGCCGTTCGTCGGTCCGAGGATGCTCGCCGTGCCGGTGGACAGGCCCTCACCGGTGACGGTGATGAGGCGAGTCGATCCCACGGCGATCGAGTTCGGCACCGCGCCGTTCGAGCTGCCCGTCGGGTCGACGCCGAAGGCCGAGGCCAAGGTGGCCGAGCCGTTGGTGTCGGTGATCGTGATCGGGTAGTAGCCCGGGGTCGTGCTAGCCGACGTGTAGAGGACCACCTGGGCCTCGGACGTGGACAGCTCGGTCACCTGTCCCTGGACGCCCGGGGCGGTCGTGGTGACCGAGGGCGTGCCATTGTTATTGGCGAAGCCCGACCCGAAGACGTAGAAGACGAGCGTCGAGCCGGCCGCACCGTAGGGGAGCGACCCGCAGGTAAGCGGGTACGGGTTCGTGCTCACCGGCGAGGAGCCGAGCTGACTGCAGGTGATCGTCGGATTCGTTGTGCTGGCGGCACCGGCCGTCGTGGCGAAAGCCACCGGCAGGGCTGCAGCCACCATCACGGCACCGGCGGAGACCGCCTTCACCATGTGGCGCGATATCCGTCGCAAAGTATTCATTACGAATCCTTCCTTTATTGCGGCGTTGGTTGTCACTTCACTCCATACATTCACGGGCCGACGGCGTCGAGCCCTCTTGTCACTGCCACTGCAACTGCGTCATCAAGGTGCCGGCCCCGTGACACGTCACGGCAGCGACCTCCGCGCCAAGTATAGATACGGCCCACGACGCCGCGCGAATACCCGCGATCAGGAATTTGAACGGCGTCCCCCGCGGTCGCTCCCGCCGGGGGACCCTAATCGTCCCTGGTGAGAGCGATGTTTTGCGGGAGAATCCGCGCCCTGGGCCCCCCGAGGCCCGTGACGTGGGAAAACGTCACACAGTCGTAAAGGGCTCCGGTGGCCCCGCGACGAGGGCGAGGGCGGGCGCGGGGCGGGGCGGCGGCGGCGCCCCGCGCTCAGCGAACACGAACCGTGACGACCCGGCGCACGCCGGGCGAAAAGACGAGGACCAGGCGCACCAGCGCGGGTGCCGCGACCGCGGCGCGGACCTCGAGGACCACCACGGCACCGTGGTCGTGGACCACGCGGACCGTGACGTCGCGACCCGTGACCCTGGGGCGACCAGCGAAGTGGTGGCCGAGGATCCGCACCACGCTCCAGCGCCCCCGCCAGGCCACCCCGGACACGCCGGTCACCACGGGACGCGCGAGGAGCGCCCGGAAGGAGAACGTGACCGTCGCCGACGTCGCGGTGCTCGCGGCCGCGGCGGCGCGCGCGACGACCTGACAGGTACCCGCCCGGGTCGCATCCAGGAGCCGGCCCACGACGACGCAGCCCGCGCTGCCCGCCGCGACCACCTGGTAGGAGATGGTGGCTCCCGCGGGTCCCCCGCTGGCCGCCAGGAGCAGCGAGCGGCCGACCACGCCGGACGCGGCAGCCAGGACCAGGGCCGGGGCGGGCGGCACGACCAGCGCGAGGACGCCCGGGGCGCTCAGCGCGAGGGTGACGGCACCGGCCGTGGCGACCGTCGCCAGGGCTCCCCACCCCGTCGCGCCGAGCTCGGCGACGACGTCACCGACCGCGATCCCGGGCCCGGTGATCTGGACGGCCAGATCGGCCGCCGGCGAGCCCGCGGGCTGCCAGCTGATCGCGGCCGCTCCCGCGAGACGGCCGAGCGCTGCGGGGGCGACGAGGGCGCCCGCGAACACCGGGTAGGCCGCGAGCGAGGCCCCCGCCGGCAGGTCGCCGGAGCCAGCCGTGACGACCACCGTTCCCGACGAGCCCAGAGCGACGACCACGCTCGTGGGAGCGCCGGCCACGGCGATGGCACTGGTCGGGGTGCCAAAGGCCGAACCCGGGAGGCCGCCGACGGAGGGGGGCGGCGCCACGCTCGGCGCGGATGGTGGCGGCGACGAGGGCGGCGTCGATGGGGGGACGAAGACCACGACGGGCGCACTGACGGCGAACGACTGGCGCGCCTCGAGGGCCGGCGCCCAGGCGGCGTCACCGCCTTGGGTGGCGTCGAGCACGCAGCTGCCGAGCCCGGTCACGGTGACCACGCCCCCCGCCAGGGTGCAGACCCCACTCGTCGAGGCCGGGTCGACGCTGATCGTCACGGGGAGCGCGCTGGTGGCGCTGGCCAGGGGGCGGTAGGTCTGGCCGATCGCCGGGGCGGCGGGCGGCGGGGTGACGAACGCGACCTGCTGGGCCCCGCGTACCGCACTGACGACCTGGCTCGCCGTGGGCGCGGCCAGGTAGTTGGCATCGCCCGCCTGGGAGGCGTCGAGCAGGCAGGTGCCGACGCCAGTGAAGGTGACGACGCCCCCCGACAGGGTGCAGGCCCCACTCGTCGAGGCCGGGTCGATGGCGAAGCTCACCGCCAGGCCCGAGGTGGCCGTCGCGACCGGGGTATAGCTGGCCCCGACGGTGGCCGGTGACGGCGGGCTCGACGAGATCGTGATCGTCTGGGCCCCCGCGCCGATCGTGATCACCTGCTGGACGGGGGGCGCGGCCAGGTAGCTGGCATCGCCCGCCTGGGAGGCGTCGAGGAGGCAGGTGCCGACGCCGGTGAAGGTGACGACGCCCCCCGACAGGGTGCAGGCCCCACCCGTCGAGGCCGGGTCGATGGCGAGGCTCACCGCCAGGCCCGAGGTCGCCGTCGCGACCGGGGTGTAGCTAGCCCCGACGGTGGCCGGTGCCGGCGGGCTCGACGAGATCGTGATCGTCTGGGACGACAGGGTGTGGGCCACCACGCCCGATCCCGCAGATCCCGGGCGTCCCGAGCGACCGACGGCCGGGCGGGCCAGCGCCAGCACGCCACCCGTCGTCGAGGACACGGTGAAGGACTGCTGGAACTGCGCCGCGGCCAGGTAGTCGGCGTTGCCCGCCTGGTTGGCATCGAGCGTGCACGTGCCCGTGGTCTGGGCCGTCACGACCCCCGACGACGAGATCGAGCAGACGCTCGAGCTCGACGAGTCGACGGTGATGGTGACCGGCAGGCCGGACGTGGCCGCGGCGATCGGCGTGTAGGACGCGCCGGAGCTCGGCGCACTGGTTGTGATGGTGACCGACTGGCTCTGGACGACCTGGGCGTCGACTCCCCCCTGGGTGGAGGAGGCCACGACCGGAATCAGGGTCGCCAAGGTCGAGTTCGTCGTCGTGTTCGTCGTCGTGGCGCCCGTCGCGTAGTACGCGGGGACGAAGAAGGTGTCGGACCCATTGCCGCAGGGAGCGAACTCCACGATGTCGCCGCTCGTGGTCGCGGGCAGTCCACCTACGACGTAGGTACCGTCGGCGGCGGTCGCGCTATTGGCCACGTACGTCGGTGAGAATCCGGGCGTCTCGACGAACACGCACAGGCCGGCGACGGGTGCGCCAGTGGGCTCGGTGACGGTGCCCGCAATGGCGCCACCCAGCGTGATCGTCGCGTCGATGGACGGCGTCACCTGCCCCGCCGTGGCGGACACCGGCGTGGCGGTGGCCGGCGTGCTCGCGCCGCCCGACGCGCCGTCGTAGTACTGGGCAATGGCGTAGGGGTTGTTCCCGCAGTCGGCGAACTGTACGAGGTAGCCGGCCCCCGGGGTGAGGTTGGCCACCTGGTACGAGCCGTCGGCGGCGGTCACGCCATTGGCCACGTACGTCGGCGAGGTTCCCGACGTGTCGACGAACACGCACAGGCCGGCGACTGGAGCAGTGGTCGTGTCGGTCACGGTGCCCGTGATCGCCCCCGCTGCGGCCACCGAGATGTTGGCCGGGGCCACGTTCGCGGCCGCGACGGTGACAGGCGTCGTCTGCGTCACGAAGCCCGCGCTCGGCCCACTCGGGAAGCCCGGACACGGCCCGGCGCTGACGGTGTCGCTCCCCGGTGCGAGCCCGGAGAGACCGTACGCACCCAGGGTGTCCGTCGTCGTCGACGCGATGACCGCGCCGCCGCTGAGGACGTTGACGCAGAGCCCGACGACGGGCGCGCCGTTCGCGTCGCTCACCGTCCCGGCGACCCCGCCGCCGGCGGCCATGACCGCGTTGATGGACGAGACAGTCTGGCCGACCCCGACCGGCACGGGCTGGGCGTTCGTGGCCGAGCTCGCGCCGCCCGGCGAGCCGTCGTAGTACTGGGCGAGGTAGCCGGGCGTCAGGCCCGCCGCGCCGCAGGGCGCGAACTCCACGACGGGGCTGGAGGCACTCAGGCCGCTCAGGGTGTACGAGCCGGTGGCGTCGGTGACCGCGGTGGCGACCGACACGCCCCCGACGATCGCGTTGACGCACAGGCCCGCGACCGGGGCACTCGCAGCGTCGCTCAGCGTCCCGGTGATCTCACCACCGGCGGCCACGACGCCCCCGGGCGCGCTCGTCGGCGCGCCGGCCGTCACGCTGACGGGGCTCGCCAGGGCCCCCGGGGCGTACCCGGTCGCCGCGGCGGCACCACAGCCGTCGGACCACGAGATCGTGTACGAGCCCGTCGCCAGGCCACTCAGGGTGTACGAGCCGGTGGCATCGGTCGTGGCGAAGGCCCCCGCGCCCGCGCCCTGCGCGTTGACGCACAGGCCCGCGACCGGGGCACCCGTAGCGTCGCTCAGCGTCCCGGTGATCGCACCGCCGGGGGCCACGACGCCCCCGGGCGCACTCGTCGACGCGCCGGCCGTCACGCTGACGGGGCTCGCCAGGGCCCCCGGGACGTACCCGGTCGCCGCGGCGGCACCACAGCCGTCGGACCACGAGATCGTGTACGAGCCCGTCGCCAGGCCGCTCAGGGTGTACGAGCCGGTGGCATCGGTCGTGGCGAAGGCCCGCGCGCCCGCGCCCTGCGCGTTGACGCACAGGCCCGCGACCGGGGCACCCCCGGCGTCACTGAGCGTCCCGGTGATCGCGCCGCCCAGGGCCATCACGGCGTCGATGGGGGACGTCGTGGTCGCGCCCGCGGTGACGGCGACCAGGCTGGCGCGATACGCGTCGGGCGTGCCCCCCGACGAGCCGTCGTAGTACTGGCTGAGGTAGCCGGCCGCACCGTTGGCGCACTCGGTGAACTCGATGGCGTACGAACCGGTCGGCAGGCCGCTCAGCGTGTAGGAGCCGTCAGCCGCGCTGAGGGCGCCCGTCTGGGCGATGTTGACGCCGGTGGGCGCGACGGCGGAGACACAGATCCACTCGATGCCCTGGCCCCCCGGGGCGGTGACGGTGCCGGTGATCGCGCCGCCCGGGGCCATCACGGCGTCGATGGAGGACGTCGTGGCCCCGGCCTGGACGACGGCCGCGACGGCGTCGGCCTGACCGGCCGTGCCCCCCGACACGCCGTCGTAGTACTGGGCCACGTACCCCGGCCCGCTGGCGACGTTGCCGCACTCGGCGAAGCCCACCGTGTAGGCACCCGGCGTCAGCCCGCTGAGGGAGTAGGTGCCGTCGCTGAGGCTCTGGGTGGACCCGGCCCAGATCCCCGTCGCTGACGTGGCGGTGACGCAGATGCCGGCGATCGCGCCGCCGCCCGCGGCGGCGGTGACGGTGCCCGAGATCGCGCCGCCCTCCACCATGGACGCGTCGATGCCCGTCGTGGTCGCGCCCGCGGTGACGACGACCAGGCCGGCGGCGCCGTAGCTGGACGCCCCGCCCGGCTGCCCCGTGTAGTACTGCTGGACGTAGCCCGGACCGGCGGCCACGCCGCACTGGGAGAACTGGATGACGTAGGACCCTGCGGGGAGACCCGTGATGAGGTAGGACCCGTCGGTCGCCGTGAACCCGGTCCCCGCGAGCAGGCCCCCGCTCCCGTAGGCGTAGACGCAGATCTCCGCGACGCCCGTGGGTGGGCTCCCCGCCGTCGTCGTGCCGGCGATCGCCCCGCCGGCGACCATGGACGCGTCGATGCCCGGCGTGGTCGCGCCGGGGCCCACGTTCACCGCGACGCCTCCGGTCAGCGAGCCCGCGGCGGTCCCGTTGTAGTACTGGCCCGCGTAGTCGGCGCCGGTGCCACAGGGCGCGAAGTACACCGAGTAGCTGCCCGCGGGCAGCCCGAGGATGGCGTAGACCCCGTTGGTGGTGCTGGGAGCCGAGGTCGCGGCGTACGCGGCGTCGGACACATTCGCGCACACGCCCGCCACGGGGAGGCCCGTGGCGGCACTGGTGATGGTCCCCGAGATCCCGCCCCCGGTCCCCAGGGCGATGTCGATGGCCGAGGCGCTGCCCGCGCTCAGGTCGACCAGTGAGGCGTCGCCGTACAGGACAGTGCCCGCAGCCTGATTAATCACGTAGTACGCCGTCACGTACTGGCTGCCCGGCGAGCACGCGGCGAAGCTGACGATGTAGCTGCCACTGGGCAGGCCGCCCAGGGTGTAGGCGCCCGAGGCGTCCGTCACCGTGGCCCCGCCGACCCCGGTCGCGGGCGACCACGCGTCGACGCAGATGCCGGCGAGCGCGCCGCCCGCGGCCGCGGTGACGGAGCCCGAGAGGGACTCGCCCGCCACCAGCGCGGCGTTGATCCCCGTGACCGGACTGGTCGTCACCGCGACGGCGGTCGCCGAGAAGGGTGACGAGACGATGCCGCTGGTCGCGTAGTAGGCGGTCGCGTAGGTCGAGGTGGCGCAGTCGATGAACTCCACCAGGTAGCTGCCCGCCGGCAGGCCGCTCAAGGTGTAGGCGCCCGAGGCGTTGGTGACGGCGCTCGCGGCCAGGGGCCCGCTCGTCGTCAGCGCGTCGACGCAGATGCCAGGGAGGTCCGCGCCGCCCGTGGCCGCGGTGACGGTGCCCGAGAGGGACTCGCCCGCTGCCAGCGCGATGTCGATGCCCGGCGTCGGGGTGCCCGCCGTGACCGTGACCGGCGTCCCCGCGAGGCTTCCGCCGTTTGGTCCGGTGCTGTAGATCGTCGTCGCGTAGCCGCTGCCCGAGCAGTCGGTCGCCTGGACGGTGTAGGTGGTCGGCACGAGTCCGCCGATCGAGTAGTCACCGGCAGCGTCGGTCGTCGCCGAGCCCGTCGCCGAGCCGTCCGACGACGTCGCGGTGACGCAGATGCCGGCGAGGTCCGCGCCGCCCGCGGCGGCAGTGATCGTGCCGGTGATGGACCCGCCCGCGACGAGGGTCGCGTCCACCGGCGCCGTCTGGCCCGCCACCACCGTCACCGCCAAGGCATCCTGGTAGCCGGGCGTCCCCCCCGGCGAGCCGTTGTAGTACTGGTCGGCGTAGGGGCCACCACTGGTGCAGGAGGTGAACTCCACGACGTACGACCCGGCCGCCAGGCCCGGGACGCTGTAGGCGCCGGTGGCGTCGGTCGTCGCCGTGCCACCGAAGCCGGCGGCCAGCGAGTCGACGCTCACGCACTCGCCCGCGACGGGGGTGCCCGTCGCGTCCTCGACGGTCCCGGCGATCGTCCCGCCCGCGACCAGGGTCGCGTCGATCGAGGTGACCGCCTGGCCCGACGTCGACACGACGACCGGCGTCGCGGCCGCCGCGGTCGCCGCGTCGCCGTAGTACTGGGCGACGTAGCCCGCGGTCGCCGACGAGCAGCTGCGGAACATCACGGTGTAGGTGCCCGTCGCGAGCCCGGTGATGGTGTAGGAGCCCGTGGCGTCGGTCGTCGCCTCGAGGACGGGGCCGCCGCTCACGGAGGCACTGACACAGACGCCGGCGAGCGCGCCACCACCCGACGCGCTCACGGTACCGCCGATCGACGCGCCCACGACGAGGGTCGCGTCGATCCCGGTCACCGGGCCGGATCCGACGGTGAGGGGCGCGGCGCTCGAGGCCAGGGTGGTCCCGCTCGCGGTGCCGGTGTAGTACTGGGCGACGACGTTCACGCCCGCCGCACAGCCGTAGAACTCGATCGTGTAGGTGCCCCCGGGCACCCCGGTGATGGTGTAGGCGCCCGCGGACGTCGAGGGGGTCGAGCCCAGCGTCGGCCCACCGCTCGAGAGGGCCGACGCGCACACGCCGGCCAGTGGCCCCGACGTGGTGCTCACCGTGCCGCTGATCGTCGTCCCCGGGGCCAGCGTCGCGTTGATCCCCGTCACCGCCTGGCCCGACGTCGACACGACAACCGGCGTCGCGGCCGACGTGGTGGCCGCGTCGCTGTAGTACTGGGCGACGTAGTCACCCGCCCCGCACGGAGAGAAGTAGACGTCGTAGGACGCGACGTCGAGACCGCTGAGCGTGTAGGTGCCCCCCGTCGCCGTGGTCGCCTCGACCGGCGTCCCCCCGGACGTCTGCGCACTCACGCAGGCGCCGACCAGCGGCGTCACCACACCCGAGACGGTGACGCTGACCACACCCGAGATCGAGGCGGTCCCGGTGCGCGGGTGCTCCCCGCCACCGACGGCCGCGATCGGCACGCCGGGTCGCGGCACCGCCGCTGCGGCCACCCCCACCTCGCTCGTCGCCGCGAACGACGCGACCAGGACGAAAACCGCAACTAGCCTTGGGCCACGCATACCCAGACCTCCCCCGCCACCGCTCGGTGTCTAGACCTCGCGCAACGCCAGGACAAGTCATGCGCTCAAAATCGAACAACGTTTCTAAATGTCGCTAACGCAAAGCGGGGGGCGCCCTGAGCCCGCGCCGGCGTGGTCCCCTGACGCGGGTGGTCGACGCGGTGCGCAGCGGACGCCGTCGGGCCCTGGAGGTCACCGAGGTGTCCCTGCGCCGGCTGGAGGACGCCAACCCGGTCCTCGGGGTCCTGGCCGCACGCGACGGCGACCGCGCCCGCCGCGCCGCCGGGGCCCTGGACCGCGGCGGGATCCGCGAGGGGCTCCTGGCCGGGGCCCCGACGCTCATCAAGGACCTCGAGGACTGGGCAGGGCTGCCCACGCGCCAAGGCTCGCGCAGCCTCGCCGCGGCGGGCCCGGCCACGACCAGCTCGCCCACGCCGGCGCGACTGGCGGCCGCCGGCGCGGTGGTGGTGGGCAAGTCGACGCTGCCCGAGTTCGCCATCGAGGGCTACACCGCCAACGACCTCACCGGCGTGACGCGCAACCCGTGGAACCTCGCGCTCTCGCCGGGGGGATCGAGCGGGGGCTCGGCGGCGGCCCTGGCGGCGGGCCTGGTGGCGGTGGCCACGGCCACCGACGGCGGCGGGTCGGTGCGCATCCCGGCCGCGCTGTGCGGCCTGCTCGGCCTGAAGCCGACGACCGGCCTGATCGGGCGCTTCCCCGCGCCCGACTGGATCGACTACTCGACCGACGGCCTGCTGGCCTGCGCGGCCGACGACCTGGCCCTGCTGGTCTCGATCGTGCGCGGTCCGGTCGCCGGCGATCCGGCGAGCCTGCCCGCCGCGCTCCACGCCAGCCTGCCGCGCTGGCGCGCGGCGCCGCCGCGCCTGCTGGCGGCCGAGCGCACCAGTGCGTGGGGACCTCTGGACCCCGACGTCGAGCGGGCCCTCGACGCGGCCGTCGACCTGGTCGCCGACGTGGTGCGGGCCCCCGTCGACTGGATGGCCCCCGACGAGTTCTTCGCGCCCGCGGACCCCGACCTCGACTGGTACGTCACGTGTGCCGCCGAGCACGTGCACCGGCTCGGCGAGGCCACGGTGCGCGCGAGCTGGGACCTCTACCACGTGGCCACCCAGGAGTTCTTCGCTCGCGGCCTCGACGTCAGCCTGCCCGCGTACCTGGCGGCGCGCCGGCGGCGCTTCGCCTACACCCGGCGCCTCGAGGAGCTCCTGGGCGACGACGGGCTGCTGCTCACGCCGGTCGTGACGTCCTCGGGCTGGCCGGCCGACGGGCGCGACGCCTCCGGCGAGGTTCACGGCCTCCACCCGCGGCACCTGGCCACGGTGATCCAGAACATCACCGGCCTGCCCGCCCTCAGCGTGCCGCTCGGGATGCTCGACTCGGGCCTCCCCTTCGGGCTCCAGATCACCGCCCCGCGCTTTCACGACGACCGGCTGGTCGACCTGGCCGCCCTGCTCGAGGAGGTCGCGCCGTGGCCGCACAGCGCGCCGGGCTACGTCACCCTGCCCGACGCCCTGGGCCTGGACTGAGGCTCGGCACCAGCCGACGGCGCCGTGGGCGCTACGAGACGAGGCGCCAGCGCGCCGGGCAGCGCGGGTTCACCCCGGTGACGTGGCGCACGTGCCCGCCCCGTCGGCAGGTGATCGTCGAGCGCACCGGCCCGGCGAAGGCCGACGAGGTCGGCCCGGCTCCCGCATCACCCGCCACCGCCACGCCGTAGCTGATTGCCGGGTTCAGGGAGTAGAACGAGCACTGGGTCCCCGTGGTGCGCACCGTGAAGGTCGAGGGGTCGTGGTACCCGTAGAGCAGGGTGCACACGAAGGACCCGCGGGCGCTGCCCGCCTGCCACGTGGCCGTCAGGGTCGTGACCGTGCGCGTCAGCGTCAGGTCGCTCACGCGTCCGCCGAGGCCCGCCGCGCCGGCGCGCGCCAGGATGTAGGGACAGCCCACCAGCCCCGTGACCGACGCCACCCCCGGGGGACACATCGTAGGTCCACCGACCAGGCCGTTCGACGTCACCGCGTGGGCCCGCCGCGCGTACGACTGGATTTCCGGGACCACCTGCGCATACTGGACCACGGCCAGGGGCGTGAAGTCGGCGGGCCAGGCGGTGAAGTCCTCGTCGACCGAGTAGTTCCACCCCGAGAGCTGCGCGGCCGTCAGCCCGAGGGCGCTGGCCCCGGCCGCCGTGACGTCGGTGGTGTTGGCGTCAGAGTTGGCGTGGGCCGAACCCACGAGGAAGCCGGACTCGATCCCGTCCAGGATCGCTGACGACGTTTGATAGTAGGAGTACTGATACGCGCAGCTCAGGTCGAGGTAGAGGTTGGTCGCGGTCGGGTTGGAGCCGGCGTAGGCCAGCGCGGCCTGGGCGGTGGCGTAGGCGTTGTTGTTTCCGTTGGCGTAGTGGTAGGCCGGGTCGGAGCCGATCACGATCACGTTGCCGTTGACGGCCGGCATCCACGTCGACTCGTTGGTGGCCGCATTGATGCCGGCGGAGCCGCACCGGGGATCCCCGATCACCAGCAGCTGGTAGCTGGCGAACTGGGCGCTCGTCAGGGCGTCCCACTGGCTGGCCGTGGCAATGGTGACGCTGTAGCCCTCGGACTGCAGGATCGTCTGCTCCAGGCTGCCGCTCGCGCCGGAGATGCCGTTGCTGCCGATCACGCTCGGCCCGTAGATGAGGGCGCTTCGCCCGCCCGTCTGGTGGGCACGCACCGCGCCCCCAGCGACCGGTCCACCACTCACCACGACCCCCAGGGCCAGGAGCGACAGTGTCGCGCTCAGCGCCACGGCCCTGGCCCACGTCCGCTTCCGGGTCCCCATGACCCACCTCCCTCACACTCGCCGTAAACGTAGTTCACCCCCGCGGCGCCGTGGGGAATGTTTCGTGCCTGGTCGCGCCGGCCGCACCGCAGCGGCGACCGGCGCCGGGGCGCGATCTGGTGGACCTGAAGCCTCGACCGGCCCGATCGGGCGCTCGCCCGCGCCCGACTGGACGGGCCGGGCGACGAACGAGACGCGGGGGGCCGCGACCCACGACCTGGCGCTCCTGCTCGAGCTCGCAGCCGGACCCGCCCGCCGGCTGGGCCAAGGGGGAGAAGCCGGCACCGGCGGCGCGTGCCGCCGTGAATGTACGCAGTTGACGACACTGCGCGTCGTGACTGGGGGCCATTGCTCGCCCCGCAGCTCGCCGGTGCGTGCTCGACGCCCGAGCCCGCTGGAACAGCGCGGAGAGCACCGGCTCGCCCGCCAGGCCCGCCACGCGGTTCGGGCAGAGTCCCGGGTCCGGGCCGATCAGCCCCCGACCACGGCCTCCTCGCTAGGGTCGTGACGTATGGCACCTCCGCCGCCGCCGAACCGGCGCGACGCCCGTCCCGGCGCGGGGCCGGTCGTCCCGCGCGCGCCGGACGTCCCCGCGCCGGTTCGACCCCGCCGTGCCGGCGAGGATGCGGCCGCCCTGGCCCGGGCCCTCCGCCTGACCCAGCGCCACGGGGAGGTGCGTCCGGCCCTCGACTCCGGCTTCGGTGCCACCCGGGCCGAGGACCGGGCCCGAGTCCTGGGTGCTCTGGCCGACCTGGCCGTCGAGGAGTTCTGCACCTGGTGCCGCGTCGACATCGTCGAGGAGGCGTCGCCCCTGCTACGGGGCCCCGGCGCGGCGGCGCTGGCCGTGCGGGTCCCCGAGATCGACGACGTCGCCGCCGAGGTCGTCCGCCTCGGCCAGCGCGTACGCCTCCCCGCCGACGTGACGCGCGGCCTGCCCTACCTGGCCGCGACGGCCCTGCGCGTCCACGACCGGGTCATCGGATCGATCACCTTCGTGCGCCACGGTGACGAGTCCGGCTTTGGACCTATGGAGCTCACCGCCATCGACGAGGTCGCCTGGGCCGCCTCGACGAGCCTGGAGCGCCTCGACCTGCGCCGCCAGACCGCCCAGGCGGCCACCGAGGCGGCTCGGACCACCGAGCAGCTGCGAGCCCTGCTGCGCACCGCCCTGGCCCTGCGCACGAGCGGTCAGCGCGCCGACGTCGCCGCCCTGGTCGCCGAGCACGCCCCGGCCATCTTCGGCGCCCCCGCCCGCCTGCTCGACGAGGGCGCGCCCTCGGCGGGACCCGAGGAGCTGCGCGTCGACCTCATCGCTCCCGGGGGCACGCGCCGGGGCACCTTGGCCCTCGCGGCATCGCCGGGCTCGCGGGCCGGCGACGCCGAGATGCTGGCCCTGCTCGCAGCCCTGGCCACGGCCGCCCTGGAGTCCGGCGACCTCACGGCGGCACTGGCCGCCGGCGAGGCGCGCTGGCGAGCCCTGGTCGACAGCGCCCCCATCGCCATCGTGGAGGGCGACCGCGCGGGCGACGTCCGCTGGTGGAACCGTCGCGCCGCCACCCTCCTGACGTGGCCCGAGGCGGGGCCCGTCGCCTGGCCCGAGGCCCTGGCCGCGCCCCTCGCCACCCTCTGGCGCCGCGCCGCGAGCGGCGTCGAGCCCCAGAGCGCTGACCTCGTCGGCCTCCCGCTGGGCGGTCGGCCGCGCGACCTGCGCGTCGTCGCCCAGCGCGTCACCGGCCTGGGTGACGAGCCCGCGCTGCTCACGCTGATCGACGACCTGACCGAGTGGCGCCTGGTCACCGAGGAGCTGCGCCACGCCCAGACCATGGAGCTGCGCGGCCAGGTGGCCGGCGCCATCGTGCACGACTTCAACAACCTGCTGACCCTGATCTCGGGCTACGCCGACCTGCTGGAGGGCCAGGTCGACGGGGACGCGCGCACCAGCGTCGAGGAGGTCGCCCGCGCCGCCGAGCGCGCGGCCGCCCTGGCGGCCCAGCTCCAGACCCTGGGGCGCACCCAGTCGGCCGAGCCGCGCGTGCTCGACCCGGCCGAGGTCCTGAGGGCCACGACGGGGATCATCGAGCGCATCGTCGGGCGCGACGTGGACGTCCACTGGTCGCTGGCCGACTCGGGCCCGGTGCACGTGGACCCCGACCGCTTCGAGCAGATGATCCTCAACCTCGTCTTGAACGCGCGCGACGCGATGCCCACGGGCGGATCACTGGCCATCTCCCTGCACCAGCGCAGCGGGCGGGACCTCGCCCCGCGGCACCACCTGGACCCCGAGACCGCCTACGTCGTCGTGCGCGTCGCCGACACGGGGATGGGGATGGACGAGGAGACCCGCCAGCACTGCTTCGAGCCACTCTTCACCACCAAGGGGCTCAAGGGCAACGGGCTCGGGCTGACGGCCGCCCGGCGCCTCATGCTGGACTCCGACGGGTCCATCGCGGTCGACTCGGCCCCGGGGGCCGGGACCACCTTCGAGGCCGCCCTGCCCCGATGGCCCGACGAGGAGCCCGCGCGCCCCGCCGCCGAGGCCGCATCCGTTCGCCCGGCCCCCGCCGGACCGGCGCCCGCGACGGTCCTCGTCGTCGAGGACGACGCCGGTCAGCGCCGCCTCGCCGTCGGCGTCCTGGAGCGCCTGGGCCACCGCGTGCTGGAGGCGGCATCGGCCGAGGAGGCCCTGGCCCTCGGCCCGGGCCTGGCCGACGTCGACCTCGTCGTGAGCGACGTGGTGCTGGTGGCGACCCCGGGCGACGAGCTGGCCCGACGCCTACGCCACGCCCATCACGATCTGGCGGTCCTCCTGGTGTCGGGGACCGCGGACGCCTCGATCGCGGCCGGGATCCCGGGCGCCACGTTCCTGGCCAAGCCCTTCCGGCCCAGTGATCTGGTCGAGCGGGTCAGCGACCTGCTCGCGCGCCGCCCTCAGCGCGATGCGGGCTCGAAGCGGTAGCCGGCGCCGCGCACGGTCACGATCCAGCGCGGGTGATCGGGGTCGACCTCGATCTTGTTGCGGATGCGGCGCACGTGCTCGGTCACCGTGGCGTCGGTCTGCCACTCGGCCGAGGACTCCCACACCTGGCGCAGGAGCTGCTCGCGAGAGAACACCTGGCGCGGCGAGGCCGCCAGGAAGGCCAGCAGGGCGAACTCCTTGGCCGTCAGGTCGACCAGCTCCCCGCGCAGGGTCACCTCGTGGGTCGTCTCGTTGATGGCCAGGTCGCCGAAGCTGCGCGTGGGCACCTCGACCCGGTGTGCGTCGGCCCCCTGGGTGCGCCGCAGGACCGTCTCGACGCGCGCCGAGAGCTCGCCCAGGGAGAAGGGCTTGACGATGTAGTCGTCGGCGCCCATCTTCAGCCCGACGATCCGCTCGGACTCGAGGCCGCGACCGGTCAGGAAGATGACCGGCACGTCGGAGAACAGGCGCAGCTCGCGCAGGACCTCGCGCCCGTCGTGGGAGCCGAGCACGATGTCGAGCAGGACGAGGGCCGGCTGGTGCTCACCCACCGCGGCCAGGGCCGCGGTCGGCTCGGCGGCGGTCACGACCTCGAAGCCCTCTCCCGCCAGGTGCCGCTCCAGCAGGGACACCATCTGCTGGTCGTCGTCGACGACGAGGATCGTGGTCATCGGTCCGCGCCTCTGTCGCTGCCGGCGCGCGACCAGCCACGCCGAACGGTTGCGCTGGACCCGGCTCGGGACCCGCGCGGGCAGGGGCCACGTTTCAACCACACGGCCCCGATTCTACGGAGAGCACCCGGGTAGACGGGGCATCGTGGGTCACCATCTCGGGGACCGTCATGAGAGGTACGGCTCCTCGGCGGCCCAGGTGAAGGTCATGGCCGGCGGGGCACCCTTGGGCGCCTCGATGAGGTCGACGAAGGAACCCGTGCCGCCCACGACGGCGACCCCGACCCCGACCTCGGCCGTGGTGGCCGTCAGCCCGACACCGGGGTTGTAGCCGGGGTCCTGGCCGAGCAGCTCGTCGCGGTGGCCCCAGCAGGCCGCCGCGCCCGGCGACGTGCAGTCGACGTTGGAGGTCGTCGCGCGGCTCCCGCCCCAGCCGTCGTTGTACATCCAGGCGTAGTCGGCAGCCAGCACCGAGTATCCGGTCGACCAGGTCCCGCCGAAGGCCGGGTCGCCCTGGGGGTTGGTCCCGATCGCGAACCCGGCGGCGACCGAGGGGTCGGTCTGGGCCTGGGCGGCCCGGGTCGCCGCGGCCGACAGGGCGGCGTTGATCCCGAGGTAGGGCGGCAGCCCGCGGGCCGTGCGCTCGAGGTTGAGGACCACGAAGAGCTGCTCACCCGTGGACAGCTGGTACCAGTTGGTCGGCAGCACCATCGCGCCCACGCCCTCCAGCGTGCGCGCGTGGTTGATCGCCGAGACCAGGTACGTGGTGCAGCTCGGAGCGTTGTCGACCGTCGGCCAGATGAGCGTCGACGAGATGCAGGGGTTGTCACAGGACCAGCCCGTCGCCGTCTGCGTGCAGGTGCCCGAGGTGAGGTAGTTCGGACTCGGGGCGATGTTGGCGGCCGGGTTGAGGTGCGCCAGGAGGGCCGAGGCGGCGGCCCGCTGGGCGGGCGTCGCCGCCGGTGTCGCGGGGTGCGCGGGCGTCGCGGGCGTGGCCCGTGACACGCTCGGGTGCGAGCGCGTCGGGCCATGCGCCGGCGCGGCGGGCGTCGGGTGGCTCACCGCCGGTGTCGTGGGGTGCGCGGGCGTCGCGGGCGTCGCGGGGTGCACGGGTGCACTCGGCGTCGGGTGGCCCACCGCCGGTGTCGCGGGGTGCGCGGGCGTCGCGGGCGTCGCGGGCGTCGCGGGGTGCACGGGTGCAGTCGGCGTCGGGTGGCCCACCGCCGGTGTCGCGGGGTGCGCGGGCGCGGCAGGCGTCGCAGATCCCGCACCGCTCGAAGCTGGCACCGTCCCGCTCGGTGGGGTCGCGCTCGGCGTCGCGGCGGGGTGCGCGGCGTGCGCCGAGACGCGGGCGGTCGTCGTCACGAGACGAGCCGGGCGCTCGGCGCGCACCGTCGGGATCGAGGTGACCGACAGGGGCGCGCTGGGAGCCAGCGTCGGAGTCGCCGCGCGGGTCACGTCGCTAGCGTGTTGGATGCTGACCGCGGCCAAGCCGCTCGACGCGTACAGGGCGATCGCCCCGGCAACGCTGAGGACGGCGACCGACGCGCGCACCGGACGGTGCCAGCGCGACCCAGCGCGCTGGCTGGCGACGGGGACCGTGGAAGACATGGCGCCATGGTCAACGCCTCACCTCACCGCTCCCGCGACGTGGTCCCAACTCGCCCCCAACTCATTGGGCGTCCCGTGGGTCCGGGTTGCACCGCGTGCGCTTACACGAACGTCGCGCCTCGCACGACGCGGGTGCTGACGTGGCCCGCCAGACAAGGGCATGCTGGAAGACCACCTCGGCGCACCGAGCCGCCGCGAGACGCGACGTGCTCCCATCGTGCTACGCGTATGACGACAGTGGACCCGTGTGGGTCAACGTTGGGACACGTGTGGGGGCCCGTTGTCCCTCAGCTCCGTATCACAACGAAACTGCCGGTGCTGGGCCGCCAGCGTCACCGCCGCGGGACGATGCGCTTGGTGTAGACGACGATGTTGGACAGGTAGTGGCCCGTCTGATGGTCGAACACCCCGCCGCAGGTCACCAGCTGCAGGGCGCTGTAGGAGCGCGAGCCGTAGACGATCTTCTCGGGGAACTGCGCCTTGGTGTACTCGCGCAGCCCGATCACCGAGAAGCGCACGATCTGGCGGTCCGCCAGGCGCACCAGCACCTGGTCTCCCGGCCGCAGCGTGTCGAGGTAGAAGAAGACGCCCACCCCGCGGTAGGAGTCGACGTGCCCCAGGATCACCGACGACCCACGCTGGCCCGGGGTGGGCCCGTACTTGTACCACCCGACCTGGATCGTGTTTGGGGGAACCTGCACCGACCCGTCCGGGTTCAGTCCGAGCACCAGGACTGAGGTCGACACGTGAAGCTTCGGGATCCACAGATGGATCGGTTGAGAACGTGCCAGAAAGAGGGGTGGCTTGGGTGTCGGCCTTCTCGTCCTGCGCACGTGAGCGACGTCTCCGGCGAGCGACGCGTTAGGGGCGTTCCGGGTAACCGACCACGTAGCCAACTGCACCAAGCCCGCTGGCGTCGCCAGCGACTGGGGTCGCACGTTCGATGTGCTGACGCCCGTGTTGCCAATAGGCCCCGGCAGCTGGGGACCGACGTCTCGGCCTCGTGCTCCCAGAATCAGGAGCACGAGGCCGAGCACGATCAGCACCGCTGATCCGGCGGCCCACCAGCGCCAGGCTCGGTGGGATCCGCTCCCGCGCGCGACTCTCATCGACGCGTGGTCAGCGCTCTCATGCGCGTCGACGGCGGCGCAGTGCGACCACCATCATCGCCAGCCCGGCCAGCAGTGTCGACAGGCCGCCGGCCAGGAGGCCACCGTTGGGCGTCGAGTGTGCCGCACCGCCAAAGCCGGTCTTCGGTGGCTTGGTCGGGATCTTGTATGGCGTCACCTTCTTGGCGGGCTTCTTCGGCACCTTGGATGGCTTGGCCACCTGGATCTGGAACGGCTCTGGCGATCCGGGGCTGACGGCAGCGTACGTTCCGTCACCGCTGTAGGTGACCATGAAGTAGTAGCTGCCGGCGGCCAGCCCGCTCACCGTCGTCGAGGTGGCGGCGCCGTTGGACAGGGTTTGGGTGTCCGTGTATCCCCCCACCCGTGCCCCGGTCGTCGCGTTGTAGAGCGTGAAGGTCACGGTCCCGGTCGGGGTGCCGTAGGCGCCGCTCACCGTCGCGGTGTCGGAGGCCGAGGTGCCACTGGTATTCGGGGTGGTGCTGACGCTGGCGCTCTGGAGGCTGATCGAGAAGGGCTCCGCAACTCCGGTCGTGGCCCCGTAGGTGCCGTCACCGCTGTAGCTCACGAGGAAGTAGTAGCTCCCCGCGCTCAGCCCGGTGGCCGTGGTCGAGGTGGCGCTGCCGCCCACCAGGGTCGCGGTGCCGTAGGTGCCAACCAGGGTCCCGTTGGGCGAGGTGCCCTGGTAGAGCATGAAGGTCACGGTCCCGGTCGGGGTGCCTGACGTGCCCGACACCGTCGCGGTGTCGGAGGCCGAGGTGCCCGTGGCGTTCGGGGTGGTGTTGACGCTGGCGCTCTGGAGGCCGATCGAGAAGGGCTCGGCAACTCCGGTGGTGGCCCCGTAGGTGCCGTCACCGCTGTAGCTCACGAGGAAGTAGTAGCTCCCCGTACCCAGCCCGATGGCCGTCGTCGAGGTAGCGCTGCCGCCCACCAGGGTCGCGGTGCCGTAGGTGCCAACCAGGGTCCCGCTGGGCGAGGTGCCCTGGTAGAGCTTGAAGGTCACCGTCCCGGTCGGGGTGCCGTAGAGGCCGCTCACCGTCGCGGTGTCGGACGCCGACTTCCCACTCACGTAGGGGGTGGTGTTGACGCTGGGGGTCTGGAGGCCGATCGAGAAAAACTCGGCAATTCCGGTGGTGGCCCCGTAGGTGCCGTCACCGCTGTAGGTGACCAGGAAGTAGTAGCTCCCCGCGCTCAGCCCGATCACCGTGGTCGAGGTGGCGCTGCCCACCGCGTTGAGGGACGTGGTGTAGCTGTAGCCCATGGGCAGGCCGCTGCCGTACACACCCTTGTAGAGCGTGAAGGTCACCGTCCCGGTCGGGGTGCCCGACGTGCCCGACACCGTCGCGGTGTCGTAGGCCGACTTCCCACTCACGTAGGGGGTGGTGTTGAGGGTCGGGGTCTGGAGGCCGATCGAGAAGGGCTCGGCGGTCGCGGGGCTGACGGCAGCGTACGTTCCGTCACCGCTGTAGGTGACCAGGAAGTCGTAGCTCCCCGGGCTCAGCTGGCCGGTCGAGGTCGAGGTGGCGCTGCCGTTGGACAGGGTTTCGGTGTCCGAGTATCCCGCCACCAGTTTCCCGGTCGTCACGTTGTAGAGCGTGAAGGTCACCGTCCCGGTCGGGGTGCCCGACGTGCCCGTCACCGTCGCCGAGTCGGTGGCCGAGGTGCCTGTCACGTTCGGGGTGGTGTTGAGGGTCGGGGTCTGGAGGCCGATCGAGAAGGGCTCGGCGGTCGCGGGGCTGACGGCAGCGTACGTTCCGTCACCGCTGTAGGTGACCAGGAAGTCGTAGCTCCCCGGGCTCAGCTGGCCGGTCGAGGTCGAGGTGGCGCTGCCGTTGGACAGGGTTTCGGTGTCCGAGTATCCCGCCACCAGTTTCCCGGTCGTCACGTTGTAGAGCGTGAAGGTCACCGTCCCGGTCGGGGTGCCCGACGTGCCCGTCACCGTCGCCGAGTCGGTGGCCGAGGTGCCTGTCACGTTCGGGGTGGTGTTGAGGGTCGGGGT